>NZ_CP131935.1:4399895-5028452 GCF_030704305.1 Massilia sp. R2A-15 | reverse complement strand
GTCGCAGCCGTGCGAGATCAGGAACTCCATCTGGGCCGGCGTTTCCACGCCTTCGGCGATCACGGTGAGGTTGAGCACATGCGCCAGCGTGATGACCGCCAGCACGATGGCGGCGTCGTTGGGGTCGGTGGCGATGTCTCGCACGAAGGACGCGTCGATCTTGAGCTTGTCGATCGGGAAGCGCTTGAGGTAGGCGAGCGAGGAGTAGCCGGTGCCGAAGTCGTCGATGGCGATCGTCATGCCCTGGTCGTGGATCTGGTGCAGGATGGCGATGGCCTGGTCGGGATTGGACATGAGGCCCGATTCGGTCAGCTCGACCTCGAGCATCGAAGGCAGGATGCCGGCCGCCTGCACCGCCAGCGCCAGGCTGCTGGCGACGTTTTCGCGGCGGAACTGCAGGGCCGAGACGTTGACGGCGATCGGCACGTTGTCGATGCCCTGCTCGTGCCAGCGCTGCAGCTCGGCGGCGACCTGGCCGATGGCCCAGGCGCCGATCGGGTCGATGCGCCCGGTTTCCTCGGCGACCGGGATGAAGATGCTGGGAGATATCCAGGGGGCGTTGTCGGCCTGCGGCCAGCGGATCAGCGCCTCGAAGCCGCAGATGGCCCCGCTGCGGGTGTCGATCTTGGGCTGGTAGTGCATGACGAATTCACCGGCGCCGATGGCGCGCTGCAAGGCGCTGCCCAGCGCCAGCCGGCGCGCCGCCGTTTCCTGCATCTGCGGGGCGAAGAAGGAATAGCGCGCGCCGCCGTCGCGCTTGGCGTGATACATCGCGATGTCGGCGTTGCGTAAAAGTGTATCGGGATTGTCGCCATCCTCGGGGAAGATGGCGATGCCGATGCTGGGGGTGACGTGCAGCTCGCTGCCTTCGATCTGGCAGGCGGCCGAGACGGCGACGATGACTTTTTCGGCCACCAGCGCGGCATCTTCGAGCTGGTGCAGGCCGACCAGCATGACGACGAACTCGTCGCCGCCCATGCGCGCCACGGTATCGCCGTCGCGCACGCAGCCGATCAGGCGCTCGGCGACGTCCTGCAGCACGCGGTCGCCGGCGGCGTGGCCAAGCGTGTCGTTGATTTCCTTGAAGTGGTCGAGGTCGATGAACAGCACGCCAACCTGGGCATGCAGGCGTTCGCGGTGGGCGGTGGCCTGGCTCAGGCGGTCGAGCAGCAGCAGGCGGTTGGGCAGGCCGGTGAGGCCGTCGTGGAACGATTGCTGCAGGACGTAGGCCTCCATCTCCTTGCGCTCGGTCACGTCGCGCGACACGATCACCACCTGCAGCACCGTGCCGGACGGGTCGCGGATCGGGTTGGTGTCGGCGTCGAAATAGCGCTCGGTCGGGCCGAGCAGGCGGAACTGCAGGCGCGCGGTCGCTTCGTTCTTGCCGGCGCCGGAGATGGCGCTCTGGACGCGGTCGCGGTCGTCGGGATGGACCAGGTCGAGAAAGCTGGTGCCGAGCTGGATCGCGGCGCCGAACAGCGCCTGGTAGCTGGGGCTCGCGTACAGCCAGGTGCCGACGCTGTCGAGCAGCGCGACGTACTCGCCGGCATGCTCGACGATCAGGCGTTCGGTTTCGGCGGCCTGGGCCAGCGAATCGGCGTGCTGGCGCGCCGAGGCATCCGAGCGCAGCGCATCGTTCAGGCTGGTGACATGGCCGAGTTCGCGCTCGAGAGCGTCGCTCAGGGAGTTGCGGGCGACATCGGACTGGCGGTGCAGCCTGCCGGTCTGGGCGTTGTCGAGGAAGACCTGCACCTTGGCCTTGAGCACTTCGGGGGCCACCGGCATGAACAGGTAATCGGCGGCGCCCAGCTCGAAGCCCTTGGAACGGTCGATGTCGGTGGCGCGGTGCGAGGTGAGGAAAATGATCGGGGTGTCGCGCGAACGGGGGCGCGAGCGCACCAGGCGGGCGGTCTCGAAGCCGTCGAGGCCGGCCATCTTGACGTCCATGATGATCAGGCTGAATTCCTGTTTGAGCAGGCGCAGCAGCGCTTGTTCGCCGGAGGTGGCGGTGACGATGGTGGCGTCGAGGTCGGAGAGGACGGCGCGCAGGGCGAACAGTGCGCCGGGGTCGTCGTTGACCAGCAGCACCGCCGGTTCATCGTGCAGCTCGGCAACCGGGGCAGCGACGGACTCGACGCTGTTCATGACAACGCGCCCCCGCGCCGCCTGGATAAAGATCCGACGCCGGACGGGGGCGCTGAAAAGTGGGACATCTGGTGGCCGTGGTTACCCCTTCATTCTAGTCTCTTTGGCTGCAGCCAGACGCACGATGAATAAGGGGTCTGGTCCTGCGGACCTGACCCCATTGTGGTTTGAAGTAGACGAAAATGGGGCCCCGGCGTCGCGAGAGTTGGCTCTGGTACAAGCGGTATTATGACTCTACGCGCTGTGGCGGTGCTCCGCAGCATTGCGTGCCGAAGTCCCTGATAGGAGCAGCGTATTTGAGAGTGTCCAAGGAGATGAAATGAAATTCGATTGGCGAAACGGAATTTTGATGTTTCTTCTGGCGGTGATAGTCGCAATGTTTTTCTTATCCCCCTTCGTTTTTAAAGCGCCCTCTTATCAAAGCCGTCTCGATGCATGCGCCGCAACATGCGAAGAGACGGGAAGGTATGGTCGATTGGTGAAGCGGGACGCGCCTGCATCCTCCAAGCCGCAGGGGACAGTCTTTGATTGCGTGTGTGATTGATCAATGTTCCAACCCGCGCAATGAAAGACTAGGAGGGGATTTTTTCGCTATTTAAATTCCGTGAGGTCATACGGCAGTGGTTTCGGGCGCAATCAGTGCGCTTTCATCTGAGCTGGATTCAGACGCCGGCGTGCACGCGTGTGCGAGTAAAAATTCGCGCGCACGTTCACCGAAGCCTGTGCCGGCAACGATGAAAACATACAGTGTTTGACGATCGACGAAAAAAAAACGCCGCGGAGATTCCGCGGCGTTTTTAGTTGTATGAGCAGCAGAACTTACACGCGTTCGAAGATGCCGGCGGCGCCCATGCCGGTGCCGACGCACATCGTCACCATGCCGTACTTCAGGTTGTTTCGGCGCAGTGCGTGGATCACGGTCGCGGCACGGATGGCGCCGGTCGCGCCCAGCGGGTGGCCGAGCGCAATCGCGCCGCCCATCGGGTTGACCTTGGCCGGGTCGAGGTTCAGGTCGCCCATCACCGCCAGCGCCTGCGCGGCAAAGGCTTCGTTCAGCTCGATCCAGTCCAGCTGGTCCTGGGTGATGCCGGCCGCGGCACACGCCGCTGGAATCGCGACCTTCGGGCCGATGCCCATGATCTCCGGCGGCACGCCCTTGACCGCGAACGACGAGAACTTCGCCAGCGGGGTGAGGTTGTGCTCGCGCAGGATCTTTTCGCTGACGATCAGCAGCGCGCCGGCGCCGTCCGACATCTGCGAGCTGTTGGCCGCGGTGACCGAGCCCTTGGCGGCGAACACCGGCTTCAGTTTGGCCAGCGACTCCATCGTGGAATCGGCGCGAGCGCCTTCGTCGGTGTCGACCGTGCGGGTCTTGACGTCGACCTGGCCGGTAGCCAGGTTCGGCGTGCGCGTGATGATCTCGACCGGCGTGGTCTCGTCCTTGAAGAAGCCGGCCTGCTGCGCGGCGATGGCGCGGCGGTGCGACTCGACGGAGAACGCGTCCTGCTGCTCGCGCGAGACCTTCCACTGGGTCGCGACCTTCTCCGCGGTCAGGCCCATGCCGTAGGCCATGCCGATGTTCTCGTCGGTGAACATGTTCATGTTCATCGATGGGTGGTGGCCCATCATCGGGACCATCGACATCGATTCGACGCCGCCGGCGATCATCACGTCAGCTTCGCCGACGCGGATGCGGTCGGCCGCCATCGCAATCGCGGTGATGCCCGATGCGCAGTAGCGGTTGACGGTGACGCCGCCGACGGTCTTCGGCAGGCCGGCCAGCAGCACCGACATGCGGGCGATGTTGAAGCCCTGCTCCGCTTCAGGGAACGAGCAACCGATGATGGCGTCGTTGATCAGGTTCGGGTCGAGGCCAGGCGCCTGCGCCATGGCCGACTGGATCACGCGCACCAGCAGGTCGTCCGGACGGGTGGTCTTGAACATGCCGCGCGGCGCCTTGCCGATCGGAGTGCGGGTGGCGGAGACGATGTAGGCGTCTTGAAGTTGTTTGCTCATAGTGTTCTCTCTCGTTCGATCAGTTGCGCACCGGCTTACCGGTCTGCATCATGCCCATGATCCGTTCCTGCGATTTCGGATTATTCAGCAGCTCGAGGAATGCCTTGCACTCCATGTCCATCAGCCACTGCTCGCTCACCACGCTGCCCTGGTCGATGTCGCCGCCGGTGACGATTTCGGCGATCATGTCGGCCAGCTTGAAGTCGTGGGCGGAGATGAAGCCGCCGTCACGCATGTTGACCAGCTGCGCGCGGATCGTGGCCCAGCCGTAGCGGCCGGTGACGGTAATCGGCTTTTGCAGCGGCGGGCGGTAGCCAGCGTCGAACATGGCGCGCGCTTCGACCTTCGCCACGTGCAGCAGCTCGTAGGCGTTGAACACGATGACGTCGTCTTCCTTCAGGTAGCCCATCGCCTTCGCTTCCAGCGCGGACTTGGACACATTGGCCATCGCGGCATTGGTGAAGCCGGTCTTGAGGAAGTGCAGGATGTCGCTGCCCTTGGCTTCATTGGAGGCGCGGATCGCCGCTTCCTTCAAACCGCCGCCGGCCGGGATCAGGCCCACGCCGACTTCGACCAGGCCGATGTAAGACTCGATCGAGGCCACACGCTTCGATGCGTGCAGCGCCATTTCGCAGCCGCCGCCGAGCGCCAGGCCAGCGACCGCGGCAACCACCGGCACGCTCGAATACTTCATCGACATGAAGGTGTTCTGCAGCAGCTTGATGCCCGGCTCCATCGCCTTGGCGCCGCCTTGCATGAACAGCGGCAGCGCGGACTGCAGGTCGGCGCCGGCCGAGAACGCGCCGCCTTCGGCCGCGTCGGTATTCCAGATCACCAGGCCCTTGAAGTTCTTCTCGGCTTCGGCCTGGGCCATCTTCAGGCCGTTGATCACGCCTTCGCCGATCACGTGCATCTTGGTCTTGAGCGAGATGACCAGCACTTCGTCGTCCATATGCCAGATGCGCACGGAGTCGTCTTCGTGGAAGGTGGTGCCGGCGGTCTTGCCGTCGATGGCGCCGGCGCCGAACACAGGCGCGCGGAAGGCCTGGCGCTTGTAGACGGCCAGTTCGGAGCGCGGCACGTAGGCGTTTTTCGACGCGGAGTACGAGCCTTCAGGCGTGTGCACGCCCTGCTCGGCGACAGGGCCGCTGGTGACCCAGGCCGGCAGCGGTGCGGTGGTCAGCGCCTTGCCGGCGGCGATGTCTTCGCTGATCCAGGTGGCGATCTGCTGCCAGCCGGCGGCCTGCCACGTTTCGAACGGGCCGACGTTCCAGCCGAAGCCCCAGCGCATCGCGAAGTCGATGTCGCGCGCGTTGTCGGCGATCGAGTCGAGGTGAATCGCGATGTAGTGGAACACGTCGCGGAAGATCGCCCACAGGAACTGGCCTTGCGGGTTGGTCGATTCGCGCAGCGCCTTGAATTTCTTGACCGGATCCTTTTCTTTCAGGATGCGGGCGATGATGTCGGCAGCCTTGCCGCCGCCGGCGACGTATTCGCCGGTGGCGAAGTCGAGGCGCTGGATGTCCTTGCCGACCTTTTTATAGAAACCGGCGCCGGCCTTCTGACCCAGCGCGCCCTTCGACACCAGCGTGGCCAGCACGTCGGGCGTCTTGTAGAGAGCGGAGAAAGGATCGTCCGCCAGGTTGTCCTGCATGGTCTTGATCACGTGGCCCATGGTGTCCAGGCCCACTACGTCGGCGGTGCGGAAGGTGCCCGACTTTGCGCGACCGAGTTTGGCGCCGGTCAGGTCGTCGACCACGTCCACCGACAGGCCGAACTTCTCGGCTTCATGGATGGTGGCCAGCATGCCGAAGATGCCGACGCGGTTGGCGATGAAGTTAGGCGTGTCCTTGGCGCGCACGACGCCCTTGCCCAAGGTGGTGGTCAGGAAGCCTTCGAGCTGGTCGACGATGGCCGGGCTGGTGGACGCGGTCGGGATGATCTCGACCAGGTGCATGTAGCGCGGCGGGTTGAAGAAGTGGACGCCGCAGAAGCGCGCCTTGAGGCCTTCGTCGAAACCTTCGGCCAGCGCGGTGATCGACAGGCCCGAGGTGTTCGAAGCGAAGATCGCGTTCGGCGCGATGTGCGGCGCGACCTTCTTGTACAGGTCGTGCTTCCAGTCCATGCGCTCGGCGATGGCTTCGATGATCAGGTCGCAGCCAGCCAGCACTTCTAGGTTGTCCTCGTAGTTGGCGACTTCGATCAGGCCGGCGTCGTCCTTGTGGCCGAGCGGCGCGGGGCTGAGTTTTTTCAGGTTCTCGATGGCGCGCAGGACGATGCCGTTCTTCGGTCCTTCCTTTGCGGGCAAATCGAACAGCACCACCGGCACCTTGGCGTTGACGCAGTGGGCGGCGATCTGCGCGCCCATCACGCCGGCGCCCAGCACGGCGACTTTCTTGACGATGAAATTGGTCATGTTGGTCTCTCTCTCGTTATTCTTAGAACAGGTCGGCGTCCAGCGCCAGCAGGTTGGCCGAGCCGGAACGGGCCTGGCGGATCAGCATCGCGGTCTCGGGGTACAGGCGCGCAAAGTAGAAGCGCGCGGTGGCCAGCTTGGCCTTGTAGAAGTTGTCGCCCGAGTCTTCCTTGGCCAGCGCGATCTTCGCCATCTGCGCGAAGAAGTAGCTGTAGACCATGTGGCCGACCACGCGCAGGTAAGGCACGGCGGCCGCGCCCACTTCGTCCGGATTCTGGAACGCCTTCATGCCGATTTCCATGGTCAGCTTGGTGACCTTGTCGCCCAGGTCGCCCAGCGGCGTGACGAATTCGGACAGCGCCTCGTCGGTGCCGTTCTCTTCGACGAAGGCCTTGATCTTCTCGCCGAACTTGCGCAGCTTGGCGCCGTTGTCCATCAGGATCTTGCGGCCCAGGAGGTCGAGCGACTGCACGGTGTTGGTGCCTTCGTAGATCATGTTGATGCGGGCGTCGCGCACATACTGCTCCATGCCCCACTCGGCGATGTAGCCGTGGCCGCCGTAGACCTGCATCGCTTCGGAGGTCGCGATCCAGCCGTTGTCGGTGATGAAGGCCTTGATGATTGGCGTGAGCAGCGCGACTTCGTCTGCCGCTTCCTTGCGCACGTCGGCGTCAGGGTGATTCAGTTCGCGGTCGATCTGCAGCGCGACATACGACGAGAAGGCGCGGCCGCCTTCGGCGTAGGCTTTCGCGGTCAGCAGCATGCGGCGCACGTCCGGGTGCACGATGATCGGGTCGGCCGGCTTGTCCGGCGCCTTCGGGCCGGACAGGCTGCGCATCTGGATGCGGTCTTTCGCGTACACCAGTGCGTTCTGGTACGCCACTTCGGTCAGGCCGAGCGACTGCATGCCGACGCCGAGGCGGGCCGCGTTCATGAAGACGAACATCGCCTGCAGGCCCTTGTTAGGCTCGCCGATGATCCAGCCGCGCGAGCCGTCGAGGTTCATCTGGCAGGTCGAATTGCCGTGGATGCCCATCTTCTCTTCGATGGCGCCGCAGGTGATCGGGTTGCGCGCGCCGACGCTGCCGTCGGCGTTGGGCAGGAACTTCGGCACGATGAACAGCGAGATTCCTTTCGAGCCTTCCGGCGCGTCCGGCACGCGGGCCAGCACCAGGTGGACGATGTTCTCGGACATATCGTGCTCGCCGGCCGAGATGAAGATCTTCGAGCCGGTGATCAGCCACGAGCCGTCGGCCTGCGGCAGCGCTTTCGAGCGCAGCATGCCAAGGTCGGTGCCGCAGTGGGCTTCGGTCAGGCACATGGTGCCGGTCCATTCGCCCGAGACGAGCTTCGGCAGGTACAGCTTTTTCTGTTCGTCGGTGCCGTGCTCCTTCAGGCACTCGTAGGCGCCGTGCGACAGGCCCGGATACATCGACCAGGCCTGGTTGGACGAATTGAGCATCTCGTAGAAGGAGTTGTTCAGCACGATCGGCAGGCCCTGGCCGCCGTATTCAGGGTCGCACGCCAGCGCGGCCCAGCCGCCCTCGACGTACTTCTTGTAGGCGTCCTTGAAACCCTTCGGCGTGGTGACCGATTTGGTCTCTTTATCGTAGTGGCAGCCTTCGCGGTCGCCCGAGTGGTTCAGCGGGAACAGCACTTCCTGGGTGAACCTGGCGCCCTCTTCCAGCACCTGGTTGATGATGTCGGCGTCGACGTCTTCGAACTTCGGCATCGCCTTCAGTTCTTCGGTGACGTTGAAGACTTCGTGCAGCAAGAACTGCATGTCCCGGATTGGCGCGACGTATTGACCCATGATGATTCTCCTGACGAGGTATTGAATAGAGGGCGGCGATCAGCCCTGGTGCTTTTGAGGATTCTGGTAATTCTGGATCAGCCGGTCGAAGCCGGCCTTGGCGCGCTCCACGCTGCCAGGCATGCGCAGGAAGCGCGCGTCGTGGTGCAGCGCGAGGATCAGGCCATACATTTCGTAGACCAGCTGTTCGGCGTCGGTGTCCGGTTTCAGGTCGCCGCATTCGATCGCCTGCTGCACGCAGCGCAGCAGCGCGCCCTGCCAGGCGCGAACCATAGCGACGAGCTCCTCGCGGATCGGGCCGGGGCGGTCGTCGTATTCGACGGCGCCGCTGATGTAGATGCAGCCGGAGGCGATTTCGACGCTGACGCGCTTGATCCAGCGCGCGAACATGGCCTTGAGGCGCGTGATGCCGCGCGCTTCCTGCACGCTGGGGAAGAACACTTCCTGCTCGAAGCGGCTGTGGTACAGCTTGAGTACTTCGATCTGCAAATCCTCGCGCGAGCCGAAATGGGCGAACACGCCGGATTTGCTCATGTTCATTTTGTCGGCGAGCAGGCCGATGGTCAGCCCTTCGAGGCCGTCGCGGCTTGCCAACTCGAGCGCGACGTCGAGGATGGCGGCACGGGTCAGTTCGCCCTTGCGCATGAATTTGGCGGAAGTGTTGATGGGGTTACCCGATTGGTTGAGCAGAAGCGCGCCGACGCGCGAAAAAAATCCGAACGCTCGTACTATTATCCACTCGGGAGGAAATGTCAAACGGGAACTTTAGAGTTCGCGTTCTATATTGATATGCCGCAACGGACTGGGTTGGGGGTCTGGTCCCGCGGACCTGACCCCATGTTGCCTTTACGTCTGAAGATGGGGTCAGGTCTGAGATGCACCGGTTTGGTGGACAGGTTAATTAGCAACACATGTGCTGCGCCTGGACCTGCGCCGGCGTTTTGTAGCCGAGCGATTGATGAAGTCGGATTGTATTGTAGTACACCTCAATATGATCTTTGACGGCGGCAACCGCGGCAGCGTGATCTTCATACACGAAGTGATGCGTCAACTCGTTCTTCAGGTTCGAGAAGAAGCTCTCCGCAACCGCGTTATCGTGACAGTTCCCTTTGCGGCTCATGCTCGCAATTGCGCCCTTCGACTCGAGGTAGTCGCGAAACTTCTTCGAGCCGTAAGGCGATCCCTGATCCGTGTGGCAAACGAGCCCTGGCGGCGGGCGATATCGCTCCATGGCCGCTTCGATCGTCTGCACGGCCAGGGCGGCGGTCTGGCTCGTTCCCATCGCCCAGCCCATGACAGCGTGCGTGGACAAATCCAGGAATATCGACAGATGGCTTATCCCCGTCAGTGTGGTGATTTGCGTCATGTCGCCCACCCACACGCGGTTTGGAAGGGCAACCTTGAATTTCCGGTTCACCAGATTCGGGGCTGGCGGTTCTTTTTGTTGCGGTGCGGGTTTGCTTTGCAGTCGTTGGGTTCGAAGCGTCTGAATGCCGGCGCAACGTCGTAGACGTGCCACTCGATTTCGCCCGCATGGATTTTTTTCCGCGCGTAGCACCCGCCACATCTTGATGACGCCTGCAGCGCGCCGGTGTTCCGCGTCGATCTCGTGAAGCCTCGCAATCAAGGCAATGTCCGCGCTATCGCGCGGGCTCATAGGGCGACAGCGCGAGGCATGGTAGCCGCTTCGGCTTACGCCAAGTAAGCGGCACATCAGCCCGACCGGATACATCTCGGCATGCTCGCGAATGAAGGCGTACCTCAGCGCTATCGGCGCATGAAGTACGCCTCGGCTTTTTTTAGAATTTCGAGCTCCAGTGCCAGGCGAAGATTCTCCTTGCGAAGCCGAGTCAGCTCGTCTTCCTCGCCAGCTGGCGGGCGCCCAGGCGGTCGAAACGCCAAGTCCGGGCCGACCAAGTCGACCCGCTTCGCCCATTTATAAAGCTGATTTCGACGCACGCCGAGCTCTCGCGCCAGCGCCGCGGCGTTATCGCATTGCTTCAGACGTTCAACCGCTTGGAGCTTGAACTCCGGGCTAAAGACCTGGTTTTCAGATGATTTTACGAGTTTGGTATCCATGGAACGTATTGTCCCCTATTTGGATGTCCACCAAACTCGGTACATCTCAGGTCCGCAGGACCAGCCCCCCTATTCGCTGGCCTTGTCGAGCGCGCGCCGGTCGCGCTTGGTCGGCCGGCCCTTGATCATGCTGCCCGGCTCCCGGTACAGCTTGCGCGCCGTGGCCTCGTTCTCGCGCTTTTGCACGCTCGCCTCGGTCTCCTGGTACAGCAGGCGCGCCACCGGCGCCGCGCCGCGCTTGTCGGAGATGCCCAGCACCGTCACCTCCCACGTCTCGGCGCCGTTATCGATCGTCAGCACGTCGTCGATCTTCACCGCGCGCGCCGGCTTGATGCGGTCGCCGCCCAGCTTCACCTTGCCATTGTCGACGGCGTCCGTCGCCAGCGAGCGCGTCTTGAAGAAGCGCGCCGCCCACAGCCATTTATCGATGCGTACGTTGTCCATCAGGCGTAGCCAATCGCGAATACTCGCATTATCAGTTTGTAGAAAAAATAGGCGACTTCGTAACCGGCGCGCTTGAAGCGGCCGACGTGGGTGAAGTGGTCGCACTGGATCATCACGCCGTCGGCGATGCCGCGCTCGATGTGCTCGCGCATGCTGCGCGCGAACGTCGCGTCGCGCACCACCACGTTCGCTTCCTGGTTGAGGAACAGCGACAGGCCGTCGCAGTTGCTCGAGCCGACCGTGGCCCAGTCGTCGTCGACCACCGCGACCTTGGCGTGCAGCTGGGTCCTCGTGTACTCCACCACCGTGACGCCGCAGCCGAGCAGCTTGGGATAGAACGAGTGCGCGACCATGTCCTGCAGCCAGAACTCTCCGACGCCGATCAGCAGCGTGACCTTGACGCCGCGCTGCGCGGCCTGCGCCAGCGCCTCGCGGAACTTGCGGCCGGGCGCGAAATACGGATTGGCCATCAGCACGCTGGTTTTGGCGCGGCCGATCGCCTGCAGGTAGGCGCGCTGGATGGTGCGGCGGTTGCGCAGGTTGTCGCGCACCACGAAGCCGGCCTGCATCGGTTCGTCGCCGGCACTGCGCGGCGTTTGCTTCAGTTCGCGGAACAGGTCGATCCGCTTGATCAGGCCGAGGTGGCCTACACGCGCCCACTGCGCCTGGGCCTCGCGATGGATCTGCGCCACCAGCGGGCCGCGCACCTGCACCGCGAAGTCCCAGCGCGGCGCCGGCAGGCGCTGGTTCGGGTCGTAGTCGCACAGCCAGTCGTCGTTGACGTTGATGCCGCCGACGAAAGCGACTTCGCGGTCGACCACGGCGATTTTTCGGTGGGTGCGCGTGACGCCGCGCTTGAACCAGGGATTGAACACGCGGTAGCGCACGCCCGCTTCGGCGAACGAGACGCCGAGCTGCTTGGCGCGCTGGTTGCCGGTGCCGAACCAGTCGGTCACCACGCGCACCTTGACGCCGCGGCGGGCGGCGCGCTTCAAGGCCTCCTCGACGGCGACGGCGGTGTCGTCGGCGGCGAAGATGTAGGTCTCGAAATGGATGTCCTGCTGCGCGGCGTCGAGCGCCGCGATCAGCGCCGGGAAAAGCGCGGTGCCGCTTTCGAGCAGGGTGACGTCGTTTTGTGCAAGAAAATTTACCGAACGCATAGGCGATTAAGTGGTTGCGCGAGCCTCAGGACAGCTTGAGGGTGGCCACGATGGGAGCGTGGTCCGACAGCTTCGCCCACAAAGTACCATGCAACACTTCGGCCGTGTCAACTTTGAAACCGCGCACGTAGATGCGGTCGAGGCGGAACCACGGCAGCGCGGCCGGGAAAGTGCGCGCCGGCGTGACCTTGCGCTTGGCGCCGACCAGGTTGCGCACCAGGCCGCCCAGGGTGGAGCCGGTGCCCAGTTCGTCGAACACTTCGACCACCCCGAGCTTGTCGCGCAGCTTGGCGCTCAGCGTGTTGCGCCAGTCGTTGAAGTCGCCGGCGATGATCACCGGCTCCCCATTCGGCGCGGAGGCGTTGACGCAATCGATCAGCGCCTCGGCCTGGCGTCCGCGGCCCGACTCGAACAGGCCGAGGTGGACCACGTAGCAGTGCACCGGGCCCTTGTCGGTCTTGAGCACGCAGTGCAGGATGCCGCGCTGCTCGTAGGCGTGGTCGGAGACGTCGTGGTTGCGGGTGTCGCCGATCGGGAAGGAGCTCAGGAGCGCGTTGCCGTGGTGGCCGTGGTCGTACACCGCGTTCATGCCGTAGGCGGAATGGTGCGAATCGCCGGCAAAAAATTCGTGCTGGGCCGACTTCGGCCAGTGGCGATGGCCGGTGCTCTCCTCGCCGAACTTGGTGGAAAACTTGTCGTGCTGGCCCTGGACCTCCTGCAGGAACACCACGTCGGCCTCGAACTGGCCGATCGCCTTTTTCAGGGCGAGCACCCGCGGCTTGCTGCCGATGGACGACACGCCCTTGTGGATGTTGTAGGTGGCGACACGAATCTTCATGGGAACATTCTAACCGCATCCGCCGATGTTCATTTGGCAAGCACACCTATCGTGCGCGGGGTGGGGTAACGCTTGTCGTTCCTGCGCAGGCAGGAACCCATGCTGAATGTGACGGGTTGGTGCTGCGTGCTCAGTATGGGTACCTGCCTTCGCAGGTACGACACGTCACGGGAAATGCCGCGGCAGCTGCAGGATCGCTTCGGCGTTCGACGACGAGAAGCAGCGGTCGGCCGCTTCGATGTAGGGCAGCCAGACGTGGTTCAGGTGTTCGCGCGGGCTGAGGGTGACGGCGACATCGCGCGGCACGCAGACGCTGAATACGTGCTCGGTGTTGTGGGTGACGCCGGGGGCGTAGCGATGGCGCCAGACCGGGTAGATTTCGTAGATGTTGGAGAGGTGCCAGTCCTGCAGGACGATGGTGGCGCCGTCGGCGACGATGCCGGTTTCCTCGAACAGTTCGCGGGTAGCGGTGGCGAGCAGCGGTTCGTCCACGGCGTCGAGCGAGCCGGTGACCGACTGCCAGTATCCGGGCTTGTCGGCGCGTTCGATCAGCAGCACCTCCAGTTCAGAAGTGTGGATGACGACGAGGACCGATTCGGGGATTTTGTGCAATTTGAAGCTACCAGTTAGCGCCAAATTCGTCCTTCCTGCGAAGGCAGGAACCCATGCTGATTTTGCACCAGAAGCGAAGGCCGCGTCCGCGCAACCTCAGCATGGATTCCCGCCTCCGCGGGAATGACAGTCTTTTTGTTACGGTGCCACTTTCGGCTCGGCGTTGCGCAGGCGGATGTGCAGTTCCTTGAGCTGCTTCTCGTCCACTTCCGACGGCGCGTTGGTCAACAGGCACTGCGCGCGCTGGGTCTTCGGGAACGCGATCACGTCGCGGATCGAATCGGAACCAGTCATCATCGTGACGATGCGGTCCAGGCCGAACGCCAGGCCACCGTGCGGCGGCGCGCCGTATTGCAGCGCGTCGAGCAGGAAGCCGAACTTGAGCTGCGCTTCTTCAGCGTCGATCTTCAGCGCGCGGAATACCTTGCTCTGGACTTCTTCGCGGTGGATACGGATCGAACCGCCGCCCAGCTCCCAGCCGTTCAGGACCATGTCGTAGGCCTTGGAGATGCAGGCGCCCGGATTGGTCTCGAGCATATCTTCGTGGCCGTCCTTCGGCGCGGTGAACGGGTGGTGCGTGGCGTTCCAGCGGCCGGTCTCGTCGTCGTGCTCGAACATCGGGAAGTCGATCACCCACAGCGGCGCCCAGCGGTCTTCGAACAGGCCGGCCTTCTTGCCGAACTCGGAATGGCCGATCTTCACGCGCAGCGCGCCGATCGCGTCGTTGACCACCTTGGCCTTGTCGGCGCCGAAGAACACCAGGTCGCCGTCCTGCGCGCCGGTCTGCTCGATGATCTGGGCCAGCGCTTCGTCGTGCAGGTTCTTGACGATTGGCGACTGCAGGCCGTCACGGCCCTTGGCCTTCTCGTTGACCTTGATGTAGGCCAGGCCCTTGGCGCCGTAGATGGCGACGAACTGGGTGTAGGCGTCGATTTCCGAACGCGGCATCGCGCCGCCCTGCGGCACGCGCAGGCCGACCACGCGGCCGCCGACCATGTTGGCGGCGCCCGAGAAGACCTTGAAGTCGACGGTTTTCATCACGTCGGTCAGGTCGGTGAATTCCATCTTCACGCGCATGTCCGGCTTGTCCGAACCGTACAGGCCCATCGCGGTGGCGAAGTCCATCACCGGGAACGGGTTAGGCAGGTCGATGTTCAGGGTGTTCTTGAAGACGACGCGGATCATGTCTTCGAACAGGTCGCGGATCTCCTGCTCGGACAGGAACGAGGTCTCGCAGTCGATCTGGGTGAATTCAGGCTGGCGGTCGGCGCGCAGGTCTTCGTCGCGGAAGCACTTGGTGATCTGGTAGTAGCGGTCGAAGTTGGCCACCATCAGCAGCTGCTTGAACAGCTGCGGCGACTGCGGCAGCGCGAAGAACTTGCCGGCGTTGACGCGCGACGGCACCAGGTAGTCGCGCGCGCCTTCCGGGGTCGACTTGGTCAGCATCGGGGTCTCGACGTCGATGAAGCCGAGCGCGTCGAGGTACTTGCGCACTTCCATCGTGACCTTGTAACGCAGGCGCAGGTTGTTCTGCATCTGCGGACGGCGCAGGTCGAGCACGCGGTGGGTCAGGCGGGTGGTCTCGGACAGGTTGTCGTCATCGAGCTGGAACGGCACCGCGACGGAGGCGTTGAGCACTTCGACGTCGGTGGCGGTGATTTCGATCTTGCCCGACTTGAGGTTGGCGTTGACCGTGCCTTCGAGTCGGTTGGTGACCACGCCGGTGATGCGCAGGCAGTACTCGTTGCGGACCGCTTCGGACGCCTTGAACACGGCGGCGTTGTCCGGATGGCAGACGATCTGCACCAGGCCTTCGCGGTCGCGCAGGTCGATGAAGATCACACCGCCGTGGTCGCGGCGGCGATGCACCCAGCCGCACAGGCTGACGGTTTGGCCCAGCAGCTCTTCGGTGACGAGGCCGCAATAGTGAGTACGCATGGTGGACATATTTTTTCGATCCAGGTTGGTTAATTCAGTTCGGTTGCCGCCGGCGTCTTGACCGGCAGGTGCTCGGGGGCGACGACGCCCATCGAGACGATGTATTTGAGGGCCGCATCGACCGTCATGTCGAGTTCGACGACGGCGCTGCGCTCCATCATCAGGAAGAAGCCGGAGGTCGGGTTCGGGGTGGTCGGCACATAGACGCTGACGTAGTCGCCCACCAGGTGGTTGCGCACGTCGCCGCCGGGCACGCCGGTCAGGAAGCCGATGGTCCACGAATTGGCGTGCGGGTAAGGCAGCAGCACCGCCTTGCGGAACGCATTGCCGGACGAGGAAAACAGCGTGTCGGACACCTGCTTGACGCTGCCGTACAGCGAGCTGACCACCGGGATGCGCTTGAGCAGGCGCTCCCACAGCTTGACCACGTAGTTGCCGACCAGGTTGTTGGTCAGCAGGCCGGTGAGGAACACGATGGCGATCGTCAGGATCGTGCCCAGGCCCGGGATGTCGAAGCCGACCAGCGTGCGCGGCTGCCAGCGTTCGGGCACGATCAGCAGCGACTGGTCCATCGTGCCGATGACGAGATTCAGCACCCAGGCCGTGATGGCGAGGGGAACCAGAATCAGCAATCCGGTAATGAAATATTTACGCATCGATCTCTCGGGTCAGGGTCAAGGAAGGCGGCCAGGCCGGCTTCCGCGGTACATCAGGACTTGCTGTCGGCCGTCGGCGTGGCTGGCGCGGCCGGTGCGCTGTCGCTCGCTGCGGGCGCGGCCGGGGTTGTGCTTGCTGCCGGGCCGGTGGCGGTGCCGGTCGATGGCCCGGCGCCGCCGCCACGGAAATCGGTCGCGTACCAGCCGGTGCCCTTGAGCTGGAAGCCGGCGGCGGTGAGCTGCTTCTTGAACGCAGGCTTGGCGCACGACGGGCAAACGGTCAGCACCGGGTCGGAGATTTTTTGCAACACATCCTTGGCAAACCCGCATTCATCGCAGCGGTAGGCGTAAATCGGCATCTGGAACTCCGCAAAAATCGTCAAAACCCTGAATTATAAAGCTTTTGTGGCCGGCCCGACCGCAATCGCTAAAAGCCGGAAGGCTGCCGGCCGCCGCGAACGGCCAGATCGGGCCGCGGGTGTTGTTTTTGGCTCGTCCCGATTGAAAAACTCTTTGCCGACAATCAACTTTGGTGATTAAATACCAACCGCTGACACAATGTTGCCAGCGGCTGGACACGCAAGTGGCCGCCTCAAGAAACAGAAATCTGCGCTTTGCCGCATGACACACAAGAAGATAGAGTTAAGGAGCCCGCGCATGCGGGCTTTTTTTCGTCCTTGCCTGAAGAATACGCCGTCGCACCTGCGGAGGCAGGTGCCCATGCTGAATGCACTTTCCCGATGCAGCGTGCTTAGCATGGGTTCCTGCCTTCGCAGGAAGTCGTTTTCGCCAGTGGCGGAAACGACACGCGAGGCTAGCGCACTACCTTTAGCTTGGTCTTCTTGCCGTTGCGGTAGGTGTACAGCGTCAGCGCGGCGTCGCGCAGGTCGCCGTTGGGGTCGAAGGCGATGGCGCCGGTCACGCCTTGATACCTGATCTTCGCCAGCACCGGCAGGTATTTCGCGGGATCGGACGATTTGGCCTCCTGCATCGCGGCGGCGAGCGCCATTACTGCATCGTAGGCGTAAGGCGAATAGTTTTCCGGTTGTGCCTGGAAGCGCTGCGCAAAGCGCCTGGCGAAGGCGTCGAGCACCGCTTCCTGTTCGCCGCTCACGCCGCCCGCCTTGGCGCAGGTGACCTTGTCCTCGCCGACAGCGTCGCCGGCCAGCACGGAGAGCTTATCGGAGCAAACGCCGTCGCCGGACACGAACTTGGCATCCACGCCGAGCGCTTTCATCTGCTTGAGCATGGGGCCGGCCACCGCGTCCATCCCGCCAAAGAAAATCACCTCGGGACGCTGGGCGCGGATCTGGGTCAGGATGGCGTTGAAGTCGGTCGCCTTGTCGTTGGTGAACTGGCGGCTGACGATCTTCGCCGCGCCGCCCGCGTTTTTCACGCCCTTGACGAATTCGTCGGCGAGTCCCTGGCCGAAGGTGGTGCGGTCGTCGATGACGGCGATGCGCGTGGCCTTCAGCGTGCCGACCGAATAGCGCGCCAGCGTGCCGCCCACCATATAGTCGTTGGCGACCACCCGGAACGCCGACTTGAAACCCTGATGGGTGTACAACGGCGTGGTGGCGGACGGCGTTATCTGGGGTATGCCGGCGCTGTGGTAAATCTTCGACGCCGGCACTGTGGTGCCTGAATTGAGGTGGCCGACCACGCCTACCACGCCTGCGTCGACCAGCTTCTGCGCGACGGCCGTGCCCTGCTTCGGATCACCGGCATCATCTTCCGCCAACAGCACCCATTTGACTTTCTTGCCGTCGATCGTGGCGCCCTTCGCGTTGAGGTCCTCGACCGCCAGGCGCGAGCCGTTTTCGGTGTCCTTGCCGAGGTGGGCGCTTGGGCCAGACAGCGGCATCGCGCTGCCGATTTTCACTTCCTGCTGGGCGTGGGCCGATTGGGCGGCGACGAGGGCAAGGGCAATCAGGGCTGGGGAACAACGCATGGCAGCTTCCTTGTTTTCCTGGAAATGCCTGAGTGTACAGCCCAACAATGAATCTACTTAAAAAAACAGCTACAGTGTCATTTTTAAAATGAATACACGCGCCCGGGCGGACCTGACCCCGGGTTTGTCGACGGCGCGAAGATCCGCCCGCTCAATAGCTGCACGGAGGCTCCATGAAAGCGATCGTGTTACTGGCTTGCCTGCTGGCCGCGGGCTGCGCGCGCCACGCCGACGACTTCATTCCCGGCTACGCGGAAGGCGAATATGTGCGCGTCGCCTCGCCGATCGCCGGCACGCTGGCGAAGGTGTACGTGAAGGCCGGCGACAAGGTGGCGGCCGACGCGCCGGCCTTCGTGCTGGAGCAGGAGTCCGAGCGCGCCGAACGCGCTGAGGCGCAATCGCGCGTGCAGCGCGCGCAGTCGCAGCTGGCCGATGTCCGCAAAGGCAAGCGGCCCGACGAACTGGCGGCGGCGCGTGCGCAACTGGCGCAGGCGCAGGCAGATCTCGCCCTGTCCACGGCGGCGCTGGCGCGCCAGCAGAAACTGATCGACGCGCACTTCATCGCGCCGGCCCAACTCGATGTGGCGCGTTCCGCGGTAGCGCGCGACCAGGCGCGCGTGAACGAGCTTCGCGCGCAGCTCCGCGTGGCGCAGCTGGGCGCGCGCAGCGACGAGATCGACGCCGCAGCGCAGGACCAGAAGGCAGCCGAAGCACAGCTTGCGCAAGCCAGCTGGAAGGTAGACCAGAAAGTGCGGCGTATTCCGCAAGCCGGCGACGTGACGGAGGTGTTCTACCGCGAGGGCGAGCTGGTGCCCGCCGGCAGCCCGGTGGTCAGCATGCTCCCGCCGGAGAACATCAAGGCGCGCTTCTTCGTGACCGAGCCGGTGGTCGGCTCGCTCGCGTTGGGCCAGCAGGTGTCGCTGCGCTGCGACGGCTGCGGCGATCCGATACCAGCAACGATCACCTTCATCGCGCGCAGCGCCGAATTCACCTCGCCGGTCATCTACAGCAAGGAGAACCGCGCCAGCCTGGTGTTCCTGGTCGAGGCGCGTCCCGCCGCGCAACAGGCGCGCCGGCTGCATCCGGGCCAGCCGCTGGAAGTGCGCCTCGGCGCGCGGGCGCCATGAACGGCGAAGCCATCATCGATGTGCGCGGGCTGACCAAGCGGTACGGCGAGCGCACGGTGGTCGACCACATCGACATGCGCGTGGCGCGCGGGCGCATCTACGGCTTCCTCGGGCCGAACGGCAGCGGCAAGACCACCACCATCCGCATGCTGTGCGGCCTGCTCACCCCGGACGAAGGGGAAGGAACCTGCCTGGGCTTCGACGTACGCCGCGAGGCGCAGCAGATCAAGCGCCAGGTCGGCTACATGACGCAGCGCTTCGGCCTCTACGACGACCTGAGCATCGAAGAGAACCTGTCGTTCGTCGCGCGCGTGTACGAGATTCCCGGGCGCGCCGCGAAAGTGACGGCGACGCTCGAAGAACTCGGCCTGGCCAGCCGGCGCGAGCAACTGGCGGGTGCGCTGTCGGGCGGCTGGAAGCAGCGCCTGGCGCTGGCCGCATGCCTGCTGCACGATCCAAAGCTGCTGCTGCTCGACGAGCCCACCGCCGGCGTCGATCCGAAGGCGCGGCGCGAATTCTGGGACCACCTGCACGCGCTGGCCGGCAAGGGCATGACGGTGCTGGTGTCGACTCACTACATGGACGAGGCGGAACGCTGCGACGAGTTGGCGTTCATCTCGTACGGCAAGCTGCTGGCGCAGGGAACCGCGGCCGACTTGATTGCGCAGGCCGGCGGGCAGACGCTGGAAGACGCTTTCGTTGCGCTCATCGCCGCATCGACGGACAACTTCTCATGAACCGGGCGCGCCTGCTGGCCATCCTGATCAAGGAATTCCTGCAGCTGAAGCGGGACCGGCTGACGTTCGCGATGATGGTCGGGGTGCCGATCATGCAGCTGGTGCTGTTCGGGTACGCGATCAATACCGATCCGCGGGCGCTGCCGACGGCGGTGCTGGCGGCGGACGACAGCGCGTTCTCGCGCAGCCTGGCCGCGGGACTGGAGAACTCGGGCTACTTCCGCATCACGCAGCGCCCTCGCAGCAGCGCGCAGGCCAACCGGCTGCTTGAAACCGGGGAGGTGCAGTTCGTGCTCGAGATTCCGGCAGGCTTCGCGCGCCAGCTGGAACGTGGCGAGCATCCGGCGATCCTGTTCGCCGCCGATGCGACCGATCCGGCGGCATCCGGCGCCGCGCTGGCCGCGCTGGCGGGCATCGGCCGGCAGGTGCTGGCGCACGATGCGCAGGGCGCGCTGGCGCATCTGCAGCCGGGCGACATGCCGTACGAGATCCGGGTGCAGCGCCGCTACAACCCGGAAGGACTGGCGCGCTACAACATCGTGCCGGGACTGATCGGCGTGATCCTGACAATGACGATGGTGATGATGACGGGGTTGGCGATGACGCGCGAACGCGAGCGCGGCACGATGGAGAATTTACTGGCGACGCCGGCGCGGCCGATCGAGGTCATGATCGGCAAGATCGCGCCGTACATCGGCATCGGTTATGTGCAGGTGACGGTGGTGCTGGTCGCCGCGCGCCTGCTGTTTGACGTGCCGATGATCGGCAGCTACGCGCTGCTGTCGGCGGCGCTGATCCTGTTCATGGCGGCGAACCTGGCGGTGGGGTTCACGTTTTCCACGATCGCCAAAAGCCAGCTGCAGGCGATGCAGCTGACGTTCTTCTTTTTCCTGCCGTCGATGCTGCTGTCGGGGTTCATGTTCCCGTTTCGCGGGATGCCGAGATGGGCGCAGATGATCGGGGAGGTGCTGCCGCTGACGCATTTCCTGCGCATCGTGCGGGGGATTATGTTGAAGGGGAATGGGCTGGCGGAGATCGCGCCGCATCTGTGGCCGATCGCGCTGTTCATGCTCGTGGCGGGGACGGTGGCGATGGTTAGCTACCGCAAGACGCTGGACTGACCCGCCCGTCGTTCCTGCGAAGGCAGGAACCTATACTGAGTTCGATCGATGTTGGCTAGTGCAAGTTCAGCATGGGTTCCTGCCTTCGCAGGAACGACGGGCGGGTTAGCGCCGGCGCCAGATCATCCAGCGCTCTTTGCCTTCAAAAACGGGAATCGAATCACTCACCGCGGCATCCTCGATGCACTCGAAGTTTGTTGACAGCAGTTCGTCGAGTCGCTCCCTCGTGATACCGAACGGCGGGCCTTTTGCAACGGTATCGAAAAAGAAGAACCCCGCCAGCAAGGCGCCCGGCGCCAGCAGTTCGGCCCATCGCGCGGCGACTTGCGGCCACATCGCGCGCGGCAAGGCGCACAGGAATGCACGTTCGTAGATCATGTCCAGCGGCTTCGATGGCGCGTATTTGAAAAAATCCGCCTCCACCACCCTGCCCGCCCATTTGCCCAGGCCGGCCTTCGCCGTCGCCACCGCGGCCGGCGAGAAATCGATCGCGGTCGCGTCCCAGCCCAGCTCCGACAGGAACGCCAGTTCGTAGGCTGCGCCGCAGCCCGGTATCAACACGGTCTTTGCTCCCGCGCGCGCGGCGAAATCGCGCAGCGCCTGCGGCACGCCGCCGCGGTTCCACGGCGTGAAGCCGCGCTCGAAGCGTTCGTCCCAGAACGCCGGCGTCAGCGGATCGCGGCTGTCGAACTCCGGCATCTAGCCCGCCGCGTGGTAGCGCACGTACAGCTGGATCGCGGCCAGGCCCAGGCCCAGCGCGGCCACAAAATAGGCGACGAACGCCAGCAGCCGGTTGGTGCGGCGCTGCTCGAGCACCAGCATTTTCAGCAGCTCGGTGTCGCTGCCATTCGGCTGCACCTGCTCGAGCGCGCGGTGCACAAGGCGCGGCAGCTGGGGGAAGATATGGGCGAAGCGCGGCGCCTCGGCCTTCAGGCGCTCGACGAAGCCGCGGATGCCGACCTGCTCGCCCATCCAGCGCTCCAGGTAGGGCTTGGCGGTCTTCCACAGGTCGAGGTTGGGATCGAGCTGTCGCCCCAGGCCTTCGATGTTGAGCAGGGTCTTTTGCAGCAGGACCAGCTGCGGCTGCACTTCGACGTTGAAGCGGCGCGACGTCTGGAACAGGCGCAGCAGGATCTGGCCGAACGAGATGTCCTTCAGCGGGCGGTCGAAGATCGGTTCGCAGCAGGCGCGCACCGCCGCTTCCAGTTCATCGACGCGCGTCTCGGGCGGCGCCCAGCCGGACTCGATGTGCGCCTCGGCCACGCGCTTGTAGTCGCGCTGGAAGAAGGCCAGGAAGTTCTGCGACAGGTAGTCCTTGTCGAAGTCGTTGAGCGTTCCCATGATGCCGAAATCGAGCGCGATGTAGCGGCCGAAGGTCTCGGGCGCAATCGACACGAGGATGTTCCCGGGGTGCATATCGGCGTGGAAGAAGCCGTCGCGGAACACCTGGGTGAAGAAGATCTCGACGCCGTCCGACGACAGCTTGCGCAGGTCGACGCCCTCGGCGGCCAGGCGCTCGATTTGCGACACGGGGATGCCGTGCATGCGCTCCATCACGATCACGTCGCTGGAGCAGTAGTCCCAGTACATCTCCGGCACCATCAGGAGCTTGGAGTCGGCGAAGTTGCGGCGCAGCTGGCTGGCGTTGGCCGCCTCGCGCATCAGGTCCAGCTCGTCGTGCAGATATTTGTCGAACTCGCCGACCACCTCGCGCGGCTTCAGGCGCTTGCTCTCGGCCCACAGGCGCTCGATCCAGCCGGCGGCGACGTGCATCAGCGCGACGTCCTCGTCGATGGTCTTCTTCATACCGGGACGCAGCACCTTGACGGCGACTTCGCGTCCGTTCTTCAGCACCGCGAAGTGCACCTGGGCGATCGACGCGGACGCCACCGGGTCGCGCTCGAAGCTGGCGAACAGCTGCTCCGGATGGGCGCCGAGCGACTTGGTGATCTGGCGGATCGCGACGTCCGAATCGAAGGGCGGCACGCGGTCCTGCAGGCGCGCCAGTTCGTCGGCGATGTCCGGCGGCATGAGGTCGCGCCGGGTCGAGAGCACCTGGCCGAATTTCACGAAGATCGGCCCCAGTTCTTCGAGCGCGAGGCGCAGGCGCAGTCCGCGCGGGGCGGAAATGTCGCGCCAAAATATAACGGTGTCGATCAGCTTGGCGGTACGCGGCACTTTCAGGCCGGAGATGGCAATCTCGTCGAGGCCATACTTGGTGGCCACCCGGAGAATTTTCAGCAGGCGCAGGAATTTCAATATCATCAGCTATCCATTTGGTGTTGCGTTGCCAGGCCGGCGCTGCGCGGCGCCAGCTTCTGTTCCAGCCGGGCGAGCCGCTTGGCCGCCCGTTCGACGTCGTCGCGCAGCCGCGCCACGTCGCCCGACAGCTCTTCCAGCATGGCCGGGCGCACCAGCACCGGCTGCTCTTCCAGGAAAAACTCGGCCAGGTTCTCGCTCAGCTTGCGATGGGTCGAGCGCGCCGCGGCGAACAGCCCGCGCGCGCCGCCGGCGATGCGGGTGGCGGCGATCGGGCCCGTCAGGCGCTCGAGGTCGTGCTCGGCTTCCCAGCGCAGCCCCTTGCTCAACTGCGAAATCGTGTTGGCGAACTCGGCGTCACCCTCGATCTTCACGTACGAAAACGCGCGCTCGCGGTTGGCGGCGATCAGCGGCAGGTCGGACAGCTTCATGCGAATCGTTACGCTGGGCGCCTGGTCGGGGCCGGCCGCGGCCACCATGCCATCGCGAGATACTTGCATACGCAAGCAAATGCTGCCGGCGTCGATCAGCGCGACCTTGCCGGCGTGCAGGGCGAGCGTATCCCGCGCCCAGGCTTCCTGCGCCAGCAGGTGGTTGATCGCAGCCACTGCGGGAGCGGCGAAGGTGTTGGAACTCGAAATCGTCATGGGTAAGCACTAAAAAACGGCGCAGACCTCGTCAAGCGTTGAAGCGTCGTGCCTGCGGAGGCAGGAACCCATGCTGACTCTGCGCAAATTCAGTATAGGTTCCTGCCTCCGCAGGAACGACAATCAACAGGCCACAAGTTCGGCGCGTTAAAAAAACAAAACCGCCCGGGCTGAGTCGGGCGGTTTCGATCTTACCAGTTTGCCCGACAGAATCCGGGCAGCACGGGAAGTTTTATCAGAAAAATAAGGTTACGACAGCTGTTGAATGCCTGCCAGCACCCAGCCGGAACTGCCCGACACCGGCTTGGACATGTTCCACACTTCGGCGAACGGCTCGGCGGGCGCGTTCGGCGCCGACTTGATCATGCCGGTGAACTTGACGCTGGCCAGGTACTCGCTGCCGACCGTTTCGATGCCCAGCAGCTCGCCGTCGATCGTCACGACGTCGGTGAAGTCGGGGCTGGCGCCGCGTTCCTGGATCTGCATCTTCAGCTCGGCGAACACTTCCGGCGTGGTGAATTCGCGCAGGTCGTTGACGTCGGCCTTGTCCCAGGCCGCCTGCATCCGGATGAAGGACGACTTGGCGTGGCGCAGGAAGGCGGCGGTGTCGAAATCGGCCGGCACGCCCCACGGCGCGGCAGGCGCGGCCGGTGCGTAGGTCATGTTCGACTGCGGCTGGAACGCGGCCGGCTGGTTCAGGCCGGAGCCGATGTCAGGCGTGTGGCCGGCTGGCACCGGGTTGGCGTACTGCTGGAACGGCGACGCGGCCGGCGCATCCTTGCGTTTGAACATGCGGTAGATGAACATCGCGGCCATCGCCAGCAAGGCGATCATCAGGATCGAGCTGATCGCGCTGGCCATTGCGCCGCCGAGGCCGAAGTGCGACAGCATCGCGCCCAGGCCGAGGCCGAGCAGCGCGCCGCCCAGCATGCCCTTCCAGCGCGAGGGCGGCTTGGGCTGCATCGCGGCCGGCGACATCGGCGCGGGTGCCGGTGCGGCCTGCTGACGCTGGAACGGCGCCGGCGCAGCCTGCTGCTGGCGCGTCACCGACTGCGACTGGCGGCCGATCGAGCGTCCGCCGCCCAGCGGACGCGCGCTCGCCTCGGCGATCATCGAGAACGCGGTCACGGCGATCATCATGCTGGCTAAGAATTTTTTCATGCTGTTCTTCCTAAAGTTTGATACCGGTGTGCAGAGCGGCCACACCTGCCGTCAGGTTGTAATAGTCGACGCTCTCTAACCCGGCGTCCTGCATCATCGTCTTCAGCGTTTCCTGGTCCGGATGCATGCGGATCGACTCGGCCAGGTAGCGGTAGCTCTCGGCGTCGCCGGCGATTTTCTGGCCCAGCCACGGCAGCACCGAGAACGAATACACATCGTACGGTTTCTGCAGCGGCGCGGCGACCTTGGAAAACTCCAGCACCAGCAGCTTGCCGCCCGGTTTGAGCACGCGGCGCATTTCCTTCAGCGCCTGGTCCTTGTGGGTCATGTTGCGCAGGCCGAAGGCGACGCTGACGCGGTCGAAGTAATTGTCCGGGAACGGCAGCTTCTCTGCGTCACAAAGCAATGTTGGGGTGACAAGGCCTTTATTCAATAGGCGGTCGCGTCCCACGCGCAGCATCGACTCGTTGATGTCGGTCAGCCAGACCTCGCCGCTCGGGCCGGCCTGCTTCGCGAACGCCTTGGACAGGTCGCCGGTGCCGCCGGCGATGTCGAGCACCTTGAAGCCGGGGCGGATGCCCGCCTTGGCAATGGTGAACATCTTCCAGGCGCGGTGCAGCCCGGCCGACATCAGGTCGTTCATCACGTCGTATTTCGACGCGACCGAGTGGAAAACCTTGGCAACTTCGTGGACTTTTTCGTCTTCTGAGACGGTTTTGTAGCCGAAATGTGTGGTGTTGGTCATGGTATGCAGCCAGTTTGGTTGACTGCATTATACAAGCGACCATCTTGCCCGGGCCGCACTGTGCGCCCGGGCGGCAACTGACCTAGTGGAAACTCTGCAGCGTCTGCGTTTCCGACACCAGCGCGCCCTGCGGCGGCTCGGCGCCGCTGTAGCTGAACGCGGCGACCGATTTGACGATGCGCGAACCGCTCGCCGCCGTATCGCGCCAGCGGGTGACCGCCTCGGTGGTCGTGCGCCCATTCGCCGACCAGGTGGTGGTGGAGACGAATTTGTAGGCGTTGAAGGTGCCCGCCGGCACGGTCACGGTTTCGATGCCGACGAAGCTGCCCGTCTGGGAGTACGCGATGCCCGCGCCGGCGCCGCAGGTTTCGACATACGAGGCGTTCCACGTCTGCCCGGCAGTCAGCGGGGATGGCGCCCCGGCCGGCTGCGCGCCCGTCACCTGGCACTGCACCGGCACGCCGGCGGCGCCCGTCACATTCCAGCTGGTCGCGCGTCCCATCGCATCGTAGTTGTAGACAGTGGGATAAAACGTGTGGTCGACCGCGCCGGAGACGATCCGGTCGTGCGAGGGGTCGACCTCGCTTGCGGTATAGCCGCCTCCTGCGCCGACCGCGGTGACGCTGGAAGAGAGGTTGCGGTTGATTGTGCTGTTCAGGTTATCGACCAGCGTGTCGGCATAGGCGAGCTGGGCGCCGGCCTGCGGCGCGACGTAGGCGTAGCTTGCCGCCGCGACGGTCACGGTTGCGGGCGCAGCGCCGCCACCGCCGCCTCCGCCGCCACCGCCGCAGGCGGAAAGCGCAGTTGCCAGCAACAGGGGGGCGGCAAGTCCGGATCGGGTCATCGTGCTTTTCCTGGCTGAGTGAAGGTGGCCGGAATGCTAGCGCGGCCGGAGACGGCGCACGAGCGATGTAATGTTTTGTAATGAAACAACCCGCCGGAGGGCTGGGCGGGTTGGCGGGTGCCCGGACTGTCGGAAAACCTTACACAAAATGCCATAAATCAATTTGTGTTTCCTGCAACCACTTGAATTTAAATGATTTTTATTTCTGGCACGAAAGATGCTTAATGTCATGTCAGTCTTACCCAAAATCAGAAAACCAATAACACTTCGCTAGGGAACATATGAACATCAAGTCTTTCATCAGTGCAGTTTTCGCCGTCGTCGCCCTCACCGCTTCGTCCCTGTCGGCCGCAGCGTCCATCAGCGACGCCGCTGCCTGGACCAGTGCCGGTGCGAACACCACGTCGGTCACCAATACGGCCGCGGGCGTGCTGAGCATGCATTACAACAAGGGAATCTATTTCTGCGCCGGCTGCGGCTATAACTACTGGAACTTCGACACCGTCGCCAGCACCACCGGCACCGGCGGATTCGACATGAACTACGATGCTTTCAATGGCTGGTTCATGGCCGGATCGAACCTGCAGATCTTGCTGAACGGTGTCAACGTGCAGACTTTCGGCAACAACACCCACACCCACGTTGACCTGACCGTCAACGCCGGCGACCAGATCCGCTTCCTGGCGTTCGAGACCAACGGCGACTCGCAGCCGGAAATCTGGGGCGATATCGGCCTGAGCAATTTCAGCGGCGCGTTTGCACCGGCCGACGTTCCTGAGCCAGGCTCGATCGCCCTGCTGGGCCTGGGCCTGGCCGGCTTCGCCGCCGCCCGCCGCAAGTCGGCAAAGGGTGGCCAGGCGTAAATCGTCCGGCGTTCCAATCGAAGCCCGCCGCGTGCGGGCTTTTTTGCGTTTGCGATATGGGAAATCGTTGTTATCAGCCCACGGTCGCATTGACGAATGCGACCCGGAAATTAAATCTCCGATAAGCTGGCATTTTCCAAAACATCTTCAAGGAGACCAGCATGAACCGCCGTTTCAGGAACCTGTTCGTTAACGTCATTATTTCATCGCTAGTCTTCCTCGGCATTACGCAGTCGGCCCAGGCCGCGCTGATCAGCACCGAGCAGGTCGTCGCCGCCGGCGCCGCGCAGCAGGCGCGCGTAAAGGTGGCGGCAGCGCTGCAACGGGCCGAAGTGCTGGCCGCGCTGGGCAAGTACGGCATCAGCGCGGAGGAAGCGCAGGCGCGCACCGCTGCGCTGAGCGACGCCGAAGCGGTGTCCGTCGCGCAGCAGATCGACACCCTGCCCGCCGGCGGCAGCGACATTGTCGGCGCGCTGATCTTCATCTTCGTGGTGCTGCTGGTGACCGACATCCTTGGCCTGACCAAGGTATTCCCGTTCACCCGGTCGGTACGCCATTAACCGCATTTCGATCGCGGCCGTCCTGGCCGCCGCCCTGTTGACCGGTTGCGCCGCGCCGCAGACGAGCGCGCTGCGGTCGTCGCATGCGCAGGTGGCGCCGCCGGCCGAACTGACGGCGACGCCATTCTTTGCGCAGGAACGCTACCAGTGCGGTCCCGCCGCGCTGGCGATGGCGCTCGGCGCGGCTGGCTTCGACGTGCAGCCCGACGCGCTGGTTCCGCAGGTCTACCTGCCGCAGCGCGAAGGCAGTTTGCAGGTGGAGATGCTGGCGGCGGCGCGCCGCAACGGCGCATTCGGCGTCACCATCGCGCCGCGCATGGACGCGCTGCTGGCCGAAGTCGCGGCCGGCAATCCGGTCGTGATCCTGCAAAATCTGAGCTTGCCCATTTTCCCGCGCTGGCACTACGCGGTGGTGATCGGCTACGACCTGGCGCGCGGCGACATCATCCTGCGCTCGGGGACGACCCAGCGGCTGGTGATGTCGATGTCGACCTTCGAGCATACCTGGGCGCGCAGCAAATACTGGGGGATGGTGGCGCTGGCGCCGGGACGGCTGCCCGTCACCACCGATGAAGCGATCGTGCTCGATGCGCTGGTGGCGTTCGAGAAGACTGGCAAGGCGCGCAAGACATATGAAGCGGCGGCGCAGCGCTGGCCGGGGAATGCGGCACTGCTGATCGGGTTGGGGAATACCGCGTATCAGGCTGGAGATCGCGCTGGTGCCGCCGATGCGTTCCGGCGCGCGACCGAACGCGATCCGAAGAATGCGGCGGCGCTGAATAACCTGGCGGTGGTGCTGACGGAGCTGGGCCGGCTGCCGGAAGCGCGCAAGGCGGCGGAGCAGGCGATTGCGCTGGGCGGGCCGTGGCGCGAGCAGGCGCAGGCAACGCTGAAGACGATCGAGCTGGCGGAGAAGAAGTAACCAGCTTGTCGTTCCCGCCACTGGCGGAACCGACTTCCTGCGAAGGCAGGAACCCATACTGAGCCAGCTGTTCACGCTCAGCATGGATTCCTGCCTCCGCAGGAATGACGGTCTTGAGGCTAGTGGTTGTGGCCGCAGCTCTTGGCTTTTGTGGGCGCCCCTGCAATCGCGGCGCCCGGCTCGCGGCCGGTGTCGCCGGCAAACCCGGCGTCGTTCAGGCGCTGCATGTAATCGGTCCACAACGCGCCCTGCTCGGCGCCCAGTTTGTACAGGTACTCGAAGGTGTACAACCCCGTGTCATGCCCATCGGAGAACGTCGGCTTGACCGCGTAATTCCCCACCGGCTCGAGCGCGGTCACGCCCACTTCGCGCTTGCCCAGCTGGAGTACTTCCTGTCCCGCGCCATGCCCGCGCACCTCGGCCGACGGCGAGTACACGCGCAGATATTCGAACGGCAGCGAGAACGACGCGCCGTCGTCGAACGAGATATCCAGCACGCGGGACTTCTGGTGAACCGTCAGCGCGGTCGGGATCGGGGTAGTGGCCATCTTATCTTTCATTCATTCGGCGGACGATCTCCGCACGCAGGTTGGGCAGCAGCGCACGCCGCGCCGCCAGGATATCTTCTTCGGTCCGGCGCACCGCCGCGCACCACACGGGGCCCGGGAAGTGCGCGTCGTCAGCGTAGCGCGGAATCACGTGCCAGTGCAAATGCGGCACCACGTTGCCAAGGCTGGCGACGTTGACCTTGTGCGGCGCCATCGCCGCGCGCACGGCCAGTTCGACGCGCCAAACGGCGTCGTTGACGGCCAGCCGGTCGGCGTCGACAAGATCGCTCATCTCTTTCACGTGGTCCTTCCAGATCACGCGCACCAAACCAGGATAGGCGGCGTCGTCCACCAGGATCACCGACATCTTCGCATCGCTCCAGACGACGTCGGCCTTCAGTTCGCACAGCTCACAACTCATACCAGTACCCTTTCGATGCCGCCGTTGTTGGCGCGCGCGACGTAGTCGGGCAGCCAGTTCTCGCCCAGCAGATGCTTGGCGATTTCGACGACGATGTAGTCGGCGGTGGCGCCGGCATCGTGATTGTAGCGGGTCAGGCCCTGCAGGCACGACGGGCAGCTGGTGAGGATCTTGACCTCGCCGTCGAAGCCGTCGGCGCGCAGCTTGGCGGCGCCCTTCTCCATCTCGTCCTGCTTGCGGTAGCGCACCTGCGTGGCAATATCCGGCCGCGAAATGCCGAAGGTGCCGGATTCGCCGCAGCAGCGGTCGTTCTTTTCGATCTTCACGTTGTCGCTTGTGGCAACCAGCGCGTTCACGGTCTTCACCGAATCCTGCAGCTTCATCGGATTGTGGCAAGGCTCGTGGTACATGTAGCGCGTGCCGTTGACGCCTTCGAGCTTCACGCCCTTCTCCAGCAAATACTCGTGGATGTCCATGATGCGGCAGCCAGGGAAGATCTTGTCGAACTCGTAGGTCGCCAGCTGGTCGTAGCAGGTGCCGCACGAAACGAGCACCGTCTTGATGTCGAGGTAGTTGAGCGTGTTGGCCATGCGGTGGAACAGCACGCGGTTATCGGTCATCATCTTGTCGGCCTTGTCGTACTGGCCGGAGCCGCGCTGCGGATATCCGCAGCACAGGTAGCCCGGCGGCAGCACGGTCTGCACGCCCACTTCCCACAGCATCGCTTGCGTGGCCAGGCCGACTTGCGAGAACAATCGCTCCGAGCCGCAGCCGGGGAAGTAAAACACCGCTTCGGTGTCGGCCGTGGTCTGCTTCGGATTGCGAATGATCGGGATGATCTTGTCGTCCTCGATATCGAGCAGCGCGCGCGCCGTTTTCTTCGGCAGGTTGCCCGGCATTTTCTTGTTGATGAAGTGGATCACCTGCTCGCGCACGGGTGGCTTTCCGGTCGACGGCGGCGGCGCCACCACCTGCTTGTGCGCGAACTTGCGCAGCAGCGTGTTGCCGAGCCGCTGGGCCTTGAAGCCGATGCCGGTCATCGCCATGCGCGTGGCATTGATGGTGGTCGGGTCGGTCGCGTTCAGGAAGAACATCGCGGCCGCATTGGCCGGCTTGAAGCTCTTCTTGCCCATCTTGCGCAGCAGGTTACGCATGTTCATCGAGACGTCGCCGAAGTCGATGTTGACCGGGCACGGCGTAACGCACTTGTGGCACACCGTGCAGTGGTCGGCCACGTCCTCGAACTCTTCCCAGTGCTTGATCGAGACGCCGCGGCGGGTCTGTTCTTCGTACAGGAAGGCTTCGACCAGCAGCGAGGTGGCGAGGATCTTGTCGCGCGGCGAATACAGCAGGTTCGCGCGCGGCACGTGGGTGGTGCACACCGGCTTGCACTTCCCGCAGCGCAGACAGTCCTTCACGCTGTTGGCGATGTCGCCGATATCGCTTTGCTGCATGATCAGCGATTCGTGGCCCATCAGCCCGAACGACGGCGTGTACGCGTTGCGCAGGTCGGCGCCCAGGCCTTCGAGGTTGAGCAGCTTGCCCTTGTTGAAGCGCCCTTCCGGATCGATGCGCAGCTTGTAGTCGCGGAACTCGCTGATCTCGTCTTCGTGCAGGAATTCGAGCTTGGTGATGCCGATGCCGTGCTCGCCCGAGATGACGCCATCGAGCGAGCGCGCCAGCGTCATGATGCGGCCGACCGCCTGGTGCGCGTCCTGCAGCATCGCGTAGTCGTCCGAGTTCACCGGCAGGTTGGTGTGCACGTTGCCGTCGCCGGCGTGCATGTGCAGCGCGACGAACACGCGCGAGCGCAGCACCTTGGCGTGGATCGCCGACAGCTCGTCGAGGATCGCCTTGAACGCGGCGCCGTTGAAGATCTGGCGTACCTGCGCGCGGATTTCATTCTTCCACGAGACGCGGATGGTGCGGTCCTGCACCATGTCGAACACGGTGGCGTCGGGCTGTTCGGCCAGGCGCGCTTCGAACATGGCGTCCAGCTTTTGCAGGCCGAGCTGGTACATCTGCTCCTTCGCATCGGCCAGCGGCTGGTCCAGGTTGTCCAGCAGCCAGCGCCAGCGCGCTTCGGCTTCGGCCATCACTTCATCGGCCTGCTGCACGCGGTCGCCCAGCATTTCGTCGGCGCCGATCGCTTCGCCGGTGGCGTCATCGCTCTTGCCGACCGGGAGGTTGCCACCGGCGAGCCAGGCGCGCAGCTTCTCCACAAGCTGCAGCTTGTTCCTGATCGACAGCTCGATGTTGATGCGCTCGATGCCGTCGGTGTACTCGCCCATCCGGTTCAGCGGGATGACGACGTCCTCATTGATCTTGAAGGCGTTGGTGTGCTTGGCGATGGCCGCGGTGCGGGCGCGGTCGAGCCAGAACTTCTTGCGCGCTTCCGGGCTGACGGCGACGAAGCCTTCGCCTACGCGGGTGTTCGCGATGCGCACCACTTCGGAGGCGGCCAGCGCCACGGCGTTTTCGTCATCGCCGACGATGTCGCCGAACAGCGCCATCTTCGGCAGCACCGCGCGCTTCGACTTGGTGGCGTAGCCGACCGCGCGCAGGTAGCGCTCGTCGAGGTGTTCGAGGCCGGCCAGGCGCACGGTGGCGAACTGCGCGCCCTTTGCCGGCAGGCCGTCAAGGTAGTCCTTGATTTCGACGATCGACGGAATCGCGTCGCGCGCCTGGCCGAAGAATTCAAGGCAGACGGTACGCGCGTGCTGCGGCATCTTGTGCAGGATCCAGCGCGCCGAAGTGATCAGGCCGTCGCAGCCTTCCTTCTGGATGCCCGGCAGGCCGGAGAGGAACTTGTCGGTGACGTCCTTGCCCAGGCCCTCCTTGCGGAACTTGCGGCCTTCGATGGTCAGCGTTTCGGTCCTGAACGGCGCGTCCTTCGATTCGCCGCGCACGTTCGGGTGCGTCCATTCGAGCTTGAAAGTGGCCACCGGCGCGTCGTGGATCTTCGACAGGTTGTGGTCCATGCGTGTCACTTCGAGCCAGTCGCCGTTCGGATCGACCATCTTCCACGACGCCAGGTTGTCGAGCGCCGTGCCCCACAGGACGGCCTTCTTGCCGCCGGCGTTCATGGCGATGTTCCCGCCGATACAGGACGCTTCGGCCGACGTCGGATCGACGGCGAACACGAAGCCGGCGCGGTCGGCGGCGTCCGAGACGCGCTTGGTGACGACGCCGGCGCCCGAGTAGATGGTCGCGTAGTCGCGGTCCACGCCGGGCAGGCGCGTCATCTCGACCGGGCCGAGGTCGATGAGCTTTTCGGTATTGATCACGGCCGACATCGGCGTCAATGGAATGGCGCCGCCGGTGTAGCCGGTGCCGCCGCCGCGCGGGATGATGGTCAGGCCAAGCTCGATGCAGCCGGTGACCAGGCCGGCCATTTCGTCTTCGGTGTCGGGGGTGAGCACGACGAAGGGGTATTCGACGCGCCAGTCGGTGGCGTCGGTGACGTGCGAGACGCGCTTGATGCCGTCGAAGCGGATGTTCTGCTTGTCGGTGTAGCGGCCCAGCACCTTGACGGCGCGCTTGCGCAGGTCGTACGTGGCGCGAAATTCGGCGCCGAAGTCGTCCACCGCCTTGCGCGCCGCGGCCAGCAGCAGTTCGACGTTGGCGCTGCGGGTGCGCGCGATGTCCGGGTCGCCGCCCTCGTCGTCAATGGCCAGGCGGCGCTTGTCCACTTCGGCCAGCCGGTGGTGCAGCGCGTCGATCAGCTCCTGGCGCCGCTTCGGGTTGTCCAGCATGTCGTCCTGCAGGTACGGGTTGCGCCGCACCACCCAGATGTCGCCCAGCACCTCGTACAGCATGCGCGCGGAGCGGCCGGTCTGGCGCGAGCCGCGCAGCTCGTCGAGCAGCCGCCAGGACGACTCGCCCAGCAGGCGGATCACGATTTCGCGGTCGGAAAACGAGGTGTAGTTATAGGGGATTTCGCGCAGCCGGGTCGGTGCGGGACCGTTCGGCGTATCGGACAGCAGCGCCTGGAGGGGGACGGGGGCGTTCATGTAGTGGTGGACTTTGTGGCTGACCCAGTGGAAAACCATTCTAGCTTATTGCGCTGCACCACGCTGGCGGCCTTGCCATTCTGGATACTTGAGCAGTCAAGTAATTTGCGCGCCGCGGCCCAAGGGCTCGGGTCAGGTCCGCCGTACCTGACCCAGGGATTGACGCTGGCGCCTGCTATCCCAGCATGTGCGCGATCTGCTTCCAGAAGCCGTCGGGCACGTACAGCAGCAGCGCGGTCATGCTGACGTAGCGGACGAATTTGCCGATCGCCATGTAGATGACGCTGGGCCAAAACGGCATGTGCAGCCAGCCGGCCATGGTGCACAGCGGATCGCCGATGCCGGGCATCCACGACAGCAGCATGGTCTTCGGGCCGTAGCGCCCCAGCCAGGCGAACCAGCGCGACTCGCGCTCCTTGGCGAACGCCACCTTGGCGCGGTAGCCGATGAAGTAGTCGAGCGCCCCGCCCAGCGTGTTGCCGACGGTGCCGACCAGAATCGCCGGCCAGAACATCGCGCCGTTGGCCTTGACGACGGCGAACACCGCCGGCTCCGAGCCGAGCGGCACCAGGGTGGCGGAGACGAAGCTGATGATGAAGATCGAAGTCAGGCCCACGGCCGGGGCGGCGATAAGCTTGAGCAGCCAGATGACGGCGGATTCGATCATTAAGAGGTATGGGAAGCGGCGGCGCGAGTCGTCCATTATAATGAGGAAAACCCATCGCAACGACACGATACGCCCAGCCCGCTACCCGCGGCCGGCTTTCGCACTGCACGCCTCGGTCATCCGCCGATAAGAACAGTCACGCATTCGCCAACAACTTTTTGTCCGCAGACTATGACTATCGACTACCTGAAAAAAATCCTGACCTCGCGCGTCTACGACGTGGCCGATGAAACGCCGCTCGAGCTGGCGCCGACGCTGTCCGAGCGCTTCGACAACCAGATCTATTTCAAGCGCGAGGACATGCAGGGCGTGTTCAGCTTCAAGGTGCGCGGCGCATACAACAAGATGGCCAACCTGTCGCCGGCGCAGTTAAAGCGCGGCGTGATCTGCGCCTCGGCCGGCAACCACGCGCAGGGCGTGGCGCTCGCCGCCAGCCGCCTGGGCGGGCGCGCGCTGATCGTGATGCCGACCACCACCCCGCCGGTGAAGATCGACGCGGTGCGCGCGCGCGGCGGGCCGAACGTGGAGATCGTGCTGCACGGGGACTCGTACACCGACGCCCACAATCACGCGATCACGCTGGAAAAAGAGCAGAAACTGACCTTCGTGCACCCGTTCGACGACCCCGACGTGATCGCCGGCCAGGGCACCATCGGCATGGAGATCCTGCGCCAGCACTCCGGGCCGATCCACGCGATCTTTGTCGCGATCGGCGGCGGCGGGCTGGTCGCAGGCATCGGCGCCTACGTCAAGGAGGTGCGGCCCGACATCAAGGTGATCGGCGTGCAGACGCTGGACTCGGACGCGATGGCGCGCAGCCTCAAATCGGGCGAGCGTGTCACCCTCCCCGACGTTGGCTTGTTCTCCGACGGCACCGCGGTGCGCCTGGTCGGCGAAGAGACCTTCCGCATCGCGCAGAAGGTGGTCGACGAGATCATCATCGTCGACACCGACGCGATCTGCGCGGCGATCAAGGACGTGTTCCAGGACACGCGCAGCATCCTCGAGCCGGCCGGCGCGCTGGCGGTGGCAGGGGCTAAGGCTTATGTCGAGCGTTCGGCGCTGAGCCGCAACCCGGTCAAGGGCGAGACCCTGATTGCGGTGGCGGGCGGCGCCAACATGAACTTCGACCGCCTGCGCTTCGTCGCCGAGCGCGCCGAACTGGGCGAGTCGCGCGAGGCGGTGTTCGCCGTGACGATCCCCGAGCAGCGCGGCAGCTTCAAGCGCTTCTGCCAGCTGGTCGGGCCGCGCAACGTCACCGAATTCAATTACCGCATCAGCGGCGAGCGCGAGGCGCATGTGTTCGTCGGCATCCAGATCGCCAACCGCGGCGAGTCGGGCGTGCTGGCGCGCTCGTTCGAGGCGCACGATTTCCACACGCTCGACCTGACGCACGACGAGCTGGCCAAGCTGCACATCCGCCACCTGGTCGGCGGCAAGAGCGCGCTGGCGCATGACGAGCTGCTGTATCGTTTCGAGTTTCCCGAGCGGCCGGGCGCGCTAATGCGCTTCCTCGACAGCATGGCGCCGAACTGGAATATTTCGCTGTTCCACTATCGCAACCAGGGCGGCGACGTCGGCCGCATTTTGGTGGGCCTGCAGGTGCCGCCCGATGAAATGGGCGAGTTCCGCGAATTTCTCAATACGCTGGGCTATCGTTACTGGGATGAAAGCGCCAATCCCGTGTACAAGCTATTCCTATAACTGAGGGGTCAGCCCCCTAGATCAATGACTACTGCAGACCAATCGCCCCTCGGCAAAACCTCCGCCTACCAGACGCAATACGCACCCGACCTGTTGTTCCCGATTCCGCGCCAGGGCAAGCGCGACGAACTGCAGCTGAACGGCACCCTGCCCTTCTTCGGTGTCGATATCTGGAATGCCTACGAAATTTCGTGGCTGAACATGCGCGGCAAGCCGCAGGTGGCGATCGCAACCATCACGGCGCCGGCCGACACGCCGAATATCATCGAGTCGAAGTCGTTCAAGCTGTATTTAAATTCGTTCAACCAGACTCGCCTGGCCAACGAGGAAGCGCTGCTGGCCTTGCTGCGCGAGGATCTGTCGGCCGGCTTCGGCGCACCGGTCCAGGTCACGCTGACCTTGCCGGAACAATTCGAGACGCTGAAGATGGGCGAACTCGACGGCCTGCTGCTGGACCGCCTCGACATCGAAGTGGACCAGTATTCGCCGATGCCGTCGCTGCTGTCGGCCAGTCACGACGAGGCGCCGGTCGAAGAGAAGCTGGTGTCGCACCTGCTCAAGTCGAACTGCCTGGTCACCGGCCAGCCGGACTGGGCCAGCGTACAGATTCATTACATCGGCCCGCAGATCGACCAGGAAGGCCTGCTGCGCTACTTGATCGGCTTCCGCGAGCACAACGAGTTTCACGAACAATGTGTCGAGCGCATCTTCGTCGACATCATGCGCGCCTGCAAACCGCAGAAACTGGCGGTGTACGCCCGCTATACCCGCCGGGGCGGTCTTGATATTAACCCCTGGCGCACCAACTTTACCAGTGGGCGCCCGCCCAACCTGCGTAACGCGCGTCAATGAGCGATTGATACAACTCAACGATACCAACCGCCCGTGTTGACGTTATTACCACAACAGGAATAGCGTGATCAAGGGGCGCACCCCGTGTTGTTGAACAGTTGCGGGGCCAGAATTCGCAAGCCACGGCCGGGAAACAGGCCTATAATTCTGGCTCTCAAGCACCTTTGTGCGTCGCACCATCATTGTGTCATATGACGAACCTTAGCAAAATTTTATCTCTCGAGAACGTGTTGCTCGATCTCGAAGTGTCCAGCAAGAAGCGCGCTTTCGAGCAGGCAGGCCTGATTTTCGAGAACAACTGCGGCATCGCCCGCTCGACCGTGTCGGACAACCTGTTCGCCCGGGAGCGTCTGGGCTCCACCGGCCTGGGCCATGGCGTCGCCGTGCCGCACGGGCGCATCAAGGGCAGCAAGAGCCTCAAGTCCCCGCTGGCCGCGTTCGTGCGCCTGGCCGAGCCGATCCCGTTCGAGTCGCCCGACGGCCTGCCCGTCAACCTGCTGTTTTTCCTGCTGATCCCGGACCACGTGACCCAGCAGCACCTGGAGATCCTGTCCGAGATCGCCGAGATGTTTTCCGACGACGCCATCCGCACCGCGCTGGCGACCGATCCCGACCCGAAATCGGTGCATTCGCGCATCGTCAATTGGCAACCTAGCCTGCAAGCCTTGGGTTAAACTTCCGGTGCCGGGCGCGTGCCGCCCTTCACTTTTCAGAAGACCCGTTCATGCTGCAAACCCCGCTGACGATCCAACGGCTGTACGACGACAACCGCGAAAGCCTGCAGCTTGGCTGGTTCGCCGGCTTCCCCGGCGGCGAGCGGCTCATTTCGGGCGATGTGGCGTCGGCGGCCGACCAGGTCGGCCACCTGAACCTGATCCACCCCGGCCGCATCCAGGTGTTCGGACACCAGGAACTCACCTACTACCACCGCCTCAAATCGAGTTCGCGCAGCCACGTCATCGGCGAGCTGATTGCGGGCGGCCCGCCGGCGCTGATCATCGCGCAGGGGCTCGACACTCCGCCCGATATCCTCGCCATCTGCGACGAACAAAACATCCCGCTGTTCTCCACGCCGCTGCCGGCCGCGCAAGTGATCGACTACCTGCGCGTCTACCTGTCGAAGAAACTGGCGCAGCGGATCATCATGCATGGCGTGTTCATGGACGTGCTGGGCGTGGGCGTGCTGATTACCGGCGACTCGGGCCTGGGCAAAAGCGAGCTGGGTTTGGAGCTGATCTCGCGCAGCCACGGCCTGGTGGCCGACGACGCGGTGGAGTTCTCGCGCATCGCGCCAAACATGATCGAGGGACGCTGCCCGGCGCTGCTGCAAAACCTGCTTGAAGTGCGCGGACTGGGCCTGCTCGACATCAAGGCGATCTTCGGCGAGACCGCGGTGCGGCGCAAGATGCGCCTGAAGCTGATCGTGCACCTGGTGCGGCGCAGCGCGCTGGAAGAAGAAGTCGAGCGCCTGCCGTTCATGTTCCCGACAGAGGAAGTGCTGGGACTGCCGGTGCGCAAGGTCGTCATTCCCGTGGCGGCCGGCCGCAACATCGCGGTGCTGCTGGAGGCCGCGGTGCGCAACACGATCCTGCAGCTGCGCGGTATCGACACGCTGCAGGAATTCATGGAGCGCCAGCGCCAGGCGATGTCGGGCGACTAAGAATGGGGATTCGGCGTCCGCGTCGCCCTGCGGGACCAGCCCCCGGCCGTCCTCCCGGCGCATAACGAAGTCTGGGGTCTGGTCCTGCGGACTGTATGGCCGGGGGACATGGGTAACACTTTGTCGGGGGACATGGGTTACACACGAAGTCCGATTTTAGGCGGTTTTTCGAAGGTCGAGCGTGCGAATTTTCTGGCTGCAGTAGAAGACGTCCATGACTCCATCAATAGCGGACTGACGCACCGCCACGGGCTGTCCTTTCAATCCCTCGCCGATAAAGTGTTCGTCGCTGTTGTATTTGATCCGGCCGGTGCGCCGCACCATGCGCACCTCGTCTTCGGGTTCGTACTCAATCGTGGGCAATGACTCCGGATAGGCGCGGCCGCTGACCGAATACCGGGAAACGGGGGGACATTGCCCTAAGGCTTGGTGGGGCCGAATAAGGTTGTACTCGTCGCGCCAGCGATCAAAACTGGCTTGGCAAAGCTCAATCGAGTTGAACCCGTAGCGCTCCAACAATTCGCGCTTTAAGGTGCGGTGAAACCGCTCGTCCTTGCCTTGCGTTTGCGGATGGTATGGCGTGCTGTGGCCGACGCGAACACCGAGTCGTATCATCCACGCCTCCAGGGCCGACACAGTCCCGCGTCCGGCAGTTCCCCACGGCGGACCGTTATCGCAGGTGATCCGCTGAGGTAAGCCATACTTCCTGAATGCCTGGATCAAGGCAGTCTGTACCTGCTCGCCAGACTCTGCGGAACAGGCGATCAGGCAGATATTAAAGCGCGAATGGTCGTCGAGAACGGTCAACGGGTGACAGCGTCTGGCAGCAGCGTCAGTGAGCGGGAAATGACCTTTGAAGTCCATTTGCCAAAGCAGGTTCGGCGCTTCGTGTTCAAACCTGCTCAACGCAAGCTTGCCAGGGTTGGTCAAAGGGACCAACTCGCAGCCATTGCGCCGAAGGATGGAATCAATCGTGGAGTGGTGAAGGTCGGGAAACCCGTCTGGCAGAAGCGCCTTCAGTTTACGCGCCCCCCAGCAAGGATACGCACGATGCAGGTCGACGATCGTCGCTTCAACATCTCTGCTGCTTCGCCCTGGCGAGTTGGAAGGACGGCGTGAACGGTTTGCCAAACCATCGACGCCGCCTAATTCATGGCGCTGCAGCCATTTGTAGCCAGTCTTCCTGCTTATGCCGAACGCCGTACAAAGCGCTGAGATATTGGCGTCGTGAGCTTGGGCCAACCGCACAAATTCAAGCCGTGAGGACATCTGAGAACACTCCATCCAAGGCATCGTACGCTCCACATTTATTGGAAAGTACGATGATGATAAAAGTGTTACCTATGTCCCCCGACAAAGTGTTACCCATGTCTCCCTACAAAACACGGACCTGACCCCGTTTTTGTCGCGGACGTAGTTTTGACGACAAGTCTGTCTTCATACGATCCACCAGTGAGAAATGGCCATGAGACGATTCCTCGCCCTGTCAGTCCTGATGTTCGCTTCGGCCGGCGCCTGCTTCGCCAATGATCCAGCCGGCTGGAACGCAGAATCCTTATCCTCATGGGTCGGGAAATACCCGACCACTACGGTGAACAAAAAGCGCGTGAGCATCCTGGCGGCTGCACCCATCAACAAGATCTTCAACAGCGTCGTGCCCGCCAACGAACGCAAGCTGCTGGATGGCTACCATGTGGAGACTCCCGTCACCCAGATGGGAAATTTCTTGGTAATTAACAAGTGCAAGCCCCACGACTGTCCATCGGAACACGCTATGGTGGTAGTGGACATGGAGAAGCTGCGATTGTGGGCGGGCTTTTTCACCCGCGCGGAAAATCGGACCTCATTGCGTTGGTACGGAAACGGCGACGACTACTCAGTTCTTCCATCGGAAATCCAGCAAGAATTTCGGTCTCGGCACGGCGACTGAAACAGGGATCACGCAGGCGCCGATGACTGAAAGACGGCGACTAGGCGTCCCCGTCGTTCCCGCGGACCTGACCCCAAAGCGCAGCTTGCGGTATCATCGATACATGCGCATCGTACTTATCACTGGCATCTCCGGCTCCGGCAAGTCCGTGGCCCTCAACGTCCTCGAAGACGGCGGCTACTACTGCGTCGACAATCTGCCGCCCGCCCTGCTGCCCCAGCTGGTCGACACCTTGCATAACGAAGGCACCGAAAGCCTGGCCGTCGCGGTCGATGCGCGCAGCGCCGAGTCGCTGGTGGACCTGCCCGCCAACGTGCGCATGCTCAAGGACCAGGGCCACGACGTGAAGGTGATGTTCCTGACCGCGAACACGCATTCGCTGGTGGCGCGCTTTTCCGAAACGCGCCGCAGCCATCCGCTGTCGCACGAGCTGCGCCCGCACGCCAATCCGGCCGCGCGCCGTACGTTGATCGAATGCATCCTGGAAGAGCGCGAGCGCCTGTCGGCGATCGAGCAGCTGGGCCACGTGATCGACACATCGGAGCTCTCGGCCAACAAGCTGCGCGCCTGGATCAAGGAACTGGTGGAGATCGAACGCGCGCCGCTGACGCTGTTCTTCGAATCGTTCGCCTTCAAGCTCGGCGTGCCGCTCGACGCGGACTTCGTGTTCGACGTGCGCGCGCTGCCCAATCCCTACTACGACATCACGCTCCGCCCGCTCACCGGCATGGACGCGCCGGTGATCGCCTTCCTCGACGCCCAGCCCAGCGCGGCCGACCTGCTGGAGGACATTCGCGCCTTCATCGAGAAGTGGCTGCCCTCATTCAAGACCGATAACCGCAGCTACCTGACCGTGGCCCTCGGCTGCACCGGCGGCCAGCACCGCTCGGTGTACATGGCCGAACGGCTCGCCGCCTACTTCAGCCCCACCGAGCGCGTCGTGCTGCGCCACCGCGAACAGTCTTAATTCCCCAGGTCGCGCAGCGGGTGCGCCCGCTCCGGCCACGGCGAGTTGAAGAACTGCGCGACCATCTCGTCGGTCACCTCCGCCAGCGTCGGCGGATTCCATTTCGGCTCGTTGTCCTTGTCGATCACCAGCGCGCGAATCCCTTCGAGTACTTCGCCGTGCTCGAAATTGCGCCGCACCAGGATGCGCTCGAGGCGCAGGCAATCGGCCAGGCTCATGGCGGCGCCGCGGCGCAGCAGCTCGATCGTCACGCGCATCAGCAGCGGCGAGCGCTTCTTCATTGCGGCCAGCGCCTTCTGCGCGAACACGCCTTCGTCCTTCTCCAGCGACGCCATGATCGCTTCGACGGTCGACTCGCCGAAATGGTGGTCGATCGACGCGCGCTCCGCTTCGAGCACGCTCGGGCCGGCCGAGAACGGCGCGGCAAATTGCGTGATCGCCGCGCGCAGTTCGCTGCCCGGCGTATCTTCGATCAGTTGGGCCAGCGCGGGCATCTGGGCCTGCGGCACGAAGGTGTCGGCCAGGCCCGCGTACAGCGCATCGGCGGCGCGCACCGTCAGGCCCGTCAGGCCGAGGTAAAGGCCAAGCTTGCCCGGCGCGCGCGCCAGAAAGTAGCTGCCGCCGACATCCGGGAACAGGCCGATGTTCACCTCGGGCATAGCCAGCTTGGTGCCATCGGTAACCACGCGCAGGCCGGTGTCCGGGCCCGCTTCGGAGATGCCAAGGCCGCCGCCCATCACCACGCCGTCCATCAACGCCACGTACAGCTTTGGGTAGAAGTGGATCAGGTGGTTGAGCGTGTACTCTTCGGTGAAGAAGTCTTCCAGCGAGGCGCTGCCGCCGGTGGTCGGCAGGGTGCCGACGTCGTGGAAGTAGCGGATGTCGCCGCCGGCGCACAGCGCCTTGTCGGTGCTGCTGCGCAGGACCACGGCGTCCACCGCGGGATCGTCGCGCCATGCCAGCAGCACGTCGGACAGCGCGCGGATCATCTCCAGCGACAGCGAGTTGAGCGTGCGCGGACGGTCCAGGGTGATGATGCCGGTGCGGTTGGCGATGCGGGTTTTGACGAAGTCGGTCATGGTGGCTGTCGAAGACGGAAAAAGCGTATTTTATCCGACCGCGCAAATGAAAAGGGCGCCGACGGCGCCCTCGCTTTCAGGTGATGCCTGCCTTATGCGGCGGCGGGGAGCTCAGGCTCCTGCAAGTGCTTGATGGCCTGGTGGTTGTGCTCCTGCACTTGGGATTTGTATTTCATGACCTGGCGATCGAGCTTGTCGATCAGGGCGTCGATGGCCGCGTACAGGTCGGACGACAGGCTGGCGACGTTCACGGTTTTACCCGGCAGCCTTAGGTTGATTTCGGCTTTTTGCCGTTTTTCTTTTTCAGTCAGATTATCGACGGTGAGGATCACGGCGATATCGATCACTTGATCGAAATGGCGCTTCACTCGCTCCAGTTTGTTCTGTACGTATTCACGGATGGCTGGGGTCACTTCGAGATGATGTCCACTGATTGTGAGATTCATACACACTCCTTTGATGATGTCGCTAGCTGTTCGTGCGTCATAAGCGCAGAGGGACAGTGTGAGGTCGATCTACAAACTTTTGCGGAGGGCGACGGGCGGGATCTTGAGCGCTTCACGGTATTTGGCCACCGTGCGTCGTGCAATGACCATCCCCTGTTCCCCCAGCATGTCTGCGATCTTACTGTCTGATAAAGGGTTTTTAGGGTCTTCGGCTCCTGTGAGTTGCACGATGAGTGCCCGTATCGCCGTGGAGGATGCTTCCCCTCCTGCTTCGGTGGCGACGTGGCTCCCAAAAAAGTATTTCAACTCAAACATACCATGCGGTGTAAGCATGTATTTCTGGGTTGTCACACGAGATATCGTACTCTCGTGTAGTCCCAGTGTATCAGCAATTTCGCGCAGCACAAGTGGACGCATGGCAACCGCGCCGTGCGAGAAAAAGTTCCGTTGCCGCTCAACAATCGCCTCGGCCACGCGCAAGATCGTGTCGAAGCGCTGGCGCATATTCTTGATCAGCCACTTCGCCTCCTGCAGCTGGGCGCCCAGCTGGCCCTCGCCCTTGCCGTTCTTGAGCAGGTTGGCGTACATGCTGTTGACGCGAAGGCGCGGCATCACATCCTGGTTCAGCGACACGGTCCAGCCGTTCTTCGAGCGCCGCACGATCACGTCCGGCACCACGTAGTCGGAGGCGCCGGAGCCGAACGCGGCGCCCGGATGCGGATTGCACTGGCGAATCACGGCCTGCGCCTCGCGCAGGTCCTCGTCGTCGCAGTCGAGGGCTTTTTTCAGCTTGTTGAAGTCGCGCTGGGCGAACCACGCGAGGTGCTTGCAGACGATGTCGAGCGCCATGCGCCGCGTCACCAGCGGCACGTGGGGCATGCGGCGGATCTGCAGCGCCAGGCATTCGGACGCGTTGCGGGCGCCCACGCCGACCGGGTCGAAGCTTTGCAGCAGCGACAGCGCGGTCTTGAGTTCGTCGATGTCGATCTCGAGCTCGGGCGGCAGGCGCTCGAGGATCTCTTCGAGCGTTTCGGTCAGGTAGCCGTTGTCGTCGAGCGCGTCGATCATCAGTTCGACCAGCGCGCGGTCGCGCGTGTCGAGCATCGCCAGGCGCATCTGCTCCATCAAATGGTCGCGCAAGGTGGTGGCCGACGCTTCGATCTGCGGGCGCGAATCCTCGTCGTCGGGCGTCTTGTTGCGGCCCGCCTCGCCCCAGTCCTCGCTGTCGCCGCCGGCCGCCTCCGGGGATTCTCCCTCGCCGCCGCCCTCGCCTTCACCGGCGGCGGGCGCGTCGCCGCTGCCCTCGCCTGGCGGCGCGTCCTGCGCGCCCGGGGCCGGCGCGGCCTCGCCCGGCGTGGCGGGAGCGCCGATTGCGCCATCGGCCAGCAGGCGCACCGAGTTGTCGAGCGGGTCGTCGAGCCGTTCGAGCAGCGGATTATCGGACAGCAGCTGGGTCAGTTCCTGGTGCAGCTCGAGCGTGGACAACTGCAGCAGACGGATCGACTGCTGCAGCTGCGGCGTGAGCGCGAGGTGTTGGGAAGTCCGTAGTTGCAGTGACTGTTTCATGGCTTACATCCGGAAATGTTCGCCCAGGTACACGCGCCGCACCGATTCGTCCGCGATGATATCGTCAGGACGGCCCGAAGCGAGCACCGCACCCTGGTTGATAATATACGCGCGATCGCAGATGCCGAGCGTCTCGCGCACGTTATGGTCGGTAATGAGCACGCCGATGCCGCGCTCCTTTAGGAAGCGCACGATGCGCTGGATCTCGATCACGGCGATCGGATCGACGCCGGCGAACGGCTCGTCGAGCAGCACGAAGCGCGGATTGGTGGCCAGCGCGCGCGCGATCTCGACGCGGCGCCGCTCGCCGCCCGACAGCGACATCGCCTGGTTCTCGCGCAGCTTCTCGATCTGCAGGTCGGCCAGCAGCGTATCGAGACGCTCGTTGATCTGGTCCTTGGTCAGCGCCTTGCCGTCCACCTTCTGCAGCTCCAGCACGGCGCGGATGTTGTCCTCCACCGTCAGCTTGCGGAATACCGAGGCTTCCTGCGGCAGGTAGGACAGGCCCAGCACCGCGCGGCGGTGGATCGGCAGGCTGGAGATGTCGACGCCGGAGATGTCGATCGAGCCGGCGTCCGACGGCACCAGGCCGACGATCATGTAGAACGAGGTGGTCTTGCCGGCGCCGTTCGGGCCGAGCAGGCCGACCACTTCGCCGCATTCGACCTGCAGCGAAACGTCGCGCACCACCAGCCGCTTGCCGTAGCTCTTTTGCAGGCCGCGCACGATCAGGGTGTTACCGCAGGATTTTGTCTCCATCATTGCTTTCCTGGGGCAGGCGTGGCGGGCGCCGGACGCTTGGGATGGTCGAAGGTGAACTCCACGCGGCCGCCGCCAACCTTGCTCTGGCCGGAAGGGGTGTTGATCGCCGCGAACTGCTCCTTGCGACTGTCGTAGGAAAGGAAAGGCCCTTCGGCGCGGTCGGTCACGCGGCTGCCCTCCAGGTTGGTCACCCTTGCGCGGCCGGACAGCTTGATGATGTCGGTCTTGTTGTCGTAGTCGATGCGTTCGGCCTCGCCCTCGACCCACAGGTCGGCGCCGCCGTCACGCTTCTGGCGGAACGTCGCGAGCGCGCCCGGCGCCGCCGTCAGCGTGGCGAAATTGTAGCCTTCCGGGTCTTCGGTGAGTTTCAGCTTGTCGCCCTTCATGACCACCGTGCCGCGGGTGAGCACCACGTTGCCTTCGAACGTGCCGCCCTGCTTGACCATGTCGGCCGTGCCGGTATCGGCCTTCACGTTGATCGGCTTGAGCGAATCGGCGCGCTCGGCCAGGGCGGCGCCGCCGGCCAGCATGCCTACCGCGATTGCCAACAAAATCTTCTTCATCTTTGCTCCCTGTTTCTTCTTGCCTGGTCCGCGTCAGCGTGCGCGCGGCGGAAAATTGAGCTGAACCCGGTTGTGCACGTCGAGCCGGCCGGTGGCGTTGTTGGCCTTCATGCCCACGCCGGCGAGGTTTGTCGTGCCAATCACGAGCTGGAATGGCTGCGCGGTTTCCATCCGGTCCTCGTCCGGGAACACGGTCAAGGCGTCGGTCTTGAGCGACATCGCCTGCATTGCGCCCTGCTGCGGGCGGCGGATGTCGACATCGCCCGCCAGGTCGACCAGGTTCTTATCCTGATCGACATGCGCGGTCTTCGCATGCATTGTCATCGGCGGCTTCTCCGAGCCGATGTTCAACACCACCGGCGCGACGATGTCGAAGGTGTCGTCGCTGGGACGGTGAGTCAGCTTGTCGCCGGAAATGATGTAGCCCGGCTTGCCGGCCGGCGTCATGCGCACGAAGCTGAACTTCTCGACGATGTAGTCAGGCTCGCTCTTGAGCGGGTCGGACGACGTGGCGACGTCGCCGCCATTGATCACCTGGACCAGCCAGAAGCTGCCCAGCGCGAACACCAGTCCGGCGGCGATCAGGCCGCCGACCTGCCAGCGATGCGCGGTGCGCTTGTGGGTGGCCCGGCTCATCGTCAGGCGAAGTACGGCGCCAGCGCCGCGTCGTAGTTGCCCTGCGCGCGCATCACCATGTCGCACACCTCGCGCACGGCGCCGCGCCCGCCCGGCGCACGGGTGACGTAATGGGCCCGGTGCTGCACTTCGGGATGGCCGCTCGGGACGGTGACGGCGAAGCCGACCTTGCGCAGCAGCGGCAGATCGATCACGTCGTCGCCGATGTAGCCGCACTGCTCCGCCGTGAAGCCGGTGGTGTCGAGCAGGTCGGCAAAGGCCACGCGCTTGTCGTGCGTGCCCTGGTAGACGTGCATGATCTTCAGGTCGGCCGCGCGCCGGATCACCACCGGCGACTTGCGCGCGCTGATGATGGCGACCTGCACGCCGGTCTTTTGCAGCAGTTCGATGCCCAGGCCGTCGAGCACATTGAAGGTCTTGGTCACTTCGCCGTGCTCGCCGTAGGTCAGGCTGCCGTCGGTCAGCACGCCGTCGACGTCGAGGATCAAGACCTTGATGGCGGCGGCGCGGCGGATGTGGTCGAGCGTGGTATCGGTCATCAGATCACCTTGGCGCGGGTCAGGTCGTGGATGTGCAGCGCGCCCACCAGCTTGTCGTCGGCGTCCACCACCAGCATCTGGTTGATGCGGAATTCTTCCATGATCGCCACCGCGTCGACCGCCAGCTGCTCCGGATGGATGCGGCGCGGGTTGGCGTGCATCACGTCGCGCATGGTGATCTTGGTGAAGTCCTGGACCTTCTCGATCATGCGGCGCAGGTCGCCGTCGGTGAACACCCCGACCGGGCGGCCGGCATCGTCCACGATGGCGGTCATGCCCATGCCCTTCTGGGTGATTTCGAGCAGCGCGGCCGGCAGCAGCGCGTCGGCGCTCACTTTTGGCACGTCGTCGCCGCTGCGCATCACGTCGCGCACGTGGGTCAGCAGGCGCCGGCCCAGCGCGCCGCCCGGATGCGAGCGGGCGAAATCTTCCTCCTTGAAGCCGCGCGCGTCGAGCAGCGCGACGGCCAGCGCGTCGCCCAGCGCCAGCGTGACGGTGGTGCTGGCAGTCGGCGCCAGGTTCATCGGGCAGGCTTCCTTGGCCACCGAGATGTCGAGGTGGACGTCGGCCAGCTGCGCCAGGCTCGAATTGGGCTTGCCGGTCATCGAGATCAGGGGCGCGCCCATGCGCTTGACGATCGGCAGGATCGCCATCAGTTCGGCCGCTTCGCCCGAGTAGGAAATGGCGATGAAGGCGTCCTGCGGCGTGACCATGCCCAGGTCGCCGTGGGCCGCTTCGGCCGGATGCACGAACATCGCCGGCGTGCCGGTCGAGGCCAGGGTGGCGGCGATCTTGCGGCCGATGTGGCCCGATTTGCCGATTCCCGACACCACCACGCGGCCGGTGCAGGCCAGCAGCAGGCCGACCGCATGGCCGACGCTGTCGTCGGTGGCCAGGCGCTGGTGCAGCGCGCGAATCGCGTCGCCTTCGATCTCAAGGGTCTCGCGGGCGAGCTCCATCGAGCGGCGGGTCAGGTTTTCGTCAAAAGCTTTCAACATTGTTTTTTCATCGGTTACACTCGTTCCAGCAGTATAAACGAATTGGGAAAGCAAAAAACTTGCCAGTCACAGTTAAACACAATTTCGCCACGGCGGCGCGCGGCCCATGGTATCAGGACTAGAACTCACATTACTGTTGCTGGGCAGCGCCGTGCTGGGCGTGGTGGCGTTTCGCATGCTGCACTTGCCGCCGATGCTGGGCTACCTGGCGGTCGGCATCCTGATCGGCCCGCACGCGATGGGCATGGCCGAAAACAGCGCCACCACCCACGCGCTGGCCGAATTCGGCGTGGTATTTCTGATGTTTTCGATCGGGCTGGAATTCTCGCTGTCGCAATTGAAGGCGATGCGCTCGATCGTGTTCGGACTGGGCATGGCGCAGGTGGTGCTGACCATCGCCGCCACCATGCTGTTCGGCTGGGTCATCGCCACCCAGCTGCCGCCCTCGATCCACATCGGCTGGCAAACCTCGTTCGCGCTGGGCGGCGCGCTGGCGATGTCGTCCACCGCGATCGTCTCGAAGATGCTGACCGAGCGGATGGAACTGGAAAGCCCGCACGGGCGCCGCATCATCGGCATCCTGCTGTTCCAGGACTTGGCGGTGGTGCCGCTGCTGATCCTGATTCCCTCGCTGGCGCAGGACCCGGCCCGGCTGGCCACCACCCTGGCCTGGGCCAGCTTCAAGGCCGTCATCGTACTGGTGCTGCTGCTGTTCTTCGGCCAGAAGCTGATGCGCAAGTGGTTCACGCTGGTGGTCAAGCGGCGCTCGCAGGAGCTGTTTATGCTCAACCTGCTGCTGGTGGTGATGGGCGCGGCCTGGATCACCGAGAAGGCCGGCCTGTCGCTCGCGCTCGGCGCCTTCGTGGCCGGCATGCTGGTGTCGGAGACCCAGTACAAGCACCAGGTGGAAGAAGACATCAAGCCGTTCCGCGACGTGCTGCTCGGGCTGTTCTTCATCACCGTCGGCATGCTGCTCAACATCCGGCTGGTGATCGAACACTGGTGGGTCGTGCTGATCCTGCTGGCCGGGCCGGTGCTGCTCAAGTTCGCGCTGATCGCGCTGCTGGCCAAGCTGTTCGGCGCCTCGGACGGCGTGTCGATGCGCACCGGCCTGGCGCTGGCGCAGGCCGGCGAATTCGGCTTCGTGCTGCTGAACCTGACCGCCGGCGCGCACCTGATGGACCCGTTCATCATCCAGCTGGTGCTGGCCTCGATGGTGCTGTCGATGCTGGTAGCGCCGTTCATCATCGCCAAGTCCGACCAGATCGTGATGAAGATCGCCACCAACGAGTGGATGATGCAGTCGCTGCAGCTCACGCAAATCGCCAGCCGCACGATGGCGCTGCAGAAGCACGTGATCGTCGCCGGTTTCGGGCGCAGCGGGCAAAGCCTGGCCACCCTGCTGGGAGAGGAAAAGGTCGCCTACCAGGCGCTCGACCTCGATCCCGAGCGGGTGCAGGAAGCGCAGACGGCCGGCGCCAACGTCGCGTACGGCGACGCCGGGCGGCGCGAGAGCCTGGTGGCGGCGGGTATTTACAGGGCCAGCGCGCTGGTGATCACGTACGCGGACACGCCGTCGGCGCTGAAGGTGCTGAACCTGGTGCAGGAACTGGCGCCGACCCTGCACGTGATCGTGCGCAGCCATGACGACACCGACCTGGACCTGCTCAAGCGCGCCGGCGCGGCCGAAGTGGTGCCGGAAGCGCTCGAGGGCAGCCTGATGCTGGCCTCGCACGCGCTGGTGATGATGGGCGTGCCGCTGCGGCGCGTGGTGCACCGGGTGCAGAGCGCGCGCGACGAGCGCTACGCGTCGCTGCGCGGGTATTTTCACGGCGCCAGCGATGCGTCGGACGATCCGGAGCACATGTACGTGCGGCTGCATTCGGTGATCCTGCGCGACGACGCGGGATCGGTCGGCAAACGCATCGAGCAGCTGCAGCTCGATGACGTGGGGGCGGAAGTGACAACCATCCGGCGCGGCAAGGAGCGCATCGATGTGACGCCCAATACGATGCTCAATGCCGGCGATGTGGTGGTGCTGCGCGGATCGGGCGATGCGGTGACGCGGGCGGAAGGCCGGCTGCTGCAGTAAGGGGTCTGGTCCTGCGGACCTGACCCCATCTTGCGCTAACTACTATCAAAAATGGGGTCAGGTCCGCAGGACCAGACCCCTTGCCTACTCCTCGTCGAAGCTGACCACTTTGTTGCGGCCCGCCTCCTTGGCCTGGTACAGCGCCGAATCGGCCTGCGCCACCAGCTGCTGCGCCACGCCTTCGATCGCGTGGTCGCGCTCGAAATCGTCCAGCGTCGCCACGCCGATCGACACCGAAATCGGCAGCTTCTCGCCCGTCGACAGCTCGAACGGCGTGTCGGCCACGCTTGCGCGGATCCGCTGCGCGCAGATCGCCGCGCTTTCCACGTCCGCGTCCACCAGCAGCACCACGAACTCCTCGCCGCCGAAACGCCCCAGTGCGTCCGACGCGCGCAGCTCGGTCTTGATGCGCGCGGCCACTTCGCGCAGCACTTCGTCGCCGCCCTGGTGGCCGACGCTGTCGTTGACCGCCTTGAAATGGTCGATGTCGATGTACATGCACGAAATCCGGTAGGCCTGGCGCCGCGCGCGGCCGATCTCCTCCAGCAGGCGGCGGTCGATGTAGCGGCGGTTATAGACGCCGGTCAGCGAATCGGTCAGCCCAATGTACTTGAGCATCTCGTTGCTGATGACGTTTTCCAGGCAGATCGCGATGATCGACGCCATGTGCTCGATGAAGTCGGTGCCCAGCGCCGGCGTGAAGCGAGCCGGGTCGAGGCTGCCGAGGTTCAGACTGCCGATGATGCGCTTGTTGCGCAGCAGCGGCACCAGCGCGACGCTTTGCAGCCCGGCCGGCGCCTGCGGGAACATCGCCTGATGCATGCGCGGCACCCAGGGTCCCATCAGCGGCTTGGGCGGCGTCGCGGGCGACGGCCCGAAGCCGAGCGCGCTGACGTTGTCGACAAATACCAGGTGCGGCAGCACGGTGAAATCGACGCCCAGCCGCTGCATCACGGTCTGGATGTCCGCTTCGGGGTCGACCAGGCACAGGGTGACGATGTCAAGGTCGGAGATGATGGGCAGCGTGCGAAAGATCGTGCCGACCAGTTCGGGGAAGGTGGCGGCGCCGACGATCTCGAGGTCGAACGCCTGGTGCCGGCACATGATCGAGTGATTGCGTTCGGCCTGCTCCATCAGGTAGTTCATGCGCGCGCGCAGGGACTCGTTTTCGGCTTCCAGTTCACGCGGCGAGGCGCCCGGTTCAGTCATATCGCTCCTGGCTGGTCTGTTGGATAAGCGGATTTTCCCGCAATTAGCGCAACCTTACGCCATCTTTGCGCGATTGCCCACCCCTGCCCTATTAAAACGCCAGCGTCACGTTTACCTGCTGGCCCACTTTCAGGTGCTCGCCGGCGCCCGCGGTGACGATGCAGTTCATGCCGAAGCAGACCGCGTCGTCCAGCTGCGGCTTGCGCCGGTACGATTGCAGGATGTCGAGCGGGTCCGGGCCTGGCACGCCGGTGGCCTGGTCGATCGATGGGATCGGACAGCGCGGGCATGGCTTGACCGGCTTGATGGCGGCGGCGCCGATGGTCAGCGATTCGGCGTAATCCTCCTCGAAGGCGCCGATGCCGTCGACCACGAGGTTGGGACGGAAGCGGTTCATGGGCAGCGCCTGGCGGCCGGCTGCGGCCAGTTTTTCGTTCATGTCGGCCAGCGAGGCAGCGCCGATCAGCAGCAGCGGGTAGCCGTCGGCGAAGCGCGTGGGGGCGGCGACGCCACCAGTCCAGCTGGTGCCGGTCCAGCGCCGCGCGGCGTTCGGGAAACGCACCAGCCGGCACGGCGCGCCAATCGCCTGGGTGAACCAGGCGGCCGTGGCGTCACCGCAGTCATCGGCCTGCACGCTGTCGCCCCAGATGGCGACTGCGCGCGTGGGAGCGGCGGAAGGAGCGATCGCGATTGCGTGTGACGCGCTGCCGGGCGCGGACAGTTCCAGCTTCCCGTCTATCAGCTTTGGCACGATCAGCGCCATGCGCGGATATTCACGCTGGGTCAGGAAGTGGCCATGTTCATCCACCACCATCCATTCGCGGTCGCAGACGCCGTCCACTTGCAGGCCGGCTTCGGTCAGCACCGCTTCCGCTACCGAGATGCCGGCGCATGATTTGACGGGGTAGAAAACAAGTTCGGACAGGGTGGCCATGAGACTTCGACGCGATAATTTGGATGCGAATAATATCGCAGATGGCAGGCGGAGTGACCCAACCGCTTATTAGGCCTGCCCGATCACAATGCGGCGCACGACATCGACCAGGTAGCTGTCGCCGCGTTCGGACACGATGCGCAAGGTGCCGTCGGATTGGGCAGTGATGCTTTCGATGAAAACGTCCTGCTTGTCGCCCTCGCGCCCCTCGTCGTAGTCGATGCGATAGACCCGGAGCGTCCACAGTTCGGCACCGCTCGCCGGGTCTTGCGCGGCGATGATTCCGCCGTTCTGCCCCAAGCCACGCGCCCTGCCCCAAGGGACGGCTGCGTAGCTTACGCCTGCCACGATGACCGGCGCAGGGTCAGGACAATCCGCGCGCTCTTTTCCGATCTGTTCCGTCATGCCTGAGTTCCTCCGCTCCGATTGAGAATAACCCGGTTCAGGGTGCGGCGCGCTCCTCGCCAAGCCGCTTGTCGAGCATCTTGGCCGCGCCGGCCGCATATTCGCGGCAAGCACCGCTGTCGATGAATGGATTGCGCTCGGGCGTGCGGGCAGCGGCCTTGGCGAAGGTATCGGCAAAGAACGGATGGGCCGCCAGCAGGATGTCGCACTTTAGTCCGCCGACCTTGGCGATGCTGGCCGCGAAGGCGCCCGAGATATCCGGCTCGCCGCCCTTGCCGGTGAAGTGGAAGCCGTCGCGCGAGATCGAAGTGAGGCTGTCCGCGTACACCACGTCCATGCATTTTCCAGCCTCGCAGGACTGCCATGACCAGGTAGTGCTGCCAGGCGTGTGGCCCGGCGTCATGTGCGCGGTTATGCCGATCGGGCCGACCGTCAGGGTTTCGCCTTCGCGCACTTCCCTGACCTTTGCGACCTTGGGTACATGGACATCGTTGGCGTAGTACTGCGGATCGTCGGTGACGTGCGTGCCGCTCTTGAGCGCGATCGCGCCCGATGCACTCGCCGCCACCACGGCGCCGCTGGCGCGCTGCAGCGCCGCGATGCCACCGGCGTGGTCCCAATGCGCGTGGGAGTTGACGATCAGCTTGACGTCCCGCATGCGAAAGCCCAGCGCCTTGATGTTCGCTTCGATCAAGGCAGCCGATTGCGGCAGCGCGCCGTCGATCAGGATGTGGCCTTGCGGCCCCGTGATCAGCACCGACGAGAGCCCGTTGACCCCGACGTACCAGGTGTTGCCATAGACGTTGAACGGCTTGACCGGCATGTTCCATTCCTTGCAGGAGCCGCAGGTGACGAAGTTTTCGTCGGCGTGCGCCAATCCGGCGAAGCTCATTGCGATAGTTGCGGCGATGATTTTGAATTTAGTCATTTGGTAGCGTTCGATTGAGAATTCATGCGGCTCTGGAATCGGGTCAAAAAAAAGGCGCCCGCGGCGCCCTTCTATTGTTCTATGCTGCTTATATGGCTCAGTCTTATTTTTCCGGCAAATTGTACCCGGTTTCTTCCCCGGCGCATTCATTAAAAACTGCGCTATTGCTGTGGAGCCGGCGTCGCCTTCCGCGCGGGGAATTTTCGGTCAAGTACAAAACGCTCCTGCGGAAGACGTAGCTCCTTGCCGTCGATATCGAAGTGCCGCACGTACCCCACGCCTGGCGCCGACGTTTGATCTTCCGCCGTTGCCGCGCGCTGCGCCCCCGGCGCCGTGACATTGACCGTAATGTCGATGCTCGCGAACGCTTCGAAAGCATCATGGCTGCTCGCCGACGCATGGCGAATGGCGACCGTCGCCGCGCGTGAGTTATCGATATGGATGCGCCCGGTGAGCTCGCGCCGTCGATTGTCGTCGGCCCATGCCTCGCGCAGTTTTTGCGCGCTTGCCAAGGTCTCGCGCGAGATTGCAGGCCAGTAGACTGCCTCTTCGACGACTTCGCCGCGCGCATTGATGCGCGCCCACGCGAACGAGTCCGGCACGGCAATCCCGTCAACGACGCGCTGCAGGACCGAGTAGTAGGCTTTCACCTTCGGCGCTGCCCGCACCGCGTCATCGCCGCGGCCTGTGGCCTCGAGCAGCATCCGACCCTGCGCACTGCCGATCTGATCGGCCGGGATGCCGCTCCGGCGAAAATAGTCCGTCACGGAAGCGTCATGCTCGGCCGGTGACTTGCCGAAAGGCGCGAGTTGCTGCGACCGCGCGTTCGCCTTGGGCACGCCATAGGCGCTGCCGTTGACCGTGTCGACCGCAAACGTTCCTTCGCTGCCCGTAAGCTTCGCGTAGCCATGCTCGCCCAATCGCACGCTTTGCACGCCCGCCACGAAGCGCGTGCGATCCGCGCCATGTTGATAGCCGGCCGCACCACCAGCCGACGGGATCGTGCCCGAGGGCGGCGGGGGAGTCGTCATGCGACTGGCGCAGCCTCCCATGCAAAGCGCAGCTACAAAAAAAGCGACGGTCGCCAGGGTGTCGTGGGTGCTGTTCATTATTTGAGCTCGAAAATGGTGTCGTCAGTAATCTGGCTGGTCCAATTGCACAGCCACCGCGCCCAATACACGGCGTTTCCCTTTGCATCCCAGCCGTCGTTCTTGAGCTCGGACCAGTCTTCGTCGAGATGCTTGAGCGCGCGTTCGGAAGATTCATCGTAGGCGATGACGAAATGGCAGCCGCTCATATCGAAGCCGCCGCCGGGAATCGCATTCATTGCAACCAGCCAGGACTGCGACACCGAGCTGCCGCTGTCCTGCGCCCAGCGCTTGCCGAATGCCGCGCCGCGCTGCGGATCATTCAGATAATCGCCGGTGACGGGCAAGGTCGTTGCAAGAAAGTGGACACCGGCCATCGCCGCGTGCGTTTGTTCGTACCAGAACGACGCCAGCACTCCCCAGCTGGAGTCGAGCACAACGAGATTCGTGCCGCCGTCCGTTCCCGCGCCGGCCCAGGGCCCGGAATTCTTGCTCTCGCCCCATTTCGCCCGCCCGCCACTATAGTTGGCGACATGGCCGAACTGATCCTTGCTGCTGAACGTGACGAGGCTTCGATCGTTGTAGTAGACGCATTGCGAGGTGTCGCCGACCGCGTGACCCGGCGTTCCCGCAGCCTTGCAAATGCCGCGTGGTCCGGCTTGCGGCGGCGGCGTCTTGCATTCTGAGGAATGGCTGCACCTGTGGGGAGGGCTCTCACCGTACGGCCCGGTAAGTCCGTGGCCGGAGAAAAACGAAATGGCGGCGCCAGGCTGGTCGAAATTACTTTCATCCCAAGTCTTCTGGTCCAGAAAATCGGTGTCCCACACGTCCGGATCTTTCCACCGCGCGAGGACGCGCCATTCGTCGTTTCCGTCCGGCGGCGTCAGGGCCGCGATAAATCCGTCGCCATCGGCGTGCGAGTTTGGCAGGCGGCTCCCAATCGGACCATATTCAACGACGGTCTCGACCACCAGGCCATTGCTGGCGCATCCGGCAATGACGAAACCCGTGGCGAGCGCCCCGAGTGCGGACAGAATCCTCATGCTCATTCCTTTCGACCGGCGCGCGGCAGCCCGCGCGAATCAACGCTGAGCACGAAACAGTCTGGCACTCATCCGTTTGACTATGCGCCGAAAAGGGATGGCGATATTGATATCGCTTCGGGGGCGTGACGATTGCCGAGCCCGTAAAAAAACCCCATCTTCCTCGGGAAGCATGGGGTTTTTTCTGTCCGCCAAAATCCGGCGGAATTCGAACTGTGGGTTAGACGTTGAACAGGAAGTTCAGCACGTCGCCATCCTTGACCACGTATTCCTTGCCCTCGGCGCGCATCTTGCCCGCTTCCTTGGCGCCGGCCTCGCCCTTGTAGGCGATGTAGTCGTCGTAGGCGATGGTCTGGGCGCGAATGAAGCCGCGCTCAAAGTCGGTGTGGATCACGCCGGCCGCCTGCGGCGCGGTGTCGCCAACGTGGATGGTCCAGGCGCGCACTTCCTTCACGCCCGCGGTGAAGTAGGTCTGCAGGCCGAGCAGCTTGTAGGCGGCGCGGATCAGGCGGTCCAGGCCCGGCTCTTCCATGCCCATGTCGGCCAGGAAGGCGCCCTTGTCGGCGTCGTCGAGGTCGGCGATTTCCGATTCGATCGCGGCGCAGATGGCGACGATCGGCGCGTTCTGCTCTTTCGCGTAGGCGGTCAGTTGGTCGAGCAGCGGGTTGTTGGTGAAGCCCGTATCGGACACGTTGGCCACGAACATGGCCGGCTTGGCGGTGATCAGGCACAGGGTCTTGATCAGGGCCATGTCGTCGGCGTCAAGGCCGGCGGTGCGCACAGGCTTGCCTTCGTTCAGGTGCGGCATCAGGCGCTCGCACACGGCGACCAGCTTGGCGGCATCCTTGTCGCCGGAGCGGGCCTTCTTGTTTTCGCGGTGGATCGCCTTTTCGACGGCGGCCATGTCGGCCAGCGCCAGCTCGGTCTGGATCACTTCGATGTCGTCCAGCGGGCTCACCTTGCCGGACACGTGGATCACGTTGTCGTCCTCGAAGCAGCGCACCACGTTGACGATGGCGTCGGTTTCGCGGATGTGCGACAGGAACTGGTTGCCCAGGCCCTCGCCCTTCGACGCGCCCGCCACCAGGCCGGCGATGTCGACGAATTCGACGATGGCGTTGACCATGCGCTCAGGTTTGACGATGTCGGCCAGCGCTTGCATGCGCGGATCGGGCACCTCGACCACGCCGACGTTCGGCTCGATCGTGCAGAACGGATAGTTCTCGGCCGGAATGCCAGCCTTGGTCAGGGCGTTGAAAAGGGTGGACTTGCCGACGTTAGGCAGGCCGACGATGCCGCATTGGAGACTCATGGGAAAACTTTCTAGATCGATGGACGGGGCCGCGCGCGCGCAGGTTTCCCCAAAACCCCACATTGTACCCTTGGACGGGGTACGCTGCCGCAAAATCGGGCGATTTCGGTGAGGCGGGGGCATCGCAAGGCGGGGTCAGGTCCGGCGGACCTGACCCCATTTTGCTGCGGCCGCGTCTCAGATGGGCTGCACGCGCGACATGTCGGGTCGCGCCACGAACTCGGCAAACTCATCGCGCAGGCGCTCGCCCTCGCCGATCGCGCGGCGCCAGTCCGCCATGCGGGCGTCGTGGTCGAGTCCGTGATGGGCGAAGTCCTTGCGGTCGGGCAGCTTGGCGCGCGGCAGGCGGCGCAGGAATTCGGCGGATGGCGCGAAAATGATGACGTTGTCGAGCCAGCTCTTGCGCGGCCCGCGCGCGGCGCGGCGCCACGGCATCGCCTTGTCCAGCCAGCCGGGCACGATGTGCTCGCCGAAGTGCGGATACAGCACCAAGTCCTCGCCCAGCCGCGAATATGGCAGCACCAGGTGGTAGTCGATGATGCCGCCGTCCCAGTAGTTGCCGGGCGGCGCGCCGGCCAGGCCGCGCACCGGCTGCATGATCAGCGGCAGGCTGCCGGATGCCAGCAGCGCCGGCGCCAGATTGTCTTGAGTCAGCGCGGCGAAATGGGTGGTGAAGCCGTCGAAGCGTTCGCGCAACCAGCCGGCGCCACCGCGCGGATCGCCGACGACGACGCGCTCCATCACGCCAGCCAGCAAGCCGCGAGAGACTATGTTGCGCAGCGCAGCCGTCGCAAATCCGCGCATCTCGGAGTTGCGGCCGATCGGCTCCGCCAGTGCGCCGATGCCGCGGTCAGTCAGCAGGTGCAAACGGTAGTGTGGATGCATAAGAATATCTAATGCATGGGAGCCGAGGAAACCGGCGAGCAAGTCGCGGCAAACGTCGTCGATTTCCTGCTGCGATGGCTTGGTGCTGGTATAGCGCTGGCCGGCGTAGAGTTCGCCGAGCCGTGCGAAAGCGGCGACCGGGTCCGGCTGGCAGGCGGCGGCCATGCGCCAGGCGCCGATCGACGAGCCGATCAGCGTGCGCTCGCGCGGGAATTGCGGCAGCCAGTGGCCGAACAGGAATTGGTCGAGCGACTGGAAAATCAGGCCTTTCGGGCCGCCGGCGGCTGCGGGGATCACGCCGATGTCGGCAGCGCGCAAGCCGTACTCGCGGAGGCGAGCCATCGCTGTCGGCCCCGCGTGGAAGGAAAGTGAACTCATCGGCAAATTATCGCAGCAACGCTGAAAATGGGGTCAGGTCCGCAGGACCAGACCCCGGACTTCGTCAGGCGGTGTGGAGTTGCATCGTGGCGGCGTCGAACTTGCCGTCAAAGACCAGCGGCAGCACGCGCAGCGCCTTGTCGATCGATTCGTCGATCAGGCTCTGCTCTTCCTTGCGCGGCCGGTGCAGCACGAAATCGGCCACCGCCTGCTGCGAATTGCTGCTGCGCGGATGGCCGATGCCGATCCGCAGGCGCCAGTAATCCTGCGTGCCCAGCGCTGCGGTGATGTCTTTCAAACCGTTGTGCCCGCCCGACGAGCCGCCCTTCTTCATCTTGACGATCCCCGGCGCAAGGTCGAGCTCGTCGTGCACGACCAGGACTTCATCCGGACTGATCTTGTAGAAGCGCGCCAGTTGCCCGACCGACTGGCCGGAGCGGTTCATGTAGGTCAGCGGCTCGAGCAGCCACAGGTCTTCGCCGCCCACTTTGGCCTTGGCGACCTTGGCGTTGAAGCGCGACTCGTGCTGCAGCCGGCAACCGGGCAAGGTATTGGCCAGGTTGTCGACCAGCCAGAAGCCGGCGTTGTGGCGGGTTTGTTCGTATTCGGGGCCAGGGTTGCCGAGGCCGACGATCAGGCGAATGGACATGATGGTAATTTCAGGCGAAAACGTGATTATCCAAGAAAAAACCCGCCGGGCGCGAGCCGGGCGGGCTTTTTAATGCCAGCGAAGAAGAATTACTTCTTTTCTTCAGCAGCAGCAGCGGTTGCTTCAGCGGCGACGTGGCCAGCTGGAACAGCAGCGGTAGCGACGGTCAGGTTCTGGCCGTGGGTCACAGCGGTCACGCCTTTTGGCATGGCCAGGTCAGCAACGTGGATCGAGTGGCCGACATCGATGTTGGCCAGGTCGACGTTGATGAACTCAGGCAGGTCTGCTGGCAGGCAGGAGATTTCCAGCTCGGCCAGGACGTGCGACACGGTTGCGCCGTGCAGCTTGACTGCTGGCGAAACGTCAGCGTTGATGAAGTGCAGTGCTACTTTCTTGTGCACAGCGGCGTTGGCGTCGACGCGCTGGAAGTCAGCGTGCAGAACCATCTGCTTGTATGCGTGCATCTGGAAGTCGCGCAGCAGAACCTGCTGGGTCTTGCCGTCGATTTCCATGTCCAGGATCGAACCGTGGAAGGCTTCTTTTTTCAGCGCGTGGTACAGCGCGTTGCCGTCGAGGGCGATCAGCACAGGGGCTTCAGCGCCACCGTAGATGATGCCAGGCGTCTGGCCGGAAGTACGCAGGCGGCGGCTCGCTCCGGACCCCTGCAAAGTGCGATTGAATGCGATAACTTTCATGTGTTACTCCAAAAAGTGCGGCGCTTGATCGCGCCGCGTTGTGAAGCCCCCGCGACCAGGGGCTCCGAGATCGGGCGCCAAAACTGGAACCCGAGAAAACGTCAACGGCGCACTAGCAATTTGCTGGTGCGCCGCGTAAAGCAAATGGGGTCAGGTCCGCAGGACCAGACCCCACCTAATCGTATTTCCTAGTCGATGAACAGCGAAATCACCGAATCGCCCTTGATGATGCGCTTGAACGTCTCGGCCAGCAATGGCGCGCAGGTCAGTTGGCGAATCTTGCCGCAGGCGGCAGCCGCAGGCGACAGCGGGATCGTGTCGGTCACCACCAGCTCGTCCAGCGACGAAGCGGAAATGCGCTCGATCGCAGGACCGGACAGCACAGGGTGGGTGCAATACGCCACGACTTTCTTGGCGCCGCGCTCTTTCAGCACTTCGGCAGCCTTGGTCAGCGTACCCGCGGTGTCGACCATGTCGTCCATGATCACGCAGTTGCGGCCTTCGACTTCACCGATGATGTTCATCACTTCCGACACGTTCGCCTTCGGGCGGCGCTTGTCGATGATCGCCAAGTCACAGCCGAGGCGCTTGGCCAGCGCACGGGCGCGCACCACGCCGCCGACGTCAGGCGAGACCACCAGCAGGTCGTCGTAGTTTTTCTTCTGCAGGTCGCCCAGCAGGATCGGCGATGCGTAGATGTTGTCTACAGGAATATCGAAGAAGCCCTGGATCTGGTCGGCGTGCAGGTCCATGATCAGGACGCGCTCGACGCCGGCTTCTTCCAGCATGTTGGCGACGACCTTGGCCGAAATCGCCACACGCGCCGAACGCGGACGGCGGTCCTGGCGGGCGTAACCGAAGTAAGGGATCGCGGCGGTGATACGGCCAGCCGAGGCGCGCTTGAGAGCGTCGACCATCAGGATGATTTCCATCAGGCTGTCGTTGGTCGGGGCGCAGGTCGACTGCAGCACGAAGACGTCTTTACCGCGGACGTTTTCGTTGATTTCGACCATCACTTCGCCATCGGAGAACTTGGAGACGACTGCCTTGCCAAGCGGAATGCCAAGGTTTTTTGCGACTCCTTCTGCCAGCGCCGGATTAGCGTTGCCGGTAAAAACCATCAGGTTTTCATAAGCCATGGGAGTCCCAAGAGAAGTAACGTTGAATTCTTGAAAAGACGCCAGCCCAGTGACTGACGCTATGCTAAGGATGACTCGCGGAGGGCGAGTCCATCGATCCCGCCGGCTGGACGCACGCTTCGCATCGACAGTCCGACAAAATTAATGGCAGGGGAACAAGGATTCGAACCTTGGTATGCTGGAATCAAAATCCAGTGCCTTAACCAGCTTGGCGATTCCCCTACGCAACTTACTGCTTGTCGCTGTGCCCGACATTGTAGCGTCAAACATCACGACAAACCAAATTCTATTCTATAACTCACTCAACTTGCAACAGCGCTTGAATCGGATGGCGCTTCAGCGACCTGGCTTTCCATGCACGCCATTTCCGGGGCATCTCGGCCAGCACCGCGTCGGCTTGCGCTTCGTCGGCAAACGCGCAAAACACGCATGCTCCCGAACCGGTCATCCTGGCGTCGCCGTAGTTTCCGAGCCATTCGACCGCCTCTGCTACCGGCGGGAACAAGCGCGTCGCTACGGACTGCAAGTCGTTTTTACCGAACCCCTTCTGATCGTTTTCAACCATGAGGTGTCTGGAAAAGTCCGTTATTCTGACGGGTTTGCTGTCCCTTGTCAAATCCCCGGCGCAAAAAATTGCCGCGGTCGGGACCGCGACGCCGGGCTCGATCACCACGTACCAGCAGTCCGGCGTGGCCAGCGGCTGCAACCGTTCGCCCACGCCTTCGGCAAAGGCGTTCTCGCCGAAGATGAAAAACGGGATGTCGGCGCCCAGCGGCAGGCCCAGCGCCATCAGCTCGTCGCGGTCCAGGCCGGCTTGCCACAGGTGATTCACCGCCATCAGCGCGGTGGCGGCGTCGGACGAGCCGCCCCCCAGCCCGCCGCCCATCGGCAGGCGCTTGTCGATCGCCACGTCCACGCCGGGCGGCAGGCGGCCGTGGCGGCGCAGGAACTCGGCCTGCAGCAGGCGCAGCGCTCGGATGATCAGGTCGTGCTCTTCCGGCACGCCAGGCATGTCGGTGACGCGCCGGATCTGGCCGTCGTCGCGCAGGTCGAAGTGCAGGGTGTCGCCGTGGTCGACCAGCTGGAACGCCGTCTGCAGCAGGTGGTAGCCGTCGGCGCGGCGGCCGGTGACGTGCAGGAACAGGTTGAGCTTGGCCGGGGCCGGGCAATCGTGCAGCGAACGTCCCGTCATGCTCAGCCTTGCGGGTCGATGACGATGCGGATCGCCAGCTCGTCGGCGGTGGCGCTGGCGTTGCGCTCGGCGTCGATGCGCTTGGGCACCGGCCGCGCCGCGTTCTCGTCCTGCCACGAGACGAAGCGCAGGCGCCAGCCGTCGTTGGTGGTCACGGTGTTGCGGGCCGGCGAGGCGGCAAAGCGCTTGCCGTCGGCGCCGGTGGCGTAGCCCTGCAGCCAGTCTTTCAGGCCCGACACCGGCAGCGACCAGCCGAGCTCCTGGGCGGTCAGGGTGTCGATGTCCTTCGCCACGCGCGGCGCCTTGTCGGCTTGCACCAGGGTCGCGGACTCGGGCGTGATGCTGATTTTGGCGATGGTCGCCATCGGCGAGGACAGGCTGACGTCGATCCGGCCCGGCGTTTGCGACCAGTTGAATTTGCCGGTCAGCGACTCCGGATTGCCGTCCTTGCGGTAGTTCACCGACAGGCGGCCGACGGCGTCGAAGCTGTCGCGATAGTCCGCCACTGGCTGCTGCGAAACGCTGGCGCAGCCGGCCAGCAGCGCCGCGCTCAGGGCGGCGACGATCATTTTTTTTGCTTGCATCGTGTCTTTCAAAGGCTCAGGCGCAAGCGCGCGAGCGTGTTTTTGAGGGTGTCGTTCTGCGGATCCTTGGAGCGCGCTTCGCGCCACAGTTTTTGCGCATCGGCCTTGTCGCCCTTCTGCCACAGCACCTCGCCCAGGTGCACGGCGATCTCGGGATCGCTGCGCAGCGCGTAGGCCTGGCGCAGCTGCGCTTCGGCCGCGGACAGGTTGCCGAGGCGGTACTGCACCCAGCCCATGCTGTCCATGATGAACGGGTCGCCCGGCGCCAGCTTGAGCGCCTTGTCGATCAGTTCGTACGCTTCCTGCAGGCGCACGTTGCGCTCGGCCAGCGAGTAGCCCAGGGCGTTGTAGGCGTGGTGGTTGTCGGGCACTTCACGCATCACCTTGCGCAGGCTCGCTTCCATCACGTCGAGACGGCCGGTTTTCTCGGCGAGCAAGGCAAAGTCGTAGAGCAGGTCGGGGTTCGTCGGGTACTTCTCCACGCCCGCCCGCATCACCGCGTAGGCCGCTTCGACCTGGCCGGCGTCGCGCAGGATCTGGCCGTCGGCCAGTACCAGCTGCGCCTGCTCGGCCGGCTGGGTAGGCGCCAGGCCGGCGACCAGTTTGCGCGCGCCAGGCACGTCGCCCTGCTTTGCCACCAGCGCGGCGCGCTTGAGCTGCGCGTTGAACCAGGCGCCGCCCTCGCCCTGCTCCACCTTGTCGAGCCACTGCAGCGCCGCCTTCGTGTCGCCGCGCTCTTCGGCCAGCTGCGCCAGGATGACGAACACTTTCGAGCCGTCCGCTTCGCTGTCCGGCTTGGCCGCGAGCGCTTGGGCGAAGCGGGTGAAGTAGTCCTCCGCGCCCTTGTTGTCGTTGAGCTGGAGCGACATGACGCCCAGCGCGTACAGCGTGCCGAGGTTGTCCGGCTGGCCCTTGAGCAGCGCGAGGAATTCGTCGCGCGCGGGGCCGTACTGCTTGCCGCTGACCAGCGTGCGCGCGTGCGCCGAGCGCACCTCGCGCGCCCCCGGGTGGGCCGCCAGGAATTGCGCCAGCACCTTTTCGGCGGCCGCTTCGTCGCCGCTGACCTGGGCGAGCATCAGCACGGCGATTTCCGAGTCGGGCTTGATCGCCAGCGCGGCGGCCGCCTCCCGGGCCGCGCCCTCCTTGTCGCCGCGTCCGTAGGCGGCCTGGGCCAGCACCACGTGCGCTTCCAGCGTGGCCGCGTACGGCGCGACCAGGCGCTCGAGCATGGCCGCGGCGCCGGCCTTGTCCTTGGCGCGCGCCAGCAATTGCTGGGCCTGGAACATGGCCAGGCCGCGCTCACCCGCGGCCGCCGTCTTCAGCCGTTCGGCCAGGATGGGCTCGGCCTCGGCGATGTTGTCGGACATGACGATAAACGCGAGGTGGTACTGGGACGCCTCTTCCGACTCCGGCGCCAGTTCGCGCCACAGGCGGATCGCCGCCAGCGTCGGTTCGCCCTGCCGCGCCGACATCGCCATCTCGGTGGCGCGCTGGGCCAGGCGCGGGTCGCGCGTCTGCTGCGCCGCCACCATCATGCTCAGGTACGCCGGCTGCCAGTTCCCCTTGCGAAATTCGAGCTCGGCCTTCATCAGCTTGTACAGCAGCTCCTTGCTCAGGGCGACGTTCGGCAGGCGCTGTGCCGGCGCGGGCGCCTCTTCCGGCTCCGCAACGGCGGCAACCGGCTCTGGCTCCGGCGCGGTAGCCGACGCGGCAGCCGGCGCGGGCGCGGGCGCGGCCGGCTCCGGCGCAGCCTGGCGCAACGGCGCCGCGCACGCGGTCAGCAGCCCTGCGAGGGTTACAATGGCGAAAGCGTTTTTCAAGGCAATTCCAAGATGACACGAATGATTCCAGATTCTACGCCCAACCCCGGCGCCGCGTGTGCGCCCGCTTTGACCGTGCGGTGCTGAGATGCCGGAATTGCCTGAAGTCGAAGTCACCCGGCGCGGCGTCGCGCCCCACCTGGAAGGGCGCGTGGTCGAGTCCGTGCTGCTGCGCCGCGAAGGCCTGCGCTGGCCGTTCCCGCCGGACTTACCAAAGCTGCTGGCCGGGCGCCGCATCCTGTCGACCGGGCGGCGCGGCAAGTACCTGCTGCTGCACTTCGAGCACGGCACCCTGATCATCCACCTGGGCATGTCCGGCCACCTGCGCGTGCTGCCGCCTGACACCGAACTGAAAAAGCACGACCATTTCGACCTGGTGGTCAACGGCCCCGAGGGCAAGCGCGTGCTGCGGCTGCACGATCCGCGCCGCTTCGGCGCCGTGCTGTGGCATCCGCATGACGACGGCGAACTGGACCAGCACCTGCTGCTGCGCGGGCTCGGCGTCGAGCCGCTCGAGCCGGGCTTCGACGGCGCCACACTGTTTCGCGCCAGCCGCGGCCGCAGCGCGCCGGTCAAGCAGTTCCTGCTGGCGGGCGACGTGGTGGTCGGCGTGGGCAACATCTACGCCTGCGAGAGCCTGTTTCGCGCCGGGATCCATCCGAAAACCAGAGCCGGCCGCATCTCGCGTGGCCGCTACGACAAGCTCGCCATTGCCATTCGGGAAATCCTGGCCGAAGCCATCGTCCAGGGCGGCAGCACGCTGCGCGACTTTATTGCGGTGAATGGACAATCCGGCTATTTCCAACAGACATATTTCGTCTATGATCGTGCAGGAGTGCCGTGCCGCAACTGTGGTTCCCCTATACGCCAGATCAAGCAGGGTCAGCGGTCCACGTTTTATTGCGTAAATTGCCAGAAATAAGCGCTCAAAAAACAACACAACCGGCAGGAAAACATGATGGTGCACGATTTTCAACATTACAGCGAATGGCGCGAGGGCGTGGCGGGCGCGTTGGCGAGCTACCAGATGTGGGTCAACGCGGCCGAGCTGACCGACGCCGCCACCGAGCAGCGCATCGCGCGCGCGCTTGGGCGGCTGGCCGACGACAAGCTCTCGATCGCCTTCGTCGCTGAATTCTCGCGCGGGAAATCGGAGCTGATCAACGCGATCTTCTTCGCCGACTACGGTCAGCGCATCCTGCCCTCGGCCGCCGGCCGCACCACCATGTGCCCGACCGAGTTGATGTACGACCCGGCGTGGCCGCCGTCGCTGCGCCTGCTGCCGATCGAAACGCGCGCCGGCCACCAGTCCACCAGCGACTACCGCGACGACGCCTCGGCGTGGACCGTGTTCCCGCTCGCGCTCGACGCCGGCGACGCCATGCACGAGACCTTCAAGCAGGTCGGCATGACGAAGCGCGTTCCGGTCGAGGAAGCGCAGCGCTACGGCCTGTTCGACGATACCGACCCGGATGTCGCGGGCACGGTGGACGCCGACGGCATGGTCGACATTCCGCTGTGGCGCCACGCGATCATCAACTTCCCTCACCCGCTGCTGAAACAGGGCCTGGTGATCCTCGACACCCCGGGCCTGAACGCAATCGGCACCGAACCCGAACTGACGCTGAACCTGATCCCGAACGCGCACGCGGTGCTGTTCATCCTGGCCGCCGAAACCGGCGTGACCAAGAGCGACATCGAAGTGTGGCGCAACCACATCGGCCCAGGCGCCGGGCGCATCGTAGTGCTGAACAAGATCGACGCGATGTGGGACGAGCTCAAGACCGAGGCGGAGAATGACGCCGAGATCGAGCGCCAGCAGGCCAGCGTGGCGCAGCTGCTCGCGCTCGAGCCGCGCCAGGTGTATCCGGTGTCGGCGCAGAAGGCGCTGGTCGGCAAGATCAACGAAGACATGGCGCTGCTGGAGAAGAGCCGTCTCGGGCAGTTGGAGGCGGCGCTGTTCAACGAGCTCATTCCGGCCAAGAAGGACATCATCCGCAAGCAGCTGTCGGACGACATGGCGCAGCTGGTGGGCGCGCAGCACGCGATGCTCAACGCGCGCATCCGCGACATCGTCGAGCAGCTGCATGAACTGAAAAGCCTGCGCGGCAAGAACCAGAGCGTGGTGGCGCACATGATGCGCCGCATCGACGTCGAGAAGAAGGAATTCGACGCCAGCCTGATGACGCTGGCCGGCACCCGTTCGGTATTCGCGCGCCTGTCCACCGAGCTGTATTCGTCGCTGGGCATGGACACCGTGCAGGCGGAGATCGAGACCGTGCGCGAAGGGATGCAGGCGAGCCGCTTCGCCACGCGCATGCGCGGCCCGGTCAAGGTGTTCTTCGACCAGGTGCGCGGCCATCTCGCCGAGTCCGACGTCAAGATCGCCGAGATCGGCGCGATGATGGAATCGATGTACCGCAAGTTCACCACCGAGCACGGGCTGTCGCTGTCGCTGCCGATGCTGTTCTCGCTCGAAAAATACCTGCTCGAGATCGACACGATCGAGGCGGTCTACCAGAAGCAGTTCGGCACCACGACGCTGCTGATGACCAGCCGCGGCGCGCTGATGGAACGCTTCTTCGATTCGATCGCCTCGCGCGTGCGGCGCAACTTCAGGGCGGCGAACGCCGATGTCGAAGCGTGGCTGAAGGTGATCATGGCTCCGCTCGAAGCGGAGATCCGCAAGCACAAGGAGCAGCTCAAGCACCGCGTCACCTCGATCCAGCGCATCCACGAAGCGACCGACAGCCTGGAACAGAAGATCGAGGCGCTCGAGGCCACCCAGGGCGACCTGGAACGGGTCAAGGCGCAGCTGCAGCAGCTGGCCGGCGGCGTGACGCAGGCGCTGCAATCGGAACGCGTAGCGCTGGAAGCGGCGGCGTGAAGCGCCTGACCGAATTCGACGAGCTGGCCGATCCGACTTTTTCCGCCGCCGTCATCGACTGGCAGCGCCAGCACGGCCGCCACGCGCTGCCGTGGCAGAACACCACGGACGCCTACCGCATCTGGCTGTCCGAAATCATGCTGCAGCAGACCCAGGTCGCCGCGGTCCTCGGCTACTACGCGCGCTTCCTCGAACGCTTTCCGACGGTGGAATCGCTGGCCGAGGCGCCATCGGAAGACGTGATGGCGCTGTGGAGCGGACTTGGCTACTACACCCGGGCGCGCAACCTGCACGCCTGCGCCAAGCGCGTGGTGGCCGAGTATGGCGGACAGTTCCCGGCCGATCCGGCGCTGCTGGCCGAGCTGCCCGGCATCGGCCGCTCCACCGCCGCGGCGATCACCGCGTTCGCGAACGGCACGCGCGCGGCTATCCTCGACGGCAACGTCAAGCGTGTGTTCGCGCGCGTGTTCGGCATCGACCAGTACCCGGGCATCAAGCCAGTGGAAGACGCGCTGTGGCGGCGCGCCGACGCGCTGCTGCCCGAAAGCGGCATCGAGCGCTACACGCAAGGCTTGATGGACCTGGGGGCAACGCTGTGCACGCGCTCAAGTCCTTCGTGCGAGCGTTGTCCGCTGCGCGAACGCTGCGTCGCCTTTGCGAGCGGCCGCACGGCGGAACTGCCGGTGCGCAAACCGAAAAAGACCAATCCGGAGAAGCGCGCGGCGATGCTGGTGATTGTCCACGGCAGCCAGGTACTGCTAGAGCAGCGCGCCGACAGCGGCATCTGGGGCGGCCTGCTGTCGCTGCCGGAAGCGGATGGTCATCTGTCCGTGGATGAAGCGGCGCCGGACGTGCTGACGGCCGCGGGCAGGTTCGGCGAAGTGGAAGAGGTGCAGGCGCTGCTGCCGCTGGTGCACGTGTTCACGCATTACAAGCTGCATATTTATCCGCACCGGATCGCGCTGGCGCAGCGCGCGCAGGTCGATGGCTGCATGTGGTGGAATCTGGATGCGATCGCTGACGCTCCCCTGCCCGCGCCGGTCAAGAAGCTGCTGATCGAGCTTTCGCGCCCCAGCCTCTTCGCCTGAAAGATGGGGTCAGGTCCGCAGGACCAGACCCCGGCTTCGTTGGCGTTCGCAGGCTGGGGTCTGGTCCTGCGGACCTGACCCCATTTTGATTCACAGCTCGTCGATCGAGAAAATGCGGCGGTGCTCGCGGATCGCGTAGCGGTCGGTCATGCCGGCAATGTAATCCGATATTTTGCGCGCCTGGCGCCCCACTTCCCCACTCGCATCCTGGTAATCGGGCGGCAGCAGCACCGGATCCTTCATGAACGCGTCGAACAGCTCGGTGACGATGCGACTCGCCTTCACGCGCATCCGGTTGACCTGGAAATGCCGGTACAGGTTCGCGTGCAGGAAGCGCTTGAGCGCCGTCGTGTCGGCCTTCATCTGGTCGGAGAACCGGATCAGCGGAGGCCCCGCGCGCACGTCGTCGATGCTGCGCGGCGCGGCGTCGGCGATCCGCTCGGCCGATGTCGCCACCACATCGGCCGTCATCACCGTGATCATGCGGCGCGATGTTTCGTACAGCGCGCGCCGGCCCGGCAGGCCCGGATACTGCGCTTCCACCGCGCGGCGGTGGCGCGCAAACAGGTCGACCTCTTCCATTTGCGCCATCGTGATCAGGCCCGAACGCAGGCCGTCGTCGATGTCGTGGTTGTTGTAGGCGATTTCGTCGGCCAGGTTGGTCAATTGCGCTTCCAGGCTGGGCTGGGTCTTTTCCAGGAAGCGCAGCCCGAGTTCGCCCAGCGTGCGCGCATTGGCCGCCGAGCAGTGCTTGAGGATGCCCTCGCGCGTTTCGAACATCAGGTTCAGGCCGTCGAAGTCGCCGTAGTGCTCTTCGAGCTTGTCGACCACGCGCAGGCTTTGCAGGTTGTGCTCGAAGCCGCCGTAGTCGCGCATGCATTCGTTGAGCACATCCTGGCCGACGTGGCCGAACGGCGTGTGCCCGAGGTCGTGCGCCAGCGACACCGCTTCGACCAGGTCTTCGTTCAAGCGCAGGCTGCGCGCCAGCGTGCGGCCGATCTGCGCCACTTCGATCGAGTGCGTCAGCCGCGTGCGAAACAGGTCGCCTTCGTGGTTCAGGAATACCTGGGTCTTGTATTCGAGCCGGCGGAAAGCGGTCGAGTGGATGATGCGGTCGCGGTCGCGCTGGAATTCGCTACGCGAGCCGGGCGGCGCTTCCGGGAAGGCGCGCCCGCGCCCTTGCGCGGAATGGGCCGCGTAGGGCGCGAGGCGGTCGTCGAAGTTCATGGCGCCACCACGCAGGCGGCGAGCGTCTCGAGCAGCAGCGCGCGCGGGGCGCCGCCGATGCTCGGGCTGCCCAACGGCTTGAGCAGGATGAACTTGATGTCGCCGCCTTCGTTTTTCTTGTCCACTTCCATCAGTTCGAGCCAGCGCTCGGCGCCCAGGTCGGGCGCGACGGTCGGCAGCCCCGCCGCGGCCACCAGCGCGCGCACGCGCCGCACCGCGGCGTCGTCGATGTAGCCCATGCGGCGCGACAGGTCGGCCGCCATCACCATGCCGCAGCCGACCGCTTCGCCGTGCAGCCAGACGCCGTAGCCGAGGCCATTTTCGATCGCGTGGCCGAAGGTGTGGCCGAAGTTGAGGATGGCGCGCAGGCCGCCCTCGCGCTCGTCCTGGCGCACCACGTCGGCCTTGATCTCGCAGGAGCGCGCGATCGCGTGCGCCAGCGCGGCCTGGTCGCGCGCCACCAGCTTGCCGATGTTCTGCTCGATCCAGTCGAAGAAGGCGGCATCGATGATCGCGCCGTGCTTGATCACTTCGGCCAGGCCGGCGGCCAGCTCGCGCGCCGGCAAGGTGGCCAGCGTGGCGGTGTCGGCCAGCACCGCGCGCGGCTGATAGAAGGCGCCGATCATGTTCTTGCCAAGCGGGTGGTTGATGCCGGTCTTGCCGCCCACCGACGAGTCGACCTGCGCCAGCAAGGTGGTCGGCACCTGCACGAACGGCACGCCGCGCATGTAGCTGGCGGCGGCGAATCCGGTCAGGTCGCCGATCACGCCGCCGCCCAGCGCCACCAGCGTGGTCTTGCGGTCGCATTTGTTGGCCAGCAGCGCGTCGAACACCTGCATCAGCGTTTCCATCGTCTTGTACTGCTCGCCGTCCGGCAGCACGATCTCGATCACTTCGCGTCCGGCAGCGCGCAACGGCGCCGCGACCCGTTCCAGGTACAGCGGCCCGACGGTGGTGTTAGTGACGATGGCAACCTGGCGGCCCTTGATGTGCTGCGCCAGCGGCGCCGGGTCGGACAGCAGGCCGGGGCCGATCGCAATCGGGTAGCTGCGCTCGCCAAGGTCGACAGTGAGGGAAATGGTGGAGTGCTGGGTCATCGATGAAGTGGCCGGCGTGCAGCGCGCGCGGCGCGTGGCCTCGAGCGCCTCGAGCTGGTCGAGTATGGTCTGGACCATCGATTGTACGTTAGGCCGGCCGGTATCGATGACCAGCTCGGCGATTTCGCGGTACAGCGGCTCGCGCTGCGCCGTCAGTTCCTCGAGCTTGCGGCGCGGATCGGCCGTCTGCAGCAAGGGCCGGTTCTTGTCGTGCGCGGTGCGCACCATGATGCTGTTGACGTTGGCGCGCAGGTAGACCACGGTGCCGCACGATTTGAGCAGGGCGCGGTTCTCGGCGCTGAGCACGGCGCCGCCGCCGGTGGCCAGGACGATGCCGCCTTCGGCACACAACTCGCGGATCACTTCCGATTCGCGGCGCCGGAAGCTTTCCTCGCCTTCTATTTCGAAGATCCACGGAATCGAGGCGCCGGTGCGCGCCTCGATCTCATGGTCCGAATCGACGAAGCGCATGCCCAGTTTCCTGGCGAGGATGCGGCCAATTGTCGTCTTGCCCGCCCCCATCAGTCCTACTAAAAACACATTCTCCATCGGCACCGCTTGCTTGGTTAGTTGGCGTCTCCGCAAGTCGACGACCGTCCATAAGGGCTGACCGCACCTGGCGGGGCCGTGTTCGGGTTGCCGAAGTCGGCGGCAGATCCGCGAAGCACAGTATAGCCTAGGTAGCTTCCTTCCGAGCCGGCCACCTGGCCGCGGATGATGAAATCGACGTCCATCCAGTAGGCGCGATCGCGCGGGTAGAGCAAGGAAACTGTCGCGGTTCCGCTGGCGTCGGTCTTGCCGCTCGAAGTGATGTTCATTGGAATCACTGGGTCGAGCCGGCCGTTGTGGTTGGCGTCCTCACTCGCTGCAAGCACGCCGTCGCGGTTGACGTCTTCGTTGTTGCAGGGGGCCGGCGTCGATGGCTGCGGCACCCATGGGCCGCTCGGGCCAGACAACACCATGATCCCCTTGCCATAGGTCCGTGGCGACACCGAGGCGGTGATCGTCACGTTGGGAACGGCATTGCCGGCCGCGTCCGTGACGAACACCACGTAGTCGACCTGGTAGGTCGACGATGTCGGCGTGATCACCGTGTTGCCGGTGCCGGCGCTGATGAACAGCGACTTCTTCGCCACCGTCAGCGTCGCGGTGGCGCTGGCGGCGGTCACCGGACTCTGGATCGTTGCGCGGATCAGGACGCCATCGGCGGCGGTGGCGGTGGTGCCGGCAGTGTAGCTGACGGTCGCTGAACCGTCGCTGCCCGTCATTACTTCGGAAGGCTGGGTTAGCGTGCCGCCGCTGGCATCGCTGACGATGGAGAAAACCACCTTGGCGTTCTTGACCGGGTTGCCCTGGTTTGCGCTGTCGAGAACGACGGCGCGCAGGGTTGACTGCTCGGTCGAGCTGCCGGCGGCGTTCGCGCCGATTACCGCGGGAGTGGCCTGGAGGCTGATTACGGACGTTGCGGTCAGCGGCGCCACGAATTCGAGGGCGCGCTGCACGCTCGAGCCGGTGGCGCTGGAATTGGCGGTCAGCGTGGCCACGCCTGGGCTGTTGGCCGAAAGGTATACACGAGCCGATCCCGATGTCAGCGGCACCGCCGTGTTCAGCGGCGATGCGCAGGCGGCGTCGCTGTACACGGTGCCGCGGGAAGAACTCACGGAAACCGTGCCGCCTTGCGGTACGCCGGCCACGAAATTAGTGACCGCAACCGGCACGCAAACGTTCGTGCTGGCCGTCGACAGGGCCGCGCCATTGGCGTCGACCGCGCTGACCGTGAAGTTGGATGCGACCACCATGACCGCCGCCGTCGCGGTTTCGCCGAGGGCGCGCACGGTGATGGTGTCGCTACCGGCTTTGGCCGCCGTGTAGGTCAGGGTCAGCTTGCCCGCGCCGTCGGTCGCGGCCTGGCTGGTCGCGCCCGACTTGCTGACAACCGTGTTCAGCGCGGCCGAGAACGTGACCATGCGGTTCGACAGCGGAGTACCGGCCGAATCGACCAGCAACACGGTGACATCGCTGACGGCGCCAACGTTGGCGGTGCCGGGCGCATTGATCGCAAGCTTGGTGCCGACCACATTGACGGTCACGGTGGTTGCAGCAGCGCCGGCCGCGGTGCCGGTCACGGTGATGGTGCGGGTGGTCGGATCGGCGCCGGTGTCGAGGCTGACGATGGCCACGCCGGACGTGTCGGTTTTCTTCTGCGAGGCCGACAGCGAGCCCGAATCGGTGGCGAACGAGACGGTGGTGCCGGGCATGACGACGTTGTTCGAATCGAGCACCAGCGCGCGGATTTCGACCGCGGTGCCGGCCGCGCCGGACGACGGCAGGCTGCCGCTGGCGGCGGTCAGCACCAGCTTCGGCGCGGTCGCCGCGGCGCTGACGACCTTCACGACCCTGGCAGCCGAAGTGATGCTGCCGGCCGACGCGGTAATGGTGATATCGCGCGGGCTCGGGTCGCCCTTGACGCTGAGCTTTTCGGTCACCGAGCCGGTGGCGTCGCTGACGCGGTTGGTGTTGCTGATGGTGCCGGAATCGGCCTTGAACGACACCGTCGCGCCCGGCAGCGCATTGTTGTTGGCATCCTTGACGATCGCCGTCAGCGTCACTTCGGTGCCGTCGGCGCCGGAGGCGGAAATCGTCGCCGCGCTGGCGATCAGGGTGATCGACGCCGGCGCGGTGCCGGTGCTGCTGCCGCCGCCGGTCTGGCCGGGCACCGTGCCCGGGCTGCCGCCGCCGCCGCCGCATGCCGCGAGAACGGTCGCGGCCAGGCTGCCGGCCGCCAGGGCTCGGACTTTATGCCATGAAAGATTGTTCAGGTATGCAAACATTTGTTTGTTCCAGTAATTGAATTGGTGAGTGCGGTTGCGTGTCAGCGCGTCGGCGCGGTGTCGGCCACAATCTTCGGCGTCAGGAACACCAGCAGCTCGGTCTTGGTCGACTCGCGCCCGGTGGTCTTGAACAGGTGGCCGACGACGGGCAGGTCGCCCAGCAGCGGGACCTTGCTTTCGTTGTTGCGGTCGGCCTGCTGGTAAATGCCGCCGAGCACCACGGTGCCGCCGTTTTCCACCCGCACCTTGGTCTTGACGTGCTGCGAATTGATCGCGAAGCCGGCCGGCGTGACGTCACCCTTGGAGTCCTTGTTCACTTCCACTTCCAGCACGACGTTGCCGTCCGGGGTGATCTGCGGCGTCACTTCCAGCCGCAGGTTGGCCTTCTTGAAGCTGATCGACGTGGCGCCGCTGGCGGTGGCGACCTGGTACGGCAGCTCGATGCCCTGCTCGATGACCGCGACCATCTTGTCTTCGGTCAGCACGCGCGGGTTCGACAGGATCTTGCCCTTGCCGTCCGCTTCGAGCGCCGACAGTTCGAGGTTCAGGAAGCGGTTGGCGGCGGCCGAGAACAGGCTGAACGCCACCGTGGCCGGCGGCACCGAGCCGATCGCCGCGGCCGGCAGGTTGAGGAACTGCGAGTTGGCGAACGCGTCGGCGCCGCCGACCTGGCCGGTGGTCTGGCCGACACCGTTCAGGTTGCCGCCGATGGCGACCCGGTTGTTGCCATTGACCTGGTAGCCGGAGTCGCCGCCGCGCTGGGTGCGCAGGTCGGAGAAGCCCAGCTTGGAGCCGAGCGTGCGGCTGAAGCTGTCGTTGGCCTCGACCAGGCGCGCTTCGATCAGCACCTGCTTGGAAGCGACGTCGGTCTTGAGGATCAGCTTGCGGATGTCGTCGAGCTTGGAGGCGATGTCGGTGATGAACAGCTGGTTGGTGCGCGCGTCGATGATGGCGCTGCCGCGCTTGGACAGCACGCGGTTGGCGCCGCCGTCCAGGCCGATCACGGTGCGGAAGGCCTCGGCCTTCTGGTAGTTCAGCTGGAACACTTCCGAGCGCAGCGGCTCGAGGTCGGCGATCTGGGCGCGCTGCTCGAGTTCGAGCTTCTCCTTGGTCAGCAGTTCTTCCTTCGGCGCGATCCACAGCACGGTGCCGTTCTTGCGCATGTCGAGGCCCTTGGCCTGCAGCACCACGTCGAGCGCCTGGTCCCACGGCACTTCCTTCAGGCGCAAGGTCAGGTTGCCCGTCACCGAATCGCTGGTGATGATGTTCAGGCCCGAGATATCGGCGATCGCCTGCAGCGCGGCGCGCACTTCGACGTTCTGGAAGTTGAACGACAGCTTCTCGCCGCGGTAGCCCTGGGTGCCCTGGGTCAGGCGGTTCGGGTCTTCCTTGATCGGCTTGACGTCGATCACCAGCTGGGTGTCGCTCTGGTAGACGGTCTGCTCCCACAGGCCCTTCGCTTCGATCTTCATGCGCACGTTGTCGCCCTGCGGCACGGTGGTGATCTGCGACACCGGGGTGCCGAAGTCGGTCACGTCGAGGCGCCGGCGCAGGCTAGGCGGCAGGCCGGTGTTCATGAAGTCGACCAGCACGGTGTTGCCGACCTGGCGCACGTCGACGGCGACCTGGCTGTTCGGCAGATCCACCACGATGCGGCCTTCGCCGTTGGCGCCGCGCCGGAAGTCGAGGTCGCGCAAGACCTGGCGGGCGGCGGCCGGGCGGGCCTGCGCGGCGACCGGCAGGCCGGCGCTGTTGACGGCCTGGGCCACGCCGCCGGAACCTTCGACGGTGACGATCACCGACTTGCCGTCGATCGCGGTGGCGTAGTTCAGCGCCCGCTTGAGGTTGAGCACCAGGCGGGTTCGCTCGCCGGCCTGCACCACGTTCACCGCGCGCACGTCGCCCAGGTTGATGTCCTGGGTGCTCTTGCCGGTGGCGTTGCTGGTGGCGCCGAAGTCGAGCGCGATGCGCGCCGGGTTGGTGATCGAAAAGCCGATCGGCAGCTTGGCCGGCGCGTTCTTCATGGCGATGTTGACCACCACGTTCGAGCCCTGCTGGTTGGCGGTGATCGATTCGATCGCGTTATCCTGCGCCCACGCCGTCGCCGCCGAGAAAGCCAGGACCAGCAGTGCGCCCGCGCGCGCCAGCGAACCCGTCAGGGCGGCGGCGCCGTTCATTTTGAATGCGATCATTTCCTGCTCTCCTTACTTTCCTGCAATTCCAGCTTCGACAGGCGCTCGACCCACTCGCCGGCGGCGTCCTGAACCACTTCCTTGATTTGCACCACGTTCTCGCTCACCCCGGTGACCAGCCCGTAGTTCTGGCCGATGCGCTGGCCGGCCTTGACCTGGTACACCGACCGGTCCACCTGCAGCAGCGCGTAGTTGACGCCGCCCTTCTGCAGCACGCCGACCATGGTGAAGGCGTCCAGCGGGAAGTTCTCCAGCAGCTCCTTGCGGCGATTCATGTCCGGCTTGTACTTGTTGTCGTCCGACTTTTCGGCCGCGCGCGCCAGTTCGGCCAGCAGCTTGTTCGGGCTGAACGGATCGACCTGCTCGCGCGCCGTGTAGGCAAACGGGATAAAAGTTTTCGGCTCGGCGATCGGCACCACTGTGACCTTGGTGTCCTTCTTGACCTGGGCCATCCAGTCCTTCACTTCGCGGACGTCGCTGGCGCCGCAGCCGGCCAGCAATGCCGCCAGCGCTATCGCAGCTATGCGCTTGATCGTCATTTCGGTGCCCCCTGCTGTTTCTTGGCCGCAGCGCGCGCCTTGCGCTGCGCGCTCGCTTCCTCGGGATCGAGGTAGCGGAAGGTCTTGGCCACCGCGTCGAGCATCAGCACGCCGTCCTTGCCCGCGGTCAGGGTCATGTTGTTGAGCGTGACGATGCGCGGCAGGTTCGCCATGTCGGCGGCGAAAGCGCCGATGTCGTGGTAGCTGCCCGACACCTTGATGTCGATCGGCTGCTCGGCGTAGTAGTCGCGTACCACCACCTGGCCCGGGCGGAACAGGTCGAACTGCAGGCCGCGGCCAAGGCCCGCCTGGTTGATGTCCGACAGCAGCGCCGCCATCTCGGCCTTGTTCGGCAGCTGCTTCTGCAGGCGGTCGACGTACTGGTCGACCTGCAGCTTTTGCGCCTGCAGGGCGTCGAGGTTGATCGCCTGCGCGATTTTCAGCTTGTATTCCTCGCGCAGCTTCACTTCGGTCTGGGCCAGCGTGTCCTCTTCCTCGAACTGGCCGCTCCAGTAGCCGAAGTAGCCGAGCGCGACGACGGCGGCCATCACGCCGGCGGCGCACAGCACGCGCGGCGCCAGCGGCCACATGCCGGGATGGCGCCCCGCCAGGCCCTGGAACTGGCCAGCCAGCGATGCGCCGATGTCTTTGAGATTGATATCCATAAACGGTCCGTTGCGCGCTACTTGATCGGGGCTGCGGCCGGCACGGCGGCGCCGGCGGCGACGGCCTTGGCGGCGTCCTGGTCGCGCGGGCGCTTGATGCCCACCGCCAGCGTGAACTCGACCACCTTCTTGCCGGCCTTGCCCTGTGCCATCGTCGAAGCCTTCACTTCGGTCAGCTCGGGACGCTCCAGCCACGGCGAGGCGCCGGTCAGGTTGCGCAGCAGTTCGGCCACGCGCTCCTGCGACTGGGCGTAGCCGGACAGGACCACGCGCTGGCCCTCCTGGCGGAAGTTCTTCAGGTACACGCCGGACGGTGTCTGGCGCACCAGTTCGTCGAGCAGGTACACCGGCTGGTTGCGGTCGCCTTGCAGGTCCTCGACCGCCTGCTGGCGGGCCTTGAGCGCTTCGATTTCCTGCTTGAGGGTGGCGATCGCCGCGATTTTCTTGTCGAGTTCGGCGTTGGACTGGGTCAGCACCAGGTTGCGTTCGTTCTGGATCGAGATGCGCGAGGCGTTGTAGCCGCCGACCACCAGCACCACCGCCACGCCGAGGATGCCGCCTAAGGCCATCAGCGCCACGAAGGCGGTTTTCTTGAGCTTGCGCTTCGCTTCCCGGTGTGGAAGCAGGTTAATTCTGATCATCAGCCAAATCTCCTCAGCGCGAGGCCGCAGGCGACCAGGTAAGCCGGCGCTTCGGTGCGCAGTTGCGACTCGCGCACGTCGGCGCCGAGCTGCATGCCCTTGAACGGCGACACCACCGCGGTCGAGATCTTGGTGCGGCTGGCGACGATGTCGAGCAGGCCGGGGATCATCGCGCAGCCGCCGGCCAGGTACAGCTGGTCGACGCGGGTGTACGGGGTCGAGGTGTAGAAAAACTGGATCGCGCGCGTCACTTCCAGCGCGGCGTTCTCGAGGAAGGGGCCGAGCAGTTCGGCCTGGTAGCCCTCCGGCAGGTCGCCGGTTTTCTTCTTGGCGTCGGCCTCCTCGAACGACAGGCCGTAGGCGCGCACGATATCCTGGGTCAGCTGGTTGCCGCCGAACGGCTGCTCGCGCTCGTAGATTGTTTCGCCGCCGGCCATCACCGAGATGTGCGTCACGCCGGCGCCGATCTGGAACAGCGCGACGATCTGGTCGGCCGCGCCGGGCATGGCCGCGGTGACCCGCTCCAGCGCGGCGCGCGCGGCGTACGATTCGATGTCCATCACGGTGGCGGTGAGGCCGGCCGCTTCGGCGATCGCCACGCGGTCCTCGACCTTTTCCTTGCGCGCCGCGGCCAGCATGACGTCGATGTCGTCGGGCGAGTTGGCGGCCAGGCCCAGCACGTCGAAGTCCAGGCTCACTTCGTCGAGCGCGAACGGGATGTACTGGGAGGCTTCCGACTCGACCTGCACCTCGAGCTGGTCTTCCGACAGCCCGGCCGGCAGGATGATTTTCTTGGTGATGACGGAGGCGGGCGGCATGCCCAGCGCGACCAGCTTGACGCGGGTGCCGCTTTTTTTCCAGACGCGGCGCACCGCTTCGGTGACCTGCTCCATGTTTTCGATATTGCCGTCAACCAGGGCGCCGCGCGGCAGCGCTTCGGAGGCGTAGCGCTCGAGGCGCAGCACGCCTTTGCCGGCGTCGGCCAGCTCGACCAGGCGCACGCCCGACGTGCTGATATCCAATCCCACCAAGGGGGGACTGGATTGTCCGAACAAGGAACTCAGATTGACCATGACGCGCGTGCTCCTCACCTGCCCACTGCAACCGCTGCAAAAGTTTCCTTGCAGAACGAATAATGAAACTGCCCGAAACCGGGTAATTTGTTTATAAAACCGCCACTTAGGTCACCCAAGGTGAGGCATTACATTAAATCGTAGCAACATTAAGACGGGAGTGTAAAGGTATTTCTGCACTGGAACATTCTGGGTACGGGCGGATAAACGACACTCTATGAACCGGGCGACATCTTAGTTGTCGGCCGGTTCACAGCCATCTTGAGCGGGGGTGTCGGCACACCGCGGCGCGTGCATAATGCACCTACCTTATAATGAGCCGCATCAATATATAGAGAGAATCGACCCGCATGAGTGTTTCGACAACCGACGGCAAAAAACCGGCGCCTGGCCGCAAGGGCCCGATGACGCCGCGGCGCATCGCCTTCATCGTCCTGGGCGTACTGGCCGGCACCGCGCTGGCCGCGCTGCTGGTGGTGGTGTTCGCGCTGGCGATGGCCTACCCCAACCTGCCGGCGCTCGACACCCTGACCGACTACCGTCCCAAGATGCCGCTGCGGGTGTTCTCCGCCGACGGCGTGCTGATCGGCGAATTCGGCGAGGAGCGCCGCACCCTGACGCGCTTCAAGGACATCCCGGACGTGATGAAGAAGGCCGTGCTGGCGATCGAGGACGACCGCTTCTACCAGCACGGCGGGGTCGACTACACCGGCATCCTGCGCGCGGCCGTGCACAACGCCGCCGGCGGCGCGCGCCAGGGCGCCTCCACCATCACCCAGCAGGTGGCGCGCAACTTCTTCCTGTCGTCCGAGCAGACCCTCAAACGCAAGGCCTATGAAGTGCTGCTGGCCTGGAAGATCGAGCAGAACCTCACCAAGGACCAGATCCTCGAGGTCTACATGAATCAGATCTACCTGGGCCAGCGCGCGTTCGGCTTCTCGTCGGCGGCCCAGATCTACTTCGGCAAGAACATCAAGGACCTGACCGTGGCCGAAGCGGCGATGCTGGCCGGCCTGCCGAAGGCGCCGTCCGCCTACAACCCGGTGGTCAACCCGAAGCGCGCGCGCACGCGCCAGCAGTACATCCTGTTCCGCATGCACCAGCTGGGCTACATCACCGACGCCCAGTTCGAGCAGGCCAAGGCCGAGCCGCTGAAGATCAAGACCGACAGCGCCGAATTCGGCGTGCACGCCGAGTACGTGGCCGAGATGGCGCGCCAGCTGGTGTACGAGCAGTTCAAGGAAGAGACCTACACGCGCGGTCTGAACGTATTCACCACCGTGACCAAGGCCGATCAGGATGCGGCCTACCTGGCGCTGCGCCGCGGCGTGCTCGAATACGAGCGGCGCCACCCGTACCGCGGGCCGGAAGCCTACATCGACATCCCGTCGTCCAAGGAAGAAGCCGACGAAGCGATCGAGACCGAGCTGGCCGAGCATCCGGACAGCGACGACATCGTCGCCGCGATGGTGCTGGCGGCCAGCCCGGCCGGCATTACCGCGGTGACGGCGTCCGGCGAGGAGATCAAGATCAGCGGCGCCGGCCTGGCGTTCGCGCGCGAGTGGCTCACCGAAAAGGCGGCGCCGAACCGGCGCATCAGGCGCGGCGCGGTGATCCGCGTGACCAAAGAAGGCGGCCCGGCCTGGAGCATCATCCAGATGCCGGAAGTCGAATCGGCGTTCGTCGCCGCCGACACGACCGACGGCGCAATCCGCGCGCTGGTCGGCGGCTTCGACTACAACCGCAACAAGTTCAACCACGTCACGCAGGCGTGGCGCCAGCCGGGATCCTCGTTCAAGCCGTTCATCTATTCGGCTTCGCTCGAACGCGGCCTGTCGCCGGCGACCGTCATCAACGACGCGCCGATCAGTTTCGATGCCGGTCAGACCGGCGGCCAGGCGTGGGAGCCGAAGAACTACGACGGCAAGTACGACGGCCCGATGACGATGCGCAAAGGTCTGACCAAGTCGAAGAACATGGTCTCGATCCGCATCCTGCACAAGATCGGCGCCAAGTACGGCCAGGAATACACGACGCGCTTCGGCTTCGATCCGGACAAGAACCCGCCTTACCTGACGCTCGCGCTGGGCGCCGGCGCGACCACGCCGCTGCAGATGGCCGGTGCTTATTCGGTATTTGCCAATGGCGGCTACCGCGTCAGCCCGTACCTGATCTCGAAGGTGACCGACGCCGACGGCAAGGTGCTGTCGCAGGCGATTCCCGACAAGGCCGGCGTGGACGCCAACCGCGTCATCGACGAGCGCAACGCCTTCCTGGTCGACTCCATGCTCAAGGACGTCGTCAAGTACGGCACGGCGACCAAGGCGCTGGTGCTCAAGCGGCCCGACATCTCGGGCAAGACGGGCACCACCAACGACTCGATCGACGCCTGGTTCGCCGGATATGCGTCGCACCTGGTGGGCATTGCGTGGATCGGCTACGACCAGCCTAAGAACCTGGGCAACAAGGAAACCGGCGGCGGACTGGCGCTGCCAATCTGGATCGGCTACATGCAGAAGGCGCTGAAGAACGAGCCGGTGACGGAGCGCGTAGTGCCAGCCGGGCTGGTGCAGGCGAGCGACGGCGAGTACTACTACGCAGAGAATCCGCCGGGGACGGGGGTGCAGAGCCTCGATGTCGGCACGCGCGGCACGCCGGCGGAAGAAAAGACCAAGGACGCGGTCAAGAACGAGCTGTTCTGATCGAAGATGGGGTTAGGGGGCTGGCCCTGCGGAACGGCCCCCTCATGAGTTGTAGTAGCTCAGACTCGACCTGACCACATCGGTCGCATCAGTTAAAACGTATCTTCGTCCGCTACCGGCCAGAAGCGGACATAATTTTCACATCGGCGACCCATCTTCGATCCACTTAGGCGCTACCTATGACTGCTAACGCGAAACGAATCTGCTGCTGGTCGGCTGCTGCTGCACTGTTGATAATCGCGTTGTACTCCGCAATGGGCGTCCTCCAAGCTGGCAGCATCTATGATGGCGAGCGCGCGCTCCAGAACCTTCGCTTCTGGGGATCGATCACAGTATTTAGTCTTGTCGGGAGCATCGTCTTGAGTCTTTACGCAATGCGTTTGAGGAATACCACGCCGCGACAATAGGATGAAAGCAGATGTCCGCTTCGGGTCGCAAGCGGACGGCCACACTAGGTCCGCTAACGGCCAAAAGCAGCCGTTCCCGTTACTTCGCACGCCTACATGGAGCTATGCGTTATGAAGCTAGGTACAAAGACTCTTTCTGTGATCTTTGCTACGGCGATCGTTCCACTCGATAGCTTTCTCATTATTTCTTATAGTCAGGAAGCGGCGGATAGCATTGGGTGGTGGACGATCGCAGGTGCAGCCTTTACACAAGTTGTTGTTTTCTTAGTCGGTGTGATTGGAGTGGCAAGGAAAATCAGCTTGATACGTCAGGGACAATTCAAAGAGCCGGGACACAGCTACGGAAACTACATACCGGTGGTTGTCCTTGGTTTCGTGGTCGCTGGACTTGGCCTCTCGGCTACTTTATTGCAAATTGGAATAGTATGTCCCAATAGCAGACTACCTGCCGTGCGCGGGCAGCCGACGTGCCCACCTCACAATCGCCAGTAATACCGGGCGGAAGCGGACACAGCCGCCCTAGTGTTGCGCACAATCGTCATCAAGCGGCCAATAGCGGCCGGTCAGTGAGGAATCCCTTCAGTGTATTGAAAGAAAGCCGTCGTATGAAAAAACTTGGTGATTTTCTTGTAATCATGGGGTTCGGATTGCTTTTATTCTGGCAAGCTTCGTACTCCATTAGCGGCGGCGGAGTAAGACCAGTTCTCACGATCGAGTTTGCGAAGATAGAAAAATATGGCCGCCCATGTATCCCCGTTGATGAAGTAAGTGCAATTGCGATAGACACGGCGCATCGGATGTATGACGCGCAGCCTTTGTATGTCATTCCCGGTTGTTTAATGTTATTAGGTTTTCTGTTGAGTCGTCGGCGCAATCCGATCAATCAAAAGGATGAATGATCGGGTCATTGCACTTGAGTGGTCGAACATGTGAGCCATCGACCGATGTCTGCTTCGGGGCGGAAGCGGTCGCCCAGCAACGGCTTCAATCGGCCAATAGCGGTCATAACGAGGCGTGCAGCGTGTACCTAGTGTTCCCCCTTATCACAGTGAGCTCCGTATGCCTGAATACTTAAGCCACAGCGATTATGTCAATTCCAAACGACGGCAGGTAGTCGAGACAGCACAGGCGATGCTGGATGGGCAGTTATGTTACTTGATCGGCTCACGACGGCTTTCTGCTCTTCGTCATGAGGTTGATATAGCGAATAGTGACGCTGACTTTCTAATCTTTGTCGGCATCGATTCTGATACCGATGCGCTTCCGCTTGGCGAGGTACGACGGCACTGGAGTGCGGAGGCGTTAGCCAAACTAGAGCCTGAAATTCAAAGCGCCGAGGCGTGGGCAGCTAAGGTAGGCAGCGAGGCTTGCAGATCGTTGATAGCGCGATTCGCTGAGCAAGAGGCGGGATGATTTAAGGTTATTCGCGGACGTCTGCAATGGGTCGGTTGTGATCTACCACCTGCAGGCAGCACCCGGCTAATAGCGGATCTTCGGATATGGTATTTCACATGTTAGTCTTGTGATATGGCACAAGTCAAAAAATTCGCCCGAAACGCATCTCGCGCTATCGCGATTGTGGTGTCAGTCGCGGCTTGCGCGTTCGTTTTCCAATATTACATTCGTCTTCGGTTGCTGGAGCATACCGTCGTGGTCGTCGTGCCCGGGAAATGGGTGTGGGTCGAGTGCCGGACGCGGTTGTTTTCGGCAACGATAGAGGAAGTGAGGATGTCGGGAATAATGGTCTCTGTCGACGCGCCGCTACCTGTCGGATTACCGTGCAACGAACTCGGCATCACTGCTCAGCGCGACGGCAAGTATTTTTTCCCTTTTCGCACGGTGCTGGGCTTAACAGTAAATGGTGACAGAGTCTGGTCAAATCCGAATTCAATTTAAATTCTGCCTTGCACCGCCGTTGAGGTAGGTTATGCGGTATCAAACGACTGCTTTGGTTGTGGGAGCTGCCGATTATGGAAGGCTGAAACCGGCCAATAGCGGTCGATTGATGCTGCGCTCGAGGACGTGATAATGCAACCTAACCAAAAAACATACAAAGCAATAATTTGGGAAACCCCATCGAGTGTTGGGAAGCGAGTTAATGTCGTAGCCGAATGCCTTGACGACGCGCGACTCAAGCTCGAAGAGAAGTTCGGCAAAGGCACGGTATTCAATTTACACAACTAAATTGACGCTTCAATGCCGAGATAAATCAGTCCGCTTCGGGTCGCAAGCGGACGGCCACACTAGGTCCGCTAACGGCCAGTAGCAGCCATACCGATGCCTGAGGATTAAGAGACTAATGCGGCTACTACCCCATCAACAAAACGTGGATGCATTACGCGACCTGGCTTGCGCCGGACTCGACATGCTATCGACGAATCAGTTTGAATTGCTAGTAGAACGTTATGGCTACGCAACGGCGCTCGGACGTGATCCAGTCGAGGCAGTAAGGGGCGACTTGGTCCAAGCACTATCGGATGCATCAGGAAGTGAACTTCTACCAGTGAGGTCGAGCGACGTGCCCGTAGCCTATTATCAAGGGAATGCCTCGTGCCTTCGCGCTGCGATTGATTGTGAGGTGCCTACCCAAGGCGGCAGAAGCGTATGGATTAGCTTCGTCGTTACCGGGACTGAAAGCGAGCAATTCTTTATCTTGGAAGACATTTGCGCAAACGCTTCGCCAGAGTCTTGAGGTCTGCGCAGGCCGGTTGCATGGTAGCTGAAGGTCCGCAATGGGTCGAAAGCGGCCCGTCGTCCGACGTTGCCGAATGACTTGCAAGTACTTTATTGCACGAGCTCTTGGCACCGAGCGAAGTTGCGTTTCGGATGTGAAAAAGCCGCCCAACTGAGCGGCTAGTTCGTCCCAAGCAGAAGCCAACTGAATGGACAAGGCAAGGGACGAGTGGTAGTTGAATCAATCAACTTATTGACGCCCTTGTCAACAACTCTCCGCGTCTACAGCGTGACCGCGACGCCACCCTGGGCGCTGGCCAGCGCCGACAGCGCCGCGAACAGCTCGCTGCCGTCGCGCGTGTTGATCCACTGGCCATCGACGCGCTTGTAGTGGAAGCCGCCCGACTTGGCCGCCACCCACATCTCCTGCATCGGCGCCTGGCTGTTGATGATGATCTTGCTGCCGTTGTCGATGAATTCGATCTCGAGTACATTGCCGCTGCGCTTGCACTCGACATCGAGCAGGTCCTCGTCGTTGAGCTGGTCCATCTTCGATTCGATCTGGTCCAGCGTGGATTGGGCCAGGTCCAAAAATTCTGTTTCGCTCATGCTACACTCCAAGGTCTGCTAATCAAACCGTGATTCTAATCGTGAAGTCCACCCTTGCGCTCGTTATCGGCGCCGCCGCGCTGCTGGCCGGCTGCGGCCAGACCGGCCCGCTGTACATGCCGAAGCCGCCCGCCAGGCCGGCGCCGGCCGCCACGCCAGTGCAGCCGCCCGCGATTCCGGTTGCCCCCGTCACCATCCCTACTCCCGCTGCCCAACAATAAACATGTCGCACTTTAATTACCAAGACGGCGTCCTGCACGCCGAAAGCACATCCCTGTCCGATATCGCCGCGCAATTCGGCACGCCGACCTATGTCTATTCGAAGGCGGCGCTGGTGGAAAACTTCGATTCCTACGCCAACGCCTGCACCGGCCGCGACGCGCTGGTGTGCTATGCGATGAAGGCGAACTCGAACCTGGCGATCCTCGACATCCTGGCCCGCCGCGGCGCCGGCTTCGATATCGTCTCGGGCGGCGAACTGCTGCGCGTGCTGGCCGGCGGCGGCGACCCGTCGAAGGTGATCTTCTCCGGCGTCGGCAAGACCGTCGATGAAATGCGCCTGGCGCTGTCGCACGACATCCTGTGCTTCAACGTCGAGTCGATCCCGGAGCTGCACCGCCTGAACGAAGTGGCGGGCAGCATGGGCCAGACCGCGCGCGTGTCGCTGCGCGTGAACCCTAACGTGGACGCCAAGACCCACCCTTACATCGCCACGGGCCTGAAGGCCAACAAGTTCGGCGTCGCCTTCGTCGATGCGCTCGACACCTACCGCGCCGCGGCCGCGCTGCCGCACCTGGAAGTGGCCGGCATCGACTGCCACATCGGCTCGCAGCTGCTGGACGACGCGCCGCTGCTCGAAGCGCTCGACAAGCTGATCGAACTGATCGACACGCTGGGCTCCGAAGGCATCGTGCTGCACCACCTCGACATCGGCGGCGGCCTTGGCATCGACTACGGCGAAGCGGGCGAAGCGGCGCCAGTGGCGGTGGGCGACTACCTGGGCCGCCTGTTCAAGCGCATCGACGCCTGGCGCGCCGAGCGTTACGACGGCGCCCCGATCAAGGTGATCTTCGAGCCGGGCCGCTCGATCGTCGGCAACACCGGCGTGCTGCTCACCACGGTGGAGTTCCTCAAGCAGGGCGAAGAGAAGAATTTCTGCGTGGTCGACGCGGCCATGAACGACCTGATGCGCCCTGCCCTGTACCAGGCCTGGATGGGCGTGCAGCCGGTGGTGCAGCGCGACGGCTCGGCCAACCTGTACGACGTGGTCGGCCCGGTGTGCGAGTCGGGCGACTGGCTGGCGCGCGACCGCATCCTGTCGGCGCAGCAGGGCGACGTGCTGGCCATCATGAGCGCCGGCGCCTATGGCCTGACGATGTCCTCGAACTACAACACGCGCGGCCGCGCCGCCGAAGTGATGATCGACGGCGGCCAGGCCCACCTGATCCGCCAGCGTGAAAATCCGGCCGACCTGTTCGCGCTCGAATCGCTGATCAAGTAAGCGATCCGCCGCGCCGCGCGTTTGCCTGCACGGGCGCGCGCGGCGCCGGCTTCACCAGCTTCCAGTACAGTCTCACTCCCAGCAGCACCGCGACGATAACGCCGAAAATGATCGGCTGCTGGAAGTCATGCTTGCCCGCCTTCATCCACCAGAAATGCAGGATCCCCAGCGGCGCGATCACGTAGATCAGCCGGTGCAGCCACTGCCAGCGCTTGCCGCCCAAGCGCTTGATCATGCCGTTGGTGCTCGTCACCGCCAGTGGAACCAGCAGCACGAACGCAGTGAAGCCGACCGTGATGAAGGGCCGCTTGAGCACATCCTTCCACATCTCGGCCAGGTCGAAGAAGTGATCGAACCAGATGAACGTCATGAAGTGCAGGCAGGCGTAGAAGAACGCGAACAGCCCCAGCTCGCGGCGCAGTTTAATGAGCCAGTTCCAGCCGGTGAAGCGGCGCAGCGGCGTCACCGCCAGCGTGATGCACAGGAAGTACAGCACCCAGTCGCCTGTGCCGCGCGTGATGTGTTCCAGCGGCTCGACCAGTTGCTGCGTGAGGGTCAGGTAAGCCATCTTCGCCACCGGAATCAAGCCCAGGGCGAAGATGCCGGCCTTGATCGCGAAGACCTGGCGCGGGGTCGGGTTCAGTGCCATGATCAGTAGTTCTTCTTCAGGTCCATGCCGGTGTACAGCGAGGCGACCTGCGGGTACCCGTTGAACATCAGCGTCTTGCGCTTCTTGGTGAAAAAGCCGTCCTCGCCAATGCGGCGTTCGCTGGCCTGCGACCAGCGCGGGTGGTCGACCTCGGGATTGACGTTCGAGTAGAAGCCGTACTCGTTCGGCGCCGACACGTTCCACGCGGTTTTCGGCTGGTCCTTCACGAAGCGGATCTTCACGATCGACTTGGCCGACTTGAAGCCGTACTTCCACGGCACGATCACGCGCACCGGCGCGCCGTTCTGGTTCGGCAGCACCTGACCGTACATGCCCACCGTGAGCAGTGTCAGCGGATGCATGGCCTCGTCCATGCGCAGGCCTTCGACATACGGCCAATCGAGCACGCGGCTGCCGACGCCGGGCATCTGCTTGCGGTCGGCCAGCGTGGTGAACTCGACGAACTTGGCATTCCCGGTCGGCTCGACCTTTTTGATCAATTCGGACAGCGAATATCCAACCCAAGGAATCACCATCGACCAGCCTTCGACGCAGCGCAGGCGATACACGCGCTCTTCCAGCGGTGCCAGCTTGGTCAGGCTGTCGATATCGAGCGTCATCGGCTTCTTCACCTCGCCCTCGATCGACACCGTCCACGGATGCGTCTTGAGGGTGTGCGCGTTGACAGCCGGCTCGGACTTGTCGGTGCCGAATTCGTAGAAGTTGTTGTAGCTCGACGCGTCCTTGAACGGCGTCTGCTTTTCCATCACGGAGTAGGCGGGATTGAGCTTGGCGGCCAGCTTGGCGGCCGGCGCCTGGGCGAAGGCTTCGCGGTTCGCCATTTCCCACAGCGAGCTGCCGACGGCGGCGCCGACGGCCATCGCCTTGATGAACTTGCGCCGCTGCTCGTAGACTTCCTGCGGCGTGATTTCGGACGAAAACGGCAGGTCGAGGCCGTTCGGGCTACGTTTGATCAGCATGGCTTTCCTCGGCAATTCGGTGTTGGGATGCAGCTTTGTCGAATGACATCGCGACAACCTTACACCAAATTGTCAATTATTTGCGTACGCTGCGCCGCTTATGACTCGGCCGTCGCACCTGCGGAGGCAGGTGCCTATGCTGAAAACGCTTTCACCGAATTTCCCGCTCGGTACGGGTGCCTGCCTTCGCAGGTACGACACACTGGCGTATTTACAGCTTGCCGTAGGAGTGGAGACCCGACAAGAACATGTTCACGCCGAGGAAGGCGAAGCTGGTCACCACCAGCCCGATCAGCGCCCACCAGGCCGCCACGCGCCCGCGCAGGCCGCTCATCAGGCGCATGTGCAGCCAGGCCGCGTAGTTCAGCCAGACGATCAGCGCCCAGGTTTCCTTCGGGTCCCACGACCAGTACCCGCCCCACGCTTCGGCCGCCCACAGCGCGCCGAGGATGGTGGCGACGGTGAAGAACGCGAAGCCGACCGAGATCGCCTTGTACATCACGTCGTCCAGCACTTCCAGCGACGGCAGGCGATTTTGAAGGTAGCCGTGCGACTTGAGCAGGTAGGCCGAGCCGACCATCGCGGCCAGCGAAAACGTGCCGTAGCCGATGAAATTGGCCGGCACGTGGATCTTCATCCACCAGCTTTGCAGCGCCGGCAGCAGCGGCTGGATGTCGGCGGCGTCGCGCGACATCGTGTACCACATCAGGAAGCCGACCGCGGCGGTGATGACCAGCATGACGAACGGGCCCAACTGGCGCGTCGCGTAGCGCTGCTCGTAGTACAGGTAGAACATCGCGGTGATCATCGAGAACAGGATGAACACTTCGTACAGGTTCGACACCGGGATGTGGCCGACGTCGGCGCCGATCAGGTAGGACTCGTACCAGCGCACCATCATGCCGGTGAAGCCGAGCACCACTGCCGCCCAGCACAGCTTGGAGCCGACCGCGGAGCCGAAATTCGAGCGCCCCGCCAGGCCGATCCAGTAAAACACGGTCGAGAACACGAACATTGTGCTCATCCACAGGATCGCCGACTGCGACGACAGCATGTATTTGAGGAAGAATTTCTTGTTCGCCATGTCGAGGTCGCCGCCGTACAGCGACACGGCCCACAGCGCCAGCAGCGCGACGACCGGCATCAGCCAGCGTACCGGTTTCCAGTGCCAGCCCAGCGCGGCAAAGGTCGGCGCGGCCAGCAGCAGGATCGCCTTTTCGTAATAGTCCATGAACGCGCCGTAGCGGTTCAGCGCGAACACGGCGCCGCCCAGCAGCATGGCGCCGAACAGCCAGTCGAGCGGCCCGAGGCGGCGGAAATAGCCGGGCGCCTGCGAATAGGTTTGTGCTTGCGAGAGTTCCATCAGATCCTCCTGGTGCCGCCAGCTTACGCCGATTGCGGCAGCTTGGCTTTCATGTCGTTGAATTCATGCTCGAAGTCGAGCGTCTTGCGTTGCGTGCTCATGGCCATCAGGGCGTGGCTGCCGCCCGGCGCTTCGCGGATCCATACCCACAGGCGGCGCTCGCGAATGTAGAACATCGAGAATACGCCGATCACCAGCAGCAGGCAGCCCAGGTAGACCACGCTCTTGCCCGGCGAGCGCGACACCTGCAGCACCGTGGCCTTGACCTCGGTGAAGTCGTCGAGCTGCAGCAGCACCGGCGCGCCGTAGAAGAAGCTGTCGGACAGCGCATTGGTGGCCAGTTGCAGGAAGCGCGCATGGTTGTCGTCGGCGGACACCGGCGCCAGGCCGTCGCGCTCGCGCGCCGCGTGCCACAGCTCCCACAGCGTGCCGTTGAGCATTTTCATGAACAGGTTGGCGGCGTTGCGCTGCTCGGCCTCCGGCACTTTCAGCGCGCCGATGAAGTCGGCCACCGCGGTGAAGCCGCCGTTTTTGCCGTCGCCGGCGAAAATGGCGAGCGTCTTTTCGCTCGACTCGCGCAACTGTTCCTGCAGCGCGCGGCCGCCGGCGCTCGACGCCATCGCACGCTCGGCGTAGCGCCGGGCTGCCTGCGCGCGCAGGGCCGGGTCGGCCAGCGCGGCGCGCAGGCGCATCCACTCGCGCATGCTGTGCTCGTCGTCGGCCGGAATGCGCAGGAACTGGAACGGGTCCGCGGGCGAGATGCGCATGCCCGCGAGGAACATCTGGGCGCCGTCGATCGTCACCGGCTGCATGTAGTTCTGGAATTCGCGCGCTTGGCCGGTCTTATCGCGCAGCTTGTACTGCACGCTTGGGCCGACGTTTTTCAGGTCCTTGTTGTTGGCGTTCTTCGCTGCCGAGCCGGAGTGCTTGTCGAGGCTGGCGGAGAACTGCTCGTTCAGGCTCTGCCCCTTGGTCACGGCGCGCGCATCCTGGCTGCCCGTGTTCTCCACGTTGAACGGACGGAAGCCCGACCACTCGACCGAATACTGGTCGTCGCCGCGCTTGAGGTCGGTGGACGAATTGACTTCGCCGGTCAGCGCGAACGGCTTGCTGTCGGCGCCCGTCATCGGGAAACCGGTCAGCTTCAGCTTGCTGCCGCCGTCTTCGAAGCTGGACTGGTACACCGCCACGCCCTTGTAGATCAGCGGCTTGTTTACTTCGATAGTGGCGGGGAATGTCTTGCCGGTCTCATGGTCGCGGATCTCGACGTCGCTGGCGAACAGCTTGGGCATGCCGGTCGAATAGAAGTCGATGGTGAACTTTTTGAGCAGGATGGTGAACGGCAGGTCCTGCACCAGCACGCCGGTGGCCTGCGGGATGATGGCGGTGTCGCTGCCCTGCCCTTCCGGGATCATGGTGTTGCCGCGGAAGGTGGGATTGCCGAGGCCCAGGCGGTGCTTCGCGGGAATGTCGGCGATCACGCCGTTGCCGGCAAACGGCGTCTTGCCCATGAACCACTGCTGGAAGCGGATCGGCAGGTCCGAATCGAGCATGCCGCCGAGCAGGATGACGATGATGGCGCCGTGCGCGAAGATGTAGCCGAGCTTGTTGGCCGCGCCCTTCTTGGCCGCCACCAGGGTGCCGGTTTCCTTCTCGACGATCCTGGTGCGGTAGCCGGCGTCGGCCAGGCGCGCCGCGCTCTGCTGCGCCAGTGCCTGCCGGGTCAGGGCGCCCGTCCACTCGGCCTTGTGATGGAAGTTGCGCAGCGATTCTTCGCGCACGTTCTCGCGCCAACTGCGCATATCCTTGATCATCTTCGGGCCGTTGCGCACGATGCACAGCGCGGTCGAGGCGATCAGGAAGGTCAGGATCAGCAGGAACCACCAGGCAGAATAGACGGCATAAAGACCGAGCTTGTTGAAGATTTCGAACCAGAAGGGACCGAATTGATTGACGTAGTTCGGCATCGGCTCGTTCTGCTTCATCACCGTGCCGATCATCGCGGCGATGGCAATGATGGTCAACAGGCTGATGGCGAAGCGCATCGACGACAACAGCTCGACGGCGTCGGCGAGCCCGCGGCGCCTGGTTTTCAGTTCGATTCCGGTGTTACTCATGCTATGCAAATTCCTGTGCTCTACAACAAAAAAGGGCAGCCCGCTTGCGCTGCTGCCCTTTTGAGATGGGGACTCGGCGTCCCCGTCGCGCCGCGGGACCAGACCCCGGTTCCGCGCGCGGCCGGGTGATTATTTCAGGCCGGCGATGTAATCGGCAACCGCTTTCATCTCGTCGTCGGACATGCGCTTGGCCAGCGCCGCCATCGGGGCGCTGTTCTTGCGCGCGCCGCTGCGGAACGCGGTCAGCTGGGCGACGGTGTAATCCTGGTGCTGGCCGCCGATACGCGGATACTGGATCGGCAAGCCTGCGCCGGTGGCGCCATGGCAGCTGGCGCAGGCGGCGACGCCTTTGTCGGCGATGCCGCCGCGATAGATCTTCTTGCCCAGCTCGACCGTGTCCTTGTTTTTGGCGGCGCCCGGCTTCTGCTTCTGTGCGCCGACGTAGGCGGCGACGTTGCGCTTCTCTTCGTCGGTCAGCATCTTGGCGTAGGTGGTCATCACGGCTTGATTGCGGTCCGCGCCGGTGAAATCGACGAGTTGCTTGTAGACGTAGTTTTCGACCTGGCCGGCCAGCTTCGGATTGGCGGCGATGGTGGAATTGCCGGCGGCGCCGTGGCAGGACACGCAGGCAGGCAGGCTGCGCGCGGCGTCGCCGCTGTCGAACAAGGTGGCGCCCTTGGCGGCGTCAGCCTTGGCCGGGGCCGGCGCGGCGGCGTGCTCGGCGGCGCTGGCGAGGCCGGACACCGCGAGCGCGGCGACCAGCATGGATTTCACAATTGCTGCGGACGCGGACGGAAAAAACACACGATTCATTCAAACACCTTAGACGAGTCAATAATTGGTTTTATTTAGGGACTGCCAATGCATGCAACGTGCTTGCGAACCGATAAAAGCGTCGCTTCGCAACAATCGTAACCCCTTATTGTACAATAGCTTTCTGGCGTCATCGCCCCCTTTTGTTGCAATTTTCCAATTCATGTCCAAACTCTGGCAAGCCCGATTCTTTACGACCGTCAACCAACTGCGCGATCTGCCGACCACCACGGCGCCTGAAATCGCCTTTGCGGGCCGTTCGAACGCCGGCAAATCGACCGCCATCAACATCCTGACCAACCAGAAGGGCCTGGCGTTCGCGTCCAAGACCCCCGGCCGAACCCAGCACATCAACTACTTCTCGATCGGCGGCGCCCACGTCGGGCAGCACCGCAAGGATCCGACCCGGGTCGACGAGATCGAAGCGCTGCTGGTCGACCTGCCGGGTTACGGCTACGCGGAAGTGTCCGGCTCGGCCAAGCTGCACTGGCAAAAGCTGCTGGGCGACTACGTGCAGCGCCGCGAGCAGCTCGCCGCGCTGGTGCTGATCATGGATTCGCGCCGCCCGTTCACCGAGCTGGACATCCAGATGCTCGAGTGGTTCGCCCCGACCGGCAAGCCGATCCACTGCATCCTGACCAAGGCCGACAAGCTCAACCGCAACGAATCGACCAATGCGCTGCGCCAGGCGCGCCAGATGCTCGACAGTTATGTGGACGAGGACGGCGAAGGCTTCCCGTTCACGGTGCAGCTGTTCTCGGCGCTCAAGCGCATCGGCATCGACGAGGCGAACGACAAGATCATCGACCTGCTCGGCCTGACCGACGTGGAGCGCGATCCGAACGCGGTGCTGATCGACCCTGTCGACAGCGATGACTAACTTTTTCTAATGCATGACATGCCACTGACTCCGTCCGCCTACCCCGCCATTCGCCTGCGCCGCATGCGGCGCGATCCGTTCTCGCGTGCGCTGATGCGTGAAAACACGATCACCGCGTCCGACCTGATCTACCCGGTGTTCATCCTCGACGGCGAAGGCCAGCGCCAGCAGGTCGCATCGATGCCTGGCGTGGAGCGGGTGTCGGTCGACCTCCTGATGGAAGTGGCGCAGGAGTGCGTGGCGCTGGGCATTCCGGTGCTGGCGATTTTCCCGGTGATCGACGCTTCGCTGAAAACCTATGATGGCGTCGAGGCGACCAATCCGGACGGACTGGTGCCGCGCGCGGTCAAGGCGCTGAAGGCCCGCTTCCCGGACCTGGGCATCCTGACCGACATCGCGCTCGATCCGTACACCACGCACGGCCAGGACGGCCTGCCGGACGACACCGGCTACATCGTCAACGAGAGGACCATCGAGATGCTGATCCGCCAGGCGCTGACCCATGCGGCGGCCGGCGTGGACGTGGTGGCGCCGTCGGACATGATGGACGGGCGCATCGGCGCGATCCGCGCGGCGCTGGAAGAAGCGGGCCACATCCACACGCGCATCATGGCGTATTCCGCCAAGTACGCGTCGGCGTTCTACGGCCCGTTCCGCGACGCGGTGGGCTCGTCCGCCAATCTGGGCAAGGCCGACAAGAACACCTACCAGATGGATCCGGCCAACAGCGACGAAGCGCTGCGCGAAGTCGGGCTGGACCTGGCCGAAGGCGCCGACATGGTGATGGTCAAGCCGGGCATGCCCTACCTCGACGTGGTGCGCCGCGTGAAGGACGAATTCCGCGTGCCGACGTTCGCCTACCAGGTCAGCGGCGAGTACGCGATGATCAAGGCCGCCGCGCAAAACGGTTGGCTCGATCACGACAAGGTGATGATGGAATCGATGATGGCGTTCAAGCGCGCCGGCGCCGACGGCGTGCTGACCTACTTTGCACGCGACATCGCGCGGCTGCTCAAAGCGCGCTAATTCGAAAATGGGGTCAGGTCCACCGGATCCTGTTGTCATTACCTGTCGTACCTGCGAAGGCAGGTACCCATACTGAGCGTGCTTCCCCTCATCGGCATGCTCAGTGTTGTCATTACCCGTCGTACCTGCGAAGGCAGGTACCCATACTGAGCGTGCTTCCCCTCATCGGCATGCTCAGCATAGGTACCCGCCTGCGCGAGTACGACGGTTGTTGGGCTGACGCGCCTTTGCGTAGTGTCGATGTATTCCCTGACTTAATTGCAGTACGACCTGACGCGATGTAATCAGTACTTCCGCTTGCCTGGCGTCGGCACATCGACACCGGCCGCCTTGGCCTTCTCGTACCACTGCAGCTGCTCGCCATAGTCCCGGCCGACGTCGCCGCTTCCCTTTCCATAAATGTCGCCCAACATGCGCGCGGCGCGGCCGCTTCCGGCGCCGTAGGCCCGCTTGTACAGGTCGACCGCCTCACGCGAGCGGCCCTCTTTCTCGGCGCTCTGGGCCTGCGCAAACAATGCATCCGGATCGGAATTGGCCTTTGCCTTGGCCGCGGCCGCAGCCGCCGTTGCCTTGGCCTTTTCTTCATCGCGCGCCTTCTGCTCTGCCAGTTCTTTCGCCCGCTGCGCCGCGGCCGCATCATCCCTGGCCTTCTGGTCGGCCAGCTCTTTTGCCTTGGCCTTGGCGGCGAGATCCTTTTTCGCCGCCTCGTCGCGCGCGGCCGCGACCTTGGCCGCTTCGTCCCGCGCCTTCTGCGCCGCAGCCTCCTTCGCCTTGTTCTCCTCCGCCAGTTTGGCGTCGTCCGCGGCCTTGCGCGCCGCGAGCTCTTTCTGCTCCTTGTCCTTCTGCTCCTTGTCCTTCTGCTCTTTCAGCGCTTTCTGATCCTTCTGTTCCTTCGCCTTGAGATCGGCCAGTCGCTGCGCCTCCGCGCGCTTCGCCGCCTCTTTTTCCGCACGCAGGTCAGGCGCCGGCGGTGGCGTTGCGTTGCTGACTTCAGGCGCGGGCTGCGGCGACGTCACGACCCGCGCCGGCCCGGCTGGTTCCGCAGACTTGGGTTCGGCGACGACCGCGCGCTCGGGCTGGGCGGGGACGCTCTTCGCTTCGACCGGCGCTTCCTTTTTTGAAGTAAGCATGTAGGCGCCGCCGGCCAGCACCAGCACTGCCGCGCCGATCCCCAAGAACAGCGGCGTCTTGTTAGGCGCGGGGGCGCGCTGCGGTGCCGGCATCGCGCGCGCGGCCGCAGCTTCCTTCACCTCGTGGCCGATCGCCGAAGCGATGGAAGGCTGCTCCCGCTCGACGGCTTCGGCTTGCGCTTCAGCGGCTGGCGTTGCGGTCTTTTCCTTGTCCGACTCCGGCGCAATCGCGATCAGACCGGCGCGGTCCGACGGCCGGATAATCCGCGTCGTCTCGTCCGCGCTGGGCGCCGTCTCGGCAACTTGCGTCTCACGGCGCTGCTGCGCCTCCTCTTGCGCCTTTTGCTCTGCCGCGCGCTTTTCGGCCGCCGCCCATTGCTCCCCGGCGAGGCGAGCGTCGCCCGGCTTGTGCAGCCTGGTCGCGTCTTCCTGATCTGCGGCTTCGCGCTCCCGCCGCTCCGCATCCGCCTTCTGCTTCAGCTTCAGCTGGCGCGCAGTCTCTTCGGCGGCCTTCGCGCGCGACGCGGCTTCCTCTTCGGCGGCCTTGACGCGGACCGCTTCCTCTTGCTCCGCCTTCGCGCGGGCCGCTTCCTCTTGCGCGGCCTTGACGCGGGCCGCTTCCTCTTTCGCGGCCTTGATGCGCGCTTCTTCCTCCGCCTTGATGCGAGCCGCTTCTTCCTCCGCCTTGACGCGGGCCGCCTTCTCTTCAGCGGCCTTGATGCGGGCAGCTTCCTCTTGGGCGGCCGCCACGCGTGCAGCTTGCTCTTCCGCAGCCTTGATGCGCGCCGCTTCTTCCTCCGCCTTGATCCGGGCAGCCGCTTCTTCAGCGGCCTTCACGCGGGCGGCTTCCTCTTCCGCGGCCTTGATACGCGCCGCCTCGACTCGCCGGGCCTCCGCTTCGGAGGCTGCGATCCGCTTCGCCTCCTCCTCGGCGGCCCGTGCGCGCGCCGCGGCCTCTTCCGCCGCCTTCGCGCGCGCCTCCTCTTCCGCCTTGACGCGCGCCGCTTCCCTTTGCGCAGCCGCGATCCGCTCCGCCTCCAGCGCCTGCAGGCGCGCCTGCTCGGCCAGCCGCGCCTCTTCCTCGGCCCTGGCGCGCGCGGCGGCTTCCGCGCGCAGGCGCGCCTCTTCCTCTTCGCGCCGCCGCGCTTCCTCGGCGCGGATCTGCTCGAGCCGCGCCTCCTCGGCGCGCTGGCGCGCCAGTTCGCGCTCGCGCTCCGCTTCGGCCAGGCGGCGCTCCTGGTCGGCCCGCATCTGCCGTACCTTCGCCTCCTGCTCCTCGATCTGGCGCGCCATGCTGGCGTCGGTGTCGTCGGCCACTACTGCGCCGCCCAGTTTTGACATCTTCCTGCGCGCCAGGTCGGAATAGGTCCCTGCCGGGAAGCGCTCCAGGAACAGCTGGAATTCCTCGCGGTCGCCGCTGTCCTTGATGCTGCGCCAGAATTCCAGCTCGATTTCGCTGCTTTGCTGGGTGAATGCCGGCGCGGCGGCCGCGGAGCCTCCGCCCTGCGAACCGGTGCCGACACCCACCTGGGTGACCGGGCGCATGCTCGAATCGTCGCGCGCGGGACCAGGCGCGGGCCTGCTGACGATGCGGGTCGCATCGGGATCGAAGCTGGCGCCGGCGATCGAAGCCTTCAGGTCGGCGATCATGGCCGCGGCAGATGGCGGCCGCTCCTTCGGATCCTTGGCCAGCGCGCGCAGCATCGCGCGCTCGAGCGCGGGCGGCACGCCGGCGCGGTACTGCGACAGCGGCGGCGGCGGCTCGTTGACGATCTTCTGCCAGATCTCCCACTCGCTGCCGCCGCTGAACGGCTTGTGCAGCGTCAGGCACTGGTACAACACCACGCCGGTGGCGAACAGGTCGGCCGCGGCCTGCGCGGGCAGCCCCTTGATCTGCTCGGGCGACATATAGCTCGGCGTGCCGACCATGGTGCCGGCGCGCGTGCCATCGTTGCCGGAGCCGTCCGACTGGCGCGCCACGCCGAAATCGGTCAGCTTGACGCGCCCGCGCACGTCGATCATCACGTTGGCCGGCTTGATGTCGCGGTGATAAATGAATTTCTCGTGCGCGTAGTCCAGCGCGTCGAGCAGGTTGCAGACGATGCCCACGGTCTCGTCGATGCCGAAAAGGTGTTTCGCATCGAGGTAGTGCTTGAGCTCCTTGCCGTCGATGAACTCCATCACCAGGTAGGCCACGTCGGCTTCGTTGCCGAAGTCGTACACGGTGACGATGTTCGGGTGATTCAGGCTGGCGACGTTGCCGGCCTCGGTGTCGAACCGCGCCGAGTATTCGGCCGCCATCTGCGGGTCGAGCAGCTGGCTTTTCAGGATGGTCTTGATGGCGACCTTGCGCCCTTTCAGCTTGGGGTCGTAGCCTTCATAGACGACGCCCATGGCGCCGCGCCCGAGCACTTCGCCCAGCCGGTAGCGCCCCAGGTATGTGCCTTGTCCCTCGCTCATTTTTTGCTCATCCGTCGAACCTGGTCGGTGTACGCGGTCAGGAAGTCGCGCTCGAACAGGCGGTCGAGGTTATCCGCCATTTCAAGTTCGATCTTCTCGTACTGCTCGACGTAGGAGTCCCACAATTTGGCCTTGCGGCCCATCGGAATCAGCGACGCGCCGACCTTGCCGGCGTTGCGTTCGAGCGCTTGCGGCTCGAAGCGCCGGATCGCGCCGATCACCGCCGCGCGCATGCCCGCGACCAGTCCCAGTTCGTGAGCGACCAGCTCCGTGCAGGCGTCCTCGATGGCCTTTTGCGGCGAGAGGAAGGCGCCGGCATTGGCGGCGGCCGGGTCGAACAGGAAGCGCACCGCCTCCTCCGCCGAACCCATGAACTTCAGCGGGTTGTTGGCGCGCGAAGCGAGCATGGTGCGTTCCTCGGCGCGCAGTTCCTTCTTGATTTCGCCGCGCGCCAGCAGCAGCGTCACCAGCCCCTCCACCGCCGCCTGCACCACGCCGCCCGCCTTGTCGAAAAAAGCGGTCTCCTCGCCGGGCGGAATCCGAATGCCGGAGTTACCCAGTCCGTGCAGGAAGGCGTCCAGCGCGACGGTTCCGGTCGGTGCGGCCGCCGACGGCGGCGAGGCCGGCGCCGCGCCGAACGGCAGGTTGAAATCGTGGACGTGATCGATGCCGGATGTGGCGGGACCGCGCGCCGGGCCGCCGAAATCGATCAGCGGCGCACCGGCCGGCCCGAGCATGGCGCCGAACGACGGCGCAGGCGCGGTGCCGCCCAGCAGCGCGAGCGGATCGAGCACTTGCGCCGAGCCGAGGTGGCCGTCCAGCGGGCCGGGCATGCCCATCACCAGGCCAGTGGAAGGCGCTTCGCGACCGAAAGGATTGGACGGCGCGATGGATGGCGCAGCGCTCGGCAAGAACGGATTGGATTGGGCGGCCGCCTGTGACGCCGCTCCCGGCGCAAACGGATTCTGCGCGCCCGGGATCGGTGCGTCGTCGAGCCAGTTGTAGTTATCCGGCAGGCGAGCCGGCGCCGCGGTGGGAAACGCCGGCATTGGCGCCTGCATCGGCGGCGCCGGCGGGAACGCCGGTATCGATGCCGGCATCGGCGGCGCTGGCGCGAACGCCGGCATCGGCGCCCCCGCCTCGATGCTGACCACCAGTTCGAACGGATGCATGCCGACGTTGGCGCCGTTACGCAGCATGACCGTCGTCCCCGGTTGGCGCGGCTCGCCGTCCACGAGGATGGGATTGATCTTCGAATTGACGATCAACCAGTAATTATCGCCGCGCCGCTCGATGGTGGCGTGCAGGCGCGAGACGTGCTTGTCGGGATCCTGCAGCACAAGGTCGCTGGTTGCGCTGCGTCCAATCGTGGCCACGGGATCGGGCAGGGCCGCCTGCCACGGCGCACCGCCGATGCTCAGGTCGCGCACGGTCACGCTGATCGTCACGATGCCGCTCCCGGCCTGACCCATGCCGCCAGCCGCGCCAGCATGCCGCGCTCCACCGGCTTCTCCAGCACGCGCGCCAGGATCACCGTCACGTTGTCGCGCCCTCCGTTATGGTTGGCCAGCTGGACCAGCTGCTGCGCCGCCGCGGACAGCTGGGTGCCGTACGCGTGCAGCACCCGCTCGATGTCGTCGTCGGCCACCATGTCGTTCAGGCCATCGGAGCAAAGCAGGTACAGGTCGCCGGGCTGGGTGTCGTGCTCGTGCACCTCGACCTCCACCGTCGGCTCGACGCCAAGCGCGCGCGTGACCAGGTTCTTGTTGTGCGAGCGGCGCGCTTCCTCCACGCTGATCAAGCCGCTGTCGATCTGCTCCTGCAGCAGCGAATGGTCGCGCGTGATGGCCTGGAAGGCGCCGCCACGCCAGCGGTACAGGCGCGAATCGCCGACGTGGGCAACCGTCATGCGGCCGGGCCGGAACAGCGCCGACACCAGCGTGGTGCCCATGCCGGCGCACTGCGGCTGCGACTGGGCCGCATCGTAGATGGCCGCGTTGATGCGCTCGACCTGGCGCCTGACCAGCGCGGCCGGCGCCGCGTCCGCAGCGGCGTCGCCCAGGCCCGCGGCCAGCTGGCTGACCGCCATCTCGCTGGCCACTTCGCCGGCGTTGTAGCCGCCCATGCCATCGGCCAGGATCGCCAGACCGCGCGCAGCGTCGACCATGTGATGGTCTTCGTTATGCGAGCGCACCATGCCCGAGTGGGTCAGGCTGGTGAGTTCAAGCGATGGGCGAGAAAGTGTCATCGATCTGCGGTCCGAGGCAAAATGGCAGCGTCGATCGACGCTGCGCATGCCTGAAAGCTTACCATGGGAAATTGCAATAAAGCTATGCAATCAGGATAAAATTCCGCACCGTTGCGCTTATCGCCGCACCGCCCAGAACTCCATCTGCAGGCCCGGGAATTCGCCCGCCACGTGCATCGCGAAACCGGCCGACGTGGCCAGCTGGTTCCAGTAGTCGCCGGTGCGATCGAGTTCGAAGTAGGTGAAGCCGGCGTGGAACGGCAGCTGGCGCGGCGCCACCGGCAGCGGCCGAAGCAGCACGCCGGGCAGCTGCAGGTTGACCAGTTCGCGGATCGTCTCCACCGACCCGATCTTGACCTGGCGCGGGAAGGTCCCGCGCAGGTGCTCGGCCGGCATCTGCGCGTTCACCGCGAGGACGAAGGTCGCGGTTTTTACCAGTTCGGGGTCGCGGATCACCGCCACGCGCAGGCCGAACTGGCGCTCCTCGAGCGGGATCGGCACCGCGCGCGAGTCGATCACCATCGACAGCGCTTCGCGCACGTGATCGACCACCGGCTGGAACGACTCGCGCAGCGCGTCGTGGCGGTAGGCCGGATACTGCACCGCCCGCTTGGTGCCCGAGTTGAAGGTGGCCAGTTCGCCGGCCAGCGCCACCAGGGCGCGATACAGCTCCTCGGGATGCAGGCCGGACAGGCTGCACAAGTGCGCGAACACCGGCTCGGCGCGATTGATCATCTGGAGCAGCAGGAAGTCGGAAATCTCCGCGGCGCCGGCGGCGCCCGGCTGCGACAGGCGGTTGCCGAGGGCGTCGCCGCGCTGGTGCAGAAGGCCGAGGAGTTCATCGGCGAAGGCGCCGAGGCGCGGCGCGACGCGATAGTCCAGGCACGGCGGGCAGTAGTCGGGATCGAGCACCAGCTTGTTGTCGGGGCGCCGTTCGATCACGCGCGCCACGCCGATGCAGGCGTAGGCGTTGGCCACTTCCGATTCGAGCGCGAGGCGCAGGCGCAGCTGCCCGACCTGCATCAGCGCGCTGCTGTCGAGGCCATTGCTGTCCCAGGCTTCGTGGTCCACCGGCGTGTGGCGCGCGAAGTTATCGTGCGCATGGCTGTCGCCGACTTCGGCGATGCCGGGCCGGCGCAGCGGCAGCGCCAGCACCACCATCACGCCGCGCGCGTCCTCCGGCACATCGATCGGCAGGGGCAGCGCGTCGTCGGCGGGCAGCGAGAACGGCGTCCCGTCCGGCAGCACGCCGCTGCATGCCTGCAGCGACAGCTTGCCGAGGCCGAGCTGCGCATCGTCGATTTTCAGGGATGAGAAGCCCCATGAGAATGGGCGCAAGGGGCGCACCCGCGCCTCAAGCTGGGTTTGCAGATAGCGGTCGTGCTGTTGCAGGTGCTGCGGCTGCAGCAGCATGCCCTCGGACCAAACGACTTTACGATTCCACGACATAGCGCCTCGCTTTGTTAGTACGGCTTCAGGTTCATACTTCCTACGAATTTCCCAGCTCGTCCCGATGCTGGGCAGCTTTTCACCTTCTCACGCTCCATGGCACTGAACTACGTTCCAGACATTTCGCGATTCCTACTTATATCTCTGCACCCACTTGGTAAGTATCGCAATAATATTTTCGATTTCATCAAATGAAAACTCGACTGGATCGCCTTGCTGGGTCACCGCTTTCATTTGCACCGATGATTCATTCTCAACCCACATCGCAAAGTCATCCGACTCGTATAAATTGTCACTCATTTTTTCCCTTTCGCGACGCAATCATTAAATATAAATCTGAGAATCGCGCGGCGCGCGGTTCGGGACCGGGTTTGCAGACAGTCGTCGGCCCGGGGCAAACGACGGATCAACCGGCTTTACGATTCCGCGGCATAGTCCCTCACTTTTCTCTTGTCATTCTGTTAGATGAGGTCCGTTGTTTCTGGTCCGCCCGCCAATCCGATCGGCGCCGACCAGAAAATGGCGTGAAAACATATGACTGCGGGTGACGCCCTTCACTTCACTGACCAACGGCAGCCGAAACGACGGCGCGGGCAAAATCTCGACCCACCATTCGGCGTCGTCGATAAATCGAAAGCGCAGTCGATTCGGTTCAACCAGGGTTAAACCCGAAAAATTCCCGGTCGCATAGGCCGCGCCAATGCGGGCGCTGTCAAGCAACTGCAACTGAGGGCCGAGCAAGTAAATCGACAGCATGTCTTCGTAGGGCACATCGTCCGTCAGCAACAATAGTGTCATGCCGTCGCAGTGAACTGCCGCCTCGAGAACGCTTCCCGACACCCGCAAGTGCGTGGGAACGCTGTCGACCACGACCTCCGCCAAAGGCTCTTGCGCGGACCACTGGGCACGGATCGAAATTTCTGTCGCCAGCCTCAAGCCCATCGTTGAATTCGTCCCTTCCTGAGGCAAGTCGCGAACGGATGTCTAACTCAACGAATCGTTCAGTTGTCGCAACAATTCGCCTGCTAATGCGATGACCGCAGGCGATCCCTGTTCGGACAACAAAAATTCCGATGTTCTCATTCTAAGTATCATGAAAATCTCCGTGCCCGTGGCCCCTTCCACCATGCTGTCATCGATTTTCTGAGACCATTCGGAATAACCCTCGCCGCTCAATTTTGCGGATAACAGCTTCGCGGCCGCATAATGATCGAAATTTTCCACTCAACCTCAGAACGTATTTTTCAGAACCAAAAACCGATAGGCCGGCGAAAACAAGCGCTCTATATCAACCTAGTCAATCCCAGCTCCATGACGTGAAGATTGACCCCACATAAAATTCGATCGCATTTGACACATGTTTGGATGCAATGCAACGATCAACCGGCCGTCATGCCGGAAACACCCTCGCTTGACCGCTAATACCTTCGATAAAACGACCATTGGAATGGATCTATAGTATTGTCGGCATCATCAAAACTATCGCACATTATTTCAAACGTGTTCCCAAACGGATCGATAACTCGGGCAAAATAACCGCCTGGGTTTTCGCAGGCAAAATCAAAAGTGGCGCCTCTCGGATATCCCCTTGCAATACGACAAAAAATCTTTCAGGATAGAGTATCTGAAGATGGGGAATCTTGGCCTCCCGCTGACTAGCCCGTAGCCGTCTCGGTCGAAGTCTCTGACTATTATTAGATTGATGCAGACACAGCTACATCCTCCGGGTGTAAAAAAATCGTGGCCATCAATTTTCGAAAATCGCATTACGTCTTTGTAAAATCGCTCACCTTCGCCCCAATCATTTACCGGAATCAAAATTATAGAATTAAGCATGGGCCGCACCTTGTTTTTGATGAAGGACGATCGCTCACCGGCGTATTTTGTCGCGCGGCTTATTTATATTTGTTTCCCTTTGACCAACATCGCAATGATCTTCACTTCTCGACCAACGGCAGCGGGCGAGGGTGCCGGTACAACCTCGACTGATCATGGCATGAACGGATCGGCGACATTTCGATTGCGCGGACGCTGCGAGGATTGCGCTAGACGTCAAGGCGAGACATATAATCCTCAAATAGTATGAATCGATTACCAGACGGATCTTTCATTGAGAAATTTTTCCCAATGGGAAAGTCGCTAACCTCAAATACGCCTCGCGACTAGGTACAATGCCCGCGCTCTTGCTAAACTGAATATCTCTCAGACGGCGAAATTCCTTGCCACAATCGTCCACCTGGATCCCGAAACGCGGATATTCGCTAATTGATATTGGTCGTTCACCAACGTTCAAGCACACATAAGGCGATTCTGTCGCACACAATAGAAATGACTTCATGCCGTAATCAATGGCAACCCGAAAAAGCCCCAACTCTTCTACATAAAACCTAATCGCATCAGCTGAGGAAGTAACATTTAAAAACATATCAAATCGCATATATATTTATTTTTCAATAAGAACATATTATCCCTTGTATGTCACTTGAGGTCTCATCGTTCCCAAATTCCTCTTTCTTCGAACAGCAGGGACTGATGCAAAGACATTCTCAGAATTTCGCGCGTGTGAAACGCCACATTCACTTGTGTCACTCCGACCGGATTGAGTCGCGATGCGATCATCCGCTGATTCCAGGTAAATTTCCCGCCGGCGTTGGCCATTGAAAATAAAATTCGTGCGCTCGCACTCCCTCCTTGCGCTTGAATCGTCGAACGTCCGTTGTTAGGTTTCCTTGAATTTCCACGATTTTGAGCGTTCGTCGATTTCTGCTGCCAACGCCCTCACCTCTTGAATCCCGGCTGGATCATCTATTCGATATTTAGCCGGAACGCGATGATAATCGTAGCGCTCGTTCGGACCCAGCAAGCCCGCCAAATGCGCATTGACTCTAAATATGAGATGATGTGTACGCCAGCAAATTGACTCTTCGAAGTCCCGCAGCTGCTCAGGCGAATCGGGACGAATTCCGCCCTGACCGCCGATCCAAAGATCATCGTGGAAGGCAAACGTAATATTCGCATAGTCTGACTGGCTTTTGCCGTACTCAGGATCGCTAAACAATATTTTCCATTTTGGTATTTCACTAAAATACATGCTGAACATAACTGGGCGAAAGAGGCGTTGTTTTGCGTCAATCTCATCGATAGCTTTCGGCGGATCTGTGTAAAATTTGGCGAAAACCTCAATAAGGTAACCCACATTGGGCTGAACGAGATCGATATAACGCGAAATGACGAAACCCGCAATGTTATTTTTCATCGCCGGAATATAGAATAGGTTACCAGGCTTAACGCTTTTGGATAACAATCTCATTATTTTCCTGACTTTTGCATTTAATTTCGAGAACGCCCCATCCCACGTCATGGAGAGGAATTTCCGAAACTCGGCATGGCTACCACTACCATTTAAAAAAACAGCGTTTGCTAGCGAAGCGGAACCGGAAGCCGACTTGTGAGAGGTCGCAATTTCTTACGATCACTCCACAACCCCGGGAAGACTTCAAACTTCAGATCGTCCCGATTGATGCCCGTTTCGAAATATCGGGCGAGGCGTTCACGTAATGGTTCAGCCCCCCACATATTAGTTAATTCGTATTTTTCGATTAGTTTACGATCTTCCGGCAGGCTTAAATCTGCCTTGATTACAGGCGCCTCGGTCGTCTCGATTCGTCCATCCGGTCCGATGTCTATCAAATTTCCGCCGCGGAAAGCAAATCCCCCATCAAAATTGAGGTGAGGCTTAATCCAAAGTGATTCGCCCAACTCAATACTCGCCATCACCGAAGATTGATCAACTCTTCCAACAACCAGATTTTGGAGAACCTCTCTCGACACGAATACGCTAAACAGAGGATTGAACTTATTTAGGTCTATGTTTTTCCATGTACCTGTCGCGTTGGAAATATCATAAAACCGCATGGATGGGCTAGCTAAAAACTGCGCCAAAGTGAAAAGATGGGCGCCCAACTTAATCACGACCACATCGCCCGTTTTTCGCTGAATATCTTCCATTTCCCGGCCTCCTTACTAACAAACACATGCTTGCGCCGCCAGATGCTCATCGGCTGCATCAAGATATATATCGTGTCGCGCGTTCCCTGCGCCAACAGGGTTTTGAAGATTAGCGGTCCCGGCCTGACCGCCGAATCGCTCAAATGTCCGTTGTTCGAGCCCCCGCGCAATGTCTTTGCCGTCCTGGCCATAGCCGCGATAAATAACGTCGGGCGGTGATGCGAATCGTGAGAAATCATTAGAGTAACGACGCTCCAATACCTCGAGTCCAAGCTGATCGCCTTGCATACTGGCATAGCCAACGTATGGTTTTCCTGTGGCAGAGTCTATTCCCACGTAGGTGATATGCGTAGCAGTCGCAGGATCACCCGCTAGTCCGAGCGGATCGATCCAGCCGGATGGATTCGGCCCGTACTGATAAATATTTGTACCTCCCCACAATCCAATAGGGTCTTGTGCAACAAATCTACCGACGTCGGGATCGTAATATCGGAATCGATTGTAATGCAGTCCGGTTTCGGGGTCGAAGTACTGTCCTTGATACCTCAGCTGCTGTGCATGCGATTGCGCGAGTGGGTTGGAACTGCAGTGGCGCGAATCGGCGATCAGCACATTTCCCCACGCTTTGAAGCATGAGGTCCATATAAGATTTCCCGCTGCGTCGGTCAACTCGCGAGGAGTACCAATGTGGTCGACATGGAAGTGAAAAATCTCTGCTTCAAGCGCTAACGGGGGCACATCTCTGGATGAATCCACTTGTGCTAGCGGCACGAATGACCTGCCCGCGTATAGGTATGTGCGCTCATGGCTGCCACGCGTTTCTGAAAGCAACCGGTTGCCATCCCATGCAAAGTGCGTCTCGCCAAATGCATCGTGCTTGAGAATGCGGCGGCCGAAGGGGTCGTAACCGTACTCGGTATGCTGCACTAGCTGGACGTCCTCATGCGCGTTGCGCGTCACGTGGGAGCGCGTGAGCTGATGCTCTGCGTTCCATTCGAGCGCGATCCGCGTATGGCGCCCGATCTTCTTTTCGACCAGGTCGCCGTGCGTATCGTAGGCGTAGCGCTTGTCCTCGTATACCGTGACGCGGTTATCCACTACGCGGCCGCCAGCATTCGCGCCCGCCGGGTCGAGCAGGTTGTGGGCCGGGTCGAAGCTGAAGGTCTCTTCCAGGTTGGGCTGGCTCGCCGCCAGGATTCGGCCAATGGCGTCATAACGGTAGTTGGTACGGCCGAAGCGCTGGTCGTCCAGCCCGACCAGGTTTCCGCTTCGGTCGTACTGGTAGCGCCGCGAGATCAGCTCCGGTCCGTCCGCCTGCTCGAATGGCGCAGCGTCACTCGCCTGCCACGCGTCGCGCTGGCCCGCAAGGCCCGCGTCAGCACGCATCCGATCCAGCCGCGTTACCTGCCCGGTCAAGCGCCCCACCGGGTCGTAATCGAACCGGCTGGTCAGCGCGCCTTGCGTGCGCAGGATCTCCCGGTGCGCGGCGTCGCGTTCGATGTCGCTGACAATCTCTCCGTCCAGGTTGATCTGATGAAGGTGGCCGGACCCGTAGAACAGATGGTTGAGCGCGCGCCCGTCCGGCAGGATCGTTTGGGTCCGGTTGCCCAGCACGTCGTACTGATGGCGTAGCCGGGTCATGCAGGCCGGCGCCCTGCTAGTTTCAGCGATCAACTGGCCAATGGCGTCATACTCCAATTCCACCGTGGCGGTGGCGTTGGCGCCTTCGGTCAGCCGTCCCAGCAGGTCGTAACGGAAGCGCGTGGACAGCACCTCGGTCCCGGCGGTGACGACTTTTTCTTTCAGGCGGCCTGCAGCATCACGACGGTAGACCGTGTCGATCGGGTTGCCTGGCCGGCCAATCTCTCCGAGTTCCGTCTTCGCGAGCGGCAAGCCCGCTGGGTCATAGCGATATCGGGTGGTGCGCGTGTCGAACCCGGTTTCCTGGGTCAGCCGGTCGAGCGCATCATATGCAAACGCGTACACCGCGCCGTTCTCGTTCACCAGTTCGGCCAGCCGCTTGGCGCCGTCGTAGTGATAGGCGAGCTGGCCGCCCAGCGCATTGGTGCGTTCGAGCAGGCGCCCTTCCGCATCGAACGCATAGCGGGTCCGGTGGCCGGCGGCGTCGATGTGGGCGGTGAGGCGTCCGAGCGCATCGTATTCGAACGCTTCACTGCCGCCATCGGGATAGCGGGCCTCAGTCAGCCTGCCAGCGAGGTCGTACTCGTAGGCCGTGACGTTGCCCAGCGCATCGCGCACGCGCGCCAGGTTGCCGTCGGCGTCGTGCTCGAACTTCGTACTCTGGCCAGAGCAGTCGGTGTGCTCCGTCAGCTGGCCGCCCGGGTTGTATGCGAGCCGCTTGCTTCCCCCGCGCGCATCGACCACCTCCACCGGCAAACCGCGTCCATCGTAGCGATATTGCGTACGCTGGCCGAGCGCGTCGATCACGTCGGTCAGGTTGGCATTGCCGTCATAGCGCAGCGTCGTGACGCCGCCCATCGCATCGGTAACGCTCACCGGCTTGTCGAAGCGCAGATCGTAGATGATGCGCGTGACCGCTCCGTCGGCCGCCTCGATGCGGGTCACACGGCTGCGATGATCGTACTGAAAGCGCTCGGTTCTTCCGCTGGCGTCGGTCAGTGCGGTCAGGTTGCCGAAAGCGTCCAGCTCGCGCACCTCCTTGCCGCCCATCGCGTTGGTCATCCCGAGGTAGCGCCGCTCGGCGTCGAAACGGTAGTACACCTTGCGCCCGAGATTGTCGGTCACGAGCGTCTGGCGCGCGGCGTACACAAACCGCCACGACTGGCCGGTGTTGGTAAAGTTGCGCATCACCCGGCCATGCGGAAAATATTCGTTGTATTCGTATTCCGATATCAGCCCGCCCGGCTGCGCGTGCATGACCATGATGTGGTTCTTGTACGCGAACTCGCGCGTGACTTCGCCGGCGCGGTTGCGCACCTGTACCAAGTCGCCCGCGGCGTTGTACTCGTAATGCACCAGTACGACCGGTTGCCCGCCCTCCTCGCGCAAGTCGATGACGGCCGTGAGCCTGCCCCGCGCGTCCACGCTGAGCACCAGCGTGCGCCCGGCGCTGTCGATGACCCGGCTCGGCAGCTGCCGCGCGTCGTAATCGATGCCGATGCGGTTGCCATTGCGGTCAGTCTTGCTGACCAGCCGCGCGCGCGTCGATGACGGATCGGGGAGCAGGAACCGGTTGATGTCTGAGTCTTTGTCGATCAGTTCGAACGTGAACACGTCAATGCGGGACAGCGTGATCTGTTCATGGCGCGAGTAGAACGACTCGCCCACGCGCAGCAAGGGAAACGAGATGCCGCGGTGCTGGGCGTCGAGCAGCGTGATCGCGCCGGCGGAAAATTCAAGCGCGAGCGAAATCGGCAGGCTCCAGCCCTGGCCCAGCAAGCCGACCACGGGATTGTCGGAGCTGTAGCTGCGCTGCCACACCAGAGCCAGCGGCGCCGGCAAGCTGAAGTCGCGGTCAATCTCGCCGATCAGGAGCTTGCAGCCGTTGATGGCGTCCACCGGTTTTCCGGCGAGGGCGCAGGCGCAGTCCTTGCGCGCTTTTCCCTCGGGCGCTTTCTCCGGCTCGCCATTCGGCCCCGGCTCGCGCCCCTTGCCACCGCCGCCGCGCGCGGACCCTGGGCGCCGCGCTTCCGACGCCTCGGCGGCGGCCCTGCCGGCTGCTTCGGCACCAGCCTTCCCGCCCGCTTCCGCCACCGGACGCACCGTGCGCCGCAGTCCTTTCAACACTTCCAGCAGGCCGGGGATTTTCCCGGCAAGCTTGGCGACCGCCGCGGCGCCATCAAGGACCATGAGCACATCGAGCAGAAGTGCACCGAACAGCACACCGGCGTGGAACTCGCCGGCCAGTGTATGCCTGGCCCTGTAGTCCTTGAACTGCTGGTAGGATTTCTTGGCTTCGTCGCCGAGATTGGAAAACACTTCGCCAGGATGCTCGAATGCATATTTCACAGTGGAGGACAACATCTCGCGCTGCTCAAACGCTGTGCGGGTCCTGCGTTCGAATTCAACCGGAAACGCCACACTCGCGAGCACGTTTATTCCGCGTGTTGCGAAGGTAATGACAGCGGTTTTGATAAAGCGCTGCCAGAAATGTTCGGCGTGCCTGCTCTCATACACGTCGGCCATAGCCAGCACCATCGCGAGTCGCCCGAGATCGTAGACACTGCCGGCGATGTTTTCGCCTATTCCGACCAAGGCTCCGGCGGTAAACGATTTTTCGCCCAGCAGCGCGACCACCGCGCCATTGGTATCGGCCCAACTGGCCGCCATCTGCACCCGATCGAGCGCATGATGCAGCCGCTTCGCCACTTCCTGCGCATGGTGATGCAATTCAGTCTCGGTAGGACTGGTCGTGCACAAGCCGCCCGCGGGCCGATGCAGCGTGGGCGCATGTGTTCCCCCATCGCTCAAGCCCGGGTTGGCCTTGCTGCCCAAGATGTCGTTGCTCATGGCTGACGTCTCGCGCCGTTCAATTGATCTTCACCGGCGTGCCCTTGATCTCCACCATCGCGCCCTTGACCTCGACCGTGGCGCTGCCTTCGATGGCGATCTGCGTCGATTTCAACGTGATCTTGGCCGGCTCGATCAGGATCGAGCTGCCGCCCACTTTCAGTTCGATCGACGTGGCGGCTTCGATCACGCTGGTCTTCCCGATCTTCATGGCGTGGGTGCCGTCGATATCCTCCTTTTGGTTTTTGATGATGTGAACCGTCTGGTCGTTTCCTACTTCGAGCTTCTGGTCTTTCTTGATTTCGATGGTCTGGCTGCCAGGTTCGTCGGCCAGGAAGCCGACTTTCAGCGTGTCGTCGTGCTTGACGACGCGGTTGTAGTCCTTCTGCGCCTGGATGAAGATTTCCTCCGCATCTTTCTTGTCCTCGAAGCGAATCTCGTTGAAGCCAACGCCGCCCTTCGACGAATTCGATTTCATCGTCGACCTGGTCTGGTGCGCGGGCAGCTCGTATGGCGGCATCGAATCGGAGTTGTAGACGCAGCCGGTGATCAGGGGCCGGTCGGGATCACCTTCGAGGAATTCGACAATCACCTCCATCCCGATGCGCGGCACGAACATGCCGCCCCAGGCTTTGCCGGCCCAGCTTTGCGACACGCGCACCCAGCACGAGCTCTTTTCGTCGCTCTTTCCGACGCGGTCCCAATGGAACTGCACCTTCACCCGCCCGTACTTATCGGTCCAGATCTCCTCTCCCGCCTTGCCGACCACCATGGCCGTCTGCGGGCCCTGCACGTGCGGCTTCGCCACCCGGCGCATTGGATGGAAACGATGCTCCTTGCCGATCGCCCGGAACGAGCATTCGAACAGCTTGTCGGCGCCGTAGCCGCCTGTGGACTCGTAGTCGTCGGAAGCGAGGCGATAGTCGACATCGATCAGCAGGTAGTCGCGATTGAGCGACTCGACCGGATGCTCGGTCAGTCCGAACAGCGCACCCGCCACCAGGCCGCGCGCATTACTGCTGGCGGTATTCTGCTCGCACTGGCCGTGCAAAGATTCCATGCGGGCGCCCGCGATATCACGGCCGCTGGCGGCCAGCAGGTAGCCACCGGGGTAATCGTACTGCTGGTATTCGGGCTGGTCGAAGGCGGCCGGGATGCTCGATTTGACGGTCAGCGCACCGCTGCTGCTGGCGGACGCCTTGTCGAAATCGAAGTCGTTCATTTCGAAGCTGCCGGACTGGATCTCGCCAGCAGTCACCCATGAGGAGATCCTCTCATCGCCGAATTCGTCGCGGCGGCCGTCGGTGGCAAATTTAATCGATTCGTATCCGGCAGCCGGCGTATGGGCGCCGTACGAATCGGCCAGCACCATCGTGTGTTTGCCGTTCGCGTGCTTGAAATAGAAGTAGATGCCGGCGTGTTCGAGCAGGCGCGTCACGAAATTCAGGTCGGTCTCGCGGTACTGGACGCAATACTCGAGCGTCGGGTAGGTCTTTTCCAAATAGCCCACATTGAAATCAGGCAGGCCGGCGTACACCGGCTTTTCGAAGACATCCTTGACGATGTCGAGAACACTCTTTTCCTGAAAGATGCGGCAGTCCGACGAGCGGCTTAACAACCAAAGCCATGGCCGGAGCACCGCGTGGTAGCTGGTGAATTTGCCGAAGCCACCGGTGCTCGAAAAGCCGGCCACAATGCCGTTAAATTCGCGCGCGCCGCCGTCCTGCAATTTCAGCTCGATTGTCATGGGTTTGCCGAGCACGTCGCCAAACTTGATGTCCTTTTTTTCGCTTAGCAGTTCGACGCGATACTCCGACAGGTCGGACAGGCGGTCGTGACCGCGCATGCTGCGAAACAGCAGGACGTCCGGCGCCAGCGGCCCCTTCACTGAAATCTGCCGGTTTGTTTGGGTGATTGGCATTGTCGCTTTCCTTCTTTCTAAGCTGGCTTTGGGCGTGTCGTGTTGCGGACATCAGGGGATCATCGACTTCGTCGTCGCCGGCTCGGTAATACCGATTACTCCGCCCCAGTTGCACATGCATTTGGAAACGTTGTCGAGCGCGGGCGCGTTCGCGATCAGGACGGTCGGCGCTCCCGGCGCCCATGGCGCGGGCGTGACTGGAAGGCAGGGCATTGGGGTCAGCACGCCCATCGCGGCGGCAGTGGCGCCGGCGACCGCCGGATTGGCCAGCGAGCTGCACATGCCGAATGGCGCGATATTGACGATCGGGATGTGGTCCATGATGTTGGCGGCTGGCGGTCCTTCGCATAGCACCAGGTTCTTCGGCAGGACGATCAGCTTGGAGGGCGCGGCGCCGAACGTGCAGTTGGTCGTCGCACCCATGGATACTTGGCTTGGCATGGCTCATCCCCTCGCTTACATGTTAGCGAGGCGTAGTGCCTGGTACGCCATTGTTGAGAGCGCTCTAAATAGCAGGTCGAGGACCCAGCGGATAAAACTTACAGTCAAGTTAGTGCCGGCCACAAAATTTCGCCCAAGGAACTTCATGATCACTGAAATCAACTTTGTGGCGCTATTCTTTATTTTTTGCGATTCCAATATTCCCCGATGGAGAATCATCGTCAGGTGATCGACGACTGTGGCGAAACCCATGATCGTCTCGCCTGCCGCAACATAGGTATCCCCAGCCGCACTTCGCAAGATGTGATTCAGGCATTTCATGATCATCCACAGCGCCTTGGCCGAATAAATTTGAACCGCGCCTCCGCTCGCGCTCGCCGATTCGAGCCACGCCATCGCCTGTTCTGACCAAGAACCGTTCACCCGCGCCTCCAAATTCTTCCAGTCTTTCCGACTACAACTTTCAATGTAGCGCTCGAGGAAATGATTGCAAAAATTGACACCGCCCCAGCTGGGAATCATGTACTGAGCTGAATTATTCGGGACATGAATGAACGGGAAGATTGGCAACATCGTTACTGGATCGGACTGATTGCTGACCCTGAACATGTTCTCGGCCCCGACCTGGTTGCTTAGCTGCTCGCTGAAGCTATCAACGCCAACCCGCGGCGAACCAAATGTGTACAGCTTCACAGCCAGGCCGCGGACTCTCAGATAATCCGCCGTGATCGTGGCTAAGGCGCCGCCAAGGCTATGCCCAACGATGTGAACGATGGTCGGATTCTTGTGCGCCTTCCGAAGGTAGTCGCGCAGCGCCGGCTCGAAAGAATCGAATGTCCGCAGGAATCCGCGATGAACCGCAAAACCCGACGGGCCCCGATGCAAAGTTTGTTGAAAATCGGTCACCCAGTCCGCACCAGTGATGGTGCCCCTTATGCCGATGAGCAACTCATGCTTCCTGTCTTCCACCCCCTCAGCGATATATCCAAATCCTGATTCACTTCGAGAAAGATTCCCGCCGCTGCTCCCGCCGAATCGATTGCTCGACTCCATCGAAAACTGTCCGCTGATTTTCAAGCTGTCATTGATCCCTTTTTGCCCTCGCGATTTGATGACATCCCAGCGATTCGCTTGCCGCAGCAAATAAACACCGTCAGCGATGCGAGCAGCCTGCTCCGCGCCTAAAGCAATCGTCGTATTCATACGAAACTCCTTAGTCTTAAAAGCGATTGGACTATCTAATTCGGCAGATCCCGTCTACGTCGGTTTTCTCGTCATAAATCCGTTCGTTTGTAAGTTCGCAAACCAGATCTATCGGCTTTCCGTGCAATTCGCCATTGGCGTCATAATTTTTTTTAGTGAAGAACCAGGCCAGGTACTCTTTGCCGCCGTGAGTGATGCTGATTTTTTGCGGAACATCGGGGCGCGCGGGAGCGATTGACGCCAACAGAGAGCGTCTACTGATCTGAGGGAAGGTAAATTCCCCTTTGCTGTTCGTCGTGGCCGTGTCGGTCTTCGATTCCTCCGTAAAACCGAATTCGAACCATCGCGTCACCAGCGCATCCTTCACTGGCGTCCCTCGAATTAGGACCACCCCGCGTACATTCGAAAATAGAATCTTGTTCCATCCCATCGCACTCACCTCCGTAGCCAATAACATTGTTGAGAAAGCTAGTGCACCGATCGAAGCAGCCAACATGTTTAGCGGCGTCTTCATACGTGCGGCCCCATATACGGCCATCCATCCTGCGCGCGCAGCGGCCGGTCGCCGGAGGCCAGCACGAAGCGCGAGGTGACCACATCGAATCCGTAGTCGACGAATCCCGGCTCATATCCCGGCCCCACCGTGCCGGTGCCGAAAATCGACGCAGCCACGCACATGTTGGCGTCGAAGCCCGTCACGAACACGTGGGTGATCCCTCGTTCCACCAGACTTGCGCGCAGCGGCGTATCGGTCAGCACGCTGTTGCGGCTTGCTGAAATCAGGGTCGGCGCCGCCCACAGCGCGCTGTCGAACACGCCATTGAGCTCCTTGCCGACCGGCGTGGTGTTCTTGCTGCACACGTAGACCGGAATGTGCGCCGGCCTTTCGTGGTCGTCGAATCGGGTGGCGTCGATCAGGCGGACGATATGTTCGCCGACGGTCGAACCTGTGCCGAACTTGAGGTTCATGCCCTGAGCTTCGAAGTCGTCGCCATACAGGTCGATAATGACCAGTGCGGGACGGCTGCCGGCTTTCGCAAGCCGCGTCATTTCGGCGCCAAGGCCGCGATCGAGCGGCGTGACGCGCGGCGCCTGGCGCTGCTGGGGCATCACCCGCGCCGCACCGTGAATCAGCACCGACTGGGACGGCGGCGGCCGATAATCATCCAGCCCGCACTCCACGCACAGCTTGGTCGCCAGCCCGCCGCTGACCCGGTCGCGCTTGGCGAATTCGTTCGGGTGGCGCTGCTTCCAGGTGTACACCGCGCCAATCAGCTCCTGGCGCGCGCGCGCTTCGGCAACGGCGCCGATTGCCGCGTGACAGCGCACCAGCGCCTCGCGCACGTTGTCCATCTCGGCGCTGTCCCAGCCGATGTAGGCCATCGGGCCGCCGCGCCGGGTCTCGTTGACAAATTGGTCACGGGTCACGGTGATCGGAAGTGGCATCTCATTGCTCCGCAATAGGGGAAATCGTTCGTATCCCGGTTTCGGTCAGCACCGCCAGCGCAACGATGCCGTTGTCCAGATCCGGCCTTCGCTCCGCCCATTGATCGAGCTTGCGCCGCACCACCAATACGGTATGCACGGGCGTGTCACTGCGCTGCGCGGTCTCCAGCGCCCGCAATGGATCGCACGCGTAGTTGTTGCAGATATCGGAGCGCATGTCGCGGGGCAGCGTGCAGCCTTTTGCGCCGTGATGGATGCAAGACCCCGCCTGGGTCCGCGCCGCCAGCCGCTGCTGGTAGGCGGCGAGCACTTCGTGCGCCCGGGCGTCCGGGTGCTGTCCCATGTATCGCCGGATCGTGGCGACGGTGAGGTACGCGTGGTCGCCGCCGCTCGTGCAGCAGCCGCCGCCGCACGCCGCACACATGTGACCCGGGAGGCGCGATCTGTATGGCGCCGCCTCGCCTTCGTCCTGCGACGGCGGCAACGGCCCCGCTGCGAAGGCGGCGGCGATCGTCGCACGCAGGCGCTCGCGATATCGCTTGCGGCGCAGGCGCGACAGCTTGATTTCGCGGTGTGGGCCAGACCCCAGCACCGCTTCCTTAATGACCCCAGCCGCGGCCGCTTGCTCAGCACTCGCGCGCAGCGCCCCCCAGCTGGCATCGTTCTCGCGCGCTTCGTGTCTTGCGCGCTCTTGCGAGCGACGATTGAATGCGGCCTGCTCGCCTAACTGACGCACGTGACGCTGCAGAAAAGACTTGAACAGTAGCTCGCCCATCGCAGGCCTTCTGGCGATCACCATGCGACAGGCCACCTGCCGGCACACCGGATAGGATTCGCGCGAACGCGCCTGCAATGCCGCCCCGCAGACAGCGCAGGCGATAGCGCCACCATCATTGAACTTGAAGACATCGGCTGCAGTCTTCGCAGCGACTCCTGGTGTCAGGTAGGTTGCCATCGCGTCCCTGGTCAAAGTAATTTGCAGATGCCGTTCACGCTGTCGCGAATATGGAAACCGTTTTCACGCGTCAGTTCGCAATCCAGATTCATTGGCTTCCCATCGAGCTCGCCGTTGACTTCGTAATCGTGCTTGAGCGTCTCCCATGCGACGTATTCCTCCCCCTCGTGGTCGATGTAGATAAACTGACCTATCACCGGCTCATGCGGGATGAATGCGGAGATCGACTCCCGCTCAATCTGGGGAAAGTGGAACTGACCATCGCTATTGGTGATGGTCTCGTCCTTCCCTTTCTCCTTCCCCCAGCGCCAGTTGAATGCGCGCCGCACGGTCACTCCGCTCAACGGTTTTCCCTCCTTGAGAACAGTGCCATGCACCTGCGAAAAGAGAACTCTGCTGAACCGGCCCATCGCATTTACCCCGAACGTCAAGAAGTACAAGACAATCACTGCACAGGGAAGTGAAACCACTTTTCCCATTCGACTCATGGATGAAAATGCCTCCCCCTTGGATTCAGTACGTCGCCTCGCAATTCCCCCAAGCCCACCTCACTGCTCGCCACCTAGTTCTCGAGTCGAGGGCGATGCACCGAATCCGGACCGGATATCCAGGTCGAGCTACGCAATTTCAAGTCGACCAAGTACATCCCTCCCATCTCACTTTCGACTTCCAGCTGCCCGCGGATTGGGTTCAGCCGCATGCTGCGGAAGTAACGGCCGGGCTGGAACGGCGCGCCGGCTTGCACCGGCACCTCGTACACCTTCAGCATCCACAACCGCTTCCCTGTAGCAGGATCGACCGCGACCAAATAGCCGCCGGGCTGTGTTCCTCCGTACCGGAAGCTCTCCAAGTCCTGCTCATACCGCACCCCGTTATGAAAAATCGGTTTCACTTCGGGCGGAGCCGGGCGGCTCGTGCCGGGCGCTTGGCTACTCACGGACTCCTGCTGCTTGCTGTTGATCGAATGCCCACACCCTGCAATCGAAATCAGGAGCACGAAAAGCGACAAATGGCCTTTCATGCCCCTGTCACTGCTACTCGATCCCGTATTCGAACTCGCCGTTCGCTGCCGACACCCGCACCGCCGACACCTGGCGCCCATCCATCATTCGCGTCAGGAACTCGCGGCTGATATCGGGCAGCATGGTGTTGGTCAGGATCGCGTCGATCATGCGCCCGCCCGATTCGGCCTCGGTGCAGCGCGACACCACCAGCTTCACCACGTCGTCGCCGTACTCGAACGGGATCTTGTAGCGCGCCTCGACGCGCTTCTTGATCCGGTTCAGCTGCAGCACGACGATCTTGCCGAGCATCTCGTCGGACAGCGGATAGAACGGGATCGTCACCAGGCGCCCCAGCAGCGCCGGCGGGAACACCTTCAGCAGCGGTTCGCGCAGCGCCTTGGCCATGCCGTCCGGGTCGGGCATCAGCTCCGGATCCTTGCACAGGCCAGCGATCAGGTCGGTCCCGGCGTTGGTAGTCAAGATGATCAGGGTGTTCTTGAAGTCGATGAACCTGCCCTCGCCGTCCTCCATCGAGCCCTTGTCGAACACCTGGAAGAACATCTCGTGCACGTCCGGATGCGCCTTCTCGACCTCGTCGAGCAGAACCACCGAATACGGCTTGCGGCGCACCGCCTCGGTCAGCACGCCGCCTTCGCCGTAGCCCACATAGCCCGGCGGCGCGCCCTTCAGCGTCGACACCGTATGCGCCTCCTGGTATTCGCTCATGTTGATGGTGATGAGGTTCTGCTCGCCGCCGTACAGGGCTTCGGCCAGCGCCAGCGCGGTCTCGGTCTTGCCGACGCCCGAGGTCCCCGCCAGCATGAACACGCCGATTGGCTTGCTCGGGTTGTCCAGCCCCGCGCGCGAGGTCTGGATGCGCTTGGCGATCATTTCCATCGCGTGGTCCTGGCCGATCACCCGCTTGCCCAGCAGCGACGCCACCTTGAGGATGGTCTCCATCTCGTTGCGTGCCATGCGCCCGACCGGGATGCCGGTCCAGTCGCCCACCACCGCGGCCACCGCCTGGTAATCGACCGTCGGCAGGATCAGCGGATGCTCGCCCTGCAGCGCGCACAGCTGGTCCTGCACCGCTTTCAGCTCTTCCATCAGGTCGGCGCGCTCGGCCATGTTGACCGGCGCCGGCGCCTCCTTCGCGGCGGCGGCCTCGAGCCGGCTGCCAGTGCCCTCCACCGGGCGCCCGCCGTCGCGCAGGCGAGCGCGCAGCGCCAGCAGGCGGTCGACCAGTTCGCGCTCGCCGTTCCAGCGCAGCTCCAGCGCCGCCAGGCGCGCGCGCTCCTCTTCCAGCAGCGCGCTCGCATCCAGCCCGCGCTTGCCGGTAGCGATGCCGATCGCGTCTTCGCGGCCGATGATGGCAAGCTCGGTCTCGAGCGCCTCGATGCGCTTGCGGCTGTCGTCCACCTCCGGAGGCGTCGCGTGCAGGCTGACCGCCACGCGCGCGCAGGCCGTGTCGATCAGGCTGACCGACTTGTCGGGCAGCTGGCGCGCCGGGATGTAGCGGTGGCTCAGCTTCACCGCCGCCTCCAGCGCCTCGTCGAGGATCTGCACCTTGTGATGCTTTTCCATGGTCGAGGCGACGCCGCGCATCATCAGGATGGCGCGCTCCTCGCTCGGCTCATCGACCTGCACCATCTGGAAGCGGCGCGTCAGGGCCGGATCCTTTTCGATGTGCTTCTTGTACTCGGCGAAGGTGGTCGCGCCGATGGTGCGCAAGGTGCCGCGCGCCAGCGCAGGCTTGAGCAGGTTGGCGGCGTCGCCCGTGCCGGCCGCGCCGCCGGCGCCGACCAGCGTGTGGGTCTCGTCGATGAACAGGATGATCGGCTTCTGGCTGGCCTGCACTTCATCGATCACCGAGCGCAGGCGCTGCTCGAACTCGCCCTTCATGCTGGCGCCAGCCTGCAGAAGGCCGACGTCCAGCACCAGCAGCTGCACGTCCTTGAGCGAAGGCGGCACGTCGCCGCGCGCGATGCGCTGGGCGAAGCCTTCGACCACCGCGGTCTTGCCGACGCCCGCCTCGCCCACCATGATCGGGTTGTTCTGGCGCCGCCGCATCAGGATGTCGACCATCTGGCGGATCTCGTCGTCGCGTCCGACAATCGGATCCATCTTGCCGCTCCTGGCCTGCTCGGTCAGGTCCACCGTGAATTTTTTCAGCGCCTCCTGCTTGCCCATTGCGGCCGGGGCGATCGCGCCGCTCGCCTCGCCCGGCGCCGCGCCGCCACCGGCCTGGAACCCGTCGGTGGCGGTGAGCGCGCTTTCCGGCGAAGCGCTGACCAGGCGCGCGAATTGCTCGGTCAGCTGCTCGGCCTTGATGCGCTCGAACTGGCGGCTCATCGCGTACAGCGCATTGCGCAGGTTGGCGGTCTTGAACATGCCGACCACGATATGGCCGCTGCGGATCTGCGACTCGCCGAACATCAGCGTGCCATAGACCCAGGCTCGCTCCACCGTCTCTTCCAGTTGGGACGACAGGTCAGTAACGGCCGTGGCGCCGCGCGGCAGCCGGTCCAGCGCGGCGGTCATGTCGCGCGCCAGGCCGGCCGGATCGAGCTCGAAGTGGCGCACGATGCGGTGCAGGTCGGAGTCCTGAAGCTGCAGGATCTGATGGACCCAGTGCGCCAGCTCCACGTAGGGATTGCCGCGCAGCTTGCAGAACACCGTGCTGCTTTCAATGGCGCGGTAGCACAGCGAATTGAGTTTCCCAAATAACGCCACGCGACTGATTTCGGTCATCATCGTCCCCTTATGTTTTAGCCCGCGAGGGCTTTCGGTTTAATTACCAGTTGTCCTTCTGTGCGCAGGGCTGGACGGCTTCCCAGCCAGCTGGTCCAGCCCAGCCGCGCGCCGCCGCCCAGGCGCGCTGTCGGCACCTGCTCCCGTTTCAGGATCAGGCGCACATCCCAGTCCAGTGCGATGCCCGCGTAGTTGTCCACCCACGCGGCGAGCCGCTGCATGCTCTCCCCGCCCGGCAGCAGGCGGCTGTACTCGGCGTAATCGAGCGGGCCGATCACGATGCGAAACTTGTGCTGGCAGTCCCACACCTGGCGTCCCAGCACGGCCGATACGCCGAGCCGGCCGCCGCGATCCTGCGCGCCGATCCGGCTCTGGACGTCGCCCGGGAGCCGCATCCAGTGGCCGACAAACTGTTCCACCGTGACCGGCTGGCGGAAGTAGGCGCCTAGAATGCTGGCCAGGCCCGAGGCCGGGCGCTTGCGGCTGGCCAGCAGGCCGGCGAAGTGCAGCTTGGCGAAGTCGCCGATCCGGTCGCGCTCGCGCAGCGCCGGCGCGCCGATGCCGAACAGGCTGCCCACGTAGGTCGAGAAGCGGTCGCCGTCGGGCCGATCGAGGCTGATGACCGGCTCGGCGCCGGCGCGGGCGCGATAGAACAGCGCCAGCATGCGGTTGTGGAAAATGTCGAGGAAGGCGCCGACGGTCGGGTCGGCGGCGTTGCGGGCGCGCTCGCGCGCGTACTCGGTCAGGTGCAGCGGCAGTGGCCCGTTGGGGCCGAACAGGCCGAAGAAATTCACCGCCAGGCGCGCGCGCGCGTCGCCGCGGGCCGGCTTGAAATGGGCCAGCTCGCCAGGCTGGAAGCACAGCGACGGATCCTGGCCGAAGCGCACCGCGTCGTCGCGCGGACGCAGCGAGGCGCCGATGCGAGGCTGCTGCGGATAGGCGTTCTCCAGCAGGCGCAGCGCCTGGAAGAAGTCCATCCTGTGCGCTCGCTCGGCCAGCTGGCGTTCGACGTCTACAGGATCTCGCATGCGCCTCCCCTTGCCGGCCAGCGCATGATCTCGCCGCGCGCGACGCTGCGGATCACGGTTTCGGTGAAGGCGTTGATGGACACGTATTGCGCGAAAAAGCGGTTCAGCACAGCCCCTAGCAGGAAGGCGCCGGAGCCCTCGAACGCGGCGTCGTCCATCGTCACCGTGATCTGCAGGCCGCGCCCGAAGGTGATCGGCCCGGGCGTGGGCATGCGCCGCGTGACCGGCGCCGCGGAAATCGAGCGCACGCCTTCGACCTGGCGCTGCATGTTGACGTCGGCCGGATGGCAGTACAGCGCCAGCATCTCGCGTAGCGCCAGCGCGCCCTGGTCGGGATCGGAATCGGTCAGCGACAGGTGATTGAGCGAGAGCTGGTTGAGCAGGCGCCACGCCACGCTGCCTTCGGCGAACGAGGGAAACGGCTGGCTCGGGCCGGCCAGCACGCGCACCGCCTGTACCGGCCCGCCGTTCTCGAGGATGAAGTCGGTCTTGCCGATCCCGAGCGGCATCGACAGGGGCAGGTCGCGGTTGGTGCACCACACGTTCAGCCCGAGCTGGCGCAAGTCGCCGCGGTACGGCGCCTCGGCCGCGTCGACGATCGAGATGAACGCTTCGCTGCCGATGTAGGATGAGCGCGGCCCGACCAGGCGCTGCCGCTGCGAGGTGGTGCGCTTCTCTCGGCGCAGCTGGAAGAAGGCTTTCTCCTGGTGCAGGCTGCCGATATCCTTTGCCGTGTAGAAGGCGCGAAACGGCTGTTCGGAGTTGGGGCCGGCGCCGTAGCCGGTCACGTCGTCGACCTGGTAGACCTCGAAATCCATCGGCCGGGTGCGATCGACCAGGACGTGGTATTCGAGCTGGTCGCCGGAGACGTTGATGCGATCCGCGCGGCGCTTGAACAGGTTGATCGCGGGCGTGCAGTTGAGGGCGAAATTGGACACGTCCAGGCCTTGTTCGAGCTGGGCGTCGCTGCGATTGAGCAGCACGATGATGTCGACTTCGGACTCGGCGCAGCAGCGCAGCGCCGGCGCCAGGCCGGCCAGCTCGACGAACAGGAAGCGCTCGGAGAAGGCGAAGTATTCCTGCAGCAGCCGGTAGCCCTGAAAGGTGCGCGCGCCGCTGGGCAGCAGCGCCTGGTCTTCGTCGAAGCCGATCGGCTGCAGCGCCGACTTGGGCAGCAGCCGGTGCCAGGCCGCCGGGCGAGATCCGGGCAGCACCAGCACCCCTTCGACCGCGCCCAGCAGCTTTTCGTAGACCCGCGCCGGCAGGTCGTCGCCGCCGCGCAGGTTCAGGCACAGGCGGTCCAGCGCCAGCGTATTGAAGGCGATGCCGCCGGCGGTGCGCAGCCGCAGCCGCAGGCCCGCCTTGACCCCGGGCGGCAAAGTCGCGTCGACCCCGGCCAGAGCGCCGCTGTGGGTGAAGAACTTGGCCTCGGCCAGTTCGACCGGCCACAAGGTCAGCTCGTGCGCGGTGCGGTATTCGCAGGCGGTGACGTCTTCCTTGCCCAGCACGCTGTGCATGGCGCTGCCGCGCGGCACGCGAAAGCCGGCCTTCAGCGCGGGGTTGGCCAGGTCGGGCTGCAGCTGGACTACGGCCATCGACGGCGTGGGCGCCAGGAACTGCGGATAGACCAACTCCGACAAGTGCTGGGTAAAGCGTGGGAATTCCGCATCGATCTTCATCTGCACGCGCGCGGCCAGAAAACTAAACCCCTCCAGCAGGCGCTCAACGTACGGGTCGGCGCATTCGAAGCCTTCCAGCCCGAGGCGGCCGGCGATCTTCGGGTACTGGGTGGCGAACTCGCCGCCCACTTCGCGCAGATGCTGCAGTTCGGCGCTGTAGTAGCGCAGGAAGCGCGGGCTGCTCACGAGGCCCCCTGGTCGACCAGCCGGATGCAGGCCAGGTCGACGTCCAGTTCCGTCTTCAGGTACAGCCGCTCCGGATAGGGCTGGGCCCACAGGTCGGCCTCGATGTCGAACATGATCTTGTTGACGCTGTCGTTGGGCACCGCCTTGACCGACACCGAGGCACGGATCAGGCGCGGCTCGAAATCCCAGATCGCCTGGCGGATGCTGCGTTCCAGGTCGCCCACGTTCATCGAAGCCAGCGACACGCCGGAGATGTCCGGGATGCCGTAGTTGATGACCGAGTTGGCGACGTGCGGCAGGCCGTGGCGCTCCACCACCGAAAACAGGTTGGTGGTGTTGAGCAGCCACGCCAGGTCGCGCAGCACGCCCTCGCGCAGCGAACGCACCGACATCACCCGGCGATCGCGCGATTCGACCGACTTGTCGGCTTCGTCGTCGGTCAGGCGGTCGAGTAGCGCGGGCTGCAGCCGCTCGCGCGGGGCCAATTCAGCCATGCTGCGCGTCCTCGCCGGCCGGTTCGATCTCCACCAGGCGCACATCCATCAGGGGATAGTCGGCGCTGTCGGTCGCGAGCATGCGCTGGCCCACGCCGGCGCCGCCGTCCTGCCATTCGGTGCGGCGCGCCAGCATCAGGGCGTCGTCGCCTTGCCCGACCGTGCCGGCGTAGCGGGTCGGGATCAGCCCCATGGTCTGGGCGCCGTTGGCCCAGGTGAACGAAGCCGCGGTCCACACCGTGTCGCGCAGGTCGGACGGCGGCTCGATCTCGATCCGGCTGATGCGGCAGAACGGAATCCAGAAATAGCGTCCGTTGACGACGGCTTCGAGCACGGGGCCGAGGCGCTGGTCGGCGTCGGCGATCCAGTCGAAACGCTCGCCGTCGATGCTGCCGGACGACGCGGGCGCGGCCTCGAGCGCCTGGGCGCGTGCGGCGGCGGCGCGGCCCGGATCGTCGCGATCGAGCCGCAGCGCGTCGATCAGCAGCGCCAGCCAGGGCTGGGGTTCGCCGAACACCAGCGGCGCGCGCTGGCCGGAAAAAATCTGCAGGCGCAGCGCTTCGCACTGGATCGCCTCGCGATAGGTCTGCACCATCGGCAGGGCGCCTGCATCGAGTTCGCCCACCACGTTCAACTGGGTCAGGGCGCGGTCCCACTGGCCGAGCACGGAGAGCAGCTGGAACAGGAAGATCCTGTCCTTGGGATTGGACGCGTTCTTGCGTACCGCGTCCTGCAGCGCCCCGAGGGCGCCGCCGAGGTTACCATCACGTACGAGCTGTAGGGCATGCATCGCGGGCTCCACGCCGTCGCCGGCGGCTGAAAAAATCGGAAAAAGCCGCGCCGCCTGGCTCGGCGGCGCGGCTGGTACTGGCCGGCGCGATCAGCCGGCCGCGTGGTTCTCGGCGATGTTCCAGGCGAAGGTCTTGTCGCCCGCGACCGTGCCCTTGCTGTCCTGCGGCGTGTAGTCGAACTTGACCTCGCCGAAGTTGAGCGTGACGTTCTCGGTCAGGCGGTCTTCGCCGCCACTGCCGCCAGTCGACACCGACGTCACGATCACTTCCTTGAGCGTGACGTGGATGTACTTCTGCTGGCCTTCGCCGGCCTTGCGCACCAGCAGTTCCACCTTGTCGATGTGCGAACCCTTGGCCAGCGCCACCATCAGCGCGCTCGACGAGGCGTCGATGTACTTGGTGAACGACAGGTCCTGGAAGTTGGCCTTGCCGGCGCCGCCGCCACCGCCCATGTGGGTGCTGCCGGACTGGCTCATGCCCCAGCTCCAGGCCAGCACGTCGATGTCGCCCTTCGGCCCCTGCACCTTGTCGCGCGATTCCCCTTTGATGTTGGCGCCCATGTTGATGAACATATCTAATGCCATTTTTATTCTCCAGTAAATGCCGGCAACCGGTTTGCCGGACCTCGGTTGGTACTTCGAGAACGCGGACCTGCAACCGTCCGCGCGGCACAACAACACACGATCAGGTCTTCGCCGATGGCAGCTTGGACACCAGGCGCAGCGACACCGTCAGGCCTTCGAGCTGGTAATGAGGCCGCAGGAAGAACTTCGAGGTGTAGTACCCCGGGTTGCCCTCTACTTCCTCGAGTACCACCTCGGCCGCCGCCAGCGGTTTCTTGGCCTTGGTGATCTCGCTCGAATTGGCCGGATCGCCGTCGACGTACTGCATGATCCATTTGGTCAGCCAGCGCTCCATCTCCGCGCGCTCCTTGAACGAGCCGAGCTTGTCGCGCACGATGCACTTGAGGTAGTGCGCGAAGCGGCAGGTGGCGAACAGGTACGGCAGCCGCGCGGCCAGGTTGGCGTTGGCGGTGGCGTCCGGATCGTCGTACTCGGCCGGCTTGTGCAGCGACTGCGCGCCGATGAAGGCGGCGAAGTCGGTGTTCTTCTTGTGCACCAGCGGCATGAAGCCGTTGGCCGCCAGCTCCGCTTCGCGCCGGTCCGAAATGGCGATCTCGGTCGGGCACTGCATGGCCACGCCGCCGTCGTCGGTCGGGAAGGAGTGCACCGGCAATCCCTCGACCGCGCCGCCCGACTCGATTCCGCGGATGCGCGAGCACCAGCCGTATTCCTTGAACGAGCGGTTGATGTTGACCGCCATCGCGTAGGCCGCGTTGGCCCAGGTGTAGCCGGTGCTGCCCGGCGCGCTGGTGTCTTCCTCGAAGTCGAACGCCTCGACCGGATCGGTGCGGGCGCCGTACGGCTGGCGCGCCAGGAAGCGCGGCATGGCCAGGCCGACGTAGCGCGAATCCTCGGACTCGCGGAACGAGCGCCACGCGGCGTGCTCCGGCGTCTGGAAGATCTTGGTCAGGTCGCGCGGGTTGGACAGTTCCTGCCACGATTCCATCAGCATCACCGACGGCGCCGCCGCGGCGATGAACGGCGCGTGCGCGGAAGCGGCCACCTTGGCCATCGACGCCAACAGCTCGACATCGGGCGCGCTGTTGTCGAAGTAGTAGTCGGCGACGATGGCGCCGAAAGGCTCGCCGCCGAACTGGCCGAACTCCTCCTCGTACATCTTCTTGAAGATCGGGCTCTGGTCCCAGGCCGTGCCCTTGTACTTCTTGAGCGTCTTGCCCAGATCGTTCTTCGAGATGTTCATGACGCGGATCTTGAGCGTCTCGTCGGTCTCGGTGTTGTTGACCAGGTAGTGCAGGCCGCGCCATGCGCCCTCCACCGCCTGGAACTGCTCCGAGTGCATGATCAGGTTGATCTGCTCGGTGAGCTTCTTGTCGAGCTGCGCGATCAGGCTGGAAATGGTGGCCAGCACGTCGCCCGACACCAGGTTGGCGCCGGCCAGCGCCTGTTCGGCCAGTGTGCGCACAGCCACTTCGACCGATTCCCTGGCCTTGTCGGACTGCGGCTTGAATTCCTTCTGGAGCAGGCTGCTGAAATCGCTCACTTCGAGCGTGCCGGCGTCTTCCTGCATTAATGCTTCTGATTGAGCCATTGTCGATTCTCCGGTGATGGTTGGTCGGGCTTACGCTTGCGGCTTCGGCGCCGCGGTCAGCGCCTGCATCAGCGCGGGTTCGGCCAGCAGTTTCGCGATCAGGTCCTCGGCGCCGGTCTTGCCGTCCATGTAGGTCATCAGGTTCGACAGCTGGCTGCGCGCGTCGAGCAGCTTGCCGAGCGAATCGACCTTGCGCGCCACCGCCGCCGGCGTGAAGTCGTCCATGCTTTCGAACGTCATGTCGATCGACAGGTTGCCCTCGCCGGTGAGCGTGTTCGGCACCTGGACGGCCACGCGCGGCTTCATCGCCTTGAGCCGCTCGTCGAAATTGTCGACGTCGATCTCGAGGAATTTGCGCTCGGCCACCGGCGCCAGCGGATCGGCCGGCTGGCCGGACAGGTCGGCCAGCACGCCCATCACGAACGGCAGCTGGACCTTCTTCTCGGCGCCGTAGACTTCGACGTCGTATTCGATCTGCACGCGCGGCGCCCGGTTACGTGCAATGAACTTCTGACTGCTCTCTTTACCCACGATGGTGTCCTCCATGATTGAACAACGATGCCTGCCCCATTCACTGCTCCCCCCTTATTCCCGCTGTCCGCTGACTGCCGTCAGCTGCGCCATTCCATCCGGCGCCAGGTCTTCCAGGATTTCAAAAAAATTTTTCGGCACCAGCCGTTTGGCGCGCGCCAGCAGCAGCGGCACCGGGCTCGATGGCTCGTGCTGCTGGTAGTAGTTGCATATCTTGTCGAGCATGCGCAGCACGTCGTCGCGGCTACCGATGTCGCCGCTGATGGCGGCTGCGCGCGCCGGCGCACCGGGTGCGCTGGCCGCAGCGGGAGCGGCGCCGTCCTGCGCATCGGCTGCGGGGGCCGCGGCCGGATTGGCCGCGTCGAGGAAATCGCGGCCGCGCCGCAGCATGCGCGTGAGCGGCTCCAGGTTCAGGGCCTGCGAGCTGCCGACCCGGCGCACCAGCAGCGCTTCGATCTCGATCGCGCTGTCGAGCGCGATCCGCATTGCCTTGCCCGCGGCGGCCAGGCGCTCTGGTTCGACGTCGCGTATCGCCGCTTCGACCGAGGCCATGCTGAGCTTTTGCTGGCCTTCGGGCGGTTCGACTTCGCCGTTGGCGATTTCCAGTTCGCGCAGGCTGAACGGTCCGAGGCCCGGCAGCATCAGCAGCGGCGCCTCCTTCACTTCGCGCAGCACGGTGCCCGCATCGACCAGCGCGGCCAGCGAATTGATGCGCAACAGCGGGTCCATCCCGTCGTCCGGATCGAGCTGGGGATGGACGCTGTCCCAGCGCTCCTCGAGCAGGCGCGCCAGCAGCTGCATGCAGGACGCCAGCCCGGCCACGCCTTCGAGCGCCGTCGCAGCGCGCAGCATCGGTGCGATCACCCGCAGGTCGCGGCTGCGTTCGAGCAGGCCGGCGGCGAGGCGCCGCACCACTTTCCAGTCGGGCGGCACGCGCGCCATCACGGTGGCGCCGTACTGCACCTCGGGCTTGCCCTGGGCTTCCTGTTCGAGTTCGAGGAAGGCCGGGTCGTATTCAAGGTTCGGCCCGCAGGGCGCGTCCGCCTCGACTTCACGCAACAGTGCTTCGACGTCGATGGTGGTGTCACGCATGATCGTTCCCTTTCGAGGGCGCGTCGCGGCGTTCGCCCTCCAGCAGACGCCAGGATTCCGTGGTGCTGGCTAACAGAGTTTCATAGTTTGGATAAAGGCCGTCATGCATGACGCCCTCGCTATACGGGCCGGCTAGTTCGCCGAGCGCGCGATCTATATCCATGACTTGTTCCGACAGATGCTCGTCGGCGTCGACTTCGGCGTCGACCATGGCGATGCTGTCCAGCAGGCGGCAGCGTTCCATCACGGTCGCCGCGATCGCAATCATCAACGTGCGGGTGGAGATTTCCATCTTCGTCTTCGAAGAAAAACACGAGCGCGCCGGCGGACTTTTAGAGACATTTCGCAATTCGTCAGTTGGCATCATGGTTCAGGCTCCCTGCGGTGATGTAGCCGTGTGAGGCAAATGTTTGGAGTGAAAGGTTCGTCCCGCTTGTCATCCGGTGTCGCCAGGTAAAGGCCGGGTCAGGTCGGCGGCAATTGCGCCGGCCGGCGCCAGCTTTCGGGTGGCGTCGTGGTCTTCGTAGCGCCAGCCGTGCGCCGCCCACTGGTCGTCGAACAGCGCCACCGCCAGTTCCGGCTCGGGCAGCAGTTCGAGCGCCAGCACGGTGCGCGGCGCGCCGCCCGCCAGCACGCAGGCCGGGCGCCGCAGCGCGGCCAGCACGCCGGGCACCAGGCCATAATCGCCGGGACTGTTCATGCGCCAGGCCAGCGGCCGCGCGGCGCCGCCCAGCGGCAGCGGCTTGGTGGCGTCTTCCATCGCCAGGTCCGGCGGTGCCGCCTGCGGGGCCGGGCCAAGCCGGGCGAGAGCGGCTTCGAAATCGGTCAGTTCCAGCCCGTGCGCGATCGCGTGGCGCGCCACCTGCTCCAGCGCGCCGAACCAGGCCCCGGCGCCAACCAGCGCAGCGAGCGGGTCGAAGCGAACGCCCTGCGCCAGCGCGATGGTGAGCGGGAACTGGCGGCCAACCCGGTCGCGGCTGGGCAGCACCAGGCCGATCCAGCCCTGCTGGTCGATGCATCCCGGCGCCAGCGCGAACTGCCAAGCCGGCGCCGCCATGTAGTGGCCGGTCCAATGCGGTTCGAGCGCCGCGCGCGCAGCCAGCATCGATTCCTGCAGCCAGCGGTCCCAGCGCGCCACGAATTCAGACGGCAAGCGCCGCTGCACGAAGTCGCCGTGGGCCGGCAGCTTGCCGTAAAAGCCGGGAAGCCCGTTCATCAAGCCCCCTTCCTGCGGCCGGGGCACTGGAAGCTCTCCAGCGCGCCCAAGCGGAACGGATTGAGTACGCTGCTGGCGCGCAGTTCCAGCACCAGCTTCTTGCCGTCGACCTGGTAGTTCAGGCGCAGCCGCTCTGGCGTCGCGCCCGGCTCGAGCTGCGCCTTGTCGAACAGCCGGAACAGCGCCCAGTTGCCTTCGCCGACGACCTGCGCGCCGCCGCCGGCCGGCGACAGTTTCGCTTGCGCGGCTGGACGTTGGGCCGGCCACTTGAGGCGGATCGCGCCCTGCCCCGGCGCGAGCTTGGTCTGCTCGCCGTCGTAGTCGAATACCGCGCCCCCGCCATCGGCCGCCACCAGCACCAGGTCGGCCGAAGCAGCGGGCTGGCCGCCGCGGAAGAAAGCCTTGCGCACCGTGTCGGCGTTCTGGAACTGGCGCAAGGTGGCGGCCGAAATGGTGGCGGCGCCTTGAGCGCCCGGCCGCGCGCGCCAGCTGGCGCCCGCCATGTCGACCTGGCTGGCCAGGTTGGCCTGGAAGTACTTGTCCAGGTCCCCGCCCGGCGCGAACACCGCGGCGAAGTCCTCGGTGGTCACTTCGGCCTGGGCCGACTTGACGAATGGGTAGCGCCCGCTGACGGCCTTGTCGCAGAACGCCGAGGCTCCCTGCGCGCCCGCTTCGAGCGTCTTGCCGCCGGCCGCGGCAGCCTGCCCGCTGGAGCTGACCAGCAGCGAGCCGATGATGCCGGCCAGCGGCGGCGGCAGGCCGGCCGCGTCGGCCTTGAGTTTTTCAGCTGATGCGATGCCCTGCACCGGTGCACTGCCGCCGCGCAGGCCGCTCTCGAGCGCGCTCAGTTCTTGGTAGAAGTCGCCCAGGCGCGCCAGCAGCGCATCGACCGGAGCGCCGGCCATGCGCCGGATCGGCTCGAAGTGCTGGTCGACGCGCAGTTCTGGCGCGGCCACGGCGGTGGGCGCCGCAATCGCCGGCGCCGCGCTGCCAAGCACGCTGCCGACCACGCGGCGCGCCGATTCGAGGACCTGGCTGCGCGCCGCGCCCGCAATCGCGTCCTGGGCCTTCTCGGCGGCGCCCTTGTCGGCGGCCAGCGTGGTCTCCTGGCCCACCGCCGCCACCAGCTTGCGCAGCGGCGAGTCGGGCCCGCTCAGCACACGCGCATACAGCACGGTGTCGGCCAGGCCGCCCGACGGCTTGAGGCGAATGTCGGCCAGCAGCTTGTCCCATTCACGGGCATAGTCCTCTAGATAGCGCCGCTTCACTTCGGCCACCAGGCCGGCGCGCGCGGCGGGCGTGGCGGTGGCGGCCTGGTCGCCCAGCACCCACCGCTCCTCCGCGCCCATCTGCGCCGCCACTTTTTCGGCTTGCGCCTTGAAGCTTTTCAGGTAGCCGTCGCGCGTGTACAGGGCCGGGAACGGCGCCGACAAGGGCTCGCCGGACGCACGCGCCAGCACCTGCGCGCCGGCCGGACCGGTCGCCTCGGACAGCCGGAACGGCGCGATCTCGGGGCCGGTGCCGAGCAGCTTGATGCGGCTGTAGACGCGGTCGGCCAGCGAACTGGCGGCCAGCTGGCGGCGCGCCGAGGCCACCAGCTCCTGGTTCGGCGGCGCGGGCAGCTCCAGCGGACGGCGCTCCAGCGCGGCGCGGATATGGCCGGCAAGGTCTGCGCGGCTGTCGCGCCCCTCGATGCGGCCCAGGCGCGGTCCCCAGTCGGCCACCACCCATGCTTCCACCGCTTCCGGATCGAGCCGCTTGTCGTCGTGCAGCATCAGGTAGGTTTTCAGCGCTTCGTACAGGATCTCGTTGTTCGGCGGTTCTTTGATCTGCTGCTCCAGCCGCAGCGACACGCGCGCCAGAAGGGCGTCGCGCAGCAGGCGGCGATAGGCGACGATCGCCTGCTCGCCCAGCTTGTCGCCCTGGAAGAGGCCGAAGGTCAGCGACAGCGGCACCGGCCGCGCGCGTTCGGCGTAGGCCCACGGCAGCTCGCGCGCGTCGTTCAGCAGCGGCAGCGCCTGCGCCAGGTCGTCGGCGCGCGGCGCGGGCAGCGCCGCCGCTTCGGCCTGCACCACCGCAAGGCGGGCGGCGTCCTGCTTGACCAGCGCGGCGTTGCCGCTGTAGCTGACGCCCCAGGCGACCAGCAGGCCGGCCGTCAGCAGCGCCATCGCGGCCAGGCCGCCGCGCACCATCCACTGCCGCCGCTGCGCGCGGCGCGCGTTGAAGCCGGCCAGGCCTGCCTCCGGGAACACCACGTCGCGCAGCACGCGCATCAGGAAATAGCTTTTCCCGCTTGCCGCCGGGGGAGCCAGCACCTTGCGCGCCAGTCCGAGCGACCGGGCCAGGCTGCCCAGCACCCGGTCGAGCGGCGTGCCCTCCTGGGTGCCGCTGGTGAAGTACACGCCGCGCAGCAGCGGCGGCTGGGCGAAGCGGCTCGACTCGAAGGCCTGGTCGATGAATTGCGTGACCAGCGGGCCGGCGAGACTGAACTGCTGCGGAAAGCCGAAGATCGCCGCGCGCCGCTGCGGATCGCGCTCGGCCTGCATGCGTTCGGCCAGCCCCGCATTGAGGCGCCGTTCCAGGCCGCCGAAGGCACTGTCGAAGGCTTGCGCAAAATTGAATCCGGCCACGGCGGCTTCGCGGTAGGGGAAGGTCACGCCCCACACCTGGGCGCGCTCCTCCTGACCGAGGTCGGCGAAGTATTCGGAGAAGCCGGCCAGCAGGTCGGCCTTGGTGACGACCAGGTACAGCGGAAAGCGGGTGCCGAGCCGCTCGTACAGTTCGGCGACGCGGCTGCGCACGGCCGCTGCATAGGCGTTGCGCTGCGCCTCGTCCTGGGTCAGCAGGTCCGACAGCGACAGCGTGACGATCGCGCCGTTGAGTGGGCTGCCCGGGCGGAATTTGGTCAGCAGCGCGAGGAATCCCTGCCAGGCCGCCGCGTCGACCTTCTGCTCGCTGTCCTGCGTCGTGTAGCGTCCCGCGGTGTCGAGGAACACCGCTTCGTCGGTGAACCACCAGTCGCAGTTGCGGGTGCCGCCCACGCCCTTGATGGCCTCGACGTTGCCGCCTTCGGCCAGCGGGAAGCGCAGCCCGGAGCGGGTCAGCGCCGTGGTCTTGCCGGAGCCCGGCGCGCCGATGAACATATACCAGGGCATGCGCACCATGTACTGGCGACCGCCACCGCCATTGGAACGTACCTTGCTGAGCACCGCGGAGGCCTGCTCGAAGCGCTCGCGCAGCTGCGCCAGCTCCTCGCGCGAGCGCCGCTCGCCCTCGTCCTCGGGGCCGGCCGCCATCTGGTCGAGCATCTTGCGGTTGGCGCGCCGCAGCAACAGCACGCGCGCCGCCTCGTAGATAATCCAGGCGGCCACCAGCACCAGCGAGGCGATCACGCGCGCGCGGCGCGTTTCGAGCGGGCGGTTATCGGCGAACGCCACCAGGTCGCCGACCAGCAGCACCAGCAGCACCAGCGCCAGCACGCCGAGGCCGCCGAGGAACCAGCGATGGGTAAGGATCTTTTTCATGGCTGCGATCCCCCTCAGGCGCCTGCGTGGCGCAGGATGATTTCGACGCGGCGGTTGCGCGCGCGGTGCGCTTCGGAGTCGTTCGGCTGCAGCGGCTCCTGGTCGGCGCGGCCTTCGGCGCTCATGCGCGCAGGATCCTTCACCACCGTCGACATCTGGCGCAGCACCGACTGGGCGCGCTCTTGCGACAGCTTCCAGTTCGACGGGAAGCGCGCGCTGCGGATCGGCTGGTCGTCGGTGTGGCCGGTCACGGTGACGCGCCCGCCGACGGAGTTGAGGGCGGCGGCAACCCGCTCGACGATCGGGGCGAACGCCGGCTGGATGGCCGCGCTGCCCGATTCGAACAGGTCGTTCCCGCGCAACAGCACCCGGCTTTCGCCAGCGGTGTCGGTCACTTCCACCAGCCCCTGGGCGATTTCGGGCGCCAGGAAGCGCGACAACAACGGCTGGCTTGGCGGCGCCGCGCGTACCTGCGCCACCGGATGGTTGACCTGAAGGGCGCCGAAAGCCAGCGCGTCGGAAGTGCGGTTCAGCGAGAAGGACAGCCACAGCCAGACGCCGAACAGCAGCAGCGCGGTCACTGCGCCGCCGGCCCACAGCGCCACCATGGTGCCGGACTTGCCCACCTCGGTACGCTCGCCACGCCACTGCGCGCTCAGCTCCGGCTCGACCGGTCCGCGCTGGGTGCGAATCATGTCGGCGAGGCGCTCGCGCAGGGCGTCGAGCTGGGCGCGGCCGTTATCGAGCACGCGAAAGCGGCCTTCGAAGCCCAGACACAGGCACACGTACAGCAGTTCGAGCAGGTCGATATTGCGGCGCGGGTCTTCGGCCAGCTTGTTGAGCAACTGGTAGAACTTCTCGCCGCCCCAGGCCTCCTGGTGCAGCGTCACCAGCAGGCTGCGCTGGACCCAGTCGGCGTTGCCGCCCCACGGCGTGCCGGCCACGGTTTCGTCGATCGTCGTGGCCAGCGCGTAGCGCGCCACCATGATCGCCTCGGGCGTGACGCCGCGCGCGCGGGCCGCCCGTTCGAACTGCGCGATCTGCAGCAGCAGGCTTTCGCGCAGTCCGCCCGGATCAGGGTGGACCACCGTGGCGCGGATGCGCGGCACGGCCGCCAGCAAGGCGCTGGCGCATGCGACCAGTGGATTCATGCCGGCCAGCGCCTGCAGTTGCGCCGGTGTCGGGTCGCTTGCCTGCGGGTCCGGCGCCATGGCCGCCGCGGCCGGCCGGCCGACTAGCCGGGTGGCGTCGCTGTCGTCGTAGCTGTCGTTGCTGTTCATGTATTGGGGCGCGTCGGCGCCTGTTCAAAACTGAAAATGCGGGGCCGGCCTGCGCCCCGTTCGGGTGATGCGGTCAAAGTCCGGCGGAACCGGCAGCGGGCATGGGACCGGCCGCAGCCGGCCCCGCCATCGCCTTACTTGCAGTCCTTGCGGTCCTTGCAGGGCTCCTTCAGCTTCAACGAGCCGGCGTGCGGATAGGCCGCGCGTTCGGTCAGGTCGATCGGCATGCCGTTGTCGATCAGGTCGGTGCTGCTGTCGGCCTTCTTCTGGGCGTCGCGCAGGATCTTCGACAGCGATACGATGTTCTGGCTGACGAAGTCATCGAGCACGCGGTTGTACGGCTTGGAGTTGCCGAGGTACAGAGCGACCAGCTCCCTGGAGTACTCCCTGAGCGCGACGCCGTTCGTCACCGACACCTGCACGCCGGAGCCGCCGAAGAACGCTGGAACCGCCGGGGTCAGGGCGCCGAGCGTGACGTTGGCGTTGTCCTTGACCTTGAACGGAAGCGTCGCCGTGCCGATGGAGCCGCTGCCGGTGAACTGCGTCAGCGCCAGGCTGACCTTCGGCGAATCGATGATGCCGCTTCCGGTCATCTGCAGGCCGTAGCCGGCCGTCAGGTCGACCTGCGGTGCCGTGATCTTGCCGACCGTGATCAGGTTCGCGTCCCTGAGCGTGACGTTGGAGCCGGTGGCGCTGACGGCGCCGACAAAGTCGTTGGCCGCGTTGGCCAAGTTGACCGCGCCAGTCGTATCGATGCTAGTGGTGCCGCCGACCTTCACAATGCCCTTCTGGGTGACGTCGCCCTTCGCGCCAGCCTGCAGGTTGCCAGTGACGTCGGCAGAAGCGAAGCTAAGCGCATTTTTATCGGCCAGCTTTGCACTGTCTGCAGCGAGCGTGACGTCGCCGCCGAAATCGTTGCCGGCATCGTTCAGCGTGACGGCTTGACCGGTTGCGGCGATGTTGCTGGTGCCTGTCACGACCAGCGCCCCGGTTTGGGCGACCGCGCCGCGGGACGTGGCGCCAAGCGTGCCCGTGACCGTCGTCGGGCCGAACGTCAGCCCGACCGAGTCAGTGGTCAGGGCGCCGCTGCTTCCGTCCGCCGTCAAGCCAGCGACGCTGGACAGGCTGGTGGCGCCGGTGGTGTTCAAATGCGCCGCCAAGACGTTGGCATCCTTGATCATTGCTGTGTTGGCCGCCAGGGTCAGGGCGCCGCCGAAGTCGTTGGTAGCCATTCCCAAGGAGACGTCCTGGCCTGACGCCACAATGTTGCTGGTGCCCGTCACGGCCAGCGCCCCGGTCTGGCTGACCGCGCCGCGGGAAGTGGCGCCAAGCGCGCCTGTGACCGTCGTCGGGCCGAACGCCAGCCCGGCCGAGTCAGTGGTCAGCGCGCCGCTGCCACCGTCCACCGTCAAGCCGGCCACGCTGGTCAGGCTGGTCGCGCCGGTGGTGGCCAGGTGTGCCGCCAGGGCGTTGGCATCCTTGATCGTCGCGGTGCCGGCGGCTAGGGTCAGCGCGCCGCCGAAGTCGTTGCCGACATCGTTCAGGGCGACGGTTTGCCCTGCTGCGGCAATATTGCTGGCGCCGGTCACAGTCAGCGATCCGGTCTGGCCGACTGCGCCGCGGGAACCGGCTGCCAGCGCCCCTGTGACCTTTGTCGTGCCGAACGTGAGCCCTGACGAGTCGGTGGCCAAGGAGCCGCTGTTGCCGTCCACCGTCAGACCGGTCGCGCTGGCCAGGCTGGTGGCGCCCGTGGTAGTCAGATGCGCCGCCAAGGCATTGGCATCCTTGATCGTTGCGGTGCCTGCGGCCAGGGTTAACCCTCCGCCGAAGTCGTTGGTCGCCATCGCCAAGGCAACGTCCTGGCCTGTCGCCAAAATATTGCTGTTGCCCGTGACCGACAACGCCCCGGTCTGGCTGATTGCGCCGGTGGCAACCATACTCAGGTCGCCGGTGACGCCTGTGGCGCCCAGCGTCAGAGCGCCGGAGTGGATGTCCAGCCCGCCACTGGTCTGGGCGGAGATGGACAATTGATTCTTGTCGGTCACCTTGGCAGCCGAGGAGGACAGTGCCACCGCGCCGCCGAAATCGTTGCCGGCATCGTTCAGCGTGACGGCTTGCCCCGCTGCGGCGATGTTGCTGGTGCCCGTCACGGCCAGCGCCCCGGTCTGGCTAACCGCGCCGCGGGAAGTGGCGCCAAGCGCGCCGGTGACCGTGGTCGGGCCGAACGCCAGCCCGGCCGAATCGGTGGTCAGGGCTCCGCTGCTGCCGTCCACGGCCAGACCGGTGACGCTGGCCAGACTGGTGGCGCCGGTGGTGGTCAGGTGTGCCGCCAGGGTATTGGCATCCTTGATCGTTGCGGTGCCGGCCGCCAGGGTCAATGCGCCGCCGAAGTCATTGGTAGCCATACCCAGGGAGACGTCCTGGCCCGACGCCGCAATATTGCTGGCGCCGCTGACCGACAACTTCCCGGTCTGGCTGACCGCGCCACGGGAAGTGGCGCCAAGCGCGCCGGTGACCGTCGTCGGGCCGAACGCCAAACCAGCCGAATCAGTGGCAAGGGAGCCGCTGGCGCCGTCCACGGCCAAACCGGTGACGCTGGCCAGGCTGGTGGCGCCGGTGGTAGTCAAATGTGCCGTCAGGGCATTGGCATCCTTGATCGCTGCGGCGCCGGCCGCCAAGGTCAATGCGCCGCCGAAGTCGTTGGTAGCCATACCCAGGGAGACGTCCTGGCCTGACGCCGCAATATTGGTGGCGCCGCTGACCGAGAGCGCCCCGGTTTGGCTGACCGCGCCGCGGGAAGTGGCGCCAAGTGCGCCGCTGACCGTCGTCGGGCCGAACGCCAGCCCGGCAGAGTCGGTGGTAAGCGCGCCGCTGCTGCCGTCCACCGCCAAGCCGGTGACGCTGGCCAGACTGGTGGCGCCGGTTGTGGTCAAATGCGCCGTCAGGCTATTGGCATCCTTGATCGCTGCGGTGCCGGCGGCCAGGATCAGGGCGCCGCCGAAATCGTTGGTAGCCATACCCAGGGAGACGTCCTGGCCTGCCGCCGAAATATTGCTGAGGCCGCTGACCGACAGCGCCCCGGTCTGGCTGACCGCGCCGCGGGAAGTGGCGCCAAGCGTGCCGATGACCGACGTCGGGCCGAACGCCAGAGAGGCCGAATCAGTGGTCAGGGCGCCGCTGCTGCCGTCCACCGTCAAGCCGGCCACGCTGGTTAGGCTGGTGGCGCCGGTGGTGGTCAAATGCGCCGTAAGGGCATTGGTATCCTTGATCGCTGCGGCGCCGGCGGCCAGGGTCAATGCTCCGCCGAAGTCGTTGGTAGCCATACCCAGGGAGACGTCCTGGCCTGCCGCCGCAATATTGCTGAGGCCGCTGACCGACAGCGCCCCGGTCTGGCTGACCGCGCCGCGGGAAGTGGCGCCAAGCGTGCCGCTGACCGCGGTCGGGCCGAACGCCAACCCGACCGAATCGGTGGTCAGGGCGCCGCTGCTGCCGTCCACGGCCAGGCTGGTGACGCTGGCCAGGCTGGTGGCGCCGGTAGTAGTCAAATGCGCCGTCAGGTTATTGGCATCCTTGATCGCTGCGGTGCCGGCGGCCAGGGTCAAGGCACCGCGGAAGTCGTTGGTAGCCATCGCCAGGGAGACATCCTGGCCTGACGCCGCGATGTTGCTGGTGCCCGTCACGGCCAGCGCCCCGGTCTGGCTAACCGCGCCGCGGGAAGTGGCGCCAAGCGCACCGGTGACCGTGGTCGCGCCGAACGCCAACCCGGCCGAATCAGTGGTCAGGGCGCCGCTGCTGCCGTCCACGGCCAGGCTGGTGACGCTGGCCAAGCTGGTGGCGCCGGTGGTGGTCAAGTGCGCCGCCAGGGCATTGGCATCCTTGATCGTTGCGGTGCCGGCCGTCAGGGTCAATGCGCCGCCGAAGTCGTTGGTAGCCATACCCAGGGAGACGTCCTGGCCTGACGCCGCAATATTGCTGGCGCCGCTGACCGACAATTTCCCCGTCTGGCTGACCGCGCCACGGGAAGTGGCGCCAAGCGCGCCGGTAACCGTCGTCGGGCCGAACGCCAGTCCGGCCGAATCGGTGCTCAGGGCGCCGCTGCTGCCGTCCACGGCCAGGCCGGTGATGCTGGCCAGGCTGGTGGCACCGGTGGTGGTCAAATGCGCCGTCAGAGCATTGGCATCCTTGATCGTTGCGGTGCCGGCCGTCAGGGTCAATGCGCCGCCGAAGTCGTTGCTAGCCATACCCAGGGAGACGTCCTGGCCTGACGCCGCCACGTTGCTGGTGCCCGTCACGGCCAGCGCCCCGGTCTGGCTGACCGCGCCGCGGGAAGTGGCGCCAAGCGCGCCGGTGACCGTCGTCGGGCCGAACGCCAGCCCGGCCGAATCGGTGGTCAGGGCTCCGCTGCTGCCGTCCACGGCCAGACCGGTGACGCTGGCCAGGCTGGTGGCGCCGGTGGTGGTCAGGTGTGCCGCCAGGGTATTGGCATCCTTGATCGTTGCGGTGCCGGCCGCCAGGGTCAATGCGCCGCCAAAGTCATTGGTAGCCATACCCAGGGAGACGTCCTGGCCCGACGCCGCAATATTGCTGGCGCCGCTGACCGACAATTTCCCGGTCTGGCTCACCGCGCCACGGGAAGTGGCGCCAAGCGCGCCGGTGACCGTCGTCGGGCCGAACGCCAAACCAGCCGAATCAGTGGCAAGGGAGCCGCTGGCGCCGTCCACGGCCAAACCGGTGACGCTGGCCAGGCTGGTGGCGCCGGTGGTAGTCAAATGTGCCGTCAGGGCATTGGCATCCTTGATCGCTGCGGTGCCGGCCGCCAGGGTCAATGCGCCGCCGAAGTCATTGGTAGCCATACCCAGGGAGACGTCGTGGCCTGCCGCCGCAATATTGGTGGCGCCGCTGACCGAGAGCGCCCCGGTCTGGCTGACCGCGCCGCGGGAAGTGGCGCCAAGCGCGCCTGTGACCGTCGTCGGGCCGAACGCCAGCCCGGCCGAGTCAGTGGTCAGCGCGCCGCTGCTGCCGTCCACGGCCAGGCCGGTGACGCTGGCCAGGCTGGCGGCGCCGGTGGTATTCAAATGCACCGTTAGGGTATTGGCGTTGATGGTTGCGGTGTCGGCGGCCAGGGTCAAGGCGCCGCCGAAGTCGTTGCTAGCCATACCCAGGGAGACATGCTGGCCTGACGCCGTAATATTGCTCGCGCCGCTGACCGAGAGCGCCCCGGTCTGGCTGACCGCGCCGCGGGAAGTGGCGCCAAGCGCGCCGATGACCGTCGTCGGGCCGAACGCCAGCGAGGCCGAATCAGTGGTCAGGGCGCCACTGGTGCCGTCCACGATCAGGCCGGTGGCACTGGCCAGGCTGGTGGCACCGGTGGTGCTCAAATGCGCCGTCAGGGCATTGGCATCCTTGATCGCTGCGGTGCCGGCCGTCAGGGTCAATGCGCCGCCGAAGTCGTTGGTAGCCATACCCAGGGAGACGTCCTGGCCTGACGCCGCAATATTGCTGGCGCCGCTGACCGAGAGCGCCCCGGTCTGGCTCACAGGGCCGCCGGCAACCACGTCCATGGCGCCGCCGACAGTGGCTCGAACAAACGTCAGGCCGCCATTGGTCGCCAGGGCGAAGTTGTTGACGCTGTCGACGGTGACCTTGTCGATGGCGTTATTGGCATTGCCGAGGGAGACATCGCCTGCACCCGTTGCCAGCGTAATGCCGTCCTGGACCGCGACAGCGGTACCGTCAGCCTGGCGCACTCCCGCACCGCCGCCGATCGCCACGGTTCCCGCGGTCAGGTCGCCCAGACTAACGGTGCCCGCAGCCTGCTGGATGTCAAGCGCCCCCGTTACCGCCAGCGTACCGCCGGTCTGGTTGAACAAGGTATTGGCCGTCGCCGACCCGGCCGCGGTCGATCCGCCGGACTGGGCGTAGCTGTCGGTATTGAGCGAGTGCGCCACGTTCAGCGTGCCGCCGGTCTGGCTGAAGGAAGCACCAGTCATCGAATCGGCGAGAACGGCGCCGCCGGTCTGGCTGTATCCGCCGGCGTTCAGTGCCTGCGCTACGGTCAGCGCGCCGCCACCGACGTTGAGCGTGCCGCCGCCCTCAATGTTGTCGAGCTGGACCGAACCGGCCAGCGGTATCACGGCGTTCGTAAAGTTGACTGTTTTCCCGGCCGGGATGACGACCTTGGCGACGTTTGCGGCGTCCGGCAGCGCTCCGCCCTGCCAGTTGGCGGCGGAGGCCCAATCGCCGCCGCTGGCGCCGATGTAAGTGACGCTCGGGAGCCGGGTAATCGAGTTCGTGGTCGTCGCGGTGTTGTTATCGAGGGTGTAGTTACTGGCGGTCGTACCAGCCAGCGTGAAGCCGCTGATCGACACGGTTTTTCCGGCGCCCACGTTACGATCGCTGAAATTGGCCGTGCCGCCGGCAATTGCCAACACGTCGCCTGCGACTACACCGTTGAAGACGGCGCCCGCGGAGTTGAGCGCCGCGGTGGTATTGCCGTCGTAGACCTTGTCGGCGCTGAGGAGCGAACTGACGCTCGTGATGTGGGCCTGACTGATCGTCGCAGCGGATGGGGCCTGAATCGCCAGGGTGTAGTTCGCCATTTTCGGCCCCGCCAGCGTCAAGCCGCTGTACGTAACGCTCGAAGCGTCCGCAACGTTCTGGCTGTTGTAGGTGCCTACCGGCGTGCCGACGATGGCGGCGCCGTCGCCGATGTATGGTTTGCCATCGGCGGAGGTGCCGGCACCGGGCGCCTCGGCGGCCTGCAGGGTCGCCGTGCCGCTGACCAGGGCGGCTGTGTTGGCGTCATAGACCTTGGAAGCCGGGACCGACAGGCCGCTCATCGACAGGGTCTTCGGCGTAATCTGCGTTCCGAGAATGACCTGGCCCGCGGAAAGGCTGTAATTGCTGGCCAGGCCGCCGCCGCCGCCGTTCGCCAGCGAAATGCTGTCGACCGTAACCTGATTGGCGGTGAGGACGTCGCTGGTGTTGAAACTGCCGATGGCGCCGCTGACGACGACGGTTTCGCCGGCGACAAATCCACCGGTCAGCGTCACCACCGGCGCGGCGGCCGTGGTGGCGTCGTACACCTTGTCCGGTGCCGATACGGTGGCGGTCAATACCGCTGGTGTGATGTGCGCAGTTGTGGTGGCACCTGACGCAATGCTGTAGTTGCTGGCCAGGCCGCCGTTGGCACCGTCGGCCAGCGTGGCGTTGTCGAGGGTGACGGTATTCGCCGTCAGCACGTCCTTGCTGTTGAAGCTGGCGGCGCTGCCGGTGAGGCTGACGGTCTCCGTACCTACAAAGCCACCGGTGATGGCCACCGTCGGCACCGCAGCGGTTGTGCCGTCGTACGTCTTGTCGGTCGCCGTGAAGCTAGCGGACAAGCCTTTTGGTGTGATGTGCGCGACCGCGGTGCCAACCGCGGGCAGGTAGTAGTTGCTGGTCATTCCGCCGCCGGCGCCGTCGGCCAGCGTGAAGTTGTCGACCGTGACCTGATGGGCATCAAGCACATTCTTGCTGTTGAAACTGCCGGTGGCGCTGACGCCCAGCGATTCCCCGGCTACCAAGCCGCCGGTCAACGTCACGACCGGCGCCGCGACGACGGTACCGTCGTACACCTTGTCCGGTGCGGACACGCTCGCGCTCAATGTCGCCGGCGTGATATTCGCGTTCGTCGTGGCGCCTGGCGCGATGCTGTAATTGCTGCCGATGCCGCCATTGGAGCCGTCGGCCAGCGTGGCGCTGTTGAGAGTCACCGTAGTGGCCGTCAGTACATCTTTGCTGTTGAAGCTGGCCGTCCCGCTGGCGACACTGACGGTTTCCGTACCGACAAAGCCACCAGTGATGGCGACCGTGGGCGTCGCCGCAGTCGTACCGTCGTATGCCTTGTTGGGCGCCGTGATAGTGGCCGTCAAAGCTTTGGGTATAATGTGCGCAGTGGCGGTTGCGCTCGTGGCGAGGCTGTAATTACTAGCCAGGCCGCCGTTGGTGCCGTCGGCCAGCGCGATGCCATTGACAGTGACCTGGTTTGCACTCAGGACGTCCTTGCTGTTGAAATTTGCGGTGGTGCTACTGACGGCCACGGTTTCGCCGCCAACCAGACCAGCGGTCACCGTAATCAGCGGCGCCGCCGCCGTCGTTGTTGCGTCGTACACCTTGTCCGGCGCGGACACGCTCGCGGTCAATACGGCCGGCGTAATGGTTGCGGCCGCAGTCTGGCCCGAAGCGATGCTGTAGTTGCTGGCCAGCCCGCCGTTAGCGCCATCGGTCAGCGAAACGGAATTCACCGTTACCACATTCGCGGTCGCGACATCCTTCGTGTTAAAACTGGCGGAACCGATCACGTTCACCGTCTCGGTGCCCGCAAGGCCGGCCGTAATGCTAAACGTCGGAGTCGCGACGGTGGTGCCGTCGTAGACCTTGTTGGGAGCTGTAGCGGTGGCAGTCAGCGGCGCGGGCGTAATAGTCGCCGCTAAGGCCGGCTGCAACGTCAGGATGTAATTGCTGGCGTCGGCGCCGGCCAACGTCAGGCCCCCGAAGGTCACGCTACTGGCTCCCACGACGTTCTTGCTGTTGTAGGTGCCACTTGCGGTGCCGGACAAAGCAACGACGTCGCCGATGTAGCTCTTGCCGTCGCTGCCCGAGCCGGAATAAATGGCTTCGCTCACGGCGAGCGTCGGCGCGCCGCTCACCACCGCCGTCGTGCTTCCGTCATAAACCTTGCTTGCCGGCACCGACAATCCGCTCATCGATAGCGCCTTTGGTTGTACGTTAAGCGTGTTGAGAGCGTAGTCGACGTGATATCCGAGTTGGTCGCTTATGCCGGATGCGGTGACAGGATGCGCGCCAACCGTCGGCAGGCCGCTCGAGGAAGTACTGCCGCCGACCGAAAGCGTCAACGCGCCGCTAAGCGCCTGCGCATTCGTGTCGCCGTTCACCAGGCCTGTCGGCAGCGGCGACAGGGCTGGAACCGCAGTGCCATAGAACATCGAGATTGAGCTGCCAGGAATCGTGACCGTCGGCTGCTCTCGGTACACCGCGCTCACGCCGGGGGTGAGATCGGCGCTGAAGTTGCGAATGTTTGCGTCGCTGCCGTAGCGGAACATGCCGCTGCCCGCCCCCACCAAGCCAGTGAGGCCGGTGCTGCCGGCAACGCTGCCGGTGTACAGCGTTGCATACTGACCGGCGGCGACGTTGACCGAGCCGCTTCCAGAGACGGTGATGTCGCCACCGCCCGCGCTGCCTGCCGAAGAGTTGGAGCCTGCATTGACGACGATCGCCGGCGGAGTACCCGAATTGCCGGAGGTCAGCGCGCCGGTAATCGCCACGTCGGATTGCCCGTCGATCGTAATCGTGCCGGTGCCGGCATGGATGCTGCCAGTCGATACGGCGCCCCGGGAGTACACGCTTACGTCGCCGCCGTTCGACACAATGGAGGTGCCGACCACGGAGCCGGCCCGGTTGGAGCCGCCGCCATTGCCGGCAATGTTGATCTTGCCGCCGCCGCTGATCAACGTCCCGGCCACGATCGCGCCGTCGCCGTTCAGGTTGATCGCCCCGTTGCCCCCATTGCTGGTAATCGGCTGGTTGACGGTGATGTTCGCAACGGCCTTCAGCGTCAGGCTGTAATCCTGGGACCAGGTGACGGCGTCATTGACGGTGATATTGCCAGAGCCGCTCTGCCCGGAAACGGTATCGACTATCACGTTGTTATTGTCCAGTGCTGTGGACAGGTCGCTCGAATTGAGGATCGAAGTTCCAGTGCTGGGGTCGCTGGAACTCGAGTCGCTGCTGATCGTGATATCGGTCGGATCGAGCAGCAAGGTGCCGGTGGTGCCGTGCGCGGCGGTCGTGCTGACTTTACCGGAGAATGCCAGCGTGCGCTTGCCAGAGGTCTCCACAAAGCCGCCGTCGCCGCCTTGCGCGCCGCCCTTCGCAGAAATGCTGCCGGCGAACCCGGTATGCTGGTCCGACCACACGGCCACCGTGCCGCCGTTGCCGCTGGTGATGGCGTCGGCATTGATCGAAGCGCCCTTCTCCACCTGGGTCTGCGATGCGGTCTTCAGCGCCCCGGCGCCGTGGAAGTCGCCGCCGATCCGCGCGCTGCCGCCCCCTGCGTCGCCCGACACATCGACATTCGCGCCCGTCTGGAGGCTGACGCGATCGCCCAGCACCGCCACCGAACCGCCCTTGGCGCCCGCCTCCGCACCGCTGGCGGCCAGCGTGCCGCTGACGGCAACCGTGCCGGCGTTGCCGCCGTCGATCACGATCTGGCCGTCGCGCATGCCGATCGAATTGGCGCGCACCACGCCGCTGGTGTTGATCACAGTGTCGAGCACCGCGTTGGCCGAATGCGCGCTCATGAACACTTTGCCGCCGTCGGCGCTGATGCTGCCCGAGTTGACCACGGCCGCATTGGCGGTGGCAGCATCCACATTCAGGCTCACGAGCTTGTCGCCGGCGATGTCGAGCGACACACGTCCGCCCGCGGCCAGCGCCGCGGAGCCGCCCGTCGTTACGATGCTGCCGCTGTTGCTCACCTGCGGCGCTGCCAGCACCACGAAGGCGCCGCGCAGCATGCCCTGGTTGTCCACCGCGCCGGCGCCCGCGCCGCCCTCGAATTTGTAGTTGCCCGCGTTGAAATTGGCGTCGCTGATGCGCATGCTCGACGCCACCAGGCCGCCGACGTCCACGCTGGCTCCCGGCGCGAAATACACGCCGGCGGTATTGACCAGGAATACCTTGCCGTTCGATGACAGCGAACCGAAGATGCGCGACGGATCGTTGCCCACCACCCGGTTCAGCGCCACCGCGGATGCACTTGGCTGGACGAAGCGCACGCCCTCCCCGGCTCCGATCGAAAAACTCTGCCAGTTGATGATGGCATTCTGCGAGCCCTGGGTGACCAGGGTGGTGGAAGCGTTCGGGCGCGAGACGACGGCGCTGCCCGACACCACCCGTTCGCCGGTCGGCGAGGCGGCGGCCAGGCTGTGCACGAAGCCGGCGAGCAGCGCCAGCAGCGTGGCGCTGACGGTGCGGCGGCGCCCCGGCCAGTAGGTCACCGACAGCTTGCGCGTCAGCTTGACGACGATCGGCTTGATCGAGGTGGGGACGAAACGGCGGATGCCGCGCGCCTGGGCGGCTTGATTCGATTGGGCGGATTTGGACATGATCATTTCCTTACGTGGACTCGACTGCATTGTTTAGCGACGCAAGCCGGGCCCCGCACCGGCGGCGACGGCGCCGCACTCGCGGTTCCGCCCCGGCCTGCAAAGGTGGCAAAGCTTGCAAACAAAACGTGTTGGGTGTTCCTAGAATGCGTACGCGGCCTGGGCCCAGATGCGCGCTCCACCTTTCGGCACGAACGCCGGATCCAGCGGGTCCAGGCCCTTGTGCTGCCAGGCCGCCGATACCTTGAGCAGGAACTTGTCCGCATAGCCCAGGTTCAGGCCGACGCCATAGCCCGAAATATGCGACGAGTTGTACTCGTATTTCAGGTTGCTGTTGTCGTGGTTGCGGGTGGTGCGGCCATAGTCGTAGAACAGCGTGGCCACGGCGTCGAAGCGGTTGTACTTCAACATCGATGGCGCGAATCGCAGTTCAGCCGTGGCGGCCACGCCGTGGTCGCCCACCAGGGTGCCGACCGGGAAGGCGCGCACCGTGTTGTCGCCGCCGATGGTGAATTTCTCGGCCGCGTGAAGGTTCTTGTTCGATTGCTGGCCGCTCACGCTGAGCAAGAGGTGCAGTGGAGGCGCGAGCTGCTGCAGCCGCTGCACGGAATACATCAGCTTATTGAACTTGCCGGCCGCGCGTGCGCCGAAATCGGGCTGCTGGTCCAGGAACGCCAGTTCGGGATCGTCGATCTTCAGGTCTCCGCGCATGCCGCTGATGCTGTACACGGTGACGCCCGAAAAATCGTCGCGCACGTCGCCGTTCAGCTGGAGCCGGCCGGTGTTGAGGGTGCGCCGGTCGGAGGTCGCCACCGGAGTGGTGGTCCTGTCGTCCAGCTTCTTGCGCTCGAAGACCAGCTGCAGGAACAGGTTGTTGTTCTTGCTGCGCATGAGGGGGTGCGCGGCATTGGCCGAGATGACGTTGGCCACGCCGTTCGCGCCCAGCGCCGCGATCTCCTTGCCGAGCACGTAGTCGAGGCGCGCCGCGCTGACGCCAACGCGCGTGCCGAGCGGCCCCACCGGCAGCGAATAGCCGACGCGGCCGAAGCCGTTGCCGTTCTCGTTGGCGCGGAAGCCGCGCAGCGACAGCTGGTCGCCCAGGCCGTACGGGTTATTGACGTTGATCTCGCCGCCGAGACGGTTCTTGCCGGTGGTGCGGCTGCCGTAGTTGTCGAACTCGAGCCGGCCGTTGATGCGCGGGGCGTCCGGATCGGTGACCACGTTGACCGTGATGCTCGCGGTGCCTGCCGTGCTGCCCGGGTCGATCACGGACTTGGCGTCCACGCGCGGCACGTCGCGCAGCAGCAGCAGCGGACGCTCGATGCCGTTTTCGGTGATGGTCTGCCCGCTTTTCAGGAAGTGGTTAGCCAGGTTGTTGGCGTAGCTCTTGCTCATCGGCGCATCGTCGGCCACGTTGATCGTGACGGTATCGATGCGCCCTTCCAGCACGGCGATGTCGACCACGCCGCTGGCGGGCGCTTGCGCCGGAATGTAGGCCTGCGCCAGGAACCAGCCCTGCGCGCGGTAGTAGCGCTTGACCGCATCGGCCGCTTCGCCCAGCTGGGCCAGGGTCAACGGCCGGCCGAGATAGGGTGCGACCTGCGCGGCCAGCTTGTCGTCCGGCTGCGAATCGTTGCCGCTGAAGGTGAAGCGCGAGACGGAGATGGTGGCGCCGTCGGCCGGCGACGCCGGCGCCGCGGCGGGACCGGCGCCCTGGATCATGCCAGGCGCCGGCGGCTTCGACGGCTGCGCCGGCTTGAGGGTTGGGTCCTGCGTCTGGGTGCCGGGCACCTGGTCAGGAACGGCGCTGGCGACCGAGAAAGCCACGCCGCAGCCAGCCGCAGTCACCAGGCACCTGGTGATAGTCATCATCTTCATCTTTACCCATCCCGTGTTTTAGTTTTAGCAGACAGAACGAAAAGCAAATAATTATTTTTATGATTTAACAGATTTGACATATTTAACAAACCGATTCACAATCTTATGTGAATCGGACGGTCTTTTTATGCGCAACGCATATAATGCAAAGACGGCCCTGATAATCTCGACAGCAGATGTTTAATGCGGGGAACCAGAGTTCCCGGAACCGTCAATAATCAAAAACGGGAATTCAATATAACCAAAATCCTTTCGTCGTTGTTAGCCATTTGAAATAAAAACAACACGTTACATTTGGAGAGAATTAAACTGGCAATCGCGTGTATTCTGAGCGGCCGGAGGCCATATGCCTGGAGCGAAGGGAGTGGGGAAAAATTATCGACTTGCGGAAATCGATATTCGGAAACTACTGTAAATATTCTGCCTGCATACAATCCCATTAAAGCCGGCGCCCGTACTTTTAAACCAATCCCGATCGAATTGGATGGCCCGCTCCCCGGTAAAGCGGCGAGCTTGAGGCATGTCAGCCCCGTATTAACTTCGCCGGCCCCAGTCAATGTAAATTCCGTTGCAATTCGCTTTACAATTCTTTACGCGCCGTACACACTCCCGCCAAATGGCTGCCTTACAGTGGAACTACTCCCACCCCATAAAAGGCTCCCGATGAAAACGCAGAATGAAACCAATACCGCCGTCATGGCGCCACGCGCCGGACGGCGCTGGCTGATCGCCGCCGCGCTGGCCCTTGCGGCCGGCGCGGGCGGCGCCAGCTTCGCGATCGGCGCGCAGGGCCTGCCCGGCCCTCACGGCCACGCCGGCCACATGGCGATGGATCCCGCGGCCATGGACGCCCATATCGACAAGATGGTCGAACAGATCGCCGCCGACGCCAGCCCGGACCAGAAGGCGCGGGTGGCAGCCATTGCCAAGAGCGCCATGGCCGACCTGCGCCCGGTGCACGAACAGTTCCGCCAGGCGCACGCCAGCGCGCACCAGTTGCTGATGGCACCGGTGGTCGACCGCGCCGCCCTCGAGCAGTTGCGCGTGGAGCAGATGCAGCGCATGGATTTCATGAGCCGGCGCGTCCTGGCGGCGGTGGAAGACGCGGCCGACGTGCTCACGCCCGAACAGCGGGCGAAGTTCGCCGGCCATCTGAGGTCGCGCATACACTGAGGTATGATGCCCGCATGATCCAGACTGTCCTGATGATCGAAGACGACGAGCGCCTGGCCGGCATGGTGGCGGCCTATCTCGCGCCGCACGGCTTTACGGTGCGCCATGCGGCCACCGCGCAGGCGGGCCTTGCGGCGCTCCGGCAGGACGGCGAGGCCATCGCGCTGATTCTGCTCGACCTGATGCTGCCGGACGCCGATGGCCTCGACGTCTGCCGCCAGCTGCGCGCGCTCCCCGCGCCCCTGAGCGCGATCCCGGTCATGATGCTGACCGCGAAAGGCGATCCGTTCGACCGCGTCGTCGGCCTCGAAATCGGCGCCGACGACTACCTGCCCAAGCCGTTCGAGCCGCGCGAGCTGCTGGCGCGGCTGCGCGCAGTGCTGCGCCGCCCTCCGCTGGCGACGCCATCGGCAAGCCAGTTGCTGCGCTTCGGCCGCCTCGAAATCGACCTTGGAGCGCGCGCCGTGCGGCTCGCCGGCGAGGCGCGCGCACTGACCTCCTATCAGTTCGACCTGCTGGTCGCGCTGGCCGAGCGGGCCGGCCGCGTGCTGTCGCGCGAGCAGCTGCTCGACGCGGTCAAAGGCGAGGCATTCGATCCCTTCGACCGGTCGATCGACGTCCACGTCGGCCGCCTGCGCGCCGCGATCGAGGACGACGTCAAGCAGCCGCGCCGCATCATCACCGTGCGCGGCGCCGGCTACGTATTCGCCAGGGTGCACGATGCCTGAGGCGGCGACGCGCGTGGCGCCGGGCAGACGCCTGTATGTGCGCTTCTACGTGGCCGTGCTGGCCAGCCTGCTGGCGGTGTCGATCCTGTTCGGGCTTGCGCACCACGTCTTCGATCCGGCCCGCGCGGGACTGGCGGCAGTCGGCCCGCAGAGGCACGCGATCGGGTTCGGAGCACTGCTGGCCATCATCGCGCTGGTGGTCGCGGTGGCTTCCTATCCGGTGGTGCGGCGGCTTACCGGCCGGCTCGAGCGGCTGCAGCGCAGCGTCGAAGCCTGGGGCGCAGGCCAGCTGGCGACGCGCGTTGCGGTGGAGGGAGACGACGAGGTGGCGCGCCTGGCCGCCAGCTTCAACGCCTCGGCCGCGCATATCGAAAAGCTCGTCGGCGCCCAGAAGTCGCTGCTGGCAAACGCTTCGCACGAACTGCGCTCGCCGCTGGCGCGAATCCGCATGGCCGCCGAACTGATGGCGGAGCAGGCGCCGCCGGCAATCGGCGCCGAACTGCGGCGCAGCGTTGGGGAGCTCGACCAGCTCATCGACGAAGTGCTGCTGGCCAGCCGCCTCGATGCGGTGGGCGCCGACATGGCTCGCCTTGAGGAAGTCGACCTGACCGGCATCGTGGCGGAAGAATGCGCGCGGGTGGACGCTTCGCTGGAGGCGCGCGCGCACAGCATCGCGGGCGATCCGAAACTGCTGCGCCGGATGGTGCGCAACCTGCTGGAAAACGCCGTGCGCTACGGCGCCGGTTCGGCGATCGTCGTGCGGCTCGCGGCCGGCGCGGGCGCGGCCCTGCGGCTCGACGTGTGCGACGGCGGCCCCGGGATTCCCGAACCCGAACGCGAGCGCGTCTTCGAGCCGTTCTACCGGATTGCCGGCGCGAGCGAGGCGGCCGGCGGCGTCGGCCTCGGCCTGAGTCTGGTGCGCCAGATCGCGCGCCACCACGGCGGCGACGCCCAGTGCCTGCCGAACGGCGCCGGCGGCTGCTGCTTTCGCGTGACGCTGCCGTCCGCCGGCTGACTTTACACATCTTTACCGCGCCGGCACGAAGGCGACATGATCTCCCCGCACAGTAAGGCCAGCACGCGATCCGCCGTGCGACCACTTACTGAAAGGATGCGCGCATGACCGCCCACCAGGAACAAGAAACCGACACCACCGCCCGCAACGCCGGCGTGATCATCGCCCTCTGCGCGATTGCCTCGATCGCCGCCGTGGCGCTCGACTCGAGCGCGCAGGGCAGCAATCCGCTGGAGATCCTGCAAGGCCTGGTCAGGATTCGCGCATCGCACCAGCTTGTTCACATCGTCGCGATGGCCTGCCTCGGCGGGCTGATGTTCGGCTATACGGTGCTGTCGCAGCGGCTCGGGCTGCGCCGCGCGCCCGTCCTCATGGGCCTGATCGCCTACGGCGCCGGCAGCATGCTGATGTTCGTGGCCACCATCATCGACGGATTTATCAGTACCGACCTGGCGGCGCTGTTCGCCACCGGCTCGCCCGACGCGGTGCGCGCCGGCTACTGGATGATCCAGGCGATCGCCGGAGTCGCCCTGACCGACATCGCGCGCGTCGCGTGGGTGTGCCAGTCGATCGGCGCCGTCGCCTGGGCCATCGCCCTGGTGGGGCAGCTCGGCGCCCGCGGGTTCGGGATGGTGGGACTGGTGAGCGGCGCCCTGCCGGCCATCGCCGTGGTTGCGGCGGGGTCGAACATGACGGCGACGGTGGTCGCCGGCATCCTGCTGGTTCAGGCGGTCTGGAACCTGACCGCCGCCGCATACCTGCTGCGCGGCGCGATGCCGCGCCTTAGCGTCCCGGCGGCTTATAGTCCGGGAACATCTCCCTGAACAGGAATGCCTGCAATTCGGCGGTATCCTGGGGGCGCGCGCTCATTGTCACCACCCGTTGCAGGCGGTGCGAGTTCCATTCGAAATCGCCGGTCTTTTCCTTGCGGATCAATTCGATCATCTTCTTGATGATGGCCGTTTCGACGTCCACTTCGGCGCCCTGCTCCACCGTCACTTGCTGCAGCCAGCGCCGCTTGAAGTTCGGGTTCCAGCCGCGGAATTTCAGGTCGGCGCTGTGGAAGGTCTTGTTCGACAGGCTGAACACGCCGCCCGTTTCGTTCTTGTCGTCGCCGTGCGTGCGCCCATTGGCCGCGGCGATGTTGGCCGTGGCAATGCGGGTGGCGCGCGCACTCTCGCTTTCCTCGGACGGCGAGTCGCCCGGATCCCTGGCGCCGCGTGCCTTGCGGCGCGCCTCGATGTAGGCCTGCATGTCCATCTCCGGCGGCGGCGGCTGGGTCACCGGCTTCGGCTCCTCCTTCACCACCTCGACCGGCTTCTCGTTGGGCAGAGTGATCGTGTTGGGCAGTCGCTGGATACGCACCGGCGGCGTCTTCGGAGTTTTCTTCGGCGCCTGCTGCTGCTGGGCTTTAGGCTTGGGCTTGCCCGTCGGCAGAGGGGCGATGTAGACCATGGTCGAGCCGGCCGGCGGCGGAGCATGCTTCTCGCGGTGCGGCTGGAGGAAATAGATGGCAATCAGCAGCAGGTGCAGCGCGACGGTGACGATCAGGCCGGTGCGGTTCGGCCCGCGCTTCCCGTATTCGGTCACGCTGACCGGCAGCGCGTGCCCGCAAGAGGCGCAAATACCGTCGTTGTGTGGCGAAAAATGGGAATGGTCACGCAAAATAGCTACAACTTTCCAGGGAACAGGGGCAAAAGACGCTTCGGGAGCCGCAGTGTAAGCGGATTCGCGGCGCCCGCGCAAACGGGGTATCTTGTATAGCTTACAAGATGCCCCGCTTGACGGATGTTACAGAATGTATCTCCTAAGCTTCGCGTAAGTATGCCATCAATGGGCCGCCTCGTACTCGGCCAGGTGGTCGTCGGTCATCGGGCCGGTGCCGCTGTAGCGGTCGAGGAACAGGTAGATCACCGGCGTGATGTACAGCGTGATGACCTGCGAGAACAGCAGGCCGCCGACCACCGCCAGGCCGAGCGGCTGGCGCAGCTCGGCGCCGGCGCCCAGGCCCAGCGCGATCGGCAAGGCGCCCATCAGCGCCGCCAGCGTCGTCATCAGGATCGGCCGGAAGCGCAGGATGCAGGCCTCGCGGATCGCCGCGGCCGGGCTCAAGCCCTCGTTGCGCTGGGCGTCCAGCGCGAAGTCGATCATCATGATCGCGTTTTTCTTGACGATCCCGATCAGCATCAGGATGCCGATGATGGCGATCATGGTCAGGTCCAGGCCGAACAGGCGCAAGGTCAGGAGCGCGCCGACCGCCGCCGACGGCAGGCCGGCCAGGATCGTGATCGGGTGGATGTAGCTCTCGTACAGCACCCCGAGCAGCACGTAGATCACGCCCAGCGCGGCGACGATCAGGATGATCTGGCTGGACTGCGAATCCTTGAACACCGCCGCGTCGCCGCCGTACTTGGTGATCACCGAGGCCGGCAGCTTCATGTCGCGGCCCATGCGGTCGATCGCCGCGGTGGCCACGCCCAGCGGCACGTCCGGCGCCAGGTTGAACGACAGCGTGATCGCCTGCAGCTGGCCCTGGTGGTTGACCGAGATCGGGCCGACCGTGCGCTCGACCTTCGCGAACGAGGCCAGCTGCACCAGGCCGCCGGCGCGGCTGCGCACCGACACCCGCTGCAGCGCGTCGTCGAACTGGCGGTCGGCTTCGGCCGCCTCGAGGATCACGTTGTAGCTCGCCGCCGGCGCGTAGATAGTCGAGACCTGGCGCTCGCCGAACGCGGCGTACAGCGCGGTGCGCACGTCGGCCATCTGCACGCCCAGCGTGTTGGCCTTGTCGCGGTCGATCGTCAGCTGCGCCTGCAGGCCGCGGTTCTGCGAGTCGCTGGTGACGTCGCGGAAGTTCGGGTCGTTGCGCATCGCTTCCTGGAACTTGTTGGCCCAGCTGCCGAGCGAATCGGCGCTGACGCTTTGCAGCGTGTACTGGTAGCGGCTCTTCGACGGCCGCCCGCCCAGCTGCAGGTTCTGGATTGGCGACAGGTAGACCGCAACGCCGGGAATCGCGCGCGTGGCCTTGCGCAGTCCGTCGAGCACCTGCGGCATCTTGGCGCGCTGGCCGCGCGGTTTGAGCACCAGGAACATGCGGCCGCTGTTGCCGCCGCCGGTAAACGAGGTCACGTCCTGCACATTGGGGTCGGCGCGGATCGCCGCCACCACGCGGTCCTGCAGCTCCAGCAGCGCCGCCGACGAGGTGTCCTCGGACGCCTCCGTGGTGACGCGGATCTGGCCCAGGTCTTCCTCGGGGAAGAAGCCCTTCGGGATCGTCACGTACAGCACCACCGTGAGCGCGAAAGTGGCCAGCGCCACCAGCAGCACCACGTTGCGGTGCGCCAGCGCGATGTCGAGCGTTTTCGCATAGCCGTTGCGCACGCGCGTGAAGCCGGCTTCGAAGTGGCGCCCGATGAAGGTCTTCTCGCCCTCACCGTTCTCCACATGGGGCGGCAGCAGGCGCGAGGCGAGCATCGGCACCAGCGTCAGCGACACCGCCGCCGACACCAGGATCGACAGCCCGACCACCACCGCGAATTCGTGGAACAGCAGGCCGATCACGCCCGGCATGAAGAAGATCGGGATGAACACGGCAACCAGCGAAATCGAGATCGAGACGATGGTAAAGCCCATCTCCTTGGCGCCGACCAGCGCGGCGTTGATCGGCTTCTTGCCCATCTCGATGTGGCGCACGATATTTTCCAGCACGACGATGGCGTCGTCGACCACCAGGCCGACCGCCAGCGTGATGCCGAGCAGCGACACGTTATCGAGGCTGTAGCCGAGCCAGTTCAGCAGCGCCAGCGCGCCGAGCAGCGAGATCGGCATGGTCACGGCCGGGATGAAGGTGGCGGCGGCGCGGTGCAGGAACAGGAAGATCACCAGCACCACCAGCGCCACCGTCAGCGCCAGCGTCAGGTTGACGTCGTGGATCGCCTCGCGGATCGACACCGAGCGGTCGTTCACCAGGTTGATCTTGATCGAGGCCGGCACCTGCGACTCGAAGCGCGGCAGCAGCGCGCGCACCGCGTCAACCACCTGCACCGTGTTGGCATTGGGCTGGCGCTGCACCAGCAGCACGATCGAGCGCTCGCCGTTGTAGCTGCCGGCGGTCTTGACCGACTGGTAGCTGTCTTCGACGGTGGCGACGTCCTTCAGGCGCACCGGGTCGCCGTTGCGGGTGGCGACGATCAGTTCGGCGAACTCGGACGCCTTCATCAGCTGGGCGTTGCCCTGGATGGTCAGGGTCTGGCTGGGGCCATCGAGGATGCCCAGCGGCGAATTGGAGTTGGCCGCGCGCAGCGCCAGCGCCAGTTCGTCCATCGACAGGTTACGCGCGTTCATCAGGTCGGCCCTGGCGCGCACCCGCACCGCGAAGCGCTTCTGGCCGTTGACGCTGACCTGGGCCACGCCCGGCAGGGTCGAGATGCTCGGCGCGATCAGGTTCTCGGCGTAGTCGTTCAGGTCCGACAGGCTCATCGACGGCGAGTTCATCGTCATGAACAGCACCGGCGCGTCGGCCGGGTTGACCTTGCGGTAGGACGGCAGCTCCGTCATCTCCTGCGGCAGCTGGCGCTGGGCGCCGAGCAGCGCGGCCTGGACGTCCACCGCGGCGGTGTTGATGTCGATCTTCGGGTCGAATTCGAGCGTCAGCGAGGTATTGCCCTGAGTGCTGGTCGAGGTGATCAGGTTGATGCCGGCGATGGTCGAGAACTGCTTCTCGAGCGGCAGCGCGACCGACGAGGCCATGGTTTCCGGGCTGGCGCCGGCCAGGTTGGCATTGACGTTGATGACCGGCGTGTTATAGCTCGGCAGCGCGGCCACGGGGATCGAGCCGTAGGCCAGGATGCCGACCAGGATCAGGCTGATCGACAGCAGCACCACCATGACGGGGCGCCGGATGCACAGTTCGGAAATGCTCATGCCGACGGATCCTTCTTCGCCAGACGGGTGCTGTCATCCTTCTTGGCGCCGGCCAGCGCGACCTTGGCGCCCGGGCGCAGGTTCTGCTTGCCCTCGGTGATGACCCGTTCGTCGCCGGTCAGCCCCGACACGGCGGCCGACAGGCCGAAGCCGTGCAGGCGCACCACCGGCACCTGGCGCGCCGACAGGTCGGCATCGACCACGTACACGAAAGTGCCGCGGGTGGAGGTGATGATGGCCGCCTGCGGGATCACCAGCGCGCCGGCCAGGGTCTGGACCGTCAGCCTGGCGTTGACATACTGGCCCGGCCACAGGCTGTTGTCGCGGTTGTCGAACTGCGCCTTCACGCGGATCGTGCCGGACACCGCATCGACGGCATTGTCCACGAAGCTCAGTGCGCCGGTGACCGGCTTGCCGGCGTCGCCGGAACTGGCCTGCACCTCGACCTTGCCGCGCTTCTGGGCCGCCAGCACGTCGGCCAGCGCCGTCTCGGGCAGGGTGAACGCGACGGTGATTGGATCGAGCTGGGTGATGGTGGTGAGCGACGTGGCCAGCTGCACCAGGCTGCCCGGATAGACGTTGATGGCGCCGACCCGGCCCGACATCGGCGCGCGGATGGCGTTGTAGCTGGCCGAGACGCCGGTCGAGCGCAGCGCGGCCTGGTCGGCCACCACCAGCGCGCGCGCCGCTTCGACCTGGGCGCGCTGGGTGTCGGCGGCGCTTTGCGACAGGAACTTCTGCGCCACCAGCTCCTGGCTGCGCTTGAACTGGCGCTCGGCGTCGGCCAGCGCTGCCTGGTCGCGCGCGATCTGGGCGCGCGCCTTGTCGACATTGGCCGCATCGCTGCGGTCGTCGAGCGAGAACATCAGGTCGCCCTTCTTGACGAACTGCCCTTCCTTGATGTGGACGGTGCGGATCGTGCTGGTGGTCTGCGGATGCAGGTCGACCGTGCTGACCGGCGTGACCGTGCCGTTCGCGGCAAGCACCACCGGCACGTCCTGGCGCTGCGGCCTGACGACGTTGACGACGGTCGGCGCCTGGCCCGCGCCCTTGGCGGCGGCAGCCTTGGTGGGCGGCTCGCCGGCGCTGTGCAGATACCAGGCGGCGCCGCCGATGATCGCGATGGCCGCTGCCGCGACGCCGATATTTTTCTTCTTCATGCTAGTCATTTCCGGCCGCCCGTGAAGGACGGCTGTTTCGTTGATTGGATAGTGGATGAAAATGCGCGCCGGGTAAGGGCCCGGCATTGTCCCATGATTCGACGCTTCATTTGCCGGCGTAGTACTCCGGCAGCACGAGGGTCACTTCGAGCCCGCCGGCCGCGTGGTTGGCCAGCGCGATGCTGCCGCCATGCTGCTCGGCGATGTTGCGGGCGATGGTCAGGCCAAGGCCGGTGCCGCCGGACTCGCGCGAGCGCGAGGTTTCGACCCGGTAGAACGGCTCGAACACGCGCGCCAGTTCGTTCTGCGCGATGCCCGGCCCCTTGTCGCGGATGCGGATGCGCGCGGCGCCGGCGATGCGCTCGATGCTCACGCTGGCCTGCTGGCCGTACTTGACGGCGTTGTCGATCAGGTTGACCAGGCAGCGGCGCAAGGCCAGCGGGCGCGCCATCACCGCCATCCCCGCGCGGCCGTGCAGTTCGACCTGCTGGCCGCCGTCGCTGGCGTCGGCGCACACGGAATCGAGCAGCGAATCGAAGTCGAGCGCCTGCATCGTTTCGGTGGTGTCCATGCTGCGCGCCAGGTCGAGGCCTTCGCGCACCATCGCCTGCATCGCCGACAGGTCGCCCACCAGGCGCTCCTGCAGTTCCGGGTCATCGACTTTTTCGAGGCGCAGGCGCAGGCGCGTGAGCGGCGTCTGCAGGTCGTGGGTGATCGCCGCCAGCATCTGGGTGCGCTGGAAGATGTACTGGCGGATGCGCGCCTGCATCGCGTTGAACGCGGCGCTGGCCTGGCGGATCTCGCTCGAACCGGTCAGCTCGAGCGGCGGGTGGTTGATGTCGTTGCCGAGGTCCTTGGCCGCCTGCGCCAGCTGCTTGAGCGGGCGCGTGGTCATGCGCGCGACCAGGTAGGCGAGGACGGCGATACTGACCAGGAACAGCGCGATGATGGTGCGGTAGTCGGTCTTGCCGGCGATCGGCGAGGAGCGCGGCGGCAGCACCGACAGGCGCAGCTGCTCGCCGTCGCGCAGGCGCACGTCGATGCTTTCGCAGGCGCCGCGCCACTGCGCCCGAGTGGCGCCGAGCATGGTCGCCTGGATGCGCGGCACGTCGCACGCGGCCGGGCGGGCAGTCACCGATTCGAGCTTGTAGCCCGGTCCCAGGCGCTGGGCCAGGCCGGCGGTCAGCTCGGTCGGCTCCGCGGCGTGCGGCAGTTCGCGCTTGATTTCCTCGAGCCGCATGCCGGGGCGGTTGGCCACTTTCAGGTAGGCCAGGCGGGCCGACGCCGGCACCACTTCGGTGGCCATGATCAGCTGCTCGGCGCGGTCGAGCGCGTGCAGGTCGCGCTGGTCCTCGATCGCGCGCTGGCGCTCGGCGTCGGCCAGCCACTGCGTCAGCCCGGCCGAGAGCACGATACCGAGCAGCAGGGTGATGAACACGCGGCCCGTCATCGAGCCGAAGAAATCCCTCATGCCTGCGGCTCCACCGTCACCTGGCCGGCCAGCACGTAGCCGCCGTTGCGCACCGTCTTGATGATCTGCGGCAGGCGCGCGTCTTCGCCCAGCTTCTGGCGCAGGCGGCTGATCTGGATGTCGATCGAGCGGTCGAACGGGTCGGCGTCGCGGCCCTGGGTCAGGTTCAGCAGCTGGTCGCGGTTGAGCACCCGGTTCGGATGCTCGAGGAACACGCGCAGCAGGCGGAACTCGGCGCCCGAGAGCATGATGACCAGGCCGTCCGGGTTGAGCAGGTGGCGCGCCGTCAGGTCCAGGGTCCAGCCCGAGAACTTCATCTGCTGGGCGTTGTCGGACGGGGTATTGGACGGCATCGCGTGGCTGCGCCGCAGCACGCTGCGGATGCGCGCCAGCAGTTCGCGCGGCTCGAACGGCTTGGGCAGGTAGTCGTCGGCGCCCATCTCGAGACCGAGGATGCGGTCGAGCGGCTCGTTGCGGGCGGTCAGCATGATTACGGGCAGGGTCGAGTGCGCGCGCAGCTTGCGGCACAGGGTCAGGCCGTCGTCGCCGGGCAGGTTCAGGTCCAGCACGATCAGGTCGGGGCGCGCCTCATCGAGGATTTTCCACATCGCGGTGCCGTCGGCGGCGGCCAGCGCGCGGTAGCCGTTCGATTCGAGGTAGTCCGCCAGCAGCGAGCGGATGTCGCGGTCGTCGTCGACGATCAGAATGGTAGAAGGAGTATCCATGAACCGGATTATCGCCAGTTACGGGGCCTCTGAACAGCGTATTTGTATCGTCATGTGTATACGCCGGGAGGTGATACATATTGATACAAAGTGAGCGGCAGCCGACACGCGGCGGAAACACTGCGAGATGAAGATGCATTCTGTGCAGTGAGTAGTTGAGATGCACAAACCCACTTGACTCTCAAAGGAAGAACCATGAACACATTACGCAAGAATGTCCTGATTGCCCTGACTGTGCTGGGCATGGGCTCGACCGCCATTGCGGTGCAGGCGCAAACGGCCGCGCCGCAAGCGCGCCAGGGCTGGGCGGCGGCAACGCCGCAGGAACGCGCCGCCAAAATGGCCGAGCACTTCGCCAAGCGCCAGGCGAAGCTGCACGACGCGCTGCAACTGACGGGCGGCCAGGAATCGGCCTGGGCGGCTTACCAGGCGGCCATCAAGCCAAGCGGCGCCATGATGGCGGCGATCGGCGACCGTGCGACGTGGGCGGCAATGTCGGCCCCGCAGCGCATGGAGAAGATGATCGCCATGAGCAAGCAGCACACCGCGATGATGGAGTCGCAGCTGGGCGCGCTGAACACCTTCTACTCGACGCTCTCCCCGGCGCAGAAGAAGGTTTTTGACGAGCAAACCCGCGGCGGCCGCGGCCATCACGGCCATGGTGGCGAGCACATGGACGGGCGCATGGGCGGCAAGCAGGGCTGATCGCTGCGCTTCCTCCGGAAAGGGGCCGGTCCGATGGGGCCGGCCCCTTTTTTGTGCTTTATAGCAACACTTTTCGGACGATCGCTTCTACTCCGCGGCAACCCGGTGTATCCTCAAAAAATGTCCGTACGGCAATACCGAGGAGATGGCGATGCACAGCTTCATTTACGACAAGACCGACAAGGGCCGCGAAGAGATCGCGACGCGCAAATACCAGGTGCCGGCCAAGATGCGCACGCTGCTGGTGCTGATCGACGGGCGCCATACGCTCGAGTGGCTGCTGAAAAATGTCGCGGGACTGGGCCTGAACGAAGCGAACATCGACCAGTTGCTGCAGCAGGGATACATCACCCTGGTCAGCGGCGCTCCGGCGGCCAGCGAAGCCGCGGTCGCCGAAGCGCCGCCCGGCGGAGCGCCGGACCGGGCGAAACCGCCCGCCTCTGCCCGCGCCCGCATGCTGGCACGCCAGGCTGCCGCGCGCCAGGCGCTTGTGGCGAACGGCGCCGAAGCGGACGAGCCCGAGTCCGAGTCCGAGTCCGAGTCCGAATCCGATGCGGCTCCGGAAGAACCGGCACCGGCGCCGGCCAGGAAAGGATTCTTCGACTACTTCAACCTGGCGAGCGAATCGACGAACTTCTGAGCGTCCTGGAAGCCGACCACGCGGCTGTCGGCAATCTCCTGGCCGCGGGTGTCGAACAGGATAATGCCGGGTGGACCGAACAGGCCGAAGCGCTTGAGCATTTCCTTGTCGGCTTCATCGTTGGCCGTCACGTCCACCTGCAGCAGCGTCGCCTGCGCCAGCTTCGCCTTGACGGCCGGCTCGACGAAGGTCAGCTTTTCCATCTCCTTGCATGACACGCACCAGTCCGCGTAAAAATCGAGCAGCGCGGTCTTGCCGGCGTTCTGCGCGAGCGCCGCGTCGAGCTGGGCGACGGTCTTGATGCGGGTGAACTTGAGCCCCTGCGCCGGCGCGCCGCCCGCCGCCAGGTGCGCCAGTGGCGCCAGCGGATCGCGTCCGCCGCTGGCCAGGCCGGCCAGCTGCAGCAGGCCGAGCACGGCGAGCCCTGCGCCCAATGCGTTCGCGCCCCAGAAACGCGCCGGGCGCAGCAGGTAGAAGCCGTAGCCGAGCAGCAGCGCCGCCCACAGCGCCATCTGCAGCGCCGCCGGCAGCACCGGCGACACCAGCCAGATCGCCATCGCCAGCATCAGCACGCCGAAGAAGCGCTTGACGCCCTCCATCCAGGCGCCCGCGCGCGGCAGCAGCGAGCCGGCCGAGACGCCCACCAGCAGCAGCGGGATGCCCATGCCGACCGCCAGCGAGAACAGCGCGGCGCCGCCGATGACGACGTTGCGGGTCTGGCTGATATAGACCAGCGCGCCGGCCAGCGGAGCGGCCACGCACGGCCCGACGATCAGCGCCGAGATTGCGCCCATCGCGAACACGCCGGTCAGCTTGCCGGCCTTCTGGCGGCCGGACGCATTGGCCAGGCGGCTTTGCAGCACGCCGGGCACCTGCAACTCATAAAAACCGAACATCGACAGCGACATCGCCACGATCAGCAGGCCGAACGCGCCCAGCAACCACGGATTTTGCAGCGCGCCGGCCAGGCCCTCGCCCAGCAGGCCGGCGGCGACGCCGAGCGCGGTGTAGACGATCGCCATGCCGAGCACGTACACGGCGGACAGCAGCAGGCCGCGCGCGCGGCGCACGTGGGCGCCCTCGCCCACGATGATCGACGACAGGATAGGGACCATCGGCAGCACGCATGGGGTGAACGCCAGGATCAGGCCGGCGAGCAGGAAGGCCGGGACGATGGCCGCCAGCTTCCCGCCCTTCAGCACGTCGGCGATGCCGGACAGTTCGGAAGGCTTTGCCGGCACCGGCGCCGGTGCGGCAGGCGCCACCACGGCCGGAGCCGGCGCATTGGCCACGGCAGCGGGCGGCGCGGGCGGCTTTGCTACGGGCGCCACGCTCATCGCCGGGGCGCCGACGCTGCCCATCAGGCGCGCGCTGGCGTCCTGCGGCGCGTAGCACAGGCCGGCATCGGCGCAGCCTTGCGATTGCGCATGGATGGTAAACAGGCCGGGCGCCTGAACCGGAATGGTGATCGTTACGGTGTGGCGATAGGTCTCGACGTTCTTCTGGAAGGTGTCGTCGAACTTGACCTTGCCGGCCGGGAAAGCCGGAGTGCCCAGGGTGGCGCCGTCGGCGGTGAATTTGAAGCGTTCGCGGTACATGTAGTAGCCGTCGGCGATCGCGTAGGTGATGGCGACCGTGTGCGGATCCTGCATCTGCGCGGAAAACTTGAACGCGGCGTCCGGTTCCAGGTAATCGTCGGCGGCCAGCGCGGGGGCCAGGCCCATCCAGACCAGCATCAGGGCGGCGAAAATCGAATGGAGGCAACGACGAAACATGGTTTTCCTGTGGTGAAAGAAACGGCACCCAACATCTTACACCGCGCACGGGGTCTGGTCCTGCGGACCTGACCCCATTTTTAGCTTGGCTTAAGAAGATGGGGACAGGTCCGCAGGACCAGTCCCCTTCTCCTCCGGGCGCCGCATGAAAAAAGCCAGGCATCAGCCTGGCTTTTTTATCGGACTACACCAGCGAGCAATTACTCGGCGGTTGGTGCGTCTTCCACGTCGGAGACTTCTGGACGATCCAGCAGCTCAACGTAGCACATCGGGGCGTTGTCGCCTACGCGGAAACCCATTTTCAGGATGCGCAGGTAGCCGCCGTTGCGGTTGGCGTAACGTGGGCCCAGCTCAGCGAACAGCTTCAGGACCATTTCACGGTCGCGCAGGCGCGAGAATGCCAGGCGCTTGTTGGCCAGGGTGTCGGTCTTGCCCATGGTCAGGATCGGCTCAACAACTTTGCGCAGTTCCTTGGCTTTTGGCAGGGTGGTCTTGATGGCTTCATGACGCAGCAGGGAAACAGTCATGTTGCGCAGCATGGCCAGGCGGTGGGACGAAGTACGGTTCAGCTTGCGAAGGCCGTGACGGTGACGCATGGTAAATCCTTTCGATGATGTTTTATTCCAGTTCTTCGATCGATTATGCAGAATTACGCATAATCGCGGACCGGTTCTTAAGGGTTAAATCCGGCCTGGCAACGCGCCAGGCCGGGGTGCAGCAATTACTACGTGTTTCTTTACTTTTCCAGGCCTGCAGGCGGCCAGTTTTCCAGCTTCATACCCAGGGTCAAGCCACGGGATGCAAGAACTTCCTTGATCTCGTTGAGCGACTTGCGGCCCAGGTTCGGCGTCTTCAGCAGTTCGTTTTCCGAACGCTGGATCAGGTCGCCGATGTAGTAGATGTTTTCGGCCTTCAGGCAGTTGGCCGAACGCACGGTCAGCTCGAGGTCGTCGACCGGACGCAGCAGGATCGGATCGACCAGCGGAGCGCGCGATGGCGCTTCGGCGGCCGCTTCCGTGCCTTCCAGGGCAGCGAACACGTTCAGCTGGTCAACCAGGACGCGGGCCGACTGGCGGATCGCTTCTTCCGGCGTGATCACGCCGTTGGTCTCGATGTTGATGATCAGCTTGTCGAGGTCGGTACGCTGCTCGACGCGGGCCGATTCAACGAAGTACGACACGCGGCGCACTGGCGAGAACGAAGCGTCCAGGATGATGCGGCCGATGGTCTTGTTGGTGTCTTCCGACAGGCGACGCACGTTACCAGGCACATAGCCGCGGCCCTTTTCGACCTTGATCTGCATGTCGAGCTTGCCGCCGGCGGTCAGGTGAGCGATCACGTGGTCCGGGTTGATCAGTTCGACGTCATGCGGCAGGTCGATGTCCGATGCCAGGATCGCGCCTTCGCCTTCCTTCTTCAGGGTCAGCGTGACGGAATCGCGGTTGTGCACCTTGAACACGACGCCCTTGAGGTTCAGCAGCAGGTCGACGACGTCTTCCTGCACGCCGTCCAGCGACGAGTATTCGTGCACGACACCGGCGATCGTCACTTCGGTCGGCGCGTAGCCAACCATCGACGACAGCAGGACGCGGCGCAACGCATTACCCAACGTGTGGCCATAGCCACGCTCGAACGGCTCCATCACGACTTTGGCGTGACCGGCGCCGAGTGCTTCGACATCGATAATACGTGGCTTCAACAAACTGTTTTGCATGAAATGTCCTTTTCAATACCCTCGGCTCGTTACGCCGATAAGGCTGATGGCATTAGTGAAAACGCCCACTCCTGTGGGCGGGCGGGAAACGGCTACTTCTGGACTGCTATTAACGCGAGTACAGTTCGACGATCAGTGCTTCGTTGACGTCGTTGGCGATCTCGTTACGCTCTGGGAACGAACGGAAGGTGCCTTCCATCTTCTTCGAGTCAACCGACACCCAGCTCGGCATGCCAACTTGCTCAGCCAGCGACAGCGCTTCGATGATACGCACTTGCTTCTTGGCCTTTTCACGGACAGCGATGACGTCGCCGGTCTTGACCGCGTACGACGCGATGTTGACGACGTTGCCGTTCACGGTGAATGCCTTGTGGCTGACCAGCTGGCGCGCTTCGGCGCGGGTCGAGCCGAAGCCCATGCGGTAGCAGACGTTGTCGAGACGCGCTTCCAGCAGGCGCAGCAGCGTTTCGCCGGTGTTGCCCTTGCGGCGGTTAGCTTCAGCGAAGTAGCGGCGGAACTGACGCTCGAGGACGCCGTACATGCGCTTGACCTTCTGCTTTTCGCGCAGCTGGTTACCGTAGTCCGAGGTGCGGGCGCCGGATTTGACACCGTGCTGGCCTGGCTTGACGTCCAGTTTGCATTTCGAATCGAGCGAACGACGTGCGCTCTTGAGGAACAGGTCCGTACCTTCACGGCGGGACAGTTTTGCTTTTGGTCCGATATAACGTGCCACAGTATTTCCTTTAGTTTAAATGACGCCCCAGAGGCATCTTGCGATGCGGCAGGCGCTAGTCCAGTCTCGATGAGCCGGACGGTGGCTTACAAGCCCAGCGCGCGAACGCGGCAGGCGACGACAGCCGGGCAGTATACCCTAATCGGGCCCTGCACCGGCGATCTTTTCGTGAAGCTGACGCGTATTAGATACGACGACGCTTCGGTGGACGGCAACCGTTGTGCGGTACTGGCGTCACGTCCTGGATTTCGGTGATCTTGATACCCAGGTTGTTCAAAGCGCGAACAGCCGACTCACGACCAGGACCTGGGCCCTTGATGCGTACTTCGAGGTTCTTCACGCCGCACTCGACAGCGACCTTGCCTGCTGCTTCGGCCGCAACCTGCGCTGCGAACGGGGTCGATTTACGCGAACCCTTGAAGCCAGCACCGCCGGACGTCGCCCACGACAGAGCGTTGCCCTGGCGGTCGGTGATCGTGATGATGGTGTTGTTGAACGATGCGTGGACGTGAGCGATGCCCTCGGCGACGTTCTTTTTAACTTTTTTGCGTACGCGCGCTGCTGCGGCGCTGCTTTGTTGCTTAGCCATGGTCGGTTCCTAGATTATTTCTTGAGCGATTGAGCGGCCTTGCGCGGACCTTTGCGGGTACGGGCATTGGTGCGGGTACGCTGGCCGCGCACTGGCAGGCCCTTGCGATGACGCATGCCACGGTAGCAGCCCAGATCCATCAAACGCTTGATGTTCATGGACAGCTCACGGCGCAGATCGCCTTCAACGACAAACTTGGCGACTTCGTCGCGCAGCTTCTCGAGTTCGTTATCGTCCAGGTCCTTGACCTTTTTATTGGTCGCAACACCCGTGGCGGCGCAGATTTTCTGCGAACGCGGACGGCCAACACCGTAGATCGCCGTCAGGCCGATAACAGTGTGCTGATGATTTGGGATATTTACCCCTGCAATACGTGCCATTCGTTATTCCTCAATAAATAACGTTAAATTAACCTTGACGCTGCTTGTGACGCGGTTCCACGCAGATTACGCGGACAACGCCTTTGCGCTTGATGATCTTGCAGTTGCGGCAGATCCGCTTGACTGATGCGAGAACTTTCATGATTGCACTCTCTTTGGATGGTTCGATTTCTAAATTTTTACTTGGTACGGAACACAATCCGGGCCCGGGACAGGTCATACGGCGTCAGTTCCACCGTCACCTTGTCGCCGGGAAGAATGCGAATGTAATTCATCCGCATTTTACCCGAAATGTGGCCGAGCACCACGTGGCCGTTTTCCAGCTTTACCCGAAATGTCGCGTTGGGGAGATTCTCCAGAATCTCGCCCTGCATTTGTATGACGTCGTCTTTTGCCATTCGCTGTGTCTTCCTGGGCGCTTATCGCGTCGGAATGCCGCCCTTGAAATTTGCCTTGCGCAGCAGTGATTCATATTGCTGCGACATGACGTAGTTTTGTACTTGAGCCATGAAATCCATGGTGACAACCACAATAATCAACAGGGAAGTACCGCCGAAATAAAATGGCACTTTCCATTGGGCTTGCATAAATTGCGGCAACAAGCACACCAGGGTGATGTACACCGCACCAGCCAGGGTCAAGCGCATCAGGATCTTGTCGATGTAACGGGCGGTCTGGTCGCCAGGACGAATCCCCGGGACAAACGCACCGCTCTTCTTCAAGTTGTCCGCCGTTTCCTTGCTGTTGAACACCAGCGCCGTATAGAAGAAACAGAAAAACACGATTGCCACCGCATACAGCAGCGCATTGATCGGCTCACCAGGCGCCATCGATGCCGCCAGGTCTTTCAGGAAACCGATCACCGGGGTGCTGGTGTCCTTGCCCTTGGTGAACCAGTCCACGATCGTTGCCGGGAACAAGATGATCGACGACGCGAAGATCGGCGGGATCACGCCGGCCATGTTCAGCTTCAGAGGCAGATGGCTGGTCTGGCCGCCATACACCTTGTTGCCGACCTGGCGCTTCGCATAGTTGACCAGGATCTTGCGCTGGCCGCGCTCGACGAACACCACGAAGTAGGTGACAAACGCCACCAGCACGATGATGAAGATCGCGGCAAAGCTGCTGATCGAACCGTTCGAGATCAGAGTGAACAAGCCACCCAGCGCCGCCGGCAGACCGGCTGCGATACCGGCAAAAATGATGATCGAAATACCGTTGCCCAGACCGCGTTCGGTGATCTGCTCGCCGAGCCACATCAGGAACATGGTGCCGGTCAGCAGGGTCACGACGGTGACGAAGCGGAACGCGATGCCCGGATCGAGCACCAGTCCCTGCTGCGCCTCGAGCGCGACGGCGATGCCGAATGCCTGGAACAGCGCCAGCGCCACCGTGAAATACCGGGTGTACTGGGTGATCTTGCGGCGTCCTGCTTCGCCTTCCTTTTTCAGCGCTTCCATCTGCGGCGACACGATCGACACCAGCTGCATGATGATCGAGGCCGAGATGTAAGGCATGATGCCGAGGGCAAACACCGTGAAGCGGGACAAGGCGCCGCCCGAGAACATGTTGAACATGCCAAGGATGCCGCCTTCGTTCTGCTTGAACAGTGCCGCCAGCTGGACCGGGTCAATTCCGGGGACCGGAATGTGCGCACCGATGCGGTACACGACCAATGCGCCAAGCAAAAACCAGAGCCGACCCCAAGGGAATCCGGCTGCCGCACTCTTACCAAGTTGTGAATTAGTCGCCAATTTTTGCTCCGATCAAGCCGTTAGCCAACTCAGGCTACCGAGCCGCCAGCTGCTTCGATGGCCGCTTTCGCGCCTGCAGTTGCCTTGATGCCCTTGAGGTTCACCGCTTTGGTGACTTCGCCGGACAAGATGACGCGCACATCGCGCGCCAGCACTGGCAGGATGCCTGCTTGCTTGAGCACCAGGATGTCGACATCGCCGACGGCCAGGTTGTTCAGGTCCGACAGGCGAACTTCCGCTTTGAACGTTGCGTTGAGCGACTTGAAACCACGCTTAGGCAGACGGCGCTGCAGAGGCATCTGACCGCCTTCGAAGCCGACTTTGTGGAAACCGCCCGAACGCGACTTCTGACCCTTGTGGCCGCGACCCGAGGTCTTGCCCAGGCCGGAGCCGATACCACGGCCGACGCGACGCTTGTAGTGCTTGGCGCCTTCGGCTGGCTGAATTGTATTCAATTCCATTGTTTTCTCCGTTCGCAAGCCCGAAGGCTTACGAGACAACTTTAACGAGGTACGAGACTTTGTTGATCATGCCGCGCACCGATGGGGTGTCTTCCAGCTCGGAAACCGAGTTGACGCGACGCAGGCCCAGGCCGCGCACGGTCGCACGATGCGATTCGCGCGTGCCGATCAGGCCCATGACCAACTGAACCTTGACGGTTTTTTTAGCTTCTGCCATGTCGTTCACCTTAAGCCAGGATGTCTTCAACCGACTTGCCGCGCTTGGCGGCGATGTCGGAAGCCGTGCTCATCTTCGACAGACCGTCGAGGGTGGCGCGGACCAGATTGTAAGGGTTCGACGAGCCGGTGGATTTCGCCACGACGTCGGTCACGCCCATTACTTCGAAGATAGCGCGCATTGCGCCGCCGGCGATCACGCCGGTACCAGGCTTGGCAGGCATCATCATTACTTTCGATGCGCCGTGACGGCCGGTAACGGTGTGGTGCAGGGTACCGTTCTTCAGAGGCACCTTGATCAGGTTGCGACGGGCTTCTTCCATTGCCTTCTGCACACCAACCGGTACTTCCTTCGACTTGCCCTTGCCCATGCCGATGCGGCCATCGCCGTCACCGACGACGGTCAATGCGGCGAAACCCATGATACGACCACCCTTGACCACTTTGGTCACGCGGTTGATCGCGATCATTTTTTCGCGCATGCCATCATCCGGCTTGTCGCTTTGCATTTTAGCTTGCATTTTTGCCATGATGATTATCCTTAGAACTTCAGACCGGCTTCACGCGCGGCTTCTGCCAGCGCCTTCACACGGCCGTGGTAACGGAAACCGGAGCGGTCGAACGCAACTTCGGTAATCCCTGCTTTCAGTGCCTTCTCGGCGACGCGCTTGCCGACCAGTGCGGCAGCGGCGGCATTGCCACCCTTGCCGGACTTGCCTGCCAGTTCGGCGCGCACTTCGGCTTCGGCGGTCGAGGCCGAAACCAGGATCTTCGCGTCCGGGCTGATCAGGTTGGCGTAAATGTGCAGGTTGGTACGATGTACCGACAGGCGATTTACTTTCATCTCCGCAATTTTGATGCGGGTCTGGCGTCCACGACGCAGACGTGATTCTTTCTTGTCCATGGTCAGCCCTATTATTTCTTCTTGGTTTCTTTAAGCTTAACCACTTCGTCCGCATAACGGACGCCCTTGCCCTTGTAAGGCTCAGGGGAGCGGTAAGCACGCACTTCAGCGGCAACCTGGCCGACCTGCTGGCGATCGATACCCTTGATCAGGATTTCGGTCGGGGTCGGGGTCGTTGCAGTGACGCCAGCTGGCATCGCATGCGCGACCGGATGCGAGAAACCGAGCGACAGGTTCAGCTTGTCGCCGGCGGCCTGGGCCTTGTAGCCCACGCCGACCAGGGTCAGCTTCTTCTCGAAGCCCTTGGTCACGCCGGTCACCATGTTGTTGACCAGGGCGCGCAGGGTGCCCGACATCGCATTCGACTCGCGGCTGTCGTCGACGATGTCGAACGACAGGGTGCCGTTGTTATTTTCTACCTTTACCAGGCCGTTCAGGGGCTGAACCAGCGTACCCAACGGACCTTTTACCGTGATCGACTGTGCAGTGATCGCCACTTCGGCGCCAGCTGGTACAGTGATCGGCATCTTAGCTACTCGAGACATCGTCTACTCCTTAAGCCACGTAGCAAATAACTTCGCCACCGACACCGGTAGCGCGCGCTTTGCGATCGGTCATGACGCCTTGCGGAGTCGACACGATCGCCACGCCCAAGCCATTCATGACGCTAGGGATTTCATCTTTGCCTTTGTAGACGCGCAGGCCCGGACGGGACACGCGATCGAGGCGCTCGATGACCGGACGGCCAGCGTAATACTTCAAACCGATTTTCAGTTCCGACTTGCCACCGGCTTCGGTGACAGCGAAATCTTCAATGTAACCCTCGTCCTTGAGGACGTTGGCAATCGCCACCTTGACTTTCGACGACGGCATTGCCACGGTCGTTTTTTGTACGCCCTGGGCGTTGCGAATGCGGGTCAGCATATCGGCGATAGGATCGCTCATACTCATTGCTTCTTCTCCTATTACCAGCTTGCTTTAGTCATACCCGGAATTTCGCCACGCATGGCGAATTCACGGAGCTTGATACGTGCCAGACCGAATTTACGGAATGTGCCACGTGGACGGCCGGTGATCGCGCAGCGGTTACGCTGGCGGGTCGGGGCCGAGTTGCGCGGCAGTGCCTGCAACTTCAGACGGGCTTCATAACGTTCTTCTTCCGTCTTCGACTGGTCGTCGATGATGGCTTTCAGAGCGGCACGCTTTGCGGCGAATTTCTCCACCAGGTCTGCACGCTTCTGTTCGCGGTTAATCAGTGCTAGTTTTGCCATGATCTCAGTTTCTGAACGGGAATTTGAAGGCGGCGAGCAGAGCTTTCGCTTCGTCGTCGGTCTTGGCGGTGGTGGTGATGCTGATGTTCATACCACGCAGCGCATCGATCTTGTCGTACTCGATCTCAGGGAAAATGATCTGTTCCTTGACACCGATGTTGTAGTTGCCACGACCATCGAACGAACGGCCGTTGACGCCACGGAAGTCACGCACGCGCGGCAGGGCCACGGTGATGAAACGATCGAGGAATTCGTACATACGGGCGCCGCGCAGGGTGACCATGGTACCGATCGGATAGCCTTCGCGGATCTTGAAACCTGCGATAGCCTTACGAGCCTTGGTGGTCACTGGCTTCTGGCCAGCAATCTTGGTCAGGTCGCCGGTCGCGTGCTCGATGATCTTCTTGTCAGCGATCGCTTCGCCAAGGCCCATGTTCAGGGTGATCTTGGTCAGGCGTGGCACTTGCATTACCGACTTGTAACCGAATTTCTCGGTCAGGTCGGCAACGACTTTTTCTTTGTAAAAATCTTGAAGACGGGCCATGATTAAACCTTCACTACTTCGCCGGAGGACATAAAGACGCGGACTTTCTTGCCGTCGACATCTTTAAAACCTACGCGGTCTGCCTTGCCAGTCGCTGCATTGAACAATGCAACGTTGGACACGTGAATCGGCATAGTCTTATCGACGATACCGCCCTGTACACCGGTCATTGGGTTCGGCTTGGTCGCTTTTTTAGCGACGTTGACGCCTTCCACGATGACGTGCTCAGCGTCTACACGCTGCTGCACGACACCACGTTTGCCCTTGTCTTTACCGGTCAGAACGATGACTTCGTCGTTTTTACGAATCTTATCCATTACGACTCCTTACAGAACTTCAGGTGCCAGGGACACGATCTTCATGAACTTTTCAGTGCGCAGTTCGCGCGTGACTGGTCCAAAAATACGCGTACCGATCGGTTCCAGCTTGGCGTTGAGCAGCACGGCAGCGTTGCCGTCGAACTTCACCAGGGAGCCGTCTTGGCGGCGCACACCTTTAGCGGTACGCACAACCACAGCGTTATAAATTTCACCTTTTTTGACACGGCCGCGTGGCGCAGCAACCTTGACGGTTACCTTGATCACGTCGCCAATGCCAGCATAACGGCGCTTGGAACCGCCCAATACCTTGATGCACATGACTTCCTTGGCACCGGTATTGTCGGCCACTTCGAGCCGGCTTTCAGTTTGAATCATAGTATTCTCTTTCCCAACTTAAGCCGAAGAATCCCCACAACGTGGGCCTGCGGTCAGTCTTGGTCCCGCCAGACGCCCCTGCTGGAGCCCCCGATTGGGTGATGGACTTTCCAAAAAACTTTCGTTTCAGGACCGCAGCCACCTGGGGTGACGAATTATTGCGGCAAACATGAACGAAGCCCGCTAGTATCGCATAACACCGGCGGGCCCGCAAGAACTAAATTGTCAGCCGGGCCGCCGTACCATCGGTACAACGGCCCGGCCGCTTGCTGCTATTTACTGCTTAGATCACTGGGGCTGCTTGCACAACCTTGGTAACCGTCCAAGCCTTGGTCTTGGAGATCGGGCGACCTTCCTGGATCTCGACGGTGTCACCCATCTTGACCGAGTTGGTCTCGTCATGCGCGTGATACTTGTTCGAACGCATGATGATCTTGCCGTACAGCGGGTGCTTGACGTGACGCTCGATCAGGACGGTGACCGTCTTGTCCATCTTGTCGGACACGACCTTGCCAACCAGCGTGCGCTTCAGCGCGACTTTAGTAGTTTCGGTCATTTGGCATCCTTCGAGTTCATTACCGTCTTCACACGCGCGATATCGCGGCGTACCTTCTTGAGCTGGGAAGTGTTGCTCAGCTGCTGCGTAGCGATTTGCATGCGCATGCCGAACTGTGCCTTCAACAACTCATTCAGCTCTTTCTGGAGAGCGTCCTGGTCCTTGCCGCGGAGTTCTGTTGCTTTCATATCCAACTCCTCTTATTGACCGACCTGGCGCACGACAAACGTCGTAGCCAGCGGCAGTTTGGCAGCGGCCAGGCGGAATGCTTCGCGCGCCAGTTCTTCTGCGACGCCGTCCATCTCGTACAGGACCTTGCCTGGCTGGATTTCAGCGACGTAGTATTCCGGATTGCCCTTACCGTTACCCATACGAACTTCGGCCGGCTTGTTCGAAATCGGCTTGTCCGGGAAAACGCGGATCCAGATACGGCCGCCACGTTTGATGTGACGGGTCATGGCGCGACGAGCTGCCTCGATCTGGCGTGCGGTGATACGGCCGCGGGCGACTGCCTTCAGGCCGAACTCACCGAACGACACAGCGGTGCCGCGGGTGTGCGAAATGCCGGTGTTACGGCCTTTCTGCTCTTTACGATACTTCCTGCGTGCTGGTTGCAGCATGGTTATTCTCCTGCTTTCTCAGCTGGAGCAGCAGCAGCGGCGGCCGGCAGCTTGACAGCTGGACGGGCACGGACGGCTGGTGCGCCAGTCGGGGATGGCTTGGCGCCTGCTGGACGTGGGCGGCCTGCTGGCTTGCCATCGTCACGGCGTGGACCGCGGCTCTTCTTCTCGTCGGCTGGGGTGTCGATCACTGGTGCTTCGCCGGTAGGCGAGCGGTCACCCTTGTAGACCCACACCTTGACACCGATGATGCCGTAGGTGGTCGACGCTTCGCTGGTACCGTAGTCGATATCGGCGCGCAGGGTGTGCAGAGGCACGCGGCCTTCGCGGTACCACTCTTTGCGGGCGATCTCGATACCGTTCAGACGACCGGACGACATGATCTTGATGCCGAGGGCGCCCAGGCGCATCGCGTTTTGCATCGCGCGCTTCATTGCGCGACGGAACATGATGCGCTTTTCCAGCTGCTGCGAAATCGAATCGGCGATCAGCTGCGAGTCGATTTCCGGCTTGCGGATCTCTTCGATATTGACGTGCACCGGCACACCCATGATCTTGGTCAGCGACGACTTCAGTACTTCGATGTCTTCGCCTTTTTTACCAATGACCACGCCTGGGCGCGAGCTGTAGATCGTGAAGCGCGCGTTCTTGGCAGGACGCTCGATGACGATGCGGCCAACCGAAGCGTTCTTCAGTTTCTTTTTCAGGAACGCACGTGCTGCGAGGTCTTCGTTGAGCATTTGGGCAAAGTTACCATTGCCCGCGTACCAACGCGACGCCCAGTTACGGGTTACTGACAGGCGGAAGCCTGTTGGATGAATCTTCTGTCCCATCGTGACCCCTTAGTTACCGACAGTCACGTAGATGTGACAGGATTGTTTGGAGATACGATCGCCCCGGCCCTTAGCGCGTGCAGTGAAGCGCTTGAGGATCGGGCCCTTTTCAACGTAGATCTGAACGACCTTCAGCTCGTCGATGTCGGCGCCGTCATTGTGCTCGGCGTTCGCGATGGCGGACTCCAGAACCTTCTTGATGATGGTCGCACCCTTCTTCGGGCTAAATTGCAGGATGTCGAGTGCTGCGCCGACCTTCTTGCCGCGGATCAGATCTGCTACCAGACGGCCCTTTTGGTCCGACAGGCGCACACCTTTGAGGATAGCTTTGGTTTCCATTATTTCTTCGCCTTCTTGTCAGCGGCATGGCCCTTGAACGTACGGGTCAGTGCGAATTCGCCGAGCTTGTGACCAACCATGTTCTCGGAAACGTACACCGGCACGTGCAGCTTGCCGTTGTGAACCGCGATCGTCAGGCCGATGAAGTCAGGCGAGATCGTCGAACGACGCGACCAGGTTTTGACTGGCTTCTTGTCTTTGTTCGCTTGCGCGGCTTCGACTTTTTTCACCAGGTGGGCGTCGATGAACGGCCCTTTTTTCAATGAACGTGTCATGTCTTATCCTTATTTCTTGCCGCGGCGCGAGACGATCATGGAAGTCGTACGCTTGTTACGGCGCGTCTTCTTACCCTTCGTCTGTTGACCCCAAGGCGACACTGGATGACGACCAGCTGCCGTACGTCCCTCACCACCACCGTGCGGGTGATCGATCGGGTTCATGACCACACCGCGAACGGTAGGACGCACACCGCGCCAGCGCATCGCACCGGCTTTACCGATCTTGCGCAGGCTGTGCTCGGCGTTACCGACTTCGCCTACCGTTGCACGGCATTCGATGTGGACGCGGCGCACTTCACCCGAGCGCAGGCGGACCTGGGCGTAGGTGCCTTCGCGGGCCATCAGCACGACGCCGGCGCCGGCGGTACGGGCCATCTGGGCACCCTTACCTGGCAGCATTTCGACGCAATGCATCACGGTACCGACCGGGATGTTACGGATTGGCAGGCAGTTGCCCGACTTGATCGGCGCTTCCGAACCGTTCATCACGCTGTCGCCAACGGCCATGCCCTTGGTAGCGATGATGTACTGGCGCTCACCGTCTGCGTAGCACAGCAGGGCGATGTTGGCGGTACGGTTTGGATCGTATTCGATCCGCTCGACCTTCGCAGGAATGCCGTCCTTCTGACGCTTGAAGTCGATCAGGCGGTAGTGCTGCTTGTGACCACCACCGATGTGACGGGTGGTGATGTGGCCGTTGTTGTTACGGCCGGCGGTCTTCGATTTCTTTTCAACCAGGGCTGCGAACGGACGGCCTTTGTACAGGTCCGGGTTCACAACCTTCACCATGCCGCGACGGCCTGGCGAGGTTGGTTTCATCTTAACGAGTGCCATTATTTAGCCTCCTCGGAGAAGTTGATTTCCTGGCCAGGCTTCAGGCACACGAAAGCACGCTTGGTATGGTTGCGACGACCGTTGAAACGGCCCGAACGCTTCTGCTTACCTTCGCGATTGACGGTCTGCACCGATTCCACTTCGACCTTGAACAGCAGTTCAACGGCGGCCTTGATTTCAGGCTTGGTGGCGTCAGGCAGGACACGGAACACGATCTGCTCGTTCTTTTCCGCGACCATGGTGGCCTTCTCGGAAATGACCGGCGCCTGCAGCACCTTCATCAGGCGCTCTTCGCTAAATTTGATTGGGGCGCTCATGCGAACATCTCCTCGATCATGGTCAGTGCAGCTTTGGTGACCACGATTTTTTTGTAGAACACCAGCGACATCGGATCGGCGTGACGCGGCTCGACGACCAGCACGTTAGGCAGGTTGCGCGATGCCAGCATCAGGTTCTCGTCCAGGGTGTCGGTGATGATCATGACCGATTCCAGGCCCATGCCCTGCAGCTTTTGCGACAGCAGCTTGGTCTTCGGTGCGTCGATGGACATGCCTTCGACGACGACCAGGCGCTCTTCGCGAGCCAGCTGGGACAGGATCGAGCAGATACCTGCGCGATACATCTTCTTGTTCACTTTGTGGGTGAAGTTCTCGTCAGGCGAGTTCGGGAAGATGCGACCACCGCCGCGCCACAGTGGCGACGACGACATACCAGCGCGAGCGCGGCCGGTGCCTTTTTGGCGCCATGGCTTCTTGGTCGTGTGGTGGACTTCTTCACGATCTTTCTGCTTGCGGTTGCCCGAACGCGCGTTGGCGGCGTAGGCGACGACGATCTGGTGGATCAGGGCTTCGTTGTAGTCACGGCCGAAAACGGTATCGGCTGCGGCGACGTTCGAACCTGCTTGTCCTTGCTCATTCAGAAGCTTGAGTTCCATCGTTTAAGCTCCCTTCTGTGCTTTGGTTTTGATGGCAGGCGACACGACGACCTGGCCATTTTTCGCACCTGGTACGGCGCCTTTGACCAGCAGCAGCTGACGGTCGGCATCGATACGGGCGATTTCGAGATTCTGTACGGTGCGGTTGACGTCACCGAGGTGACCGGTCATGCGCTTACCAGGGAACACGCGGCCTGGATCTTGCGCCATACCGATGGAACCTGGAACGTTGTGCGAACGCGAGTTACCGTGCGTTGCGCGACCCGACGAGAAGTGGTGACGCTTGATGGTACCGGCATAGCCTTTACCGATCGTGACGCCCTGCACGTCGATCTTCTGACCGACTTCAAACAGCGAGGCAGCGACGACGTCGCCAGCTTTCAGTTCTGCAGCTTTAGCGGCATCGACGCGGAATTCCTTCAGCATCGTACCGGCTTCGACGCCAGCTTTGGCGTGGTGACCCGCAACAGCTTTGGTCACGCGGGATGCGCGACGTTGACCGAATGCGACCTGAACGGCGGTGTAACCATCCGTTTCAGGAGTTTTGACTTGCGCAACACGGTTGTTCGACACGTCGAGCACGGTAACTGGGATCGAATCCCCGTCATCCGTGAAGATGCGCATCATACCAACCTTGCGACCGAGAAGGCCTAGGCTCATTTTTTCTCCATTCCCACCTGCGATTGGGCGGGGCTGACTGTTTAACTACCAAGTAAAGGCATGAATCCAAAAAAGACGAATCCATACCGAAGCCGGCTAGTATAACGCGCAAAGGGGCTTGACGCAACAACTAAGTTGGGGGTATGTCGATGTGTTGCATTTCGCAGAACGCCAGTACTGGCGGGAGGCAATTCGCATTGCCGGGCCGAAAAAAGAGGATTTTCGGCCGGGAGGATGGCGCATGGATGCGCGAGGAAATCTGGTGGGCGGTGAGGAATTCGAATCCCCGACCCCTTGGATGTCGACCAAGTATTCTAACCAGCTGAACTAACCGCCCGAGGGGACGCATTGTAAAGAGCGGGCGGCCGATGCGCAAGGGGTGTTTGCCAAAATATCAGCAAGGTGGCCGGTCCTATCGCCTCCTCCGCCCATTTATGCTGGCGGCCGAAGTGCGCAGCACCATGCGTCGTTGCGCAAGGCGCAGGCGATGCCATCGGCGATCGCTAGCCCTTCTTCGACGATCAGGATGATTTCCATGGGGACGAGTATCGCGCGGTTTGACGTATGGGAAAATTAAATACTTGAGCAATCAACAATGTTATTATTTATTCCTCGCGGCAACTAGCCGAACTTCAGTGGAACCACCATGCGACTCCGAATTCTTGCTTGCGCCATCTTGTCCGCCATCTCCCTGCATGCCGGGGCCACCGAAGTGGGCATCAATGCCGCGGGCCAGGTGCTGCTCGATCGCGGCCAGAGCCTGTTGGCGCAAGGCCAGGTGCAGCAGGCGTTCGATGCCTACCGCGAAGCGGCCAAGGCCGATCCGGCGTCGTCGCTGCCAGACTCGATGAGCGCAGGCCTGTTCGGGTATCTGGCCGAGCGCAGCACCGGCGACCAGCGCGCCAAGTTCCTGGCGCAGTCGCTGGCGTTTGCGCGCAGTGCGCTGACACATAACAGCGCCGACCCCATCGCCAACGAACTCATCCGACTCGCAGAGCAGGATGCGCCAACGCATCTGCACGCGCCCACCAAGGAAGCGGCCGATCTGGTCGAGGCCGGCGAATCGCTGTTCGCCCAGCGGCGCCTGCCGGAAGCGTTGGCCAAATACGAATTGGCGGCGCAGGTCGATCCGCTGTACTCGGCCGCCTGGGTCTTCGCCGGCGACTGCTTCTACGTTGAAAAGCGCTGGGCCGAGGCGGAGGCGCGCTTTCGCAAGGCGGCGTCGATCGAACCGCTGAATGGCCAGGCGTGGCGCTTCCTGTCGGATGCGCTGGCGCAGCAGGGCAAGAAGCAGGATGCGCAAGACGCGCTATTGAGCGGCATCGCGGCGCAGCCGACCCAGCGGCCGAACTGGGACAAGCTCGATACCATGTTGCGCGCAGGCGGGGTGACGATGGCGCGGCTGAACCTGCGGCGCCGCGCCAGCGCCACGCTCGATCCGGCGACCCACAAGCCCACCGTCAACCTCGACAAGCAGTTGCTCGACAAGCCGCAGGGCGCCGACACAAGCTTCTGGACGATGTACGGGATGACGCTTGCCACTGCCATGGCTCAGAAGGATCCGGCCGCCTCGCCGTTCTCCCTTGAGCTCCAGGCGCTGAGGACTGCGCTGAAGGTGGACGCCGACCTGCAGGAAAAAGAGCCGCGCTCCTTCGACGACCCGGGCCTGGCGCTGTTGCGCAAGCTTGGGGCGCAGGGGCAACTGGAGACGGCGATCCTGCTGCTGATGTATCGGGAGTCGTATCGCCCCGAATTCGAGGCCTGGAAGAAGGCGCATCCGAACGGCGTGCGCGAGTTTGTGCTGCTGCAGAACGTGCGGCCCTGAATCGTCAGATGCACGGTGGTGGACGGCGACAGGCTTTGGCGGCGCCGACAACCCCGGGGTCCGCGGCGCGTTATGAGAAGAGGGGCTACCGTAGCACCCACATTAACCTGGTGCTGCGGCCGATATGGCCACAACTATCGATAGTCGATCGCGAAATTCAATCCTGTCGGCGGGATCTCGCCGCGCTCGGCGCGGGCGTCGATTATCTCGGCGATCAGCTCTTCGCCCTGGTCTAGGGCGCTGTCGGGGTCTGGTCCGTATCCAATCGCATCGGGAAATTCCGCAGAGCGTGCGCACCACTTCTCATCGGCCAATCGCACGACCTCGATGTTCACGGTGACTTGATGGGAGGGTCGCCGACCTGCATATTTGCCCCTGACCGCATTACTCCAATCCAGATATTCCGGGCGGATGTCATCATCGATCTGATCAACCTCGCTCATATAGTTTCCTCTCCGAGCACGTTGCAGGGCGCGCAGTCAAAATTCTGGTTCGTTTTCCGCGCTCAGTGCAGATAATGACCAAAATACGCCCGTCCGCAGAGTGACCGACTGCACGAAACCGGCACTCCTCTACCGAATGATCGCGATCCAGCACAAATTGCGACAGCGGATCATCCAGCACGGCCTTCGCTTCATCAAACGATACGCCATGTTTTCGCAGGTTGGAAGCGGCCTTGCGCGCATCCCATTCGACCTTCAAATTGCCAAATGGTTTCATATTTGCCCCAAGGAGTCGACGGCGCGCCGAAAATCGGCCGAACCACGTCGTACGATCTTAAAGAGCGTGAACGGAGGCTTGTAAAGGCGCTTCAACAGGCACGTCGGAACTCTGCTATTTCAACCTAGTTCCGGCACCAGAATGAAATGGCGCTGTCGGGCGCACGGCGAACCAGCTCCACCCCACCAGCAACCCGAACAGCGAGTAAGTCGCAATAAATATCCAGCCAGGAGCCTGATAGAACAACAGCCTGCCTAGCCAATACCCGATGAAATCGCCCTCGTAAGCGATTTGGCCAGCTTGGATGCGCAGCCATTGCTCGAGCGTCGTCAAGGGACAGGCAAAATCGAACCACGCCTGCAGCGCTACATACGCGATGGCCGCGAGGTGCACCGCGCGGAACCAGAAATTGCGGACCCATCGCCAGCGTAGCGCGCCGCCCACCAAGGTCAACACAAGACCGGCTACGACGAACAGCACAATGCCAACATGCAGAATCAGTACTGCGTCGGCCAGATTCCGGAGCATCACTGGATCGAAAGGCATCAACGGCTCCCTATTCCTGAACGCACCGAGCACCATGCGCGCTTCATGGCCATTGTTGCGCGGTGTGTTTTACACGCAGGATTTCCACATTGCCCGCCCGTTCGCGGTAAATGACAACGAAGTGTCGGTGGGCGATTAACTCGCGCGTGCCGTCCTTGCGGCCAAGCCGGCCCAGCTGGGGATAAGTCGCCAAATTTCCCGTTTTCGCCTTGAGTTGGCGGATAAACTGATTCGCAACGATCGGGCTGTCGAGGGCAATTCGTCGCGCGATCTGCGCCATATCGTTGATGGCGTGCCGCTTCCATAGAACGGCCCCCATACGTCTGGTCTATTTGGCGAAGACGGCGGATCGAATCTGGCGAAACGCTTCCTCCTGCGATACGGTTGGCTCATCGTCGTCGATGGCCTCCTGCACTTCCGCGTCGAGCCATTCCAGGTAAGCGCTATCCTCGCGGTGCACGGGGAGCGGCGCTTCACCCTCTTCAGAGAACGATGGTTGGAATATCGACAAGCTGATCTCTGCCGGCGAAACGCGTCGGGACTCGATGCTTTCTGCGATAACTCGTAGGGCAATCACCTGAGCGTTCGCCAGCGCATCGGTCGCGGTTTCACCATACGCCGAGACGCCCGGAAGCTGGCGCACCTCTGCCAGCCAGCGGCCATCTTCAACACGTTGGCATTCAACGGTCAACTTCACGCAAACCTCTCAGGATTGTTCGACATGGCGCCGATCTGCTTCAATCATACCGGATTTGGATCACCACGACGTCCGCACGTTCCTTGGTGGGGTCGATGCCAAAACGTGCCAAACGGAACGAAAAAAAACCGGAGGCGCGTGAGCGGCTCCGGTTTTTTCAGGCGGCGGACTAGCCGCTGCCTTGGGAATTATTGCAGTTTGATTTCGACGTCAACACCAGCTGGCAGGTCCAGCTTCATCAGCGCGTCAACGGTCTTGTCCGTTGGGTCGACGATGTCCATCAGACGCTGGTGCGTGCGGATCTCGAACTGGTCGCGCGAGGTCTTGTTGACGTGCGGCGAACGCAGAACGTCGAAACGCTGGATGCGGGTTGGCAGTGGAACTGGGCCCTTGACAACGGCGCCGGTGCGCTTCGCGGTGTCAACGATTTCCAGTGCGGACTGGTCGATCAGCTTGTAATCGAACGCTTTCAGGCGAATACGGATTTTCTGGTTTGGTGCGGACATGGTATTTCCTTTAAAGAGCGAACCGGACTGATTGCCCGGCAATATGTATAAGGCGTAACTTACTGCTCAACAAAAAGCAGGGGGCACAGTATAACCTGTTCCCCCCGCCTTGAATCACACGGCTTAAATTAAATTAAGCGATGATCTTTGCAACAACGCCGGCGCCGACGGTACGGCCGCCTTCGCGGATTGCGAAACGCAGACCTTCTTCCATCGCGATCGGGTTGATCAGCTTGACGGTGATCGACACGTTATCGCCTGGCATGACCATCTCTTTGTCCGCTGGCAGCTCGATCGAACCGGTCACGTCCGTGGTACGGAAGTAGAACTGTGGACGATAGTTGTTGAAGAACGGGGTGTGACGGCCGCCTTCGTCTTTCGACAGGACATAGATCTCGCCGGTGAAGTGGTTGTGCGGCTTGATCGAACCTGGCTTGGCCAGAACCTGGCCGCGCTCGACGTCTTCACGCTTGGTGCCGCGCAGCAGCAGACCGACGTTGTCGCCAGCCTGACCCTGGTCCAGCAGCTTGCGGAACATTTCCACGCCGGTGCAGGTGGTCTTGACGGTATCTTTGATGCCGACGATTTCGATTTCTTCGCCGACCTTGATGATGCCGCGCTCGACACGACCGGTCACCACGGTACCGCGGCCCGAGATCGAGAACACGTCTTCGACCGGCATCAGGAAGGCGCCGTCAACTGCGCGCTCTGGCGTCGGGATGTAGGTGTCGAGGGCTTCAGCCAGTTGCATGATCGCCTGCTCGCCCATCGGGCCGGTGTCGCCGTCCAGCGCCATACGTGCCGAACCCTTGATGATTGGCAGGTCGTCGCCTGGGAACTCGTACTTCGACAGGAGCTCGCGCACTTCCATTTCGACCAGTTCCAGCAGTTCTGCGTCGTCGACCAGGTCGCACTTGTTCAGGAACACGATGATGTATGGAACGCCAACCTGGCGCGCCAGCAGGATGTGCTCGCGGGTCTGTGGCATTGGGCCGTCAGCTGCGGAGCAAACCAGGATCGCGCCGTCCATCTGCGCTGCACCGGTAATCATGTTCTTGATGTAGTCGGCGTGGCCTGGGCAGTCAACGTGAGCGTAGTGACGGCCGGCGGTCTCGTACTCGACGTGCGCGGTGTTGATGGTAATGCCGCGTGCTTTTTCTTCTGGAGCAGCATCGATCTGGTCGTAGGCTTTTGCTTCGCCGCCGAATTTCTTCGACAGGACGGTAGCGATAGCTGCAGTCAGGGTGGTTTTGCCGTGGTCAACGTGACCAATGGTGCCGACGTTGACGTGCGGCTTGGTCCGTTCGAATTTACCTTTTGCCATTTTGTTCTTCCTTAAAAGAGCGAGTTACTTAGTTTAATACGGACCGGGGACACCCCCGGCCCTGTTTTCCTGATTACTTGGCTTTAGCAGTAACGATTGCGTCGGTGACGTGCTTAGGCGCTTCCGAGTAGTGCTTGAATTCCATCGTGTAGGTAGCGCGGCCTTGCGTTGCCGAACGCAGCGAGGTCGAGTAACCAAACATTTCGGACAGCGGCACTTCGGCTTTGATAATCTTGCCACCGCCGCCTGGGATCTCGTCCATGCCCTGCACCATACCGCGGCGGGACGACAGGTCGCCCATCACGGTACCGGCGTAGTCTTCCGGCGTTTCCACTTCCACGGCCATCATCGGCTCGAGGATGACTGGCGATGCTTTGCGGCAGCCTTCCTTGAATGCCATCGAAGCGGCCATCTGGAACGCGTTTTCGTTCGAGTCCACATCGTGGTACGAACCGAAGAACAGCGTGACCTTGACGTCGACCACTGGGTAGCCGGCCAGCACGCCGGTGTTGAGCGTACCGCGCACACCTTTTTCGACCGCAGGGATGTATTCGCGTGGAACCGTACCGCCCTTGATCGCGTCGACGAATTCGAAGCCCTTGCCCGGCTCTTGCGGCTCGATCTTCAGAACCACGTGACCGTACTGACCACGACCACCCGACTGCTTGACGAACTTGCCTTCGGACTCTTCGCAGGTCTTGCGGATCGTTTCGCGGTAGGCAACCTGTGGCTTGCCGACGGTCGCTTCGACGCCGAATTCGCGCTTCATGCGGTCAACGATAATTTCCAGGTGCAGCTCGCCCATACCACCGATGATGGTCTGGCCCGACTCTTCGTCGGTCTTGACGCGGAACGAAGGATCTTCCTGTGCCAGGCGGTTCAGCGCCAGGCCCATCTTTTCCTGGTCGGCCTTGGTCTTCGGCTCGACGGCCTGCTGGATCACCGGCTCAGGGAACACCATCTTTTCGAGGGTGATGACGGCCGATGGATCGCACAGCGTTTCGCCGGTGGTCGCATCTTTCAGGCCGACCGCAGCGGCGATGTCGCCGGCGCGCACTTCCTTGATTTCTTCGCGCTGGTTAGCGTGCATCTGCAGAATACGGCCAAGACGCTCTTTCTTGTTCTTGATCGGATTGAAGACGGTGTCGCCCGAATTGATCATGCCCGAGTAGACGCGGAAGAAGATCAGCTGGCCGACGAATGGGTCGGTCATGATCTTGAATGCCAGCGCCGAGAACTTCTCGGTGTCTTCGGCTTTACGCTCGGTCGGCTGGTCGTCTTCGTCCATGCCCTTGACCGGTGGAATGTCCACTGGCGATGGCAGGTACTCGATGACGCCGTCCAGCATTGCCTGAACGCCCTTGTTCTTGAACGCGGTACCGCACATCATCGGCACGATTTCCGATGCGATGGTGCGCTGGCGCAGAGCAACCTTGATCTCTTCTTCCGAGAGGTCGCCTTCTTCCAGGTACTTGTTCATCAGGTCTTCGTTCGCTTCAGCAGCGGCTTCGACCATCTTCTCGCGCCACTCGGCGGCCTGGTCGGCCAGCTCTGCTGGGATATCGCGGTAGTCGAACTTCATGCCCTGCGACGCGTCGTCCCAGTAGATCGCCTTCATCTTGACCAGATCGACCACGCCCTTGAAGTTGTCTTCGGCGCCGATTGGAATCTGCAGCGGGATCGGGTTGGCCTTCAGGCGCGCGCGCATCTGGTCGTAGACCTTGAAGAAGTTCGCACCGGTACGGTCCATCTTGTTGACGAAGGCCAGGCGTGGCACTTTGTACTTGTTGGCCTGACGCCATACGGTTTCCGACTGTGGCTGCACGCCGCCGACTGCGCAGTAAACCATGCAGGCGCCGTCGAGCACGCGCATCGAGCGCTCGACTTCAATGGTGAAGTCCACGTGGCCCGGGGTGTCGATGATGTTGATGTGGTGCTCAGGGAAGTTGTTGGCCATGCCCTTCCAGAAGCAGGTCGTCGCAGCCGAGGTAATGGTGATACCGCGTTCCTGCTCTTGCTCCATCCAGTCCATGGTGGCGGCGCCATCATGCACTTCGCCAATCTTGTGATTCACGCCCGTGTAGAACAGGACGCGCTCGGTCGTGGTGGTCTTGCCAGCATCGATGTGAGCGGAGATACCGATATTGCGGTAGCGCTCAATGGGGGTCTTGCGTGCCATAAATATTCCTAAATCTTTGAATGGACAAAACCGAGCGGCATTTTGAAAACAAAATGAGCCCGGCCTCGAACAACAGATACATGGCCGCGCCCCCGAAAGGGGTTGGCCAAATGATTAGAAGCGGAAGTGCGAGAACGCCTTGTTCGCTTCAGCCATGCGGTGAACTTCGTCACGCTTCTTCATTGCGCCGCCACGCATTTCTGCGGCTTCCATCAGTTCGCCACCGAGGCGCTGTGGCATCGACTTCTCGCTGCGCTTGTTGGCAGCTTCGCGCAGCCAGCGCATGGACAGGGCCATACGACGGACTGGACGCACTTCGACTGGCACCTGGTAGTTGGCACCGCCGACGCGGCGCGATTTTACCTCAACCATTGGCTTGGCGTTGTTGATCGCCAGGGCGAACACTTCGAGCGGATCCTTGCCCGATTTTTGCTTGATGTGCTCGAAAGCACCGTAGATGATGTTTTCAGCGACCGACTTCTTGCCGGACAACATCAGAACGTTGACGAACTTGGCGACATCCGTATTGCCGAATTTTGGATCAGGCAGGATATCGCGCTTGGGGACTTCACGACGACGTGGCATTTCAATTCCTTTCAGTCTTCAGTTGAGCGCGCTAAGGCAGCACTCGCGGTAGGCCATCATAGCCACCACTTACTCGACCATTACGATCGGTTCAACTCAATTAATGGGTAAGAGAATTACTTCTTACCAGCTTTAGCGCGCTTCGTGCCGTACTTGGAACGAGCTTGCTTACGGTCTTTAACGCCCTGGGTATCCAGTGCACCGCGAACCATGTGGTAACGCACACCCGGCAAGTCTTTCACACGGCCGCCGCGCAGCAGCACGACACTGTGTTCTTGCAGGTTGTGGCCTTCACCGCCGATGTACGAAATGACTTCGAAACCGTTGGTCAGGCGAACTTTGGCGACTTTACGCAGAGCCGAGTTTGGCTTCTTTGGAGTCGTCGTGTACACACGGGTGCAGACACCACGTTTTTGCGGGCTGTTTTCCAGCGCCGGCGATTTGCTCTTCACGGTCAGGGCGACGCGTGGATTGCGAATCAGTTGATTGATGGTTGGCATCGTTATAAATCCAACAAAGATACAACATGAATAACCCGGGCTGACGCCCGGGGACTAAAACCTAGCCCGTACTTACTGACAAGGGAGGCGCGAATAGCCACTCAGCAAGGGAGCGGCCGTCAATGCGTTCGATGTGCAGAATAAATTCGAGAACTCGCGAGTATAAGCCCGTTCGCAGGGTGGGTCAACAGGTTTACCGGTTGGCAAACCGGCAGTGGGGGTCTGGTCCTGCGGACCTGATCCCATTTTGTTGTTTGCGCGCCATACCGCCGAGATCGGGACTCGGCGTCCCCGTCGCTGCGCGGGACCAGCCCCCGACAGCGCCAATGTGTCAGATAATAGGCGCCTTTCCCCGATTCCGCCAATTCATGCGATCCCTGCTGCGCCCCGCTCACCTGTTCCTGCTGCTTACTTATATAGCGCTGTCGGCGGTGCCGTTCGTGCCGCTGCTGCTCGGCCAGCGCGTGGAGCGGCCGTGGCAGCTGGCCGGCATCGAAGTCATCGCCTGGGTCGCCATCTGGGCGGCGTTCAAGCGCCCGGCGTATTTCCACTGGCTGCTGGCGCCCGCCTTCCTCGCCCTGCCCACCGAGCTGTACCTCATTACCTACTACGGCCAGGGCATCTCCACCCATCACCTGGGCATCATCGCCGAGACCAGCCCGAAGGAGGCGCTCGAATTCCTCGGCCAGAAGGTCTGGCTGATGGCCGCCGTGATGATCGGCGCGGTCGCCTGGTTCGTGGCAAGCTTGCGCGCGGCGCGCGGGACCCGCTCCTTGGACTGGACCGACAGCTCGCGCTGGGTGGCGCTGGCCGTGCTGGCGGCGGGCGCCTCGGTCTGGGCGTACGGCGACGAGTTCGGCATCGCGCCGAAGCCGGCCCCCGCCAAGTCCAGCGTCGAGCTGGTCAAGGCCAGCGTGGAGAAGGATTCCGCGCCCAAGGCGGCCGGCCGTACCGGTCTGAAGCTGCCGCCGCTGGCGCGCTGGGCCAGGCTGCCGGTCGAATTCGACGCGTTCGCCCAGTCCTGGCCGTTCGGCCTGGCGTCGCGCGGCGTCGATTTCTACAAAGAGCGCGTCTACCTGGCCGAACTGGGCCGGCGCAGCGCCAGCTTCCGCTTCGGCGCGCACCAGCAGTCGCCCGACGCCGAACCGGAGACGGTGGTGCTGGTGCTCGGCGAGTCGTCGCGCGCCGACCGCTGGAGCCTGAACGGCTACGAGCGCGACACCAATCCGCTGCTGCGCCAGGAAGCGAACCTGGTGGCGCTGCCGGACGTGGTCACCGCGGTGTCGGCGACGCGCCTGTCGGTGCCCGTCATCATTTCGCGCAAGCGCGCCACGCAGAGCCTGAAGGACGGCTTCTCGGAGAAGTCCTTCATCACCGCATACAAGGAAGCCGGCTTCAAGACCTTCTGGCTGTCGAACCAGATCTCGTTCGGCAAATTCGACACGCCGGTGTCGGTGTTCGCCAAGGAAGCGGACGTGGTCGAGTTCCTCAACCTGGGCGGCTTCACCAACAGCTCGAACTTCGACCAGGTGCTGTTCGATCCGTTCAGGAACGCGCTGGCCGACAAGGCGCCCAAGAAGCTGATCGTGGTGCACTCGCTGGGCAGTCACTGGAACTACAGCCAGCGCTATCCGAAGCAGTTCGACCAGTGGCAGCCTTCGCTGTTCGGCATCGACAAGCCGGTCTACACGGACGTGAAGATCAAGCCGCAGCTGAACAACAGCTACGACAGCAGCATCTTGTATACCGACTGGTTCCTCGACCAGCTGATCGGCCAGATGAAGCAGTCGCAGCAGCGCGCGGCGATGCTCTACGTGTCCGACCACGGGCAGACGCTGTACGACAACAGCTGCCGGCTGGCCTTCCACGGTCACAACACGCAGTTCGAGTTTCATGTGCCGGCGTTCGTCTGGTATTCGGACCAGTACCAGGCGCGCTATCCGGGCAAGGTCGAGCAGCTGGCCCTGCACAAGGGCGAGCGGCTGGCGACAGAGAACATGTTCCACACCCTGCTCGACATGGGCGACATCCGGTATCCGGGCGATACGCTGGAATGGAGTTTCCTGAACGCGCAGTTCAGGCATCACAAGCGGCTGGTCGACAGCTACGGCTGGACCAATTACGACAACGCGACCTTCAAGGGCGATTGCCGCGAAGTGATCGACAAGGACAAGCCGCTCAAGCAGGACAAGTAGCGTGCATATCCGGGGTCAGCGGGAAAGCGGAATTGTCTTGCATGGTTTGCAACTGAGACAATTTGTCCCAATGTATAGAAAAGGTTTTCAAGTAAGATGCCTTGGACCGCGCAGCAATACCATCCATGCATGGATTCAAGCAGGACGCCTGGGTAGCTGCTGAAGCGGCGTTTGAGGTAATGCTCCTCACGATAGACATTGTCAAGTAATAGCCTGGAGATACTCAGAATGATGGATTGGATCCCTGTAGCCTTGGTTGCGTTCAAGGCGCTCGTGCTCGGCACCGGCATGTTCTTCGCCATCAAGTGGCATTACGATCAAGAGCAGAACGAGAAGCGCGCGGTGCTACTCGCGGTCGGCAAGATAAGCGCAGTCTTCGTGCTTTCGGTCCTGGGCTTGGTGCTCCTCACCCTCTTCCTTGGCAGGAAGGTCGGTTTGGACTTGCCCTTCCCATGATGGCAAAGAATAGTTAAACATCGAATCGACAAAGCACGGCCGAAGCGTCGTCCTGGCTTTTGACCACCCCATTCGCCGAGGCGCCGGCTGCTTCGAAGCAGCGCAGCTTGCGCATGACGGCATCGACGCCGTCGTCGATACACTGTTGCATCAAGCTTGCGGGTGAATCGCATTTGTACGTGTCGACCAGCCGATAAAACCCATCCGTCATCACCAGCAGGGCTGCGCCCGGCGCGACGTGTACCGTGGATTCGCGTGCGTCAAATTGACCGCGCGGTTCCAGGCACAGCGAGGCCGGCGCCGTGCACGTGTTCTGGTATTCACGGCGCTGCCGAAGCATGGGAAGGAGACGCGCGCGCCGGCATGCCGGATCGTGCACGCCTTCGCCGGCGAGCCGCGCGATCTCGTCGCGCAGAATGGCTTCCTGCGGATTGACCCAGGCATCGAGGTCTTCGACGCGCCCATCGGCATGGCGCAGCAGCGTCTTGCAGTCGCCCAGGAAGTACAGTTCGAGCGTGGCTCCGCCGCCTCCGCCGGGACGAACCCTTACCCAGGTTAGCGCGGCAATGGGGTAGGCATGCAAGGGCATTTCACTGCCAGCCATGCGGCTTCGGAAGCCGGCGGCGACGTGGTCCAGCGCAGCGAGGACGCTGTCGCGCTGCGGCCTGTCCTCCCCGATGAAATCGGCCAATGAACGCGCAAAGGCGCCAACGAACCAGGCGGCATCGCTCCCGTCGACATCGATATAGGCCTGGTCGGCTACAGAACTCGCGCCGTCCATCACCACGATGTCAGTAAAGGAAGAATGGTGGAAGATGGCGACCAGATCTTCGTTCAGCAGGCCGGCCGCGGTGCTGGCCGAAACAGGCACAAACAGTTTTTTCATACCGTTTCGGCGCCTTCGTCATCGAAAAAGCGCATCCCGGCATACGGCTGCCTGCGGCATTGCACCAGGCGATTGGCAAGCGTACCGACATGCGCTTCGAGTCGATGTCCATCCGGATCAAGAAAGTAGATCGAATCGCCCTCGCTGGCGTTGCTGCGCCATTGCGTCACGCCGGCCGCCTTCAACCGCAGGCAAAACTCCGGAAACGCTTCCTGCGCGATAGAAAAAGCAAAGTGCGTGTAAGTGTTTGCTGGAGCGGCCTGGCCGCCAGCGTCCATCGTCAGGCACAGCCAGAGGTCGCCCAAGGTGAGGTAGGCGCCGGCATCCCACTGGGCCCGGCGAACAAATCCCAATACCTCGACATAGAACGCCACGCCGGTCGGCAAGTCCCTCACTGCAAGCGTTAGGTGATTCAATCCGGTTAATGCCATCGTGCCTTATCCTGTCTGGCCGTTCGCTTGAGGAATTTTTGGAGCGGTCCACCTCCGCTTGCATATCGACACAAGGTATTTGGTCCAACTTCCGCTTTGGGTTGCCGATTCCTGCCCCTAGTGTGCAGCAAACGAAACGTTACGGACCCAAGGCCGAGTAACGAACTTGGGTTCATCTCAGCGCCCACCCTATCGATCGCCGGCGAACTGGATCGCGTTACGACGGTGACCGATGGCCAAGCGCTGGCCCATTTTGCATTCGCGCGGCGCGGCCGGCGCTGGTGCCAGCATCGGACATCTCAAACATCGAGGCGCGAGAGCAGTTACGAAGATCCGTCGTCATTTCTGAAATGACCTCGATTCACATATTTTTTACTGTGCCGTCCGGCGTTTGAGTTGATGCACCTTCGACACCAAGTCGGGGAGTCAGGTCAAGCACGCGCGCAAGCACACGGGCAGTCCCACCGAGGCGCTGTTGTGCGGCCTGAGCGGCCACATCGAGCAGCTCCTGCAATTTAACGTGATCGATCAAGCGACCGGTGTCAGGATGTTTCCAACGCCGCTTAGGATCGGCTATGGTGACCAGCAGGCATCCTGTCCGTGCTTGCGAATACGCCATATACTTGTTCACAAGCTGCATTTCGATGGTATCGCACAAGTCTTTTGCCGAACGGTCTTTTTCGCCAATTTTCAACTCGATAGTTGCCTGTAAATCCGGAGGCGTTCGAAAGCGAATGTCCGTCTCCTTTCCGTCGGCCGTGACCGCTTCCTGGTCAACGGTATATGCGCCATTTGCCATGTGAAGAAATTCACGAGCGATCGCGGGTCGGAGCGTGTTTTCATCTTGGACTGCTGCCCACGCCGCACGTGGACTCGTATCGGCAAGCATAAGTGCCTGCAAATCATCAAGCCGATCAACGAGCACTTGCGCCATTGCGCTGCCGGTTTTAGGGGGAAGGTCTTTTCCGTTAAACAGGCTCGCGATCTCAGGGATTTCCGACACACCTTGGTCGACCTCGGCCGCAAGTCTTTCCCTCGCAACCTCTCGAATTCGGTCGCGGAGATAGTCGAAGTTAGGAAGTTCCGCCAAGGCTAGCTTCGCCTGCAGCGCTTTGGGCCCTGATCGCCGCATGAAAGCTTCAAAAATGTACCGCCGCGCATCCTCGGCGTAGTCTCGGTTTCCGCGCGAGTAGGCGCCGACGTGGACAACGTCGATGTCAGGACGGACATGACGATAGACTTCAGCTGTCAATTCCATCAGACGATCGATGTCCGTCAACGCACTGAAGTTATCAAGGTCATGCGCTCGACGGGAATCGACGAGGCTAGCGATCAACTCGACGGCTTCGCCCTCTTTCTCGACCGGAAGCCTCTTCAACAGCCGCAATAAATGGGCTATACCCACGTTTGGATTTAATGCGCAAAGGACCGGCATCCATAAGCCGAGATATGTGCTCCCACAACTGGCAATTTGTTGAGTGGCGATGCTTTCCACGTTATTCCGTGCTGCCGCATCGCCATGCGTCATGAGGATTTGCAGCACTTGGTGAAGCCCATTTTCCGACGAAGCGTTGTATGGTCCCAGCATTAGCACCTTTGCCGGGCCATTCAGCCATTTGAGGAGCCGCGGTTGCAGCAACAGCGCGACGTTCGCAGGACCATAGCGGAGCGCCTGGAGCAAGCTGCTATGTGGGACTACGTCGCTACCAAGCGCATCAAGATCCTCATCGAGCTCACCGCCAATCACGGTATCAATCTGTGATGGACAATTGCTGGCGGCATCACGCAGCCAGGCAGGAAATCCATTCAGTTCGATCAGCGCATATCGCGCTACGAGGACCGCTTCGCGGTCGCTCAAATGCTGGCTCCATGCCGGATCCTCAGCCTCTGCATAAATTCCCAACAACCCGAGTGTCCAGACCACGAGATAGGTATTTTTTTCGTCAGCCTTACGCTCGCTACCTACAGACGGCACCATGGTACGCCAGTACGACATCAGTGCAATGCGAAGGGCGTCAGTCGCGATACGACCAAAATGCTTTTCCAGAAAGACACGGTTCCAACGCATTGTGTCGCCTGTCTTGCGAAGCAGAATGCCAAGCTTCCAAATCGTGCTTTTCTGACGCTCTGGGGCCAATGCCACAGAAGGCTGGTTAGCAAGCTCGCGCCAGAATTCCATCCAGGCTGCCGCCTCGTCCGCTGATTTCTTCAGTTGCGTTTCCTTCCTCTTCCGCTCGTCCTCCATCATTTTCAGGAACTGTTCGTTGGGCTTCTTGGATGCAACTGCTTCAACAAGCTGAGCGAGTAAAGAGGATGAGTCTGCTACAGCAGCCCGCATCTCTGCTGTTTTTGACGTCTCACCGTCTTGTGTCGCCAAATATACGGCAAGCTCAAGCAGCGCCTGTCGATGCGTATGTAGCGTTTGTCCGTCGCCCAGTGCCTCGATAATCCACGGGAGGTCCCTTTCCGAATACTCAATGGGCCCTTGCCAGAGCAACTTCCCGAGCCAGTGAGTTGTATCTGCACCCAGTTTTAGCCGTTCAAGGCAGTGCAGGTCGATTTCGCATATTTCCCGGCGAGCCCCGTACGGAAGCGCGTTGAGAAGCTGACGCAATTCGTCGCGGCGAGAGCTGCTCGCTACGTCATCGGCAAGGCGAATGATCATAACAGACGAGCGTAATACCTCACGACTGACGACTTTGACCTTCAGCAGACGTATGCTAGCCGCTGCAAGCAGGGGCGACAGTTCCATGGAAGTCTCGCTGTCACGGAGCTCGTCGTCCACTACCACGATGGTCTTCTCTGCCTGCGCTAAAAGACCCGAAAGAAGTGACTCGAGGCGTGTACTGCTGACAGTCGCCATGTCGATGCGCGACGCCATCCGAGCTGCATAATCCCCCAGTCTCCGCGTCCGGAAAGGCAGACGGGCCGCGATCTCCAGCAGTTGAGTGTCAGTGACGTGTTCAGGATAAAGCGCGGTTGCGATCCATCCCGCTAGCTCGGCGCTCCAGTTCGGGCCAGAGGCGAGGGCCGCTTCAATCAATGCTGGTGTGCGCGGATCCGCTAGCCCGGCGAGGGCTGCAATTGCATCAAACCGTTCTTCCGGACTGGAATCCACCGTCGAGGCGAGGCTGGCCATGAGGTCGGCACACGTCCTGAATTTTCCGACCGAAACGAGTTGTATCAGCAGATTTCTAACTTCCGGGTTTTCAACGCCGTCGCGCCACACATCGAGTACAGTCTGGGCGAGCGACGGTTGAGCAAGACGCTCTATCTGGATATCGGGCACGCGAACACCGCGCCACCGTCCTTTTCCATACATAACTACGAAACTAAGCAGCGCGCGCTGACGCTGGTGGTCCATCAGCGACTCCGGATCGCCGTAGATCAGCAACGTGCTGGACTCGACCTTGAGAATTTCATCGAACACATCCTGCCGTAGTAGCGCTAGCCAGCCGGCTACCGGGCGCATGGACGGTTTCAATACCCGTTCGTTCGCGTCGGTCAGCCCGAACAGTAGTCGATAGCCAGCGCTCAGTGAAAGTTTGCCGCTTTCGACCAGCTGATGGACTTCGCAAGCCGCCAGATATTCTAGTACTGAGCGATGTCGAAAGCGAACACGTCCATATCCCGCGGCCGCAAATAGTGGACGCTCCAGCAAAGCGGAGATTTCCCGCACGGTCCACTCGGTTAGAAGAGGACGCGGGTCTATCGGTGCCTCCCCTGAGTCATGCAGATCTGCACCGGCGCTATAGCGTATCGTGAGCCGCCGCGATAGCACAGCTGCCAGCGCAAGACGCTGCGCACCGGTGCGCGCTTTCTCCGCTGCAAGATCCGCTTTTTCCTTTCTGTTCGGTCGCGCGGCGAGCTGATCCAAGACGTGCGTTTTCACCTGCTCAAAGTGCGGACGAATGGCATGATGATCGCGCCAGTCATCGCAAAGCTCAATGAGGTCTTGGGGCCGGCGCGCGAAGTCGTGCGCATGTTTTGCCTGGATCGCAGCAAGCAGATCTTGAGGCGATTCGATGCCACGGCTTCGCGAGAACTGCAGTATTTGCGCGTCGCTAAGCGGAAGCAGTTCAACTTCCCGAAAATCCGGAAGTTCTTCACTCTTTTCTGGTCCGTGGAGTGCTAACCGCACCAGATCCTTGCCGTCAAGCTCTTGGTTAATGACCTCGCTGACGGGAAGCAGTTCGCGAAATGCCACGCGGTCGATGGCAACTGGACGGGACGTTACAACGATTGTTGCACGCCCGAGCGCACCGTCCAGATCGGCCGCAAGACGTTCAAGCGCATCTTTAAAATTCCCATGTGCCAGTTCCAGTTCATCCACCGAGTCCAGAAAAAAGTAACCCATACCGGATGCCGCAGCATACCAAGTATCGAAGCGGCGCTTATTTTTCCCATACAGCGCCCCGGTGACGCCAACCGACGCAACGGTTTCCAGGCGTAAGAAAAATGCTGCTTCGCCCGCCGCGAACAACGATGTTGCTTTCGACTCGCATTCAAATGTTTTCCCCGTTCCAGCTTCGGAGATCAGCAAGATTCGGCGCGAACGCAGCAAGGATTCCCAATCAAGACTCTTGTGTGAAGTACGGTCTGCCACCCAGGCTGAATCCGCAGTCCCCACGCGTCCCCTGGCGGTCTCTCGAAAGGCACGTTGTATGGAGGATATTTCGGTGTCTGCCACAACAGTCTCGTCTGGATACAGGAAAGTATCATTTTATCAATTTATAAAATTTTGCGCGAGACCGAAAGTGACTGTAATGAACGTCTGCTTATGGAAACCGGCCTGTGGCACACAGGATAGCGAGTTACTCAGCGAATAGATCCTCGGATTGTCACAAATCGCATCAGGCGGCCTATCCGCCACCCGTCGCGCACGCGCGTGTGGCAGGTAGCGCCGTCTAATCGGTATACTCGGTCAACAGAGGAGAAATGATGCACGATCACGAGAAGACAGCGATGGCGGAACTGGCGTTCAAGCTGGGCCGCATTACCCGACAGGCGATGTACCAGGCGACAGAGGTTAAGGAACGGCTCGATCTGTCGAAAATTGCGGCGGAGGTGCTGGAGCTGGGGCACACCCAGATCGATCCCGATGTACTGATGATGTTTGTCGCAGCATTTCACGAAACAGACCCAAGGCCCGAGCGTCGGATGGTGGAAATTGCCGGCGCCGAACGGGAATGATTTCTTAGGGCCGGCTTCGGGCCAGCTTTGGTCCCCGGCCACGAACCTTAATCAGCGAGCGGCTCCCGCTCGATTACTCGTATCAAAGCAGCTTCATCTGGCCGATGACGCTCGCGACCTTGGTAGTAATCACGTCGACTGCCGGGACATTCGCGCCGTGCGGCAAAATGACATCGGCGTGGCGCTTGGTGGGCTCGATGAACTGCTTGTGCATCGGGCGTACGGTTTCCAGGTACTGGCCGACGATGCTCTCTACCGTGCGGCCGCGTTCATTGATATCCCTTTGCATGCGGCGGATAAAGCGCACGTCGGGCGCGGTGTCGACAAAAATCTTCAGCGACATCATGCTGCGCAGGTCTGCGTCATACAAGGCGAACAGGCCTTCGATCACGATGACCGGGGCCGGCTTGACGGGAATGGTCTTGTTGGAGCGGTTGTCGATCGTGAAGTCGTACTCCGGCATCTCGATCGCTTCCCCGTTGCGCAAGGCCTGGACGTGCTGCACCATCAGCGGCCAGTCGAAGGCCTGCGGATGGTCGTAATTCTGCTTGCGGCGGACTTCAGGCGTCAAATCCGACTGGTCGCGGTAGTAATCGTCCTGCATCACGACCGAGACCATATTCGCGCCGAACGATGACAGTACTTGCTGGGACACCGTCGACTTGCCACTGCCGCTTCCGCCAGCGACACCGATAATAAACGGTTGGAAAGGAATCTGATTCATCCCCGCATGATACCGGAGCGGCGCGCGAACTGACAGCGCCAGCCGATCCGAAATGAAGTGTTCCGCATTTCTGCGACGCCACGAACCGACTGGTCGCAGGGTATGCACGAGTCGGCGCATTTGACTGGACCGCCGTCCGGCTATCTCCTAAGGTGCAAGCTTTCCTGCCTCGGGACTTTCCATGTGCGTTTTACTTTCTATTCGATGGGTGACTGAAACGATAGAATTGCAAAATTGCAATTCTGGAAACCCAGTATGAAAGTCGAAACGCCCTTGCTCGTTCCCGTGCTGGCCGCACTCCCCGTTTGCGCCTGCATGGTCATCCTCGGTCTGCCTGCTTACCAACACGCCTATATCATTGCCTTTCGTACGGTTTTCATCGTCGCCTGCATGATGTGGCTGATTCCGCTGACGCTGCTGCAACGGGCCATGTGGCGCCGCGAATGGTCCTGGCTGCGGATGGGGCCGATTCTGCTGGTGATCACCTACGCAATGGCCATCGTGAACGCCCTGCTGGGGCAGACCCTCGGGATCTGGCTCGGCCGGGAGACGGGCTACCACTTTGCCGATCTGACACGAGGCCTGGACAGCTGCTGGCTGGCGCTGATCTCGTTCTGCGCGGTCCATGCGGTGGCGGGCTATTACCTGTCGCTGCAACAGGTCCGCCTGCATCTCGCCCAGGCGCAAAGCGCGGCGCGCGACGCCGAGTTACGCGCGCTGCGCCTGCAGGTCAATCCGCACTTCCTGTTCAACTCCCTGAACGCGATTTCCGCGCTGGTCTCAAGCCAGTCCAACCGTGAAGCCAATCGCATGCTCGCGTGCCTGTCCGACTTCCTGCGCGCCACCCTCGCGCACGACGGCCGCCACGAGCATACGCTTGCCGAAGAATTGGCCCTGCTCGACGCCTACCTCGCCATCGAAAAGGCGCGGCTCGGCGAGCGCCTGCGCCTGACGATGAAGACCGGCCCCGACCTGTTGGACAGCGTCCTGCCCTACCTCATGCTGCAGCCGCTGGTCGAGAACGCGATCCGCCACGGCATCGCACCGCTGTCCGCTCCCGGGCGGCTCGACATTCTTGTCGAACGCGCCGGGGCGCGCCTGCGCGTCGACGTGCAGAACGACGGCCGACAGCGGGAACACGCGGGAAGCGGCATCGGCCTGGCCAACGTCAGGGAACGCCTGCGCCACCTGTACGGCGACGATCAACAGGTGGACGCAGGCTGGAGTACGGAGGGCCGCTTCCACGTGCGCATCGCCCTGCCACTTCGCAGCATGGAGGCGGCAGCATGAACATCCGGGTCGTTATCGTTGACGACGAGCCGCTGGCCAGACTGGCGGTCAAAGTCAGGCTGGCGCGGCGCGAGGCCTTCGAGCTGGTTGGCGAATTCGGTGACGGCGCCAGCGCTTTTGAAGGCATTGTGGCGCTGAAGCCAGACCTGGTGTTCGTCGACGTCGAGATGCCGGGCAAGACCGGCCTCGAGGTGCTGGCCGCACTTCCGCCGGCGCAGCGGCCGATGGCAATCCTGCTCACGGCCTACGACGGCTTCGCCCTGCAGGCCTTCGAAGTGGCCGCCCTCGATTACCTGCTCAAGCCCGTCGATGACGAACGCTTCGACGAAGCCCTTGATCGCGCCCAGCAGGCTTTTCCCTACCGCGGCCACGGCCGTGCCGCGGCATCGACGCTCCCTTCGCTGCGCAGCTTCAGCGTGCGTGTCGGATCGCGCACGGTGCTGGTGCCGGCCGCTGAAGTCGAGCGCATCGAGGCCGACGGCGACTACGCCACCCTGCATGCGAACGGCAAGACCTGGCTGGTGCGCGAACGCCTGCACAACCTGGCCATGCGGCTCGATCCGCGCCAGTTCCACCGCGTGCATCGCTCGTCCATCGTGCGGCTGGACATGATCGCCGAGCTGTCCTCGCTGACGAACCGGGACGCCTTGCTGCGCCTGCGCGACGGCAGTGTGCTGCGCGCCAGCCGCTCCTATATGCCCGCTCTGGCGGAGGCGCTACAACATCTCGACAGAAAACTATCAAACGATTCGTAGTCCAACTTGGAGGAAGGTATGTCAGGCAAAAAGAAGTTTGTCGCAGGCGTCGTAGTGGGAACCCTGTTGCCGTTTTTCGCGTCGTTTCCGGCTTTGGCGGAGGGGACCATCGCGTTGACCGCCCTTGACCGCACCGAGATCGTGCAGACACTGGCAGCGAAAATGAACGCGAATTACATCGAGCCAGCGGTGGCCGAACGGGTCGGCAATGCAATCGCCAGGAAAAATGCCGAAGGCGGCTATGCGTCCGCCGCCAGCCCGCAAGCGTTCACTGAGGCGCTGGCGACGGACTTGCGCGCCTTCAGCGGCGACTTGCATTTCGGCGCCAGAATCGACGAACGTTTCCGTGAGGTCAGCGACGACGCCGACCTGCCCAGCCGCGCCGTGATGGACGAAGCGCGCGACCGGACCGAGCGCTGGGGCTATGGCATCGAGAAGATCGAACGCCTTCCCGGCAACGTCGGCTACATCGAGCTGCGCGGCTTCGGCATGACGTCATTCGTCGGCCCGGCGTACACGGCGGCGATGTCGCTCATGGCGGGGACGGATGCGTTGATCCTGGACCTGCGCCGCAACGGCGGCGGGAGTCCGGCCAGCGTGGCTTACCTGATGAGCCATTTCTTCCCGCTCGGCGACCGGCGTCACCTGATCGACATCTACAATCGCCCGACCGGCACGACGGAGCAGATCTGGACCGTGCCGACGGTCGCACAGCGCTACGACAAGCCCGTGTACGTGCTGACCTCGGCCCGCACCTTTTCCGGCGGCGAGGATTGCGCTTATGACTTCCAGGTGCAGAAGCGCGGAACGCTGGTCGGTGAAACCACCGGCGGCGGCTCCAATCCCGTGCGCCCGTTCAGCGTGGGGCATGGCATCGTGGTCGCGATCCCGAGCTCGCGCACGACCAATTTCGTCACCAAAACCAACTGGGAGCACGTGGGCGTAAAACCGGACATCGCCGTGCCCGCGGCGCAGGCGCTGCAGACGGCGCACGTCGCCATACTGCGCAACCTGGTGTCGTCCACAAAGGACGACACCGAGCGCACGAAACTGCAGCGCGTACTTGCGATGGCGGAGAAAGGGGAAACCGAGAAGCCGATCTACACGCTCAGGGGGGAGCGCTGATCGAACCCGTGCGCGCATCATGATACTCTGCTGCCATAACGACAATGGAGGCATCCATGCAAAAAACGTCCAGGCTGGTCTCGATCGACATGCTGCGCGGTTTCGTCATCGTCCTGATGGCGCTCGACCATGTGCGCGACTTCTTTGGCTTCACGCCGTTCCAGCCGGAGGACCTGGCCCACACCACGCCTGCCTGGTTCTGGACGCGCTGGATCACCCACCTCTGCGCCACTGTCTTCGTGCTGCTGGCCGGCAGCTCGGCCTTCCTGCGCGGCCAGGGCTCGGGCATCCCCGCCCTGTCGCGCTACCTCGCCACCCGCGGCGCGATGCTGCTGCTACTCGAAGCCACCTGGATCAGCTTCAGCTGGCAGCTTGGCTACAACATCATGATCCTGCAGGTGCTGTGGGCGCTGGGCGCCGGCATGATCTTCCTCGCGCTGCTGGTGTGGCTGCCGCGCCCGGCGATCGCGCTGGTCGCCGCGCTGCTGATCCTGCCGCACAACCTGCTCGACAACTACCACCCCGCCGGCTGGCTGTGGAAAGCCTGGCACGACCAGCGCTTCCAGCCGGTCGGCGAGCACTTCGGCGTCATGTTCATGTATCCGCTGATGCCGTGGCTTGGCCTGATCGCGGCTGGCTACGCGCTCGGCCCGGTGTTCCTGTGGGACCAGGCGCGCCGCCAGCGCTTCCTGCTCGGCGCGGCCGCGGTGCTGATGATCGCCTTCGTCGCTCTGCGCGCCGGTAACTTCTACGGCGATCCCGATCCCTGGTCGCCGCAAAGCCGCGGCGCCATGTTCGACCTGATGTCCTTCCTGCGCGTGCACAAGTACCCGCCGTCGCTGCTGTACCTGTGCGTCACCGGCAGCATCGGCCTGGCGCTGCTGGCGTGGTTCGAGCGCATCCGCGAAGTGAAGCTGCTCACGCTGTTCGGCCGCACGCCGATGTTCTTCTACGTCGTGCATATCGCCCTGGCCCACTTCCTCGGAAATGTGTACTTCAAGCTGCGCTTCGGCGGCCTGCCCGACTTCAACGGCCAGGAGGTCAAGCTGCCGCCCGGGTACGAGCCGTCGCTGCCCGTGGTGTACGCGGCGTGGATCGGCCTGATCGCGCTGATCGCCTGCCTGACCGTGCTGTGGCTGCGCTGGCGGACGCGGACAGTGTCCGCCGCGGACGCCCGCGGACACGGCGGCCTGGCAAAAATGTAACGTGTTATCAATGACTTAAGCTCTGGCACGGATCCTGCATTGGTGACTGGCATCTGCCAATCACCAATGCTCCCATGATCCGCGACACCTCACACCAAGACGCCGTCATCGCTCCCGCGCCGGCGCACACCTTCAAGCGCCGCGCCGTCTGGGCCTTTGTCGCCATCGCCGTCGTCGGCGCGTCCGCGATGATGCTGTCGGCATGGCGCGGCAGCGAGACTTCGGTCAGCGCGGCGCGCCTGCGCATCGCCGACGTCACCCGCGGCACCATCGTGCGCGACGCGTCGGTCAACGGCCGCGTGGTCGCCGCCGTCAGCCCGACCCTGTACTCCACCGCGCAGTCCACCGTCACTCTGAAAACCCACGCCGGCGACACCGTCAAGAAAGGCGACGTGCTGGCGGTGCTCGAATCGCCCGACCTGGCCGATGCGCTCAAGCGCGAGCAGTCGTCGTACGCGCAACTCGAAGCGGAAGTGGCGCGCCAGCAGATCCTGGCGAAGAAGCAGAAGCTGCTGGCCCAGCGCGAAGCCGACACCGCCGAGATCGACCGCCTGTCGGCGCAGCGCACGCTGGAGCGCTACGAGAGCGTGGCCAACGTCGGCATCATCGCCAAGATCGATTACCAGAAGGCGAAAGACGCGCTGAATTCGGCGCAGATCCGCGCCAGCCACGCGGCCAAGGCGGCCTCGCTGGAAGGCGACGACGTCGCGCTGGCCTTGAAGACCAAGGTCAACGAACTCGATCGCCAGCGCCTGTCGCTGGCCAACGCGCAGCGCCGCTTCGCCGAGCTGACCGTGCGCGCGCCGGTCGACGGCTTCGTCGGCACGCTCAATGTGCAGAACCGCAGCGTGGTCACCGCGAACACGCCGTTAATGACGCTGGTGGACCTGTCCAAGCTTGAAGTCGAACTCGAGGTGCCGGAGACGTATGTGGCCGACATCGGCCTGGGCATGAACGCCGAGATTCAGCTGGGCGACGCGCGCGCCACCGGCAAGCTGTCGGCGCTGTCGCCGGAAGTGGTGAAGAACCAGGTGCTGGCGCGCGTGCGCTTCGACGGCGAGCAGCCGAAGGGCCTGCGCCAGAACCAACGCGTGTCCGCGCGCCTGCTGATCGAGGAAAAGCCGAACGTGGTGATGCTGCCGCGCGGCCCGTTCGTCGAGAGCGAAGGCGGCCGCTTCGCCTACGTGATGCAGGACGGGATCGCGGTGCGCACGCCGATCCGGCTGGGCGCCACCAGCATCTCCGCGGTCGAAGTCCTGTCCGGCGTGAAGCCGGGCGACAAGGTCGTCATCGCCGGCACCGACACGTTTGCCAACGCCGCGCGCGTTTCCATCAACAAGTAAGAACAACAATCACACTGAAAGGAAGTCCCATGCTGCGCATGACCAATCTCTCCAAGGTGTACCGCACCCACATGATCGAAACCCATGCGCTGCGCGGCTTCGAAATCCAGGTCAACCAGGGCGAGTTCGTCACGGTGACCGGGCCGTCCGGCTCGGGCAAGACCAGCTTCTTGAACATCGCCGGCCTGCTCGAGGAATTCACCGACGGCGAGTACGTGCTCGATGGCGTCAACGTCAAGGGCATGGACGACAACGCCCGCTCGCGCCTGCGCAACGAGAAGCTGGGCTTCATCTTCCAGGGCTTCAACCTGATTCCCGACCTGTCGCTGTTCGATAACGTCGACGTGCCGCTGCGCTACCGCGGCTTCAACGCGCGCGAGCGCAAGGAACGCATCGAGGACGCGCTGGCGAAAGTCGGCCTGGCCTCGCGCATGAAGCACTACCCGGCCGAGCTGTCGGGCGGCCAGCAGCAGCGCGTGGCGATCGCGCGCGCGCTGGCCGGTTCGCCGAAGCTGCTGCTGGCCGACGAGCCGACCGGTAACCTCGACACCCAGATGGCGCGCGGCGTGATGGAGCTGCTGGAAGAAATCAACGCTCAGGGCACGACCATCCTGATGGTGACCCACGACCCGGAGCTGGCCGTGCGCTCGCAGCGCAACGTGCACATCATCGACGGCCAGGTGTCGGACCTGGTGCGCAAGGCGCCGTCGCTGTTCGACGCCAAAGCGGCCGTCCACAGCGCATAAGGAGCGGCGATGTTCTCCTATTACTTCAAGCTTGGCGTGCGCAGCCTGCGCCGCAATCCCGCGCTGACCGCGCTGATGATCCTGACGCTGGCCATCGGCGTGGCCGCGAGCGTGTCCACCGTCACGATCCTGCACGTCATGTCGAGCAATCCGATTCCGCAAAAGAGCGACCGGCTGTTCGTGCCGCTGATCGACAACGGCCCGCTGGAAGGCTACAACCCGGCCGACAGCGCGCACGAATTCGACCAGATGAGCTACATCGACGCCAGCAACCTGCTCAAGGGCGGGCATGGCGAGCGCCGCACCGCGCTGTACGGCATCGGTCCGGCGATCGAGCCGGCGCGCAAGGACCTGCCGGTCATCTCGGCGCAGGGGCTGGCGCCGACGCGCGACTTCTTCGGCATGTTCGACGTCCCGTTCCTGTACGGCCAGGCGTGGAGCGAGGCGGACGACCGGGCCGGCGCCGACGTCGCGGTCCTCAGCCGCGCGATGGCGGAAAAGCTGTTCGGCGCGGTCAACCCGGTTGGCCAGCGGATCCGCATGTCCGGCTTCGATTTCCAGGTGGTCGGCGTGCTCAATAACTGGCTGCCGCTGCCGAAGTTCTACCGCCTGATCGGCGGTCCCGGCGCGTTCGGCACGGAAGAAGATGTGATGCTGCCGTTCTCCTCGGCGATCCGCCACGAATTCGTCCACAACGGCAGCATGAACTGCAGCGGACGGCACGACCCGGGCTGGCAGGGCCTGCTCGATTCCGAATGCACCTGGCTAGGCTTCTTCTTCGAGACCAAAAGCGCTACCGACCGCGCCGAACTCAAAAGCTACCTGAACAACTACGCCGACGACCAGCGCAAGCTCGGGCGCCTGAAGCGCAATGCACCGAACCAGCTGTTCGACGTCATGGAATGGCTCGAATATAACAAGGTGGTTGGCAACGACAGCCGCCTGGCGGCCTGGCTGGCGTTCGGCTTCCTGCTGCTTTGCCTGGTCAACACCATCGGCCTGATGCTGGCCAAGTTCTCGGTGCGCGCCTCCGAGGTCGGCGTCCGCCGCGCGCTGGGCGCTTCGCGCAAGGAGATCTTCCAGCAGTTCCTCATCGAGACCACGGTGGTCGGCCTGGCCGGAGGCGTGCTTGGCCTGCTGCTATCGTTCGGCGCGCTGGCGCTGATCGCGATGTCGTCGAAACAGCTGTCGGTGGTGGCGCACATGGACCTTGCCATGCTGGCCCTGACGTTCGTGCTGGCGCTGCTGGCGGCGGTGTTCGCCGGCCTGTTCCCGACCTGGCGCGCCTGCCAGGTGACGCCGGCGATCCAACTCAAATCGCAGTAAGGAGACACCATGGAAATCCGTCCTATCCTGTCGGCGCTGCTGCGCAGTAAAACCGGCGCCATCCTGGTGGCGCTGCAGGTCGCCATCAGCCTGGCGATCCTCAGCAACGCGCTGCACATCGTGAACCTGCGCCAGGCCGTGGCGCATCGCGCGAGCGGCATCGCCGACGAGAGCTCGCTCATCTACGCCGGCGTGCGGCACCTGCACAAGGGCACCGCCAACGAGCAGTTCGCCGAGCAGCAGCTCGAAACCGATACCCTGCGCGGTGTCGCCGGCGTGACGTCGGTGGCGTTCGCCTCGCAGATGCCGATGTCCCGGTCGGGCAGCTACACCAGCGTCGCGACCGATCGCAAGCAGGTCACCCCGACCACTACTTCCTCGTTCTATTTTTCGCCCGACTCGCTGGTGAAGACGTTCGGCCTGAAGATCGTCGAAGGGCGCGACCTGCTGCCGCAGGAAGCGATGATGATCGACTACGACACCGCGGCCGACGACGTGTTCCCGCCAACCGTGCTGGTGACGCGGGCGCTGGCCGAGAAGGCATGGCCGGGTACCAGCGCGATCGGCAAGACGCTCTACTTCGGCACCGGCGAGAAGGCCAACGGCGCGCGCGTGGTCGGCGTGCTGGAAAGGTTGCAGTCGCAGGGCGCGCAAATCGGCGACCAGGGCGAGTACTCGACGATCGTACCGATGCGAGTGGCGAACGGCTACGGCACGATGTACGCGATGCGAGTCGAGCCCGGCCAGCGCGAACGCGTGATGAAAGATGCCGAGGCGGCGCTGCGCAAGGCATCTGCCACGCCGGTGATCGTCAAGATGAAGACCGTCGACGACGACCGCAAGGACCGCTATCGCGCCGACGTCGCACTGTCCTGGATGCTCATTACGGTCAGCGTCCTGCTGCTGCTGGTGACTGCCAGCGGCATCGTCGGCATCGCCAGCCTGTGGGTCACCCAGCGGCGCAAGCAGATCGGCGTGCGCCGCGCACTGGGGGCGCGACGGATCGACATCCTGCGCTACTTCCTGACCGAGAACTTCATGATCACCAGCGTGGGCGTCGTGGCCGGCGTGCTGCTGGCGATCGCCCTGAACCAGCTGCTGGTGTCGAAGCTGGAGATGGCCAGGCTGCCGCTCGAATACCTGCTGGCCGGCGCGGGCGTGTTCTGGGCGCTCGGCGCGCTGGCGGTGTACGGGCCGGCCTGGCGCGCGGCGACCATTTCGCCGGCCACCGCCACCCGGAGTACCTGACAGCATCGGTGCGATGTTATGCTATTGGCCATGCCTACAGTCCTGATCATTGACGACAACGCCGCAGTGGCAATCGCACTCGAAGTGCTGTTCTCGCTGCACGACATCGACGCCCTGCGCGCCGCTTCGCCGGAAGAAGGCCTGGCGCTGCTGGAGCGCTCGCGCGTGGACCTGGTGATCCAGGACATGAACTTCAGTGCCGACACCACCTCGGGCGAAGAAGGCGAGCAGCTGTTCCGCGAAATCCGCCGGCGCTATCCGGACCTGCCGGTGATCCTGCTGACCGCCTGGACCCACCTGGACGCGGCGGTCGGCCTGGTCAAATCCGGCGCGGCCGACTACCTGTCGAAGCCGTGGAACGACAACCGGCTGATCGCCACCGTCACCAACCTGATTGAACTGGGACAGGCCAATCGCGCGCTGGCCCAGCGCGTGAAGCAGGAGCGGCGCCAGCGCCACGAGCTCGAAGAAAACTTCGACCTGCGCGGCATGGTGTGGAGCGATCCGGCCACCGAGCGCGTGCTGCACCTGGCCTGCCAGGTCGCGCGCGCCGATGTGCCGGTGCTGATCTCCGGCCCCAACGGCACGGGCAAGGAGCGCATCGCCGAGATCATCCAGGCCAATTCGGCGGTCCGCGACGGCCCGTTCGTGGTGCTCAACTGCGGCGCCCTGCCGTCCGAGCTGATCGAGGCCGAACTGTTCGGCGCCGACGCCGGCGCCTACACGGGCGCCTCGAAGGCGCGCGAAGGAAAATTCGAAGCGGCCGACGGCGGCACCCTGTTCCTCGACGAGATCGGCAACCTGCCGCTGGCCGGGCAGATGAAACTGCTGCGGGTGCTCGAGACCGGGCGCTTCGAGCGGCTCGGGTCGAACCGCGAGCGCCAGGTCAAGGTGCGCGTGATCAGCGCGACCAACGCAGACCTGGCGGCGATGATCCGCGCCGGCACCTTCCGCGAAGACCTGTTCTACCGCCTCAACCTGATCGAGCTGCGCCTGGCTCCATTGGCCGCGCGGCCCGGCGACATCCTGCCGCTGGCAAACAGCTTCCTCGCCGGCGGCAAGCAGCTGGCGCCCGCTGCCGAAGCGGCGCTGCTGGCGCACGGCTGGCCGGGCAATGTGCGCGAACTGAAAAACGTGATGGCGCGCGCCAGCCTGCTGGCGGCCGGCCCCGTCATCAACGCCGCCGACCTTGGCCTGCCCGCGAGCGCCGCGCCGGCGCTTGACGCGGAGCCCGACCGCGACACCATCGCGCAGGCGCTGTCGCGCGCGCACGGCGTGGTGGCGCAGGCCGCCGCCGACCTCGGACTGTCGCGCCAGGCCCTGTACCGGCGCATGGAACGCCTCGGCATCGCCCGCGCGGGATGAAGCCCGGCTTGCGGCTTTCGCTGGTCACCCGCTGGTCGGCGCTCGTCGGCACGCTGTCGGCGATGGGGGTGCTGATTGCGCTGGGCCTCGACCACCTCTTGCCGGGCCGGCCCTTGATGGTCTTTGGGCTTTCGGCGGTATGCGTGGTGCCGATCGCGATCATCACCATCCGCTCACAGATCCAGCCGATCCTGTCGCTGTTCCGCGCGCTGGAAGGCACCGTCACCAGCTACAAGGACGGCGATTTTTCTTTCAGCCTGCACTGGCAGCAGAACGATGAATTGTCCGACCTGATCCAGGCGCACAATGCGCTGGGCCAGGTGCTGCGCGAGCAGCGCCTCGACCTGATGCAGCGCGAACTGCTGCTCGACACAATGGTCCAGAACACGCCGGTGGCGATGCTGCTGGTGGCCGAAGGCGTGGCCGACGCGCGCGCGATCGTGTATGCCAACCTGGCCGCGCGCCAGCTGCTGAACCAGGGCCGCAAGCTGGAAGGCCACCAGCTGCACGAGATACTTGAGCAGTCAAGTATCGCCTTGCGCGAGGCGGTCGCGCGCGGAGGCGACGGCCTGTTCACCAGCGGCGACAGCGAGGACGAGGAGGTCTATCACCTGGCGCGCCGGAATTTCAGCCTGAACGGCCGGCGCCACGAGCTGCTGCTGCTGCGCCAGCTGACCACCGAGCTGCGGCGCCAGGAGGTGCAGACCTGGAAGAAGGTGATCCGCGTGATCAGCCACGAGTTGAACAATTCGCTGGCGCCGCTGACATCCCTCGCCCATTCCGGTGCGGAGCTGGTGCGGCGCGGCCAGACCGAGCGCCTGCCGCAGATCCTCGCCACCATCGAGGAACGCACGCGGCATCTGGAAAGCTTCATCCTCGGCTACGCGCGCTTCGCCAAGCTGCCCACGCCGCGCATCGAGTCATGCGCGTGGGACGATTTCATCGCGCAGTTGGCCTCGCAGGTGAAGTTCCGGCTGATCGGAGACGCGCCGCCCGAGCCGGCGTCGATCGACCCGGCGCAGATGGAGCAGGCCTTGCTCAATTTGCTCAAGAACGCGCACGAATCGGGGTCTCCGCCGGAGCAGGTGGAGCTGCGCATCGCGCGCGTGCTGGACATGCTGCGCATCGAGGTGATGGACCGCGGCCAGGGCATGAACGACGCGGTGCTGACCAATGCGCTGGTGCCTTTCTATTCGACCAAGCGCAGCGGAACGGGCCTGGGACTGGCGCTGGCGCGCGAGATCGCGGAAGCGCATGGCGGACGCATCACGCTGGGCAATCGCGAAGGTGGCGGATTGACGGTAACGCTGATTCTGCCCGCGTAGGTCTGACCGTCGTACCTGCGAAGGCAGGTACGACAAGCTATATCAGCGCCGCGAGCTGTGCCACCTTCGCGTCGATTTCATCGGCGGGTACCTGCGCATAGCCAAGCAGCAGCCCGTTCCAGCCGTTCGCCCGCGCACCCGTCGCGTGCATGCTCAGCGCGTGCGCGACGATGCCCTTTTCCAGCGCCAGCGCCGCGACCCGCGCGTCGTCGATCGAAGAATCGTCGAACTGCAACGCCAGGTGCATGCCCGCCGAGCCACCATGGATCGTGGCGACATTCCCGAAGTGACGGCCGAGTGCCGCGACCATCGCATCGCGCCGCTGCCGGTACAGCCGCCGCATGCGCCGCAGGTGCAGCGCGAAGTGGCCGCCGCGCAGAAATTCGGCGAGCGCGCGCTGATCGGCGATCCGCCCTTGCGGCGCAGACCCGGCCAGCAGCGCATCGAGTGGCTGCGCCAGGCCCGCCGGCACCACCATGAACCCGATCCGCAGCGCAGGGAACATCGTCTTGCTGAAGGTGCCCAGGTACACCACCGGCGCGTCCGGCGCCAGTCCCTGCATGGCCGGCAGCGGCGGTCCGTCATGGCGAAATTCGCTGTCGTAGTCGTCCTCGACGATCAGGGCGCCGGCCGCGCGCGCGTTCTCGATCAGCGCGGCGCGCCGCTGCAGCCCCAGCACGCAGCCGGTCGGATACTGGTGCGATGGCGTGACGTAGACGAGCCGCGGACGATGGCGGCGCCAGTCTGCCGCCTGCGGAGCGATGCCTCCCTCGTCGGTCGGAATGCCGATGACATTCAGTTGCGCCGCGCGGAATGCCGCCAGCGCGCCGCCGTAGCCCGGATTCTCGATCCACGCCTTGTCGCCAGCGTCGGCAAAGGCGCGCGCACACAGGTCCAGGCCATTCTGGGTGCCCGTCGTGATAAAGACCTGGCCAGGCACGCAGTCGGCGCCGCGCGCCGCGCGCAGGTGATCGGCAATCGCCTGCCGCAGTTCCGGCTCCCCGGCGGGATCGCCGTAATTGAGGCTGGCCGCATCGACGCCGCGCCAGGCGCGGTCGAGCAGGCGGCGCCACAGCGTGACGGGAAATTCGTCCAGCGCCGGCACGCCCGGCGCAAAGCCTCCCTGCAGGCTCGCTTGCGGCGCCGACGGCCGCAGGCGCTGCGAACGGCGCGACAGGCTCGCCGGTGCGGCGGCTGGGCGCGCGGCGCCGGCAATGCGCAGCGGCGCGACGACGGTGCCGCGCCGGTCCGGCACGACGTATCCCTCGGTGGCCAGCTGGTCGTAGGCATACAGCACCGTGTTGCGCGCCACGCCCAGTTCCGCCGACAGCGCGCGGCTGGCCGCCAGCCGCGTTCCCGGCGCCAGCTGGCCGCCGCGGATCGCCGCGCGCAGGCACTCGTGCAGCAGGCGCTGGCGCGGCCAGGCGGCGGTGTCCGGGGTGGAGAAGTTCGCAACCAGCAGCGCGTAGTCCATTCGTGGCCCTAAAAAATAATGTAGTGGTGGATCTTTTGGAAGAACCAGCGGTCGATTATATTGGATGCCTGACCAATTTGACAGGATTGCCATGACCGCCGCACCGACCGAACGCACCCGCATCCGCCGCATCGCCAACAACGCCGACTACCAGGCCGCCACGCTGCACGCGATCCTCGACGCCGCCTGGCTGTGCCACGTCGCGTTTCACGACGACAGCGGCAGCCACTGCATCCCGACTGCATGCTGGCGCGAAGGCGACCACCTGTACATCCACGGCTCCAACGGCGGGCGCCTGGTCAAGCTGCTGTCGCAAGGCGTGCAGGCGTGCGTGACGGTAACCCATCTCGACGGCCTGGTGCTGGCGCGCGCCGCCTTCAACCACTCGATGAACTATCGCTCGGCGATGATCTACGGCCAGTTCGAGCGGGTCGAAGGCGACGCCGCCAAGCGCGCATCGATGGACGCCTTCATGGACAAGATCTCGCCGGGCCGCGCGGCCGATGTGCGACCGGGGAACGACAAGGAGTTCGCGGCGACGACCGTGATGCGTATCGCGCTGACCGAAGCGGCGTGCAAGGTGCGCACCGGCGGCCCGAAGGACGATGCGGAGGACATGGATATCGCGGCCTGGGTGGGCGAGCTGCCGTTCGCGCACGAACGCGCGGCGCCGGTGCCGCACGAGACGTGCACTGTCGAACAACCGGAGTACGTCGCGAACTGGCGAGGCTGACGTTCAAAATCGGGGTCAGGTCCGCGGGACCAGACCCCGATGCTGAAGGCCGATCTGGTAAGATGGGCTTGCACACCGAAATCCCCCGCCTCATGTCCTCCAAACGTAACAACGCCGACGCGCGCTTCGAGCAGCCCGGCCATCCTCCCGCCACCGTCACCGAATTTCGCGGCGTGCGCTTCCTGCACCTCGGTACATCATGGGTGCAGGGCGCCATGCGGATCGACAAGCCGGACGCGATCGAACTCGAATACATCCAGATGATGATGATGTGGATGCTGTTCCTCGACCAGCCGCGCCACGTGGTCCAGCTGGGGCTGGGCAGTGCGGCGCTGACCAAGTTCTGCTACCGGCGCCTGCCCGGCGCGCGCGTCACGGCGGTCGAGCTCAATCCCAACGTGATCGCCATCTGCCGCGCGCTGTTCGAACTGCCGCCCGACGACGAGCGCCTGCGGGTGCGCGAAATGAACGCGCTCGACTTCGTGCTCGATCCGGCCAACCGAAACACTGCCGACGTGCTGCAGGTGGACCTGTACGACGAGGAAGCGCGCGGCCCGGTGCTCGACACGCCCGAGTTCTACCAGGGCTGCTTCGACTGCCTGACCGACGACGGCATCATGACCACCAACGTGTTTGGCGACTTCGCCAATTACGACATCAATCTTGAAGCGATGGAGCAGGTGTTCGACGCGGTGGTGTGGCTGCCCGAGGTGCACGACGCGAACATCGTGGTGATCGCGTTCAAGCGCGCGCCGCAGATCGATTTCAGCGTGCTGTACGAACGCGCCGGCGCGATCAAGCGCAGCATGAACCTGCCCGCCAAGGGCTGGGTAACTGGCCTGAAAGACTGGATGCGCGACCAGCAGGAATAGCCGCGGCAAGTAGTTCCGTCGCACGCCATCGTCAATGCCTATCGAGCTTCCGTTGGCTGTTCGCTCGTCGCCGGGATCTCTTTAGTCGCGCTGTCGAACTTCTCCACCACGACGGCCGCATCGCCGCTGCGAAATGCAGCGGCTTCCGCAGCGCGCACCTTGTACTGCTGGTACGCCGGAACCAGCACCGCCGCCGACATGGCGATGATCGCCACCATAACGATCGGTCCCGCAGCGCCGGCGCCGGCTATCCGCGGCGTGAAGAACGCCAGCAGCACCGCCAGCGGATGGCGGCGCGGCTGTTTCACTTCCTGGCCCTGCGCCAGCGCGCGCACGGCGCCCATGCGCTTCACCAGCCAGGGATAATCGGCGACCAGTTCGTGGAACGACATCCAGAAGCCATCGGTGTGCAGACTCTGCTCCGAATAGGCCTGGATGCACATCGTCGCTCCGCGCTTGCCGCCGGCCGCGAGCGCGGCGATCCCCGCTTGCGCACTCTCCGGCCTGTCGCATGCCGCCAGACCGTGCCTGTCGCAGGTATATTCGCGCGCCCTCGAATACGCCGCGCCGATCAGCGGCATCAGCGAAGCCGGGATCAGCACGGTCGACCACAGCAGGTGCTTGCGCTTGATATGCCCAATCTCGTGGCCAATGTAGAAGTTGAGCGCGTCCGGAATTTCGTGCAGCGCGTCGACCACGTCGGAATACAGCACCAGGAAATCGCGGCCGAGGAACCGCGTCGCGAAGGCATTCAGGGCGCCGCCCATCTGCATCAGGTACGCCTGGGGTCGCTCGATGTGTTCGAGCTTGTCGCAGCACGCGTCAATCCGGCGATACAGGTCGGGGAACTGCTTTTCCGTGATCTGCACTGCGGTGCCCTTGATGTAGGAAATCAGCGCCGATTGCGCGAAGCAGTACATCACGAAGATCACCAGGGCCCAGATTAGCGCGCCTCCCAAGGTTCCCAGGATGACACCCAGCCACACCACGCAGGACAGTGTAAGCATGATCACGAACAGCACCTTTTCGTTTTTGTAGATCAGATCCATCGTTCCTCCGCGTAGTGTAAGTTCAAAAATACTGGGCCGAGGTTACTCAAGAACCCAGCCTCCGATCTTGCGCCGCAGCAGACTCACACCCGGTTCCCCCTATTTCTGCCAGCTCGCCTTGACAACCCCACCTTTCTCGCGGAACCATAACGCCAGCATGACCAGCGCGAACACGATCGCGAATGGCCAATCAGGCAGCGCCCTGCTGCTGGTTACCGCCGCAACCGGGGTGCGCGCCGCAAACCGCGCCGTCGCATCGCGCCGTTCCGCCGCCTGCCATTGCGGCCAGTCGCCGGGCGCGAACACGTAGATGTACTGCGACTGCTGCTGCGTCTCGACCTTCAGCCATCCCGGCTGGCGCGGCGGCCAGACCGCGACGCACGATGCGTCGGCCTTGTCGGGCCGGCGCTGCCAGACCGCCTTCTGATTCAATGCGGAGAACACGGCGTCGCCGCGCACGCCGCGCGCGCAGACTTCGAGGCGCTGGCCAGGAAAAGGCATCTCGCGCGGCGGCTCCCACACGACATCTTCCTCGCGGCGCACGCCGGCCGCATCCAGCACACCCTGCCACCACATTCCCAGCTGCTGCGGCTGCGCGATCGCATGCTTGTGCCAGTCGCCCACGCCGACCCAGGCAATGCGGCCGCCCTGCCACTGGCGCGCCCACACGGCGCCGTCGCCTGACCACGCGCCGGCATCGGGACCGGACGGATTGAACGGCGCCACCGGCATCGCCAGCGGTCCGGCCGTGCGGTTTTCGGGCTGTGGCTTCAGGTCGAGCTGTACGGCGCGCTGCCACAGTTTCGGATCGGCGGCACTGGCGCCCAGGATCACCAGCGGCGTGCCTTGCGCCACCTGCGCCAGCAAGGCGCCGCGCGCGCTCTCCGCCGCGTGTTCGAACCATGCGGCATCGATCAGAAGCAGGTTCGGCGCCGCTGCCGACCGCGCCGTCTCGCTGCGGCTGACGGACTTGCCGAGTGCAACCTGCCAGTCAAGCAGCGCGCCACTATCTTTCAGCAAGTCGTTCAGCGCGCGCAGATCGAACGAGGGCGCGCCAAAGCGGCCCTGCACTTGCAGGGGCGCCGAATCGGTCACGTGCACAGGCACCGGCCCTTCCGCCAGGATTTTCCCGGCGGCGTCGACCAGCCGCGCGCGCAGCACCAGCAGTTCCGCCGCCGGCGGCAGCCACTGCACGCTGACCGCCTTTGCATTGCCGGTTCCTTCGGCGATGACCTGGCCGTTCTCGGCCAGCAGCTGCATCCGATGCGCGCCAGGCATACGAACCGTCAGCGTGAACATGCGGCCGAGCGAAAGGCGGCGCGGGAAGTCCAGATGCATTTCGCCACCGGACGGCCGCGTCCAGCTCAATGCACGCGCGGGCAGGTCGCGCCATTCGGCTTCGGTCAGCCCGTCGCCGGCCACCGTCATCGCGGGCACCGCCTGCGCCGGCAGTCTGAATTCAGCGGCCAGTCCCCCCAGCGCGGCGGCGGCCACCATCACCAGCACCGCGTCGATCCAGCGGCGGCGCCGCAGGTACATGCCGGCGCTTGCCGCGCTTGCCGCGCCGGCCAGTGCGATCGCGACGATCATCATGGCGCCGCCTTGCGCCACGCGCGCTCGAACGGCGTGGCGGAGCTTGGCGTTGCCTGCAGCAGCACCGGCGCATCAGCAATCGCGCCGCGCAGCCACGCGCGCAGAACCGGCCGGCACGCCACGCAGCCGTCGGCCACATCCTGCACCGCGCGCTGCGCCTGCAGCCGCTGCTCGTCGCCGGCGACATGCGCACGAATCCAGTCATGCGCAGTGCGGCTCCACAATGCCGGCAAGGCGTCATCGCCGCCCAGTGCGCGCAGCAGCTCGCGCAGATCGGCCGGCACGGCCTCGTGCGGCGCGCCTTGCTCGCGGCGGTAGCCCTTTGCGCCCACCACATCGCCCGTCATGCGCAATTCCTCCTTGATCGGCGGCGGTGCGAACGCCGTCTTGTGCAGATAGATGCGGTCGGCCTGCTGCAACTGCTTGACGGCGTCCAGCGCCTTGTACTCCGGCGCCAGTGCGGCCACTGGCGTGACGGCGCGCAGCGCTTTCTCGGCATCCCACATCGCCGATAGCGCGCGGCGCAGGATTTTTTTGGTGCCTTCGTCGAACAACGTCGCGTTCTCGGCCTGGTCGTGCGCGTGGCCGAATTCATGCAGGACATCCTGTTTCTCGTGCTTGTCGTGGTCGTCGTCGCCGAACAGCGTGGATTCCTCGCCGAGGAACTGGCCGTAACGGCGCCGCAACTGGGCCTGGTCGGCGGCGATCGCTTCGCTGCGGCTGCGCACCGTGGCGGCGGCGAGCTTCGGCTGCGCCTTGATGTCGGCCATGAGCTGCTCGGTATCGATGATCACCTGGCGCTGGCTGCGCAGATTCTCCGGCTTGACCAGCGTCGGCAGCGCAGAGGCCTCGTCGTCGGCGCTCACCGGGCCGGGAAGCCGCAGGGTGTAGGTCGGTGACTGCACGGCGTGCGGCGGCGCGGCGTTGTCGCTGGCACGCACGAAAAAATACAGTTCGTCGCCCGGCTCCATGCCCAGCTCCGACAGGCTCCACTGCTTCGCCCAGTCGCGCGCCTGCGGATCGTTCGAAGCCGGCAAGGGCACTTCCCGGTCGCTGAAGCGGATGTTCTCGCCGCTGCCGCGCGCCAGCGTCAGGTGCAGGGTCGCGCGGCTGACCGCGTAGTCATCGCGCACCGCTACGGAAATAGTAGCAGTGCGTGCGTCGCCGGCGAGCACCTGGACCATCTCTCCGGGTCTGGTCACGGTCACTTGCGGCGGCAGGTCCGGTTTCACGCGCAAGTTATAGCGCGCGCCGCGCCAGCGCCAAAACACCGATTCGGTCGCGATCCAGCGGGCGCACTCGGCGCCCGCCTGCAGGCGCTGACCGTCGCTCAGTTCTATCTCGCCCTGGCCGCACCAGCGCACCTCGCTGCGTTCGGGCACCAGCAAGTCGCGCGGCGCCGATTCGAACGGCGCCACGCCGGTGTAGCGCGGTGGAGCGATGCGTATGACGATCGCAGCGTGGCCAGCTGCCGGCACGGCGGCCCTGGCGGTTGCGGGCGGCGCCCATTCGCGCGGGTGGGGAATCCATACCGCCGCGGCGGCGAGCAGGCTGACCGCGATCCAGTGATAACTGCCGCGAACCCGGGCGCGCGCAACGACCGACAGGTCGCGGTCGCGCAGGCGGCCAAGCAGGCGTTCGCGCTGCAGAACAGCCAGCGGCGTCGCGGCATGCGCCAGCAACGCGCTGCTGTCCTCGAGTTCAGGCAGTGCGCCGTCCAGCCAGCGCGACCAGTTGGCGGCGACCCGGCGCCGCAGCAGAAAAACGTCGGCCGCCACAAACATCAGCGCCGCCAGCAATCCAGACGGCGACCGCAGCAGGCACCACGGCAGCAGGACGCCCAGCCACAGCGGCCAGCGCCGGCCCAGAACGGCGCGCCATAGCCGTACGACGATGTCAGCGCCGGCGTGCATGGGCCAGTATCCTTTCGATGGCGAAGAGCGCGGCGATCAGGGCCAGAATCCGGTCGCGCCATGCGCCGCCGTCATTGAGCAGCGGTGCGGATGGCGTGGGGTCCAGCGCCAGCGATGGCGCCGTAAAAGCAACCGGGGCGTAATGCAGCCGCTGCCACGACTCGAACAAGGCGCGCGCCGCGTCCGCGCCGGCAACGGGCCAATCCTTCGACGTCCACAGCCTCCCGCGCGGGCTGTCCGCGTAACGGATGCCGTCGACCGACGGCGCATTGCGCAGCTCCGGAAACGCGCTGGCGTCGCCAACCCACCAAAGCGGTGCATGCAGGGATGCGGGCGGCGCTTCGGGCACATCCCACACCACCAGCTCCGTCCGCGCGTCGGGAGTATCGCTCACCGCATAACGCTGCGGCCCGTCCAGCGCGGCGAACAGGGCCCGCCACTGGGCTGCGCGCTTGCTGACGATGGCGACGCGGTGATCGGATGGGGAAAGCGGCTTCGCGTCCGTGCGCAGTTCGACGTGATGGCGCAGCGTCGGCTGGACCGCGGGCATCGGCACGGCGCCGGCCAGCATCAGCCGAGCGCCGGCTTTCCACTCGCCTTCGTGGGCGACAAGATAAGCGAAAGGATCGGCAGTGGCGAGCCGGCCGGCGCCAGTGAACCGGGCATCGGCAAGCTGACGCTCGAGCCAGGCCGCATCGGTGCCGGGCACCACCAGCACGGTATCGCCGCGCCACGGAATCGTCACGCCGGCCAGCAGCGCTATCGCAGCCAGCAGAAGCAGGCAGCGCACCAGCAGGAGCAGGCGCTCGGTCCAGCGCCACACGCGTAGCTGTTGCGGCTCGGCGCGCGGCAGGAAGCGCGCGGTGGCAAGGGGCAGCGCCTTGATGCGCTCGCGCTTCTGCCGGTGCCACCAGACCGGCAGCAGCAGGATGGGCAGCGCCAGCCACCACATGCTCATGCGCCACCCGCCTGGCGCAGCCATGCACGCAGCACCGTCTGGACCGGCTGCTCGATGCGCGCTTCAAGGCTGCGGATGTCGCTGCGGCGGCAGTCGGCAGTCATTGCCGCAAAATGGTCGCCGCGGCTTTTGAGGTATCCGGCTCGCGCTTGCGCATCGAAGCGGAACAGTCCCGCGCCCTGCTCGGGATCGCACCACGCGCTGCCGTCCGCGAAGCCGCCGTCGCACTCGGCGTCGGTCTGCAGGCACAGCGCGCGCACGTCATGACGCATGTGGCGCAGCCGCAGCAGCGCCTCCGATTGCGGCGACGGCCAGTCGAGGAAGTCGCTGGCGGCGAAGATCAGGCTTGGCGAGCGCGCGAAGTGCAGGCTGGCGCGCAGGGTTTCGGCCGGCGGCAGGGTTCCTTCCGCCTCGGTGCGGGACAACTGGGCGAGCACGCGCTGCATCTGGCGCGGCCCGCGCGCGGCAGGCGTGTACTTCACGCGCCCTCCCCCGCACACGATCAGTCCGAACGCATCGCCCTGGCGCTGCGCAATCGCGGCCACACACGCCAGCACGGCGCGCGCATATTGCAGCTTGTCGAGGCCCGCCACGCTGCGGCTCGGCTCCGCCATCGACGCGCTGGCGTCGAGCCACAGCCAGACCGCGACATGGCTGTCGCGCTCGGCCTCGCGCACGAAGTAGCGGTCCGCCCGCGCCAGCAGCTTCCAGTCCACCCGGCGCCACTCGTCGCCCGGCGCGTAGGCACGGTATTCGGAAAATTCGACGCCGGCGCCGCGCTCCCGCCCCGCATGGATGCCGTGGCCAAGGCCGGCCAGCACATGGCGGATAACGAGATTAAGGTCGCTGGTTTGCGCCAGCAGCGCCGGTGTCGCCAGCATTGTCAGTCGACGCGGATCTCGGCGCGCAACGCCTTCAGGATGTCGGCGATCGCCACGCCGTCGGCTTCGGCTTCGAAATTGCGCAGCACGCGGTGCGCCAGCACCGGCAGCAGCATGGCGCCGATGTCGTCACGCGTGACCGCCAGGCGGCCGTGCATCAGCGCGCGCGCCTTGGATGCCAGCACCAGCGCCTGTCCCGCACGCGGACCGGCGCCCCAGCCGACGTGTTTCAGCACGCTGGACACCTTGCTGTCCTGCGGCCGGGTGGCGCGCACCAGCCGCGTGGCGTAGCGCAGCAGGTGCTCGCCGATCTCGATGTCGCGCACCAGCGCCTGCAGACGCAGAAGGCTGTCCGCGTCCAGCGCGGGCGTGGCGTCCTGCAGGCCCGCGTGGGTGGTGCGGGAAACCATCGCCATTTCCTCGTCCTCGGTCGGATAGCCGACGTCGATGCGCAGCAGGAAGCGGTCGAGCTGCGCTTCGGGCAGCGGATAGGTGCCGGCCTGCTCGATCGGGTTCTGCGTGGCCAGCACGAAGAAGGGCTGCGGCAGCTTGTGGGTCTGGCCGGCGAAGGTGACGGCGCGCTCCTGCATCGCTTCGAGCAGCGCCGACTGGGTCTTCGGCGGCGCGCGGTTGATCTCGTCGGCCAGCAGCACCTGCGTGAACACGGGCCCCTGCTGGAATCGGAACACGCGCTGGCGCGTCACGGTGTCTTCTTCGAGAATCTCGGTGCCGACGATATCGGACGGCATCAGGTCGGGCGTGAACTGCACGCGGCGGAACTGCATGGCGGTGGCCTGCGCCAGCGACTTGACCAGCAGCGTCTTGCCCAGCCCCGGCACGCCTTCCACCAGCGCGTGGCCGCCGGCCAACAGGCAGATGATGAGCGATTCGACCACCTCGTCCTGGCCGATGATCACGCGCGCCATGCTCGCCTTCAGCGCCGCCACTTTCGCCGTCAGGCCGGCAATCTCGTTTTCGTTCCACGCTACTGCATCACATTCCGACACGTCAGGCTCCCAGTGCATATTGAATGATGTTGACCGCGAAGCGGGTGTTGTCGATCACCAGCCAGCGCTTGTTGCGAAAGTCGTAGTCCCACTCGCAGCCGTAATCCTTGTTCGAGTACAGCACCCGGATGCGGCCGTCGATTTCGATCGCCTTCAGGTAGTCGTGCACCAGGTCGTCGCCCCAGCCATTGAGCTCGACGCCGGTGTTGGGCGGGCCGTCGAAATGGAAGAAGCTCGAATAGATCGGATGCGTATTCGGGATCTTCTTCAGCGCCTTCGGCCCGAACATGCGCGCCAGCTCGGCTTCGAAGGACTTGGCGAACAGGCCGTCGATGTCGTGGTTGCAGTCGTCCACGAACACGAAACCGCCGCCGCGCACGTAGCGCTCGAAGTTCTTGCGTTCGGCGGGCGTGAACTGCACCAGCTTGTGGCCCGCCAGGTAGCAGAACGGCGCTTCCAGCATCTTCGGGTCGGCCAGGTTGACCACCCGCTCGGCCGGGTCGACGCGCAAGGTGGTGTATTCGAGCAGCGAATTGAGCACGTTGCTGGGCATGCGGATGTCGACGTCCCAGTCGCCGGAGTCGTACATCAGGCGCGTGAAATAGAAGTCGACCGGCCGCATGCCCTGCCCCGCTTACACCGCGTCCGACAGCGACGTGAAGTTAAAGTCGCGCAGCTTCATCGGCGGGATCAGCATCGAGTACTGCACTTCGTCGCCGCCAATGATCTGCGGACGTCCCATCTCTTCGACGTTGTTGAGCATCGAGACCGGGCTTTCGTTAAAGCGGAAGTTCTTGATCGGGTGCTTGATCTTGCCATTTTCGACGTAGAAGGTGCCGTCGCGGGTAAGCCCCGTCAGCAGCAGCGACTGCGGATCGACTTCACGGATGTACCAGGTGCGGGTGACGATGACGCCCTTCTTGGTCGATGCGACGAGTTCTTCGAGCGACTTCGAGCCGCCCGACATGATCATGTTGCCATGGCGCGCGGTCGGCTTGACGCCCTGCTTCTGCGCCCAGTACTGCGAGTAGTCGAGGGAGACGATCTTGCCCTTCCTGACAACGTCGGTGCGCTCGCGCGCCATCATCGAGCCCGCGTCCCACGGCAGCACCGGCACGTCCTTGTCCCACGGATCGGCCCAGATGTTGACCTGTTCGTCGAACAGCTTTTCGCCGAGGCGATTGCCGCCGCCTTTCTTCGACAGGAAGCTGCGGCCCTCGTCGGCGCGGCGCGCGTCGAAACTGCCAAACATCCGGCCAATCAATTCGGAGGTAGCGGCAGGTTCGAGGATGACGGTGTAGCGCCCCGGTTCGAGCGCCCTGGCGTCGACCGAGCGCAAGGCTTTTTCGATCGCCACTTCCGATGCTTCGCGCGCATCGAACTTGCGCACGTCGCCGGCCGAACGCGTCACCCAGCCCGAACCGCGGCCGTCTTCGGTGCGCGCGGTGACGGTGAAATCGAGGTCGGTGAACTCCTGGAATCCGAACAGGCCATTGGAGTTGGCGATCGCCTGGAAGCCGGTGGTGTCGACGAAGAAGCCGGCGGTCACCAGCTTGTTCTTGCGGCCCGCGAGGATGCTGTGCGACGCCACTTCGGCGCGGTACTCGGGGTCGATGGCGGCGGTGGCGGCGGTGAAGGTGTTCGACGGCTTGAATGCCTGCTTGCCGATGGCCGGCATGAATTGCGGGTTTTCCGGCGCCAGGCGCGCGATCTCCTCGGCGCGGCGCACCGCGCGCTCGAGCGACTTGTCGTCGAATTCGTTGATCGACGTGGTGCCCTGGCGCTTGCCGAAGGCGACGCTAACGGTCAGCTGGGTGTTCTCGGTCAGGCCGGCGGTGCTGACGCTGTTCTGCGCGTAGCGGATATTTCCCTTGCGGCTGCCGGCGATGGAGACGCGGCATTCGTCGGCCCTGGAAAAACCCAGCACGCGGTCGCAGATTCGCTTTGCTTCGTCGTGGTTCATCTGTTTCATCCTGCAGTCTCCTTAGCCGATCTTGCGAGCGGTGTTGATCACGTTGATGCCGTTGAAGCGGGTGGTGGCGGAGCCATGCGACACCGCGCTGACCTGGCTAGGCTGGCCTTTGCCGTCGAAGAAGGAACCGCCCATGCGCCAGTCGCGCTGGTCGCAGATGGCGCTGCAGGCGTTCCAGAATTCCTGGGTGTTCGACTGGTAGGCGACGTCCTCCAGAGGGCCGACGATCTTGCCGTTTTTGATCTCGAAATACAGCTGGCCGCCGAACTGGAAGTTGTAGCGCTGCTGGTCGATCGAGTAGGAGCCGCGGCCGAGGATGTAGATACCCTTCTTGACGTCGGCGATCATTTCATCGGGCGTGAGCTTGTCCTTGCCGGCGGCCAGCGAGACGTTGGGCATGCGCTGGAACTGCACGCTGTTCCACGAATCGGCGTACGAGCAGCCGTGCGATTCCTTCTCGCCGATCACGTGGGCCTGGTCGCGCGTGGCCTGGTAGTTGACCAGCACGCCGTCCCTGATGATGTCCCAGCGCTTGCACCTGACGCCCTCGTCGTCAAACGCGACGGCGCCGAGCGATCCCGGCGTGGTCTTGTCGGCGATGAAGTTGACGCGATCGGAGCCGAACTTGAATTTCTTCGTCTGCCACTTGTCCAGCGTGGCGAAACTGGTGCCGGCGTAGTTGGCCTCGTAACCAAGCACGCGATCGAGCTCCGTCGGATGGCCGACCGATTCGTGGATGGTCAGGAACAGGTGTTCGGGACTGAGCACGAGGTCGTACTTGCCCGGTTCGACCGATTTGGCGGTGAGCTTCATCTTCGCGCCGCGGCCCGCCGCACGCGCATCCTCGGCCAGGTCGGTCGAGCGGGTGTACAGCGTGGCGACGCCGCCGGCGGCCCGCACCTTGTCGGCGGCGCGCGCGTCGAAATATTCGAAGCCCATGCCGACTGGCGCGGCCATGCTGTTGCAGGTGCGGAAGCGGTTGTTGGCCTTGTCGACCGCGGTGGCGGTGACCGGCGCCCACAGGCGATGGATGTCCTGGTCGATGTAGGAGCCGTCGGTGGAGGCGAAGTACTTCTGCTGGTTGACCTGGAACAGGTTGGCCGTCATGAAGGTGGCGCCCGCGTCCAGGCCGGCCTTGCTGGCGGCGACCAGCATGTCGGCCTTGTCCTTGACCGGGACCGTGCGCCAGTCGCGCGTCATCGGCGTGGCCCAGCTGACTTCTCCCACGCCCTTCACCGGCGCCATCTGCAGCGGTTCCGTTTGCAGCTTCGCGTTGGCGCGGGCGATGGCCACCGCCTGGCGCGCGGCGCCCGCCACGCCGTCCGGCGACACGTCGTTGGTCGAGGCGAAGCCGTAGGCGCCGTTGGCGATGACGCGCACGCCGACACCGTAAGACTCGGTGTTGACGACATTTTCGACGTTCAGGTCGCGCGTGGTGATGAACTGGTTCAGGTAGCGCCCGATGCGCACGTCGCAGTAGCTGGCGCCGGCCTTGGTGGCGGCGTTCAGGCCGGCGTCGGCCAGCGCCTTCTTGAACGGCAGCGCGACGGGGTTGAGCAGTTCTTCTGCGGCGATGGCGTTGCCGAACACCGGCACCAGCATGGCGCCGGCGGCGCCGCCGCCGATCCTGAGGAAGGTACGTCGTTCCACAAACTCTCCGTTACACAGCGTCCGACAGGGACGTGAAATTAAAGTCGCGCACTTTCATCGGCGGGATCAGCATCGAATACTGCACTTCGTCGCCGGCGATGATCTGCGGCTTGCCGATCTCCTCGATGTTGTTGAGCATCGTGACCGGGCTTTCGTTGAAGCGGAAGTTCTTGATCGGGTGCTTGATCTTGCCGTTCTCGATGTAGAAGGTGCCGTCGCGCGTGAGGCCGGTGAGAAGCACCGACTGCGGATCGACCAGGCGGATATACCAGGTGCGCGTCACCAGCACACCCTTCTTGGTGTTGGCGATCAGATCCGCGGTGGACTTGCTGGTGCCGGCCATGATCATGTTGCCGGGCGAGCCGACCGGGCGCTTGCCCATTTTCTTCGCCCAGTACGGCGAGTAGTCGAGCGAGGCGACGCGGCCGTCCTTGATCATCGCCATGCGTTCGCGCGGCAGCATGGTGTTGTTATCCCAAGGGAGCACCGGCACGTCCTTGTCCCACGGGTCGGCCCAGATGTTGACCTGCTGGTCGAACAGCTTTTCGCCGAGGCGGTTGCCGCCGCCCTTCTTGGACAGGAAGCTGCGGCCTTCGTCGGCCTGGCGCGCGTCGAAGCCGGACAGCATGAAACCGATCAGGTCGGACGTGGCGGCCGGCTCGAGGATGACCGTGTAGCGGCCCGGCTCGAGCGCCCTGGCATCGACCGAACGCAGGGCCTTTTCGATGGCCACGTCCGATGCTTCGCGGGCGTCGAACAGCGCGACATCGCCAGCCGAGCGCTTGACCCAGCCGGAGCCGCGGCCGTCTTCGGTGCGCACGGTGCAGGTGAAGTCGAGCGAGGTCGCCTGCTGGTGGCCGAACACGCCATTAGAATTGGCGATGGTCTCGAACGAGGTGGTGTCGGTGAAGAAGCCGGCGCACACCAGCTTGTTCTTGCGGCTCGCCTCGATGCTGTAGGCCGCGGCCTGGGCGCGGAACTCGGGATCGATGGCGGCGGTCTTGGCGTTGAAAGTGGCGCTGGGCTTGAAGGCCTGCTTTGCCACGGCCGGCATGAACTCGGGGTTCTCCGGCGCCAGGCGCGCCAGGTCCTCGGCGCGCCGCACGACTTTTTCGAGCGACTTGTCGTCGAATTCGTTGATGGTCGCGGTGCCCTGCTTTTTACCGTAGGCGACCGACACCGACAGCTGGGTGTTCTCGACCAGGCCTGCGGTGGAGACGTTGTTGCGAGCGTAGCGGATATTGCCGGTGCGGTTGCCGTTGATGGTGACGGTGCATTCGTCGGCCTTGGTGAAGGCCATCACGCGGTCGGTGATGCGGCGGGTTTCGTCCTGGGTCAGAATCTTCATGTGCGGTCCCCGGGTTAGCCGATCTTGCGAGCGGTGTTGATCACGTTGATGCCGTTGAAGCGCGCCGTGCTGGCGCCGTGCGACACGGTGCTCACCTGGCCAGGCTGTCCTTTGCCGTCGAAGAAGGAGCCGCCCATGCGCCAGTCGCTGTCGTCGCAAATGGCGCTGCAGGCGTTCCAGAATTCCTGGGTGTTCGACTGGTAGGCCACGTCCTCGAGCTGGGCGCCGATCTTGCCGTTGACGATTTCGAAGAACAGCTGGCCGCCGAACTGGAAGTTGTAGCGCTGCTGGTCGATCGAGAACGAGCCGTCGCCGACGATGTAGATGCCCTTCTTGACGTCCTTGATCATTTGATCCGGCGTGAGCTTCTTCGTTCCCGCCGCGAGCGAGATATTGGGCATGCGCTGGAACTGCACGCTGCTCCACGAATCGGCGTACGAGCAGCCGTGCGATTCCTTCTCGCCGATGATGTGGGCCTGGTCGCGCGTGGCCTGGTAGTTCACCAGCACGCCGTCCTTGATGATGTCCCAGTGCTTGCACTTGACGCCTTCGTCGTCGTAGCCGACCGCGCCGAGCGAACCGGGGATGGTCTTGTCGGCGATGATGTTGACCATGTCGGAGCCGTACTTGAATTTCTTCGACTGCCACTTGTCCAGCGTGGCGAAGCTGGTGCCGGCGTAGTTGGCCTCGTAACCCAGCACGCGATCGAGTTCGGTCGGGTGGCCGACCGACTCGTGGATCGTCAGCCACAGGTGCTCGGGCGAGAGCACCAGGTCGTATTTACCCGGCGCGACCGACTTGGCGGTCAGCTTCTCCTTGGCCTGGCGGCCAGCGGCGCGCGCGTCCTCGATCAGGTCGTAGGAGCCTTTGTACAGGGTGGCGACGCCGCCCGCGGCCCGCACCTTGTCGGCGGCGCGCGCGTCCAGGTATTCGTAGCCCATGCCGACCGGCGAGGACAGGCCCTGGCGCGAGCGGAACTTGTTGGTGGACTTGTCGACGGCGGTGGCGGTCAGCGGTACCCAGATGCGATGGATGTCCTGATCGATGTAGGAGCCGTCGGTGGAGGCGAAGTACTTCTGCTGGTTCACCTGGAACATCACCGAGCGCATGAAGCTGGCGCCGCCGTCCATGCCGGCCTTGTTCGCTGCGATCAGGAGGTCGGCCTTTTCCTTGATCGGCACCGCGCGCCAGTCCTTCTTGAACGGGGTGGCCCAGGCGACTTCGCCGACGCCCTTGACCGGCGCGAGCTGCACCGGCTCCGCTTGCAGTTTGGCGTTGGCCTTCGCGATGGCGACGGCCTGGCGCGCGGCGCCGGCGACGCTGTCGGGCGACATGTCGGAGGTGGCGGCAAAGCCGTAGGCGCCGTTGCACAGCACGCGCACGCCGACGCCGGCCGATTCGGTGTTGACGACGTTTTCGACGTTCAGGTCGCGCGTAGTGATGAACTGATTCAGGTAGCGGCCGACGCGCACGTCGCAGTAGCTGGCACCTGCCTTCGTGGCGGCGTTGAGCGCGATGTCGGCGAGGGTCTTCTTGTATTTTTCCGCAAGGGGGGTGAGCAGTTCTTCGGCCGCCACGGCGTTGCCGAAGACCGGCACCAGCAAGCTGCCCATGGCCAGGCCGCTGAGGTTGAGAAAAGTACGTCGTTCCATGGTATCTCCTGACAAATCGATGACGGGGGCAGCGGCTCTCTGGCAGCTGTCGGCACAACCTGAATCGGGTCCAGCGAAAAAACTCGGGGAACCATAACAGTTACGAAACAATTTGAATAGGCAATTGTTGTGCCATTGACTAAGTGATTGATTTTGAATCGGCGGGTGTCCGCCGAATGTGTCCGGCGGTGTCCGGGGCTGTCCGCGGCGGACGGCGGCCATACATATATGTTCGGGCGGCGGAGACTGCGCTTGACCGCGGCCGCGGCTTGGTTGATGATCTGGCCACTTCCAACAACAACACTGGAGACACCATGAAACGATTGATCCTCGCCGCCATGCTGGCCGCGGGCCTGTGCGGCGGCGCGCAGGCAGCCGACGACGCGCTCAAGACCGCGATCGCAAGCAGCACCCGCCTGCCGGCCAACGTGGCCCGCGACGGCGCGCGCCATCCGTACGAGACCCTGTCGTTCTTCGGCATCAAGCCGACCATGACGGTGGTGGAGCTGACGCCCGAAGGCGGTTGGTACACCGAGATCCTGGCGCCGTACCTGCGCGACCATGGTGTGCTGATCGGAGCCGGCGACGAGGTCAAGCCGCAGAACAGGTACGGCATGATGTTCATGAAGAAGGTCAATTCGAACCCGGTGTACGACAAGGTGCGCATCGGGATCTTCGAGCCGCCGGTGAAGTATGCGATCGCGCCGGCCAACAGCGTCGACATGGTGCTCACCTTCCGCAACATGCACAACTGGGTCGAGCTGGGCGACGACAAGCTGCAGGAAGCGCTGAAAAACGTCTACACGGTGCTGAAACCGGGCGGCGTGTTCGGCGTGGTGGACCACCGCCTGCCTGCATCGATGACGCAGGACGCCACGGCCAGCACCGGCTACCTGCACGAGGCGTGGGTGATCAAGACGGTCGAAGCGGCCGGCTTCAAGCTGGTGGCGAAGTCCGACATCAACGCGAACCCGAAAGACAACGCGAATCATCCGAAAGGCGTGTGGGCGCTGCCGCCGACACTGGCCAACAAGGACGACAAGCGCGCCGACTACATCGCGATCGGCGAAAGCGACCGGATGACCCTCAAGTTCGTCAAGCCTTAAGCTGCGGCGCCGGACCGGAGCGGCTGGCGTGTAACAACGCCGCCCGGTTCGTGTCAGGTATTCTGGCAAGCTAGTTTTTTGAAGTGCACGCAACAAGGATTTTTTTGTGGTCAAGGCAGGATTCATCAAGGGCGCCCGCAGGTGGCTGGCTGTGGCCGGCCTGCTGGCATTAGGCGGCTGCCATCACGAGGAGCGGCCCGCCGCGGCGCCGGCGGCGCCCGCGCCGGTCACCATCACCGCTTTGATCTGGGCGCCCGACTGGCAGGACCAGATGCAGGAGGTGGCCGCGCAGTTCATGCGTCAGAACCCCGACGTGCGGGTGGACGTGCAGTTCATGACCGGGAACTCGGTCGAAGAGAACATCAGGCCGAAGGTCGCCTCGCACAAGCTGCCGGACCTGATGTCGGTCAATCCGAACCCGTATTCGGCGGCGCTGGCCGAGCATGGCGTGCTGACCGACGTCGGCCACACCGAGGCGTGGCGCCGCATGCGGCCCAGCCTGAAGGCGGACTGGATCACGCAGGACGGCAAGCGCTTCGGCATCTCCGGCGGGGTTGCCGCCACCCTCATGTACTACAACAAGGACATGTTCGCGAAGGCCGGCATCACGAAGCTGCCGACCAATTTCGCCGAATTCCTCGCTGTCTGCGCGCGTCTGAAGAAGGCCGGATTCACGCCGATCTACTGGAACGGCGGCTTCCCCAACATCATCGGCAACGCGGCCTTCAGCTTCGGCTTCGCCAACAATGTGGCCGCGCGCACGCCGGACTGGAAGGCGCGCATCGCCGACGGCACGCTCAACCTGGACACGCCGGCCGGCGCCGACATCTTCCGCAAGATCCGGACAATCCCGCAGCGCGGCTATGCGCAGCCCAATTTCATGCGGTCCAGCCATGGCGAAGGCATCGCCGCTTTCGTCAACGGCAAGACCGCGATGGCGTTCCATGGCACGTGGGCGGCCGGGCTGCTAATGCATGGCAAAGGCTTCCAGACGGGCGTGTTCCTGCCGCCGTGGAATGACGCTGGCCATGCGGCGGTGCCGGTCATCGGCAGCGAAACGGGATTTGCGGTGTGCGAGACGCCGAAGAAGGAAGCCGCGACGCGCTTCCTCGAGTTCATCACCGGGCCGGGCTTCGCGATCCAGCAGGCCAAGCGCCAGAACATCGCGCCGTTCCAGGCGGCGCCGGGCGTGCCTTCGGGCGACCCGCAAATCGTCGCGTATCTCGACGCCGCGGCCGCCGCGCCGGTCACGGGCAGCCCGTACTACTCGATGCTGCCGGCGAATACGATCGACATGCTGCATCCGCTGATCCAGGAGGTGCTGGTCGGGAAGGTCACGCCGCAGCAGGCGGCGCACCGGCTGGACGCGTCGATCCGCGACGAGGCGAAGAAGCACTCCAGGTAGGAGTCACGCTGACGTCGAACGAAAGATGGGGGTCAGGTCCGCTGGACCAGACCCCATTTGCGCCTTACTTCTCTTTTGCGGGCGGCTTGACCGGAACGAAGGTCAGGTCGGCGAAGTCGAAACTGAAGTCAGTCTCGGTCGATACGGGCGCCATCTTCATGCGCTCGATGCTGCCGTCCGGATTGAGCGAGAACGTGACGTAGGCATCGGCGTTGAAGTTGCGCTCCTTCCAGCGGACGATGAAGGTGTCGTGCTGGAAGTGCTCCAGCGTTCCCGTCAAATCCGGCGTGCGCGAGAAGCTCAGCACGTGCTTGCCGCCTTCCGGCCTGATCGTCACCTTGCCGTACCAGGCGTCCTGGTATTCGCCGTCGTAGGCATCCAGCGCCAGCGACGGCTGCGACTTCCCTGCCCGCTTGCCGGCCGCTGCCTTCACGCGCGCCAGTTCCTTCTCGTGCGCCTCGCGCGTCACTTCACCAAAGCGGCCGATCCAGTCGGTCGGCGCAATGCCGAGGTAGTTATCCAACAGGCGGTACTGCAGCGACGTCATCGCCGGGCTGCTCTCGGCGTTGGTGAGGATGGCGATGCCGAGCTTCGCTTCGGGCACCAGCGTGACCTGCGAGTAGAAGCCCTGCAGCGCGCCGCCGTGCATCGCGATCTTCATGCCCTTGTAGTCCTTCAGCTGGAAGCCCAGGCCGTAAGCGGCGAAGTTCGGCCGCGTGGCGGCCAGCTGCGGCTTCGGCTCGGCTATCTTCATCGGCGTCTGCGCGCTCCACATTTCACGGCTGCGCGCCTGGCTGTACAGACGCTTGTCGGTGCCTGCGAGCTTGCCTTCGTCGAGCAGCACCGTCATCCAGCGCGCGATGTCTTCGGCGTTGGTGTTGATGCCGACGGCGCCCTCGCCGTTCGGCACCGGCATCGACTTCACCGCGGTGATCTTGTCGTCGACCTTCGAGTGCGCGTGCGCCTGGTTGGCGTTGCCGGCGTTCTGCGCCAGGCTGGTGGTCGTCGATGCCATGCCGACCGGGGTCAGGATTTTCTCGCGCACCGTGTCGCCCCATGACTTGCCGGACTTCTGGGCGATGATCTTGCCGGCGGCGATGTACAGCAGGTTGTCGTAGGCGTAGCTGTTGCGAAAGCTGGTGGCGGGACGGATGTAGCGCAGCTTCTCGATGATTTCGTCGGAGGTGAAGGTCGTCGTCGGCCACCACAGCAGGTCGCCGGCGCCCAGGCCAAGGCCGCTGCGGTGCGTGAGCAGGTCGCGCACCGTCATTTCATGCGTGACGTAGGCGTCGTACATCTGGAAATCCGGCAGGTGCTTCGTCACGGGATCATCCCACGCGAGCTTGCCTTCGTCGACCAGCATGGACAGCGCCACGGCGGTAAAGGCCTTGGAGTTGGAGGCGATCTCGAACAGGGTCTTGCCATCGACCGGCGCGGCCTGGCCGAGCGTGCGCACGCCGAAGCCTTGTGCGGCGATGACCTTGCCGTCCTTGACGATGGCGATTGCCATGCCGGGCACGTCGAAGGTCTTCATCGCACGCAGTACGTCGGCTTCGAGGTTGAATGCGGACGCTGGAACGACAGCTGGCGCGGGGGCGGTTGCCGGAGCGTCGGCGAAGGCGCCAACGCTGGAAAATGCCAGCAGCATTGCTGCGGCGAGTCGGGTCATCGAGTACATGTTTTCCTTATTTCTGTTGCATCAGTTTGTCGGCGCTGGCCTGGGTCGCCGGGTGGTAGCGCGGACGCGCTTCTTTGTAGACGGCCATCGCCCAGGCCTTGTCTTCGGGGTTCTTCAACAGCGCGGCGTAAAGCGGCAGCACGAACTTCTGGCGCCCGACCTTCAGCAGGAAGGCGTGCAGCGGCGCGCGGATGTCGCGATTGCCGGCCTTGACGCTGGCGCGGTAGAAGCGGAATGCGACTTCGTCGTTGCCGGTGCCGGACAGGCGGTATTCCTTGTCAAGTTCCCGCAGCTGCGCGGCGCTGGCCTGTTCGTCGATATCGTTCAGGAATTTCATCCACTCGATCGCGAGCCACTTTTGCGCGCCCAGCTTTGCGGTCGGGACCTCGCCTTTCAGCCAGGCGGCGCGGGTGGCGTCGAGCGCGGCCAGTCGCGGCGAGGCCGCGTGCTTCGCGCTGGAGGGAATGCCGGCGCCGTGCAGCCATTCATCGAGTTCGGCTTCGCCCATCACTTCGGGGTGCCGCGCCAGCAGGTTCTTGTGCAGGTAGTCGAGGAACTGTTCGGTGGTGACGCTCTGGAACGCGTGCTGGTCGAACCAGCCGCGCAGGAAGGGGTCGAACACGGCGCGGCCGGCACGCTGCTCGAGCGTGCGCAGGAGCCAGGCGCCTTTCGGGTACGCGAGTTCTTCGTCGGTGTAGGCCTTCGACGAATCGTCGGCGTCCTTCGTCAACAGTGCCTGTTTCGCCGGCGCGACGGTCTTGAGCAGCTCGATCGCTTCTTCCTGTTCGAGCTGCAGGTTCATCGTCGCCACTTCTTCGCCGTACAGCACTTCGAGGATGCGGGTGGTGACGTAGGTGGTGAAGCCTTCGTTGAGCCACCAGTGCTTCCACGAGGCGTTGGTGACCAGGTTGCCGGACCAGCTGTGCGCCAGTTCGTGCGCGATCAGGTCCACCAGGCTGCGGTCGCCGGCGATCATGGTGGGCGTGAGGAAGGTCAGGCGCGGATTCTCCATGCCGCCGATCGGGAACGAGGGCGGCAGCACCAGCATGTCGTAACGCCCCCAGCGATAGGGCCCGTACAGCGATTCGGCGGCGGCCACCATCTTCTCGGTGTCGGCCAGCTCGTAAGCGGCGGCCTCGATGCGCTTCGGCTCGGCGTACACGCCGGTGCGCGCGCCGAGCGAGCGCTGTTCGAGTTCGCCGATGCCGATCGCCAGCAGGTAGGACGGAATCGGCTGCGGCATCGTGAAGCGCCAGCCGCCCTTGCCGGTCGCCTTCGGATCGTTATCGGCGCTCATGACCACGCGCAGGCCGGCCGGCGCGTCGATGCGGGCGGTGTAGGTGAAGCGCACGGCCGGCGTGTCCTGCACCGGCGCCCACGAGCGCGCGTTGATGGTCTCGGACTGGCTGAACATGAAGGGGCGCTTGCCGGACATGGTCTGCCGCGGCGTGAGCCACTGCAGCGCGGTCGCGGTGGGCGCGGTGCGGTAGTAGATGCGTACCTTCTCCGGCTGGCCGGCCAGCGCGATGTGCAGCGCCTGGCCTTTTTCGGGGTCTAGCCTGTCGAGGGTGTACGGCACGGTTTTCCACTGGCCGCCGGCCGCGCGCGCCTGCACCTTCGCGATGGCGAGATCGCGCGTGTCGAGGTCGAGCGTGTGGGCGTTCTTGTCGATCCAGTCGAGCGACAGCTCGGCGTAGCCGGACAGGGTCTTGCGCGCGAAGTCGGCCTTCAGGTCGAGGTGCAGCGCACGCGTCTTCACCTGGTCGTAGTGCGCGTAGCTGAGCGGGTCGAGCGCGAACGCCGCCAGGCTCCACTGGGCCAGGATCGCGCAGGCGGACGCGCGCAGGAGAGTTGCAGTTTTCATTGAACCTTCGGGTGGAAACGAGCGCGAGCAGAATAGCACTTTCGTCATGCAGGCGAAAGTTGATCGGAGATAGTTGAGTGCGCAAGTATTTTTGCTCTGCTATGATCGGCTTCCCCTCTCACGGAACATTGCATGGACGCATTCCTCGTTTCAACCGGCATCGTCGCGCTTGCCGAAATCGGCGACAAGACGCAGTTGCTGGCCTTTCTGCTGGCCGCCAAATTCCGCCGCCCCGTGCCGATCGTGCTGGGCATTTTCGTCGCGACCATCGTCAACCATGCGTTCGCCGCGGCCGTCGGCGCGTGGGTCAGCGCCACGCTGGGACCGGACGTAATGCGCTGGGTGCTGGGGCTGTCCTTCCTCGGCATGGCGGCATGGATCATGGTGCCGGACAAAATTGACGAGGACGAGGCGAAGCTGGCGAAGTACGGGGTGTTCGCCACCACGCTGATCGCGTTCTTCCTGGCCGAGATGGGCGACAAGACGCAGATCGCCACCGTGGCGCTGGCGGCGCGCTATGCGTCCACCGTGGCGGTGGTGGCCGGGACGACGTTCGGGATGATGCTGGCGAATGTGCCGGCGGTGTACTTCGGCGAGCGGATCGCGAACCGGGTGCCGCTGCGCGTGGTGCATGGGATTGCGGCGCTGATCTTCGCGGCGTTGGGAGTGGCGACGCTCTTGGGGGCGGGGGCGGGGCTGTTCTGAAAATGGGGGTGAAGCAGGGGTTTAGTGAAGCGAAGCTTCGCTCCTGCGGAACGGTCGAGCCTTGCAAGGCTCGACTCCTTCCAGGTCCGCAGGACCAGACCCCTCCCTTGCTTACTGGGCGGTCAGGCTGACGTCGTCGATGATGAACGAGGTGTCCAGCGTCGAATCTTCGGTGCCTTCGAAGTAGATCTGCACCGTCTGTCCCTTATACGCGCTCAGGTCGAACGTCTTCTGCACGTACGACGCGCCCTTGTTCAGGTTCGAGTAGGTCGCCAGCGTGGCGAGCACCGTGCCGCTGCTGTTGCGCACCTGGACCTTCAAGGTGTCGTAGGCGCTGGTCGTGGTGGTTTCGCTCGACACCACCTGCAGCCAGAAGCTGAGCGACACCGACGTTGCCGTCGATGGAATCGCGACCTGCTGGTACGCGGTGTCGGTGTGCACAGCGCCGTAGCCATCGAGCCATGCCTTCCACGTGCCGCCATGCGCCGGCTGGGTGGCGTCCGAGGTGATCACGCCGCTCGACGCGGTCCACGAGGTGGCGCCCGACTCGAAGCCGCCGTTGACGATCAGCTGGGTGGCGGCGTTATTGACGCTGAAGCTTGCCGCGCTGGACGTGGCGACGTTGCCGGCCGCGTCGTACGCCTTCGCGGTCAGCGAGTGGCTGCCATTGGTGAGCGTGGTCGAATTGAGCGTCATCGAGTACGGCGAGGTGTTGTCGGCGCCCTTCAACACGCCGTCGACATAGAACTCGACGTTGGTCACGCCGACGTTGTCGCTGGCGGTGGCCGACAAGGTGATGGTGCCGCTGCTGCCGCTCTCGCTGGCACTGACGGTCGGCGCGGTGGTGTCGGCGGTGCCGTTGCTGACGCTGAAGGTGGTGGTGCCGGAGGTGCCGACATTGCTGGCCGCGTCGTAGGCCTTGGCGACCAGGCTGTGGCTGCCGTTGGCCAGCGTGGTCGAGTTGAGCGTCATCGAATACGGCGAGGTGTTGTCGGCGCCTTTCAGCACGCCGTCGACATAGAACTCGACGTTGGTCACGCCGACGTTGTCGCTGGCGTTGGCCGACAGCGTGATGGTGCCGCTGCTGCCGGTTTCGCTCGACGAGACCGTCGGCGCCACGGTGTCGCTGGAGCTGGACTGGGTCACCCAGATCGGCGCGGACCACAGGATATTGCCGTCGTTCTGCGTGACCTTGGCGTAGTAGAAGTGCTCGCCGTTGGCCGGAGTGATGGTGGTGTTGGCGGTCGACGACAGCTGGGTCACGGTGCCGTTGCGGCCCGGGACGCCCTCGTACATCAACACGCTGGTGACGGTCTTGCCGCCGCTGCTGGCGTAGTTGGCCACCAGGTTGAGCGAGCCGCTGTTGGTGAAGCGCTCGCCCATGATGTGGCCATTCGCGGTCAGCACCAGCTGCGAGCCCTTGTCCATCGTGGCGAACACGCGGCGCGCCTGGAGCGCGGCGATGAAGCTGGCCTGCGACAGCGGGGTGCCGTTCGGGATCAGCACGCCGGTGCGGTTGGTGAACGAGGCGCCCCAGTTGGCGCAGTGGTTGTCCTGGTCGGTGGTGAAGGCGACGTGGTAGCCCGCTTCGAGCGCCTTCTTGCAGGCGCCTTCGTAGGTGCTGTTGCTGGTCTCGGTCTCGGTGGTGTTGGTCGAGAAGGCCGAGGTGTTGAGCACTTCGCACATCGCCATCGCCTGGTCGCCGTCGGCGGTGTAGCCGAAAGCGACGCCGTTGACGAGGAACTGGCCGCTGGTCGAAGGATGGTTGAACTGGCCGATCCAGCCGCGCTGGCGCATCAGGGTGAACAGGCCGGCGTAGTCGTTCTTGGCGGTGAAGGTGTCGGCGATCAGCTGGTTGCTGCTGTTGTACTCCCACCCCAGCAGCTCATTGGTGTTGAAGATGTTCATATGGCCGCCATTGGTGATGACGCCCCATTCCAGCCCGTACACGCCGAGGAAGTTCGGATGCGCGGCATTGAAGTTCGCCGCGGCGCTCAATCCCGACTGGTACAGCGCCTTGGCGACCGCCGGGTCGGCCGAGGCGTTGGTGTTATCCGAGCCGTCGTACATGTGGTTGTGCTCCGACGTCATCAGGATGTCGAGGCCCTTGTTCATCGCGTAGGTGTAGGCCTCGGTCGGGCCGCCGGCCGTGCCGGACTGCGGATTCTGCGCGCCTACGCAGGTCGACAGCGCGCCGCCGCCGTCGCTGTGGTTGGACTGGCTGTGCAGGTTGCCGAAGTAGACGGTGTAAGGCAGCGAGGCCGGCGCCGGCGCGGCGAGGCCGTTCACCTGCGCCGACTTCGCGTCCGGCTTCGCGGCCTTGATCGACGGCGCCGGCAGCGGCTCGAACGCGGGCATGGCCGGCGCGTCGAGCTGACCGACGGCGATGTCCCACTCCTGATCGACCCGCTCGTCGCCGCCGGCCGCCAGCATGGCGTCCACCTGCGCCTCGGTCACCTTGCCCTTGATGGCGGCGTCCTGCGAGACCGCGGCCAGGCGCACCTGGTAGACGCCGTCGCGCATCGCGCGGCTGTCGTCGCGGCCGGCCCAGCGCACCGGCACCTTGACGGCCTTCTTCGACAGCGCTTCGACGCCATGCCAGCGCTGCACCACCTCGCCCGACGGCGCAACGATCTCGAGGCGCCACACCACGTCCTGCGCGGTGGCCACGTGAGGATATTCGAACTGCAGCGTGAAGGTGCGCCCGTCCTGGACGCCGGCGCCGGTGTACGGCGCATGCAGGGTCGCCTCGAATTCGCGGTGGTCCGCTTCGGACGCGATGACCGCGCTGGCGGCGCTGAGGGCAAGCAGGATGGCAAACCGCGGCAACAACTTGGTGGTGATGGCACGACGCATGGATTTCCCCGTATTCGTAAATTGTTATGTGGAGTGGAATGCAGCCGAGCAATCTTGAGTAACAAACTTTACTTTGTCATGACATTCTCATTACATAAGGAAAAGCTGTGGCGAAAATGATGAAAATGTCAATTATTAGACACAAATGCGCTCTGTGTCTAAAAAATCGCGCTACTCCGGCCTACTGCTGGGTGACCCAGACCGGCGCCGACCACAGCATGTTGCCGTCGTCCTGGGTCACGCGCACGTAGTAGAAGTGCTCGCCGGGGTCGGGCGTGATGGTGGTGACGGGAGTGCGCGACAGCTCGGCGACCGCGCCCTTGCGGCCAGGCACGCCCTCGAACATCACCACCGAGGCGACGGCCTTGCCACCCACGCTGGCGAAATGGGCGACCAGTGACAGGGGGCCGATGTTGGCGAAGCGCTCGCCCATCATGCGGCCGTTCGCCGTCAGCACCAGCTGCGAGCCCTTGTCCATGGTGGCGAACACGCGGCGCGCCCTGAGCGCGTCGAGGAAGGCTGCGGTGGTCAGCGCGGCGCCGGCCGGCAGCAGCACGCCGGTACGGTTGGTGTACGACATGCCCCAGTTGGCGCAGTGGTTGTCCTGGTTGGAGCTGAAGGCGACGTGGTAGCCGGCTTCGAGCGCCTTGTCGCAGGCGAGTTCGAAATTGCTGCGGCGGGTCTCCGATTCGGTCGTGCTGGTGGAGAACGCGTTGCTGTTGACGACCTCGCACAGGGCCATCGCGGCGTCGCCGTCCGGCGTGTAGCCGAAGGGGACGCCGCCGACGAGAAACTGCCCGGACTGCGACGGGTGGTTGAACTGGCCGACCAGGCCGCGCTGGCGCATCAGCGTGTACAAGCTGGCGTAGTCGCTTTTGGGCGTGAACGATTCGGCCAGCAGCTTGCCGGCGGCGTTGCGCTCCCAGCCAAGCAGCCGGTTGCTGTTGAAGATGTTCAGATGGCCGCCGTTGGCGATCACGCCCCATTCGAGGCCGTACACGGCGAGGAAATCGGAATGCGCCGCGTTGAACTCCTTCGCCGCGTCCAGGCCGGAGCGATACAGGGCCTTGGCGGCAGCCGGCGTGGCGGCGGGATTGGTGCCGGCCGAACCGTCGTACATGTGGTTGTGCTCCGACGCGACCAGCACATCGAGGCCGTGATCGCGCGCGTAGGCAAAGGCTTCGGACGGACCATGCGTGGAGCTTTGCGGATCCTGCGCGCCGGTGCAGGTGGCCAGGTCGCCGCCGCCGTCGCTGTGGGCCGTCTGGCTGTGCAAGTTGCCCAGGTAGACGTCGTACGGCAGATCGCCAGGCGCCGGCGCCATCGCAAGCGCTTCGGTGCGGCGCGCAAGCGGGCGGAATGCGGGCATGGCCGGCGGGGCCGCGCGGCCCACGGCGATCTCCCAGCTTTGCTCGACGCGCTCGCCGGCGATCGTCCCTCCGCCGGCCGCCCGGGCCTCGGCCACCAGGCGCACGCGATAGATGCCGGCCGGCGCGGCGGCGCTGCCCAGGCGGCCATCCCAGCGCACGCCCAGGTTCACCGGCGCGCGGAACAGCTCCTGCTGGCCGCTCCACTGGCGCGCGACGCGGCCGTCAGGCGCGGTCAGTTCGAGCGTCCAGCCCACCGTCTGCGGCGCGGCGACCAGCGGATAGTCGAAGGCGAGGCTGAAGGTGCGCGGCTCGCCCGGCGCCGGCTCGCCATGGTAGGGCGCGGCCAGGGTGGCGCCGAACTCGCGGTGGTCGGCTTCGGATGCGGCGACGCAGCCGGCGCCGCACAGCAGGAGGGACAGCAGGGTCGTGCGGGGAAGGGAGAACATGGCTGCCTCATTGGCAAGGGGGATCGATATTGCAATGATCGCAACCTGGCGAACGGGCAAATTGATGCGAGGAATACAACGCGGCCGTCGGGGCGGTAGTTAATTGATATTAATTAACTGACAATCAGAACGAATTTCTGCGGATCATTTTCCGCGCCGAGGAAGATGGGGTCAGGTCCGCAGGACCAGACCCCGCCGATGCATGCGGCGCGGACCAGGGGCCGGCGCCGCGGGATGGGCTTAGAAGTGGTATTCGGCGCGCAGCATCGGGGTGCTGGCGCGCTGGCCTTTACCACCGGTGGTGGCCGAGGTATTGCCGAACTTGTTGTTCCAGTACTGGTACTCGACGCCGATGCGGAAGGTGTTCTTGCCCGCGCCCACGTAGTCGCCGACGTCCGCCATCAGCTGCATGTCGATGTTGGTCTCGGTGCCGGTCTGGTTGCCGACTTCATCGCGGCCCTTCGGCGCGATCAGGTTGGCGTAGCCTTCGAACTTGACGCGCTCGCACACCGGGATGCCCCAGCTGGCGGTCAGCATCGGATGGATCTTGTAGGTGTAGCGGCCGGCCACGTTCGAGATCGGCGCGAAGGCGCCGCTCGGGGCGTTGCTCTCGTGCAGAACCAGCAGGCTGGTGTTCAGGAAGCCCGGCACTTTCCACATCAGGGTCGGACCCAGCACCAGCATGCGCTTGCGCGAGTTGTATCCGACGTCGTTCTTGGAGTTCCAGTCGAAGCCGCCGGTGATGCCGAAGCCCGACACCGGGCCCATGCCCATGTCCACGCCGCGCACCTTGCCGATGTCGAGCGTGTTGCGGTAGACGGCATACACTTCCTGCGCGCCCGAGTGCTGGTTCAGCGAGCCGGGATCGTTCGAGTCCGACTGCAGCAGGTCGACGTTGAAGAAGTTGCTGCCGTACTTGTAGCCGCTGGCGTGGGTCAGCGCGAAGATGTTCTTGCGGATGTCGACCGGGTTGAACGGCTCGGCAAACCTGGTGCCGACGCGATAGCTGATGGAGGTGTCGCTCCACTCCGCCGCGCTGGCGGAAGTGGAGGAAACGAGCGCCAGGGCGGCGACGGCGAGGACTGATTTAAGTGACATGATGAGCTTTCGACACCGAAGCGAGCCCGGTGTTTATTGAGGGAGCGGGCATGTTACCGTGCATCCGCCTACCGGGCTATCTGCAAGCGCACCTCATGCGTCCTTCCGTCGTCAACAAGCGACACTGTGTTGTCTTCCACATCACGGCCGTCCACTTTCATCCATCCTTCCGCGCCGGCGACCACGGTGATCTCGTAGTTCGACGTGCGATAGCGATAGTGCAATTTGAACGTGTCCCAGCCCGATGGCAGGTGCGGCGTGACCGTCAGCTTGTCGCTCGCCAGCGACAGGCCGAGCAGCGATTCGACGATCAGGCGGTACATCCAGCCCGAGGAGCCGGTGTACCAGCTCCAGCCGCCACGGCCGATGTGCGGCGACACCGCGTACACGTCGGCCGCCACCACGTAAGGCTCGACCTTGTACAGCGCGGCGCCTTCCGGCGTGCCGCCGTGCTGCACCGGATTGATCATGCGCAGCAGCTCCCAGGCCTTGTCGCCCTGCCCCATCTTGGCGAAGGCCATCGCGGTCCAGATCGCGGCGTGGGTGTACTGGCCGCCGTTCTCGCGCACGCCCGGCACGTAGCCGCGGATGTAGCCCGGATTGAGCACGCCCTTGTCGAACGGCGGGTCGAGCAGCTGGATCAGGCCGAAGTCGCGCCGCACCAGGCGCTGGTCGACCTGCTCCATCGCGCTGGCGGTGCGCTCGGGATCGGCGGCGCCCGACAGCACGCCCCAGCTTTGCGAGATCGAGTCGATCTGGCATTCGTCGTTGCTGTGCGAGCCGAGCGGCGTGCCGTCGTCGAAGTAGGCGCGGCGGTACCACTTGCCGTCCCACGCGTTGGTCTCGACGTTGTGCGCCAGCTGCTTCGCTTCGTTGCGGCAGGTGTCGGCGAAGGCCTGGTCGTCGTGCAGCTCGGCGACCTCGGCGAACTTGACCAGCACGTCGTACAGGAACCAGGCCAGCCACACCGACTCGCCCTTGCCTTCGTTGCCGACGCGGTCCATGCCATCGTTCCAGTCGCAGGTGCCGATCAGCGGCAGGCCATGCTCGCCGAAGCGCAGGCCGCGCTTGATGGCGCGCACGCAGTGCTCGTACAGGTCGGCGTTCTGGTGCGAGTGGCCCGGCATGTCGTAATAGGACTCCTCCTCCGGCGCCAGCATGCGGCCTTCGAGGAAGGGCGCCGGCTCGCTCAGGACGCCGGTGTCGCCGGTGCCGATCACGTAGCGGTGCGCCGCCAGCGGCAGCCACAGGTAGTCGTCCGAGCAGTGGGTGCGCACGCCGCGGTCCGACGGCGGATGCCACCAGTGCTGGACGTCGCCTTCGACGAACTGGTGCGCCGCGCACAGCAGCAGGTGCTCGCGCAGGATCTGCGGCTGGGTGTGGATCATCGCCATCGCATCCTGCAACTGGTCGCGGAAGCCGAACGCGCCGCCCGACTGGTAGTAGCCGCTGCGCGCCCACATGCGGCAGGCGATGGTCTGGTACATCAGCCAGCCGTTGGCGATCACGTCGAGCATCGGCTCGGGCGTCTCGATGCGCACCGCGCCCAGGGTGGCGTTCCAGTGGTCGCGCACCATGTCGAAGGCCGCCGCCGCCGCGGTGCTGCCGTTATAGCGCTGCACCATGCCGCTGGCGTCGGCGTTGCGGCGCCCGCCCACGCCGAGCATGAACACCAGCTCGCGTTCCTGGCCTGGTTGCAGTTCGATCGCCACCTGGATGGCGGCGCAGGGATCGAGGCCGGCGCCGACCTTGCCGGACAGGCGGGAGCGCATCATCGCGGCCGGATTGCCCAGGTTGCGGTTGCGGCCGATGAATTCGTTGCGGTCGCAGGTGACGCTGCGGTTCTGCGCCTCGACCTGGAAGAAGCCGACGCGCCCGGTGAACTCGGTGTTGTAGGCGTTGCGCGCAAACAGCGCGCCGGACAGCGGATCGAGCTCGGTCACCACGTGCATCGACTGCTTGGGCCGCAGGTCGCCCAGCACCCATTCGACGTAGCCGGTGACGGACAGCTTGCGCGGTGTGGTGCTGTCGTTGCGCAGCTTGACCACCGAGTACTTGATCGGCGCGTCGAGCGCGACGAAGGTAGTCAGCTCGCTGTGGATCGATTCCTCGTCGTGCTCGAACACGCTGTAGCCGAAGCCGTGGCGCGTGGTGAAGTGGCCATTCGAGCGCACCGGCAGCGCGGTCGGCGACCAGAACCTGCCGGTATGCTCGTCGCGGATGTAGAACGCCTCGCCGCCGCTGTCGGCGACCGGGTCGTTGTCCCACGGCGTGAGACGGAACTCGTGGGCGTTCTCGCTCCAGGTGTAGGCTTGGCCGGACTCGGACACCACCGAGCCGAAGGTCTGGTTGGCCAGCACGTTGACCCACGGCGCCGGGGTGCGGTGCGTGCTGTCGGTGCGGATCACGTACTCGCGCCCGTCCTTGGTGAAGCCGCCGATGCCGTTTTCCAGCACCAGTTCGAGCTTCGGCGCGGCCGGCGCGGCCAGCTGCTGGTAGGACTCGGCGCGCGGCTCGAACACCGCCAGCGGCAGTTTCGGGAAGGTCGGCGCGGCGCGCTTGATCTGGTCGGCCAGGCTGCCGCGCGCGTCCGACAGGATGGCGCGCGCGACCGACTGCATCAGCACCCGGTCTTCGTTGGAGATCTGGTCGAGCAGGCGCACGAAGATGCCGCCCGGGCGGTCGATCGCCTGGGCGTCGATGCCCGACGCAATGAGGCCCATGATCTGGTCGTGCAGGGCCTGGCGGTAACCCGACTGGTCTTCGTACCAGATGACCAGGTCCACCACCAGGCCCTTGAGGCGCCAGTAGGCGTGCGCCTGCACCATCTGGCGCGCGAGGTCGATGTTGGCCGGGTCCTTGATCTGCATGAGCACGATCGGCAGGTCGCCGGAGATGGCGTAGGCCCACAGGCCGGACTGGCCGCGGTGGTTGCGGATCAGGGTCGATGCGTCGGCGCGTAGGCCGGCGTGCGGGTAGATGATGGTGCTGGCCAGGCGGCTGTACAGCTGGGCGTCGGACTCGCTGGCGTTGAGCTGGCGCAGCACCACCTGGCTGTGGGTCCAGGCCAGTTCGAACACGCGGTCGGCCAGGTGGCGGTCCTGGTACTTGTCGATCAGGTGCATCGCCTGCTCGCGCGTTTCGGTCATGCCGGTGACGACGTCGAGCGTGACCACCTGGTCCGGTTCGAGCGTGACCTTGTAGCGGATCGCGACGATCGGGTCGAGCACCGAGCCCTCGCCCCCGCGCAGCGGTTCGGCGTCGAGCATTGCGCGCGGCGCCACCGTGCTGTTCGCGCGGCCGATGAAGTCAGGACGGCTGGTCTCGAAGCTGGCGTCGAGCAGCACGCCGTCGTGCACCGTCATCAGGTTGAGCAGCCACGGCATGTGCTCGTCCTTGGCGCGCGGGCGGCGGGTGCACAGGATGGCGTTTTCGTTGCGCAGGATTTCAGTCTGCACGAACAGCTTGGAGAACGCCGGGTGGGCGTTGTCGGCGGCGGCCGGCGCCATCACCACTTCGGCGTAGCTGGTAAATTCGATGGTGCGGCGCGTCTGCGACTTGTTGGTGATGCGGGTGCGGCGCAATTCGATGTCGTCTTCCGGCGAGACCACCATCTCGGTGTACAGGTCGATGCCCTTGTCGCTGCGGCGGAATTCGGCGCGGCCTTCCGAGAAGATCACTTCGTACTTCTTCGGCTCGACCAGGGTCGGCTGGAAGGTGGTGGACCAGAACGCGCCGCTGTCCACGTCGCGCACGTAGCAGAAATTGCCCCAGTCGTCTTCGGTCGCGTCTTCGCGCCAGCGCGTCACCGCCAGGTCCTTCCAGCGGCTGTAGCTGCCGCCGGCCGAGGTGACCATCACGTGGTAGCGGCCGTTCGACAGCAGCTGCACTTCGGGCTGCGGCGTGTTGGTCTGGCTGATGATCCGCATCGGCATCGACACTTCGGTGACCGGCGCGCGCATCGCGGCCAGGTCGGCGGTGTGCGAGTGGAAGGCACCCGTCTTGGGCACGCGCTCCTGCAGCACCAGCATGGTGGCCTGGAACAGCGGGTCGGACTCGAAGCGGCGCTGCATCGGCCGGTCGTGCAGCAGGTAGGACAGCGACAGGAAGCCCATGCCCTGGTGGTGCGCCATGAAGGAGCGCACCACGGCGTAGTCCTGGCCGCGCGGCAGGCGCGTTTGCGTGTAGTCGATCGCCTCGTAGAAGCCGTACTTGCCCATGAAGCCCAGGCCGGCCATGCGCTGCAGGTTTTCGCACGACGCCTCGGCGTTGACCATCAGGCCCATCATGGTGGCGTAAGGCGCGATGACCAGGTCGTCGGCCAGGCCGCGCTTCATGCCGGTACCGGGCACGCCGAAGGCGCGGTACTGGTAATTGAGGTTGGCGTCTACGGTGTTGTAGCCAGACTCGGAGATGCCCCACGGGACGCCGCGCTGCTTCGAATAGTCGATCTGGGCGTTGATGATGGCGCGGTAGGTCTGGTCGAGCAGGGTGTTCTCGTAGGTCGGCATGACCAGGAGCGGCATCAGGTACTCGAACATCGAGCCGCTCCACGACAGCAGCAGCTGCTCGCCGCCGACGATGCACAGCTGGCGCCCCAGCGCGAACCAGTGCTCCTGCGGGAACTGGCCCTGGGCGATGCCGACGAAGCTGGCCAGCCGCACCTCGGAGGCAAGCAGGTCGTAGCAGCTGGCGTCGAGCCGGCGGTCGGTCACGTTGTAGCCGATCGCCAGCAGGTTGGTGGTGCTGTTGTAGAGGAAGCTGAAGTCCATGTCGGCGAAGGCGCGCGCGCGCGCGGCCAGCTCGTCGATCTGGATCAGGCGGCGCTGCGCCGCAGCAGCGCCTTCGGCCACCAGCTGCGTGAGCGTGTGCTGGCGCGCGCGCTCGGCCGGCGCCAGGTCGCTGCCGCCGCTCATGCTGAAGACGGCCAGTTCGCGCAAGGTCGGGATGCGCGTCAGGCTCGAATCGACCACGTATTCCTGGGCGGCGCGCATCCACGGCGCCAGTTCCAGCAGTTCGGCGTGGGCGTTGCGGCATTGGGTGGCCAGCTTCTCGGCCCACGACTGCAGGTGCGGCTCGGCGTCCGGCGCCAGGGCCGCAACGATGGCGTCGGCGGCGCGGCAAAGGCCGGCCGTTCCGTGCGTCAGGCCGGGCAAGGTGTTCGCGTCGCGCTCGGCTTCGGCCAGCAGGCCGCGCATGGCGAGGATGGCGTCGGCAACGGCCGGGCCGGCGTCGCCGGCGTACTCCTGCACCAGGTGCAGGGTGATGGAAATGCCGTCGAGCGTGCGCGGGCTGACGATCGGATGGTCGGCCAGCGCCGCCAGGCCCGGGGCCAGCGTGAGCAGGTGGCCGGCCAGGTTGCCGCTGTCGACCGAAGACACGTACATCGGCTGCAGCGGCGCGAGCGAGATGGTGTCGTACCAGTTGTAGAAATGGCCGTGATAGCGCTCCATCCGGTCCATCGTGGCGAAGGCCGAGCTGGTGCGCGAGAGCACCTGGTCGAGCGTGGCGAAGCCGAAGTCCCAGGCCGTGAGGTTGGCCAGCAGCGACATGCCCATGTTGGTGGGCGAAGTGCGGTGCGCGACCACCCAGGTCGGGTGCTCCTGCATGTTGTCGGGCGGGAGCCAGTTGTCCTCGGCGCCGACGAAGTCTTCGAAGAAGCCCCAGGTGCGGCGCGCCAGCGCGCGCAGGAAGGCCGACTGCTGCGCCGACAGTTCGGCCGCTTCGCGCTCGATCGGAAGGCTGATCCACCAGGCGATGACGGGCGCCATGAACCACAGCAGCAGCACCGGCGCGGCGGCGAACAGCGCCACCGGGTTGAGGAAGGAGAGCATCACGGCTGCGCCGACCGCCAGCGCCGGCGAGAACCACATGCGCCGCCAGTTGGTTTCCATGTTGGTCGACGAGCGGGCCAGGCTGGACGGACGCCACTCGAGCAGGTTGCGGCGCGAGACCAGCATGCGCCACCCGGTGCGCACGATGGCGTCGAGGCTGAACCAGGCTTCGTACGGCAGGAAGGCGGCCTGCAGCAGCGCGTGGCCGAACATCAGCTTCAGGCTGGAGGTGCCGCTGGCCATGTGCTGGCCCCAGCGCATGTCGTGCGGCTTTTCGATCAGGCCGAACAGGGCGTTGACGAAAGTGGGCAGGAAGATCACCGCGAGGATGGCGGCGCTCCAGAACCACGGCGACGGCAGCAGCGCCCAGGTGACCAGCAGCAGCGCGGTAAGCACCGGCGCGACGACGCTGCGGCGCAGGTTGTCGAACAGCTTCCAGCGCGACAGCGCCGACAGGGGGTTCGGTTCACGCTTGCCGCCATGCGCAGGCACGCGCGGCAGCAGAAAGCCGGCCAGCTGCCAGTCGCCGCGGATCCAGCGGTGGCGGCGGCTGACGTCGTCGCTGTAGCGCGCCGGGTAGTTTTCGTAGAGCTGGGCGTCCGACAGCAGGCCGGCGCGCAGGTAGCAGCCTTCGAGCAGGTCGTGGCTGAGGATCTGGTTGTCGGGCAGGCGGTTGCCGAGCAGGCGCTCGAAGATGTCGACGTCGTAGATGCCCTTGCCGATGAAGGAGCCTTCGTAGAACACGTCCTGGTAGACGTCAGAGACGGTGCGGGTGTAGGGGTCGATGCCCGGCTCGCCGCCGCACAGGTGCTCATAGCGCGACGCTTCCTCGCTCGGCAGCGAGGCGGTCACGCGCGGCTGCAGGATGCCGTAGCCTTCGATCACGCGGGTGCCGTCGGCGTTCAGGCGCGGCTGGTTCAGCGGGTGCGCCATGGTGGCGATGAACTGGCGCGCGGAGTCGCGCGGCAGCTGGGTGTCGGAATCGAGCGTGATCACGTAGCGCACGTTTTCCAGGCCGCAGGTGTCGCCCACCACCAGCGAGAACTTGTCGCGAGCGCCGCCGCGCAGGAAGGCGTTGAGGTCGGACAGCTTGCCGCGCTTGCGCTCGAAGCCGATCCAGGCGCGCTCGCACTCGTTCCATTTGCGCGGGCGGTGCAGCAGCAGGAAGGGTTCGACCGCCGCATCGACGTCGGGCACGCCGTCGAGCATGGGAATGCCGACCGGCCCCGGGCCTTCCGGGTCCTGGTATTTCAGGTTGAGCTGCTGGATCAGGCGGGTGGCCAGCGCCAGCAGTTCGGCGTCGTCGGGCATGGTCTCGCTGGGGGCGTCGGCGAAATCGGTCAGCAGGCAAAAGCGCAGGCCCGGATCGCGGTTGGCCAGGTAGCGCACTTCGAGCGCTTCGACCAGCGCGGCGACGTTGTCGGGGCTGTACAGCAGCGACGGCACGGCGACGATGGTGCGGGCGTCGTCCGGGATGCCTTCCTTGAAGTCCATGCGCGGCAGCGGGTGCGGCTTGGTCAGCTGGGTGGCCATGAAGTTGACCAGCGCCAGCGCCAGCTGGCTCGCGCCGATCGCCGCCAGCACGCCGAGCAGGATCAGCAGGCCGCCTTCGAGGCCGTTGCGATACGCGTGCAAGGTGACGGTGGCGGTAAACAGCGCGGTGAACACGAAGATGGCGCCGAGGTAGCTGGCCAGCGGCGCGGCGCGGCCGATCCGGGCGAAGGCCTCGGCCGGCGAGGAGCGCACGGCCAGGCGCTTTTCGAGCGCGGGCAGGCCGTTGCCGACCAGGTAGTAGCCGATGTGGCGGGTGCGCATGTCGAGCCCGCCCTTCGACGGCTCGCGGTTTTCCTGCGCCAGCTCGAGCGCCTGGGTCGCCACCTGGACCTCGGTATGGTCGCAGCGCTTGGCCAGCTGTTCGATCACGTGGCGATAATTGTCGCGCGTGGCGAAGTCCATCTTGCCGTAGGTGTCGGCCGGGTCGGCGCGCAGGGTCTGCTCGACCGCACTCATGGTCTCGACGAATTCGCGCCAGTCCATGGTGCCGAGGAAGCGCAGGCTGCCGATGCTGTTGCTGATGGTGACCTGGTCGGCGGCCTGCTGCTGGATCTCGGCCTGGATCTGCTGTTCGATGGTCAGGCCGACGTCGGCCAGGCGGGTGGTGACCCATTGCAGCGCGAGCGTGAGCGCCGAGCTCTGGCCCTGCAGGCGGCGCGCCAGTTCGGCGACGAAGCCGCTGGTCATCGGCTGGCGCGAGCGCGCCATGTCGGCCACCAGCAGGATGAGGTCGGACGGGTTCTTTTCGGCCGTTTCGCTCATCTGGTCGGCCCAGGTATTGGCGCGGTCGCGCTGGGTGCGGTTGTCGTAGACGCGCGCGGCGACGCGGCGCAGGTTCTCGATCAGCGCGAGGCGCAGCATGATCGGGATGGCCCACAGCTCGCCCAGTTTCAGGGGCGCCACTTCCTGGTAGGCATCGACGAAGCGCGACAGGCTTTCCGGGTCGACCCGGCCATCGCCGTGGGAAATGATTTCCAGCGCGATCTGGTAGACGCGCGGATTGCCTTCGACCTCTTCGTTGGCCAGGCGCGGCAGTTCCTTGCTGTAGTCCTTCGGCAAGTGCCGGCGCGCGGTGCGGATCTGTTCTTCGATCAGGTAGAAGTTGTCGAGCAGCCACTCGGAGGCGGGGGTGATCTGGCGGCTGGCCTTGATGGCGGCGGTCAGTTCGCCGCAGGTGCCGGCGATGACTTCGGCGTTTTCGGTCAGGCGCGCGAGCAGGCGGTCGGCCCCCCCCTTCTTGCTGAGCTGGTGGCGCGCAGCGAGATGCCTGCCGTGGGTCGCCATCTGGGCGGCGCTGAACAGCTCCGAGCGCAGCGGCAATTCGTCCTCGGGGCTGGTGCTGCCGTCGAGATTATTGCGGATGGCGTTCTGCCATGAGTAAAGCGTATCCGAGAGGATGATTTTTTCTTGATTCAACGGTGACCTCGCAATTGGGCTTGAGCTGCCAATCCGCACGGAAAATGCGCGGGTTGCGACCGGGTCGGTTCAAGGCGGGAAGCATGAGCGAACGGCTGCTTCCATAGTAAAACGGCCAGCTGCCGGTGACTGTGCGCCAACGTACAGAACACCCGCGCGCCGATTGAGGCGGCGCAGGGTGCGGGGGCTGTATTTACGCTGTGAAGTGGGGGTCTGGTCCTGCGGACCTGACCCCATTTTTTTTGAGCTGCGGTAAAGGCAACATGGGGACCAGGCGCCCCCGTCGTTCCGCAGAACCCGACCTCAATTCGCCAGGGCGAGGCCGCCGGCGAGGTGCCAGGCGTCGTGATAACCGAGCTGGTGCAGGCACTGCATCGCGCGCGCGCTGCGGTTGCCGCTGCGACAGAAAAACACCAGCGGGCGCGGCTCGCCCTGCAGCCATGCGGCGGCGCGCTGCGGCAGCGCAGACAGCGGCACCGATTCGATGGCGCGGCCATGCCAGAGCTGCGCGGCGCAGGCGGCCTGCTCGTAGGCTTCGCGCACGTCCACCAGGATCGCCTCGGGGTGGCCGTCGAGGAAGGCGGACAAGGCCGACGGTGCGATCTCGCGCTCGGCGTCCACCGGCGCGGCGGCCGGCAGGTCGGCGGCCGGGCGCGGCGCGTGCGCGCGCACAGCGGCGCCGCAGCGCGCGATGCGTTCGCAGGCGCTGTCGATGAAGTCCTGGCCGGCCATCGGCCCGAACGACATGCGGATCGCGGCGCTGGCGCGCTCGGCCGGCAGCCCCATCGCCTCGAGCACGTAGCTGGGCGCGGCCTTCGCTGCGGAACAGGCCGAGCCCGAGCTGACGCGCACGCCGGCGGCATCGAACAGGTCGAGCAGCTCCTTGGCGGCCAGTCCCGGCACCGAGAAATTGAGGGTGGTCGGCAGCGAGTGCGCGAACGGCATGTTGAAGACGATCGCGGGGAAGGCGTCGCGCAGTGCGCCGGCCAGCTGGTCGCGGAAGGCGTGCAGTTCTTCGGCCGAGCGGAAGGCGGCGCCGTCTTCGAGCGCTTCGAGCACGGCGCCCAGGGCGGCGACGCCGCTCATGTTTTCGGTGCCGGAGCGCTGCCCCGCTTCCTGGCCGCCGCCCACCATCAGCGTGGTGAACGGCGCGCCCTTGCGCACGTACAGCATGCCCACGCCCTTCGGCGCGTACAGCTTGTGGCCGGAGAACGGCGCGTAGTCGATGCGGGTGCTGGCCAGGTCGAGGCGCAGCTTGCCGAGCGCCTGCACGCTGTCGACCATCCACAGCGCGTCCGGCGCGCAGTCGGCCAGCACCGCTTCGATGCCGGCCAGGTCGGAGATCACGCCCGTCTCGTTGTTGGCCGCCATGGTGCAGACCAGCGCCGCGCGCGGCGCCAGCTTGCGCAACAGGTCGAGGCGGTGGCGCCCGGCGCCGTCGACCGGCAGCGCATCCAGCGCCAGGCCGGTGCCGAGCACGCGGTTCCAATGGGCCAGGCTTTCCGGCACGGCCTTGTGCTCGGTGGCGCCGTACAGCAGCAGTTCGCCGGCCGGCTCGCCCTTCAGCTGGCGCTCGCGCACCGCGCACAGCGCCGACAGCACGGCGGTCTGGATGCCTTCGGTGGCGCCGCTGGTAAACATCAGGCGCCCGGCGCCGGCGCCGAGCAGGCGGCGGGCGCGCGCGCGCACCGCGTCGAGCATCGCCCTGGCCTTCAGGCCGGAGCAATGGCTGCTGCTCGGGTTGCCGAAGCGCTCGCGCAGCGCGTCTTCAGCGGCGGCGATGGCCGCCGGCAGGGTGGGCGAAGTGGCGTTGGCGTCGAGGTAAATTTCGGTAGTCATGGCAAGTCACAAAAAAAGCTGGCGTAACAGGTAGAGTTGGTTAATATGTTACGGCGTTGCAACGCAGAATACATGCTAAAGAATGTCGCAATTCTTCCTAATGAAGTATATACATACTAAAATTAGATAAAAAATATAATGAATTCACTAGATAAATTCGATTGCGCAATACTTTCGGCATTGCAGTCCGATGCCACGCTGTCGATCGCGGCGCTCAGCGAAAAGGTCGGCCTGTCCAGCACGCCGTGCTGGAAGCGTGTCAAGCGGCTCGAGGAAGACGGCTATATCGAGAGCCGCGTCACCCTGATCAACCGTCACAAGGTGGGGCTGCCGGTGACCGTGTTCGTCAGCGTGCGCACTTCCGAGCACGACGAAAAATGGCTGGCGCGTTTCGCCGCCGCGGTGATCGCCCTGCCCGAGGTGCTGGAATTTCACCGCATGAGCGGCGACGTCGACTACCTGCTGAAGGTGGTCACCACCGACATCGACGGCTACGACCGTTTCTACAAGAAGCTGATCGCCAGCACCGCGCACCTGACCGGGGTGTCGTCGGCGTTTTCGATGGAGCAGATCAAGTACTCGACGGCGCTGCCGCTGGAGCTGATCGCGCGCGAGCTGCCCGCCTGACCTATCACGAGGAGATACCTGCATGACCTTCAAGAAAATCATTCCGCTGGCGCTGGCGTCGCTGCTGTGCGCCTCGGCCGCGGCCGAAGAACAGGTGGTCAAGATCGGCCTGACCGGGCCGCTGTCGGGCGCGAACGCCTTCGCCGGCAAGGACAATGAGAACGGCGTGCGCCTGGCGATCGAGGAACTGAACGCGAAAAAGGGCGCGGCGGTGGCCGGCAAGACGCTGCGCTTCGAACTGATGTCGGAGGACGACCAGGGCGACCCGAAGGCCGGGGTGATCGTGGCGCAGAAATTCGCCGACGCCGGCGTGAAGTTCGTGCTCGGGCCGTACAACTCGGGCGTGGCGATTCCGGCCTCGCGCGTGTACAACGACGCCGGCATCGTGATGTCGACGGTCGGCACCAATCCGAAGATCACCCAGAGCGGCTACAAGGCGGTATTTCGCATCGTCGCCAGCGACACCCAGGTGGGCGCCGCGGTGGCGCAGTACGCTGCCAATACACTGAAGGTGAAGAACGTCGGCGTGATCGACGACCGCACCGCGTTCGGCCAGGGCATCGCCGACGAATTCATCCGCCAGGCCAAGGCGTCCGGCATGACCGTCGCCAGCCGCGAATTCACCACCGACAAGGCGACCGACTTCGCGGCGATCCTGACCGCGCTGAAGGCGAAAAAGGTCGATGCGATCTTCTTCGGCGGCTACGCGCCGCAAGGGGCGCCGATGGCGCGCCAGATGAAGCAGCTGGGCCTCTCGGCCAAACTGCTCGGCGGCGATACGCTGTGCAGCCCGGAGATGGGCAAGCTCGGTGGCGACGCGGTCGGCGCCAACGTGCTGTGCGCGCAGGCCGGCGCGATCCCCGACAAGCAGGCCAGCGGGCCGGCGTTCCAGGCGAAGTACAAGCAGCGCTTCAAGCACAATCCCGACGTGTACGCGGCCCCGTTCTACGACCAGGCCATGTTCATCGCCGAAGCGATCCGCGCCACCAATTCGCTCGACCCGTCGGTGGTGGCGGCGGCGCTGCACACCATGAGCCACAAGGGCGTCGTCGGCACCTACGCCTACGACCCGGCCGGCAACCTGAAGGCATCGACGGTGACGATGTACACCTTCAAGGACGGCGCGCCGGTACCGCTGGCCAAGTGAAGCTGACCGCGCTGGCGATCGCCCTGCTGGCGGCAGTTCCCGCCGGCGCGGGCGAGCGCGTCGCGTGGATCTGGGACAAGGCCGATATGCCTGTATGGTCGGCGTCGCACGCGGCGCTGCTCGACCGGCATATCCTGCTTGCCGCCGACGCGATCCGCACGCGCGCCGGCAGCCATCTCCCCGTCTCCACCGCCACCCGCGTCACGCCGGTGCTGCACGTCGAAGTGAGCACCATCCATCCCCCCACGAACATCGAGGCGAGCCGCGCCGCCATCGTCGGCGCCATGCTGCAGGCGGCAGCGCACAGCACGTCGGGCCGGGTGCAGCTGGACATGGAGGCGAAGCCGTCGCAGCGCGATTTCTACCGCTCGCTGGTGCGCGATGTGCGCGCCGCGCTGCCGGCCGATATCGCCCTCAGCGTCACGGCGCTGGGCTGGTGGTGCCGCTCGCCGGCGTGGCTGGATGGACTGGCGGCCGACGAGGTGGTGCCGATGTTCTTCCGGATGGGGAAGGACGGCGCCGCGCTGCGCGAGCTGGTCGAGCATGCGCCGCAATCGCTGCATCCAAGCTGCCGCGGCGGCAGCGCAGGCTTCTCGCCGCAGGAACCGTTTTCCGAACAGACCACTGGCCGCTACCGGCGCACCTACTGGTTCGACTATCACGCATGGCGGCAAACCGCCGCTCCAAGGAGTCCCTGATGAAAATATTGATCGCCGCTTGCGCGTTTGTGGCAGCCGGCGCAGCCAGCGCGAGCGGGTTTACGCCCTACGACCGCTTCGTCAACCACACCACGCCCGACCTTGCGCCGGAGCGCTTCCAGGCTGGCCAGCTGGGCGTGCTGCAGCCGCACTACGAACGGGTCTACCTGTACGCCGCGTGGCGTGCGATCTCGCTCGGAAGCGGCGGCATGAAAGCGGCGCCAAATCCGCCCGGGGCCATTCTGCGCGCGACCGGCGCGGCGTATTCCGGGTGGGACGACTACCGCCAGACCGGCGAGATCCAGCTGGCGTGGAAGACCGCGGCGGCGGCGGCCCTGAAAAGCGCCGCACCGCGCGCCGACACGCCCTTCCAGTTCACCGACTGCCCGCGCGAAGCCTATTCCTTCGCCACGAGCACGCTGATGCAACTGGCGCAACGCGCGGACGCCACGCCGGCGCGGCTGCAGGCATGGGTCGGCGCGCAGGACGCCGTCTTTTCACTCTGCGGCAATGCGCTGCCAAGCTGGCAGAAGCCACGCTACGCCGCGTTGCCGATTCCGGCCGAACTTGCTCCGTCCGAAGGCGCCTGGGCGCAGCTGCGCGGCTACCAGGTCGCAGCGGCGCACTTCTACAACGGCGACTATCGCGAAAGCGCGGCGCTGTTCGGCGCGATCGGTGCGACGCCGAACCATCCGATGCGGCAATGGGGCGCCTACCTGGCGCTGCGCGCGCAAATGCGCGAGGCGGCGGCGCAATTCAAGTTCGACACGCCCGACATGACAGAACGCGCCGAAGCGCTGCGCGTGCAGGCGCAGCGCATCCTTGACGATCCGTCGCTGGCTTCGCTGCACGAAGCGACGCGCGGGGCGATGCGGGCGATGCAGGCGCGTATCACGCCGCGCGCGCGCTTCGAGCAGATCAGCGCCAGCCTGGACAATCCCCGCAACGACCCCTACCAGCAGGACTACCTGGGCGACTGGCGCGTGCTGGCGGGGGACCAGCTCAACATGTTCCGGCGCGACCGCAACACCGAGCTGGTGCAGCGCCACGATTTCATCGACTGGATCACGACCCTGAACGGCTGCGATTTCTTCGGCCCCGGCAAATGCGCCGAGGACCGCGCGCACGCGCTGCAAAAATGGGAAGCGACCGGCGCGCGCACCTGGCTGGTGGCCGCGCTGATGACGTCCGAGACGCTGCCCGCCCCGCTCGAACTGGCCGCGCTGCGCGTCGCGCCCGACGCGCCCGAATATCCGACGGTGCGCTACCACCTGGCGCGCAGCTATCGCCTCTCGGGGCAGGCCGCCAAAGCGCGCGCGATCGATGACGCCATGCTGGCGGCGTCCATCGAGTCGCCGAGCATGCGCAACCTGTTCCTGCAGGAGCGCTTTGCGCTCGCCACGTCGAACGCCGAGGCGGCGCAGTACCTGCTGCGCAACGTGGTGCGCGACCAGGACGGCGACACCGGCGAAACCGGCAAGGCGCCGGCGATGCGTACGCCGGCGTCCGATGGCCGCAACTGGATCAACTCCGCGCTCGCGGTGTCCGACCTGCTGGAACTGGCGCAGGACCGCACGCTCGGCCAGCCGCTGCGCAACGCCGTCGCCGCGATGGCCTGGCTGCGCGCCGACCTGCTCGGCCAGCACGACGCCGCCCTGCGCGCGGCAGCGCTGCTGGAGCCAGTGGCCGAATTCGCCGACGCGGCGCGCTCGTACAGGTCGGCCGCGACGCCGGAAGCGCGGCGCCACGTCGTGGTGCTGGCAGCGCTGCGGCTGGGCATTACCAGCGCGCTGGAAGACTACGAGCAGCATCTGACACGTCCGTTCAAGCCATTGGCCGCATCGGACACCGTGGCATCGAACTGGTGCAGCGTGCGCGCCGTGGAGCGCGCCGGCGGTTACGCCGCCGATCCGGAGCGCCCGCCCGCGCCGCCCGAAACCGCGACCGATCCGGCGCAGCGCGCACGCGAGTTTGCCATTCTCGATGCGCTGCCGACGTCCACCGGTTTCATCGGCAAGCACGTGATGCAGCGCGCTCTGGCGCATCCGGACGACCCCGACCTGCCATGGCTGCTGTACGTGGTGGTGCAATCGACCAAAGGCGGCTGCCTGGACGCCGACTCCCACGCGCTGTCGAAACAGGCGTTCACGCTGCTGCACAAGCGGTTTCCGGACAACGAGTGGACCGGCAAGACGCCCTACTTTTATTGACTAACTCACTGTCGCTCCTGCGCAGGCAGGAGCCTATGCTGCGTCTGCGCATAGTCAGCATGGGTTCCTGCCTTCGCAGGAACGACAGCGTCGGTGCGTTTATTAATCGCCCGATTTGGCGTATGCTTCTCGCGCATTCAACCCAACAAGGTAGTCATCGATGAAAAAAATCCTTCCGCTCGCCGCCGCCGCGCTGATCGCCTGCGCTCCCGTTCATGCCGCCGCCCCCGCGACAAAGGTGGTCGCCGTCGCCGGCGCCTCGCAGGCGAGCAAGCAGCTGTCCGTGCTGGCCGACCAGTATTACGACGCGCTCGCCAAATTCGAGCCGATGAACGCGACCGAGAACGGCGACAGCCGCTTCGACGACCAGATCGGCATGGCGATCGCGCCGAAGATGCGCGCGCGCCAGTTCGCGCTGTACCACGGCTTCCAGCAGCGCCTGCGCGCGATCCCGCGCGACGCGCTCGATGCAAAAGGCCAGATCAACTACGACATCCTCGATTACGAGTTGAAGTCGGAACTGAGTTTCGAGAAGTTCCCGGTGCACCTGCTGCCGATCAACCAGATGGACAGCATCCCGGTCACGCTGGCGAATTTCGCCAACGGCCAGGGCGGCCAGCCGCTGGTCACGGTGAAGAACTACAAGGCTTACCTGAACCGTCTGAACCAGCTGCCGGCATGGATCGACCAGGCCATCGCGAACATGCGCGAAGGGATGAAGCAAGGGATCACCGAGCCGAAGGCGGCGATGGTGTCGGCCCTGCCGCAATTCCAGAAGCTGGTCAGCGACAAGCCGGAAGCGAGCATCTTCTACACGCCGATCACCAACCTGCCGGCCGGCTTTTCCGCCGCCGACAAGAAGAGCCTGACCGCGGCCTACCGCGCGACCATCGACAAGAAGCTGACGCCGGCGCTGGCGCGGCTGGCCACCTTCCTCGAAAAAGAGTACGTGCCGGCGGCGCGCACCAGCACCGGCTGGAGCGCCATGCCGGGCGGGATGGACTGGTACCTGGCGCGCGTCGCCAGCCAGACCACGACCACCATGACGCCCGATCAGATCCATGCGAAGGGTCTGGAGGAAGTGGCGCGCATCCAGCGCGAGTTCGCCATCGTCGGCCCGAAGATGGGCTACACGGGGCCGGCCAACGGGCTGCCGAACTGGGTGGCGGCGCAGGACAAGTATCGCCCCTTCACCACCGAGCAGCAGGTGATCGACGTCTACCGCAAGCTCGATGCGCAGTTGCGCACCAAGCTGCCGTCGATGTTTACGCTGATGCCGAAAGCGCCGCTCGACCTGCGGCTGGAACCTGAACTGAGCCGCGCGACGGCATCGGACCACTACTCGCCGCCGGCGGCGGACGGTTCGCGTCCGGGCGTGTTCTGGTCGGTGGTGAACGATCCGAAGCAGTACGGCAGCACCGGCATGGTCACGCTGTTCCTGCACGAAGGCCAGCCGGGCCACCATTTCCACATCGCGCTGCTGCAGGAGCTGGGCCTGCCGAACTTCCGCAAATTCGGCGGCAACAACGCGTTCACCGAAGGCTGGGCGCTGTATGCCGAGACCCTGGGCAAGGAGATGGGCCTGTTCGACAAGCCGGAGGATTATTTCGGCCACCTGAACGACGAGATGCTGCGCGCGGTGCGGCTGGTGGTGGACACCGGCATGCATGCGAAGGGATGGACGCGCGAGCAGTCGATCCAGTACATGAAGGACACGCTGGGATACACCGATGTGGCGAAGAGCGAGACGGAGCGCTACATGGTGTGGCCGGCGCAGGCGCTGGGCTACAAGATTGGCGCGCTGACGATCGCCGAACTGCGTGCGCGCGCGCAGGCGGCGCTGGGGCCGAAGTTCTCGCTGCCGAAGTTCCACGAGGTGGTGCTGGGCGATGGGACCTTGCCGCTGTCGCTGCTGGAGGCGAAGGTGGATCGCTGGATCGCGGCGACCAAGTAACCAGGACCGCTATCCTCAAGACCGTCATTCCCGCGCAGGCGGGAATCCATACTGAGCTGGCGTAACTACGTCAGCATGGGTTCCAGCCTTCGCTGGAACGACGGTTTTTGGGTCTGTAGTATATGTTCGAGCGGCCGTTACGCCAGCATGAAGACCGGTTAGCGGCTCCGCTTCCGCTCGCAAGCAGGACCGCTATCCTCAAGACCGTCATTCCCGGGCTCGGCGCCCCCCCTTGCCGGGAATCCATACTGCGTTGGCATGGCCACGTCAGCATGGGTTCCAGCCTTCGCTGGAACGACGGTTTTTGGGTCCGTAGTATATGTTCGAGCGGCCGTTACGCCAGCATGAAGACCGGGTAGCGGCTCCACTCCGGCTCGTGGTAGCGACGGCAGTTGGCGAAGATGAAGTCGAGCACCTTGCCCTGGTCCGACAGCTGCTCAGGATTCGCTTCCTTCCATTTTTCGAACTTCGCTTTCAGCTCCGGCTCGTCGCGCAGCAGCTCCAGCGCGTGGTCTTCGAACACGTAATCCGAATACGCTTCCTTCTTTTCCAGCACGCTGTTGAAAAAGCCCCAGCGGAAGAAGCTGTCGTGGCCCTGCGGCTCGAGCATCTCGACCGCGTAGCGCGCCTGGTCCTGGTCCAGCGACACCACGTAATCGCCCTTGCGCAGCGCGACCTTGCCGCTGCGGCGCTCCAGCTCCACCTCGTCATGGAACATATGCCCCTCGTACGCATGCGCGCGCGAGTTCACCGAATTAATCTGGTAGTACTCGACATCCATGGTCTGGTCGGCGTCCAGGCGCGTCATCTGCACGCCGTTCCATTGCAGCCGTTCGATGACTTCGCGCCACGCCTGGGGAATCACGTAGGCGCGCGGCGCCTTCACCGTCACGTCGGCCGGGAAGCTGTTGAAGTAGGCGATGTCGCGCTCCCAAGATTCATTGCGGTCGTACGACAGGCGGGTGTAGTTGCCGATGACGCTGGGGCTGTACTTCGCCGCATAGCCCTTGAAGCGGAAGGTCGACGGCTTCGCTTCGTCCATCGCCCAGTGCACCGGCCATTCGCGGCGCGTCTTGCCCTCTTCCTTCGCGGCGCGGCGCAGCGCCTGGATCTGCTGCGCGTTCTGCACCGTGAATTCGAGCGCGGTGTCGACCAGCGCGCGCATCGACTGGTAGCGGTCGGCGAACGGCTTGAGCATGTGCGTCTCGGGCATGAAGCCGATCGTGTGGTGCAGGGCCGCGTAGCCGGTCGAGAAGCGCGGCGTTTCGAGGAATTCGGCGATGCCGTGGTCCGGGCAGTCCTTGACCGGATTGACGTACGGGCAGGTCGGCCAGCCGCGCGCCGCCATGTCGCTGAACATCTTCGGCAGCATGGTGTCGCGCAGGAAGGCGCCCAAGCCGCCGCCAAGCTTGTCAGCCTGGGTGTGGATCAGGGTCATGGTGTACGGGTAGTCCGCGCCGTTCGAGGTATGAGTGTCGACCATGACGTCCGGGTCCCACGCGGTGAACAGTTCGTTGAACACGCGCGCGGTCAGGGTGTCGCACTTGACGAAGTCGCGGTTCAGGTCGAGGTGGCGGCTGTTGCCGCGGAAGCCGAACTGCTCGGGGCCGTCCTGGTTCACGCGCGAGGTGTCGGCGCGATTCAGGCTGCCGTCGACGTTGTACATCGGGACAAACAGGAACACGGTCTTGCCCAGCGCGGCCAGGCGCGCGGGATCGGTGCAGAAGTCGCGCACCAGCGCCATGCAGGCGTCCACGCCTTCCGGCTCGCCCGGGTGGATGCCGTTATTGTTGAAGAAGACCGGGCGCCCTTCGCGCTTGATCCGGGCGCGGTCGAACACGCCGTCGGCGCTGACCACGCCGGCGTGGATCGGCACGCCCGCGTCCGACGTGCCGACGACGCCGAAGCTGAGGACAGCCGGATAGCGCGCGGCCAGGTCTTCGTACCAGGCGATGCATTCGGCCCAGGTGGTGGTCTGGTTCTGGTTGCCCTTTTCGTAAGGCGTGCGGAGTTCGTTCTGCATGGTGGTGTCTTTGAGTGGGATTTCGCTACGATACAGCAGTTGGCAGCGCGATGGCGACCACGGTTCCGCTGTCCGGGCTGGAGGTGAAAGTGATGGCGCCGCCCAGCGCGTGCACGCGCTCGCGCATGCCGATGATGCCGATGCCGGCGGACGCGGTGCGCACGTCGAAGCCTTCGCCGTCGTCGGCCACTTCGATGTGCAGCATATCGGCGCCGTCGGGCAGCGTCAGCGCGACCTGCGCGTGGGTAGCGGTGGAATGCTTCATGACGTTCGACAGCGCTTCCTGGATGATGCGGTAGGCCGATATCGCCAGCTCGTTGCCGAGCCGGGAGAAGTCGCCTTCGGAATGGAATTCGAAGCGGCAGCCCGATTCGCGGTCGTAGTGGCGCATCATTTCCTCCACCGCGCCGTGCAGGCCGAGCATCTCGAGCACTTCGGGACGCAGGCGCCGCACCAGCCGCCGTCCGCTGGCGTACAGGTCGAGCGCGAGCTTGGTGATGGCTTGCGACTTCTGCCTGATCTGTTCGATCTCCGGCGCCTCGCCGGCATTGGCTGCCAGGTGCAGGATGCTTTGCGATTCGAGCCGCACGGCGATCAGCGAGGCGTTCAGTTCATCGTGGATTTCGATGGCGATGCTCTTGCGCTCGTCCTCGACGATCGAGTTCACTTTCTGGATCAGCTTGCGCTTGTCGGCATCGGCCTTGAGCGCCTCGTTGCGCGATTCGACCAGGTCGCGGGTACGCTCGGCGACCTTGTTCTCCAGGTGCTGCTTGGACTGGTCTAGCGCCAGCGACATTTCGCCGATCGATGCCTGCAGCTCGGCGATCTCGCCGCCGGTGGTCACCGGCAGCTGCACGCGGTAGTCGCCGCCGCGGATCTGGCGTAGCGCGCCGATCGACGTGCGCAGGGGCACCGTCAGGCTGCGCGCCAGGAAGTAGGCCAGCGCGGCGCTGACCGCCAGCGCCAGCGCCGCAATCGCCACCTCGACCTGGAAGCGGCGCGCCTGCACGGCCATCATGTTCGACGGAGACATGGTCACGCGCACGAAGCCGAGCACCTCTGCCGGCTGGGTCGGCGGCTTGGTGTCGCTGGGCCCGGACACGTGCGGCGAGCCGTTGTCAGAGAACAGGTTCACCCAGATCACCTGCTTCTTGATCGGCGCTTCGTAGTAGTGCTTCTCGGCGTCGGCGGCGAACTGCGACGATACGCTGATCGCGCCTTTCTGCGCGGCGTCCACCACCTCGATGCGGTAGATGCTCTTGTCCGACTGGACCAGGCCATTGATGGTCAGGCGCAGGTCGGACAGGTTGCCGGAGATGACGTTGTACTCGCTGGTCTCGGCCAGCGCGCGCGCCAGGATGTGGCCGCGCTCGGACAGCTCCTCGGCCACCTGCGCGCGGTGCGAATACCACGAGTACCAGACGAAGGACGTGAACAGGAACACCACCGGCAGCATGGTGATGAAGATCATCCGCGTGCCGATGCTCCAGCCTTCCCAGAAACGGAACCTCATCGCGCCTTGCCTGACGGATGGCGCGCGAATTTGCGCGCCGCGTCGTCCACGTCGAGGTCGAGCGAGCGCGCCACGCCTTCGTTGACGAGCGTGCTGAAGTAGCGCGGGAACTGCGGCGCCGGCAGCTCGCCGCTGGCGACGAAGGCCGTCGTCATTTCGGCGACCTGCGCGTTGATGTCCTCGATGTCGGAATAGGTGGACGCCAGCGCGCCGGCCTTGACCATGTCGGCCGAGAAGCCGATCACGCCCTGCTTGTGGCGGTAGGTCGACAGCAGGATATTGCGGATGTTGTCGGCGTTGTAGATGCCGCTGTCGGGCATCGCCAGCAGCACTTCGTTGGGCGCGATGCGGTTCAGCACCCGGTTGATGTCGTCGTCCGGTGTCATCTCCTCGATCAGCGCGGCGCCGCGCAGCACCGGCTTCAGGTGCCCGGTCTCAGCGCCGATGATCGCCGCAACGCGCACGGGGCGCTTGTACAGCAGCGACACCAGTTGCAGCTGGTCGGCCGGCGCCGGCTCGGCGAACACCGCCGTCATCGCGGCGGCGCGCGCGGGTTTGGCGGAGGCCGCAACCGCGCGCCATACCTGGCTGGAGGTGAATGCGGAAATCACCACGCAGTCGTCGGCGCGGCGGGCGACATCGCGCAGCGCCACCGGCCCGATTGCCACATAGACCAGCCTGCGGCGCTGCGCCAGCTCGGTGCGGAACTGCGCCACCAGCGGCGCCAGGCGCTTGTACAAGTCGTCGGCGATGCGGCGCGTCTGCGCGCTGTCGTCGCCGGTGACGATCTGGAAGCGAAAGCCGTCCACCTTAGCGGCATTGGCGGCATGCGCGGCCGATGCGATCGAAGCGGCCAGCACCAGTGCGCCAATCCAGCGCACTAGGGCTCGATCAGGCCGTGCTTGACGGCCAGTTTGGTGATGTAGGCCTGGCGGTGCACGCCGAGCTTCTCCTTGACCGACTGGCTGATATTGCTGATGGTCTTGGTCGACAGGTTCAGCTTGTCCGCGATCTCGGCGTTGGTCAGGCCTTCGGCCATCAGCTTGAAGATCTCGAGGCCGCGCTGGTCGAGCTGCGACTGCGGCGAGACGTCGCCGCGCACCGACAGGTTGGCCAGGCGCTCGGCGATCTGCGGCAGGAAGTACAGCTTGCCGTCGTTCGCGTGACGCACCGCGGTGGCCAGGTCGGCCGGATCGCAGTCCTTGGTGACGAAGGCGCGCGCGCCGAGGCGGTAGGTTTCCTTGATCAGGCTGTCCTGGTCGAACTGGCTGAGGAAGACGATGTTGGCGGCCGGATAAGTGCCCAGCAGGCCGCGCGCGGCGTCCAGCCCGGTCAGCTCGGTGCCGAAGCGGATGTCGAGCACCAGCACGTCCGGCTTCATTTCGGCGTACATGGCCGCCGCTTCGTCGGGCGAGCGGGCCTGTCCGACGACGTCCATGCCCACGCCGGCGAGCGACATGGCAAATCCGGTCATGACAATCGGATGGTCGTCGGCGAGCATCACGCGAATCGGTTTTGTAACGGCTTGCACAGCTTCTCCTATGGCGCGGCGGCGCCTGCTTACAACTGCTTACCATTGCCTGGTACTTATGTGTGCCAGCCCACGGAAAAAATTGCTTAATGGTGAGATTATTTCACACATCGAACCACCGCGCGAGTGGCCATTTAGCCCGATTCCCCAGGGCATTTCACTCTCGGGGAACGCAAGCTCAGCAAAAATACTACGAAATCCCTTTTCAATTGCTAGGCAATAGCATATATTGGTTCCACTGATGAGTTTTCGCAGTGCTTGCCGATAGCAAACAGCCGAAAAACAGCTCGGCCACACAAGGAGAACACCATGCATTTCACACAAATGAATGACAAGGGTGGTACCAAGTTCAGCAAGCTGGCCATCGTCGCCGCGCTGCACGTCGCAGTTGGCGCGATGTTCGTCCACAGCCTCAATACACGCGGCATCAAGATGCCGAAGATGCCGGAGGAGCTGGTCGTGATGTTCACGCCGGAAGCGCCGCCGCCGCCACCGCCGCCGCCTGAACCACCGAAGCCGATGCCGAAAGTGGCGCCGCCGCAGGTCGTCGCGCCGCCGGTCGAGGTGCAGGTGCAGCAGCCACCGCCGCCTGACGCCGTCGCCGCGGTCGTGTCCACCGATCCGGCGCCGCAGCCGGCCACGCCTAGCCAGGCGCCCGAAGCGCCGGCCGCGCCGCCATCGTCGAACCCCGGCGTGATGCATACCGCGGTGCTGGCCGACGCCAACGGTTGCGCCAAGCCTGACTACCCTGCGCGCGCCATGCGCAATGGCGAGAGCGGCACCGTGACGCTGGCCCTGCTGGTCGGCACCGACGGCAAGGTTGCCAATGCGCGGGTGCAGAGCAGCAGCGGTTCGAAGGAACTGGACAAGGCCGCGATCTCGGCCCTCAGTATGTGCAAGTTCAAGCCGGCCATGAGCGGCGGCGTTCCTGAACAGGCGTGGGCGCAGCTCGCCTATGTCTGGACGCTGGAGCAATAACGATTACCTGTTGAGCCTTTCCCCGCCCCGCATCGCGCCGGGCGGGGATTTTTTTGGCCCGGCCGCGCGAATAGCAGTACAAAACAATAAGAAACTGGGGACAAGAACATGAACATGAAGTGGGTCTTCGGACCTGTACTGGTGTCGGTCGCGCTGATCGGCATGGTCGCCGCGTTGCCGACTATCCTGCCGATGTGGCAAGAGTACCGGCCGAAGCCGACGGTGCTCATCGACCGCGCGGTGCGCGCGCAGGCGATCGATGCGCTGGTAGCTGAAGTCCATGCGCATTACGTTTTCCCGGACAAGGCCGAGCCAATCGAGACACTGCTGCGCCAGCGCCAGCGCAATGGCGACTACGACGCCATCACCAGCGGCGAGCAGCTGGCGAAGGTGCTGACCGACGACATGGCGTCGGTGGCGCATGACCTGCACATAAGAGTGGAGTTCAGCGCGGACGTGCTGCCGGCCGAATTCCGGCCCCCGGCGGCGCGTCCGGCCGCGGACCAGGGGCCGTTCTTCATGCGCTGGATCGACTCGCTGGGCCGCAGCATGGCCGCATTCGGCGTCGGCAAGACTGAGCGCCTTCCATCCAACATCGGCTACCTCGAACTCAAAGGTTTCTTTCCTCCTCACCTGGTGGGCGACAAGTACGCCGCGGCGATGGACAAGCTGGCCGACACTGGCGCTTTGATCATCGACCTGCGCCGCAACGGCGGCGGCTCCCCGCACTCGGTCGCCCTGCTGGCCAGCTATTTCGTCGACCAGCGCACACGACTGAACGACATCTGGTCGCGCGACACCGGCGAATCGACGCAGTTCTGGACGCAGGACAGCCTGGCCGGCAAACGGTACGGCGGCCAGAAGAAGGTGGCGATTTTGGTTGGCCCTGGCACCCGTTCCGCGGGCGAGGATTTTGCGTACACGATGCAGGCGATGAAGCGCGCCACCGTGATCGGCGCGCGCACCTGGGGCGGCGCCCATCCGACCGCCCCATTTCGGCTCGGCGACCATTTCGTCGGCCTGATCCCGAACGCACGCAGCATCAGCCCGATCACCCACGGCAACTGGGAGGGCGCCGGCGTGATCCCGGATATCGCGGTGGCGCCGGCCGATGCGATGGCGGTGGCGCAGGACCTGCTGCTGCGGCGCGAGACGCGCAATGCGGCCACGCGGGTCGCGCTGCCGCAGACGTAAAAAAATCCGGACCCGGCGTCCCCGTCGCTCCGCGGGACCAGAGTCCAATGCTGCACCGTTTTCTAATAATAATAGTCGGGGAAATCATGTTGAAAAATCGTGTAGTGCGCCGCTCGATAGCGGCGGTGATCGCGTTGACAGTTGTGGCGGCGATTGGCTGGCTGGCGCTGCGGCCCGCCGCGCCGGCGCCATCGGCCTTTTCGACGCAGCGCGCGCTGGCCGACGTGCGCTTCCTGGCGGAGAAGCCGCGGCCGATCGCCAGCGCGGCCAACACCGAAGCGCGCGAATACATCCTGGCGCAGCTGCGCGCGATGGGACTCGAGCCCGAAGTGCAGACGGCGATGGCGCAAAAGAACACCATGGACCGGCGCCGCAACGCGCAGATCGCGCTCGGCATGGTCAACAACATTGTCGTGCTCAAGCCCGGCACGGCGCCCGACCATGCGCGCCGGCCCGCGCTGCTGCTGGCGACAGGATACGACACCACCGAGCGCAGCCTGGGCGCGGCGGCCACCGCGGCGCCGGTCGCGGCGATGCTCGAAGCGCTGCGCATGCTGCAGGCCGGCGCGCCGCTCGCCAACGACGTGGTGGTGCTGTTCGCCGACGGCGAACGGGTCGGCGGCCTTGGCGCGCTGGGGTTCGCCAGCCAGCACCCGCTTGCCAAACACATTGGCCTGGCGATCCGGTTCGACAGCGGCGGCAGCGCCGGTGCGCCGGTGCTGATCGGCGCCAGCGGCAACGATAGCGCGGCGATCCGCGGCTTCGCGCGCGCGGCCCCAAACGCCACCGGATCGTCGGCGATGCAGGCGATCTATCCGTTCGTGTCGGGCGAGCTGCAAATGGGCGCGATCGGGACATTGGGAACGGCGCGGCTGCACATCGCCAATCTCGAAGGCAGCAACGGCAGCGGACTGCGATCGCGCGATACGCCGGGGCGGCTCGATCCAAACACTGTCCGGCAAATGGGGGAGACGATGGCGGCGCTGGCGCGGTACTTTGGTGACGCGCCGAATGCAATGGGGTCAGGTCCGCAGGGCCAGACCCCCGCCGTCCATGGCGATTCGATCTATTTCAATGTGCCGGGCGTGGGCGTCGTCAGCTACTCGGTCGGCGCGGTATGGGCGCTGACCCGCCTCACCTGCCTGCTGCTGGCGATCGTCACCTGCATCGCGCTGCATCGCGGCGACGTGACGATCCGCGAAATCTCCGACGCCGCGATCGGCTTCCTGTTCATCGCCGCGATTCTCGTTCTGGCCGCGGCGCTGGTGTGGGGTTGCGTGCCGTCGCTGCACCGCGGGTACGACGCGTACAACTACGGCGCCGGCACCCGCGACCTGTGGTTCCTCGGCGGCTTTTCGGCGCTCGGCACCGCGCTGTTCGTGCTGCTGCAGCGCGGCTTCCGGCGCGCAGTGGGCAACGCGGCGGCTTCGCTCGGCCCGCTGCTGGTGGCGGTGCTGCTGCTGTTGCTGGCCAGCTGGAAGTTCCCGCACGCGAGCTACGTGCTGGCGTGGCCGCTGATCGCCACCCTCATCGCGTACGGCGCGCTGTACACGCCCGGCGCGAACCGCTGGCCGGGAATCCGCCGCGCGCTGGTGCTGTTTGCCGGCGCCGCGCCGGCCGTCGCGCTGATCGCGCCGCTGGTAAAGGACGTCTACACGCTCGCCTCGCCCGAACACACCGCGCTGCCGATGATCGCACTCGCGCTGCTGCTGGGGATGGCCAGCGTGCTGCTGACGGCGCAGCGCCGCTTCATCGTGCGCGGCCTGGCGGCGGCCAGCGCGGCCTGCTTCGCGGTCGCCAGCGCGGCGGCGCCGTACGGCACAGAGCCGATTCCGCAGCCGAACCGCATGGTCTACCTGAAGGACGCGTACACGTGGAAGTCGTACTGGATGATGCCGGCCGGCCCGCTCGACAGCTGGGCGCGCCGCTTCTTCCCGCCGCAGGCGCAGGCGCGCGTGCAGGTGGACGCCTTCGGCTACGGCAGCCCGAAGGTGTGGCTGGCGCCGGCGCCGCGCACGCCGGTGGCGTTTCCGGACCTGGCGACGGTCAAGGATGACGACGACGGCAACCTGCGCAAAGTCGAGTTCACGCTGCAGTCCAAAGAGGACGTGCCCTTTGTCGACCTGACGCTGAGCGGATCGGACGCTTTCCGCACCTTTGTGAACGGGCGGCCGCTGACCAACATCCGCACCGCCAGCTGGACACTGAACCTGTACGGCATGGGCGGCCGCAAGCTCGACTTCCGCTTCGAGCTCGAATCGGACAAGCGTGCGGTAGTCCTGGTGCATGAACGCGTGCCGGGCCTGCCGCAGAACGGCGGGCCGGAGCGGCCGGCGAATGCACTGCCGCCGGTGACGCCGATGACGGCGACGACGATCAGCACGGACCGGCTGGTGTTCAGATAGGGAAGGTACAATGTCCGCTCGCCGCGTACCCGCGGGCTTACTTCCAGATCCGACCATGCAAAACAAGCTTTTCTGCGCCATCGCGGGCGCACTGTTCACCAGCGCTGCGTTCGCGGCGCCGGCGCCCACCGTCCATGAAGCGCCGCTGCGCGCGCACCTCCAGTTCCTGTCGAGCGACGTGCTCGAAGGCCGCGGCACCGGCCAGCGCGGGGCCGACCTGACCGTCGCCTACCTCGAAGCGCAGGCGCTGGCCGCAGGCCTGAAGCCGGCCAACGGCGACAGCTATCGCCAGAGCGTGAAGATCGCCGGCGTCAAGGCGATCCCGCAGGACAGCAAGGTGGTGCTGGAATCGGGCGGCCATGCGCAGACGCTCACCTTCGGCAAGGACTGGGTGTGGGCGCCGGGCGACGCCAAGGCGGTGCACACGATGGACGCCGACATGGTGTTCGTCGGTTACGGCATCACCGCGCCGGAGCAAGGCGGATGGGACGACTACAAGGGCATCGACGTCAAGGGCAAGGTGCTGGTCATGATGGTCAACGACCCGATGCCGACGGCCGAGGAGCCGGACCGCTTCAACGGCAAGGGCCTGACCTACTACGGCCGCTGGACCTACAAGTTCGAGGAGGCTGCGCGCCGCGGCGCCGCCGGCGTTCTGCTGATTCACACCGACGCATCGGCATCGTACGGCTGGAGCGTGGTGCAGAACAGCTGGACCGCCGAGCGCTTCCAGCTGGCCAGCGGCAAGGGCGGCGCCGGCATGGAAGGCTGGATGACCGAGTCCACCGCGCGCGCGCTATTCAAGGCGGCGGGACAGGATCTCGACGCGCTGCGCGCGGCGGCAGAGCGCAAGGATTTCAAGCCTGTGGCGCTCGCGGCCAAGGTCAGGGGCGAGGCGCGCGCGGCGGTGCGCCTGGTGGAGCAGTTCAACATCGCCGGCATCGTGCCGGGCACCGATCCGAAGCTGAAGGACGAAGTGGTCATCTACAGCGCGCACTGGGATCACCTGGGCAAGCAGGGAACCAGCGGCGACACGATCTACAACGGCGCGGTGGACAACGCGTCCGGCTCGGCGGCGCTGCTGGCGATGGCGCAGGAGGCGGTGAAGGCGCCGGCCAAACGCAGCCAGATGTTCCTGTGGGTGGCGGCTGAAGAACAGGGGCTGCTGGGCAGCGCGGCGTACGCGGCGGCGCCTTTGTGGCCGGCGGCGAAGACCGCGGCCAACCTGAATCTCGATAGCCTGAACTGGGTGGGCGCGACGCGCGACATCAGCGTGGGCGGCAGCGAGCGCACCGAGCTTGGCGCGATGGCCGCGGCGACGGCGAAGGCGATGGGGCTGACGATCGCGCCGCAGAAGCCGGACCTGTCGGGCGGCTACTTCCGCAGCGACCACTTCTCGTTTGCGAAGTCGGGGATTCCGGCGTTTTCGGTCGGCGGCGGCAGCGACTACCTGAAAGATGCCGACGCGGCCAAGGCCAAGCGCAAGGTATATGGCGAAGAACACTATCATCAGGTGTCGGATGAATACGATCCGCGCTGGGATATGAGCGGCATGGTGCAGCAGGCGCAGTACACGCTGAACCTGGGGCGCATGGTGGCCGACGCGCCGAAGATGCCGGCGTGGAAAGCGGGCGATGCGTTCGGCAAGGTGCGCGAGGGCGGGATGTAAAGTTCAAAATGGGGACTCGGCGTCCCCGTCGTCCTGCGGACCTGACCCCATTTTTTTATTAGCGGCCGCTGAAATTGAGTTCAGTCGCCATGCGGAATACGCCTTTGGAGTATATTTGATCCATCCTTCCTTCAGGAGACGCATGTGGATCTGCATTCAATCTCTCGAATCACTGTTGAGTCGGAGAAGTGCGGCGGTCGCCCCTGCATTCGGGGTATGCGCATCAGAGTGACTGATATTTTGGCGCTGCTTGGAGCTGGCGCCTCGATCAACGAGATTCTCGATGATTTTCCCGAGCTCGAACGTGAGGACATTCTCGCCTCGCTGAATTACGCTGCGGAGAAGCTCGATAGCAACGCGGCCAGGAATTGAAGTTCCTGGTCGATAGCCAGCTCCCGTTAGCGCTCGCACGCCACCTTACCTCGCAAGGTATTCCCTGCGTCCATGTGAACGAGGTAGGGTTAGGTTCTGCTGCGGACACAGAGATTTGGCGCTATGCCAAGATGAATCGCATGACCATCGTCTCCAAAGATGGGGACTTTGCCATGCTGATTCACGCGAAACATTCACCGCCCCAGCTCGTTTGGGTTCGGATCGGAAACTGTCGAAGCATCGATCTGATTTCGGCTTTTGACCGTGGTTGGCCGAGCGTCGAACATTCCCTCGTCGCAGGCGTCCCAATAGTCGAGCTTCGGTAATTCCCTCACTTACCTTTTTTCATCATGCTGGCGTGCCCCGCCGCCATCTCTTCCTTCGACAGGAAGCCATCCTTGTTGGTGTCCATCTTCGCGAACATTTCCTCCGATGCTTTCGCGTGCTCCGCGGCCGTCAGCACGCCGTCGCCATCCGAATCGACCATCTTGATTTTCTCGGCGGCCGACATATCGCCCTTCTTCGCCTTGTTGCCGGTCATGGCCTGATGCGCCGCGGCCATCTCATCGGCCGTCACCTTGCCGTCCTTGTTTGCATCCATCTTCTCGAACATGGCCTTCGCGCCGGCCGCGTGCTCGGCGGCGGAGATCTTGCCATCCTTGTCGGTGTCCATCATCGCGAATTCGTTGTCCACCGATGCATGCTTGTCCTTCGCCATTGCGAGCGAAGTGACGAGCGCGCCGGCGCCAAGCACGACCGATCCAATCAGCAGTTTTTTCATCGAGATCATCTGTGTTCTCCTTGTTGTTAGCCAGTGACGAGACTGAGGATATTGCCGTCGGGGTCCTTGAACCACGCGACCTTCATGCCGCCGCCGACGTGGATATCGCCCTGCAGCGTGAGGCCCGGCATGTCGTAATGCTCGAACGCGACGCCTTTCGATTTCAGCGACGCGACAATCGATTCCATCTCATCGCCGACGTTCCACACCACCGACGTCGCCTTGTTGGTGCCCGCAAATTGCGAGTGATAGACATTGATGCGCGTGCTGCCGCTGCGGTAGGTGATGACTTCCTCGCCCTCGGTGCCGGCGCGCTCCAGGCCCAGCGTGCCTTCGTAGAATCTGGCCGCCTCTTGGATGTTCTTCACGGCGATCATGGCGATCGCCTCTTTTTGATTCAGCATGACTCCCTCCTTTTCAGGTTGATGGTCTGCGCGATTCTGCCATCTGGTTGCGGCGGTATCCGCCCTGGAGTTCGATCATCCAGCCGGGGTATTCGGTCGACAAGGCGCTGGCGGCGGCGATGCGTTCGAGGTCATGTGGCGTGAGGCGCACATTGGTGGCGGCGATGTTGTCGGCAAGCTGCTCCGGGCGCTTGGCGCCGATGATGACGCTGGTGACTTGCGGCTGATGCAGCAGCCAGGCCAGCGCGACGCGCGCGATCGACACGCCGTGCTGCAGCGCGATCGGGTGCATCGCGTCGATGCAATCCCAGGCGCGCTCCTTGTCGACCGGCGGAAAATCGAAGGCGACGCGGCGGCTACCCTCCTCGGCTTGCTGGTTGCGGCCGTACTTGCCGCTCAACAGACCACCTGCGAGCGGGCTCCAGACCATCAGGCCGAGGCCTTCGCTGGCGAGCATGGGGATCAGTTCGCGTTCGATGTCGCGGCCGGCCACGCTGTAGTAGGCCTGCAGCGATTCGAAGCGCGCCAGGCCAAGGCGTTCGGAGATGCCGAGCGCCTTGACGATCTGCCACGCCGCCCAGTTGGACACACCGATGTGGCGCACGTGGCCGTGTCGCACCATCTGGTCGAGCGCGCGCAGGGTCTCCTCGATGGGCGTGGCGGGGTCGAAGCCGTGCAGCTGGTACAGGTCGACGTAATCGAGCTGCAGCCGCTTGAGGCTGGCTTTGAGGCCGTTGGTGATGTGGGTGCGCGACGAGCCGCGCGCGTTCGGGCCGTGGCCGGTGTCGCCGAACACCTTGGTCGCGATGACGATTTCGTCGCGCGGGATGTTAAGGTTTTTCAGCGCCTGGCCGGTGATCTGTTCCGAGGCGCCGCCGGCATAGACGTCGGCGGTATCGATGAAGTTGATGCCCGCGTGGAAGGCCTTGCCGATCAGCTGTTCGGCCTCGGATTGCTGCAGGGAGCCGATCTTGCCCCACATGCCTTCCGAGCCGCCGAAGGTCATGGTGCCGAGGCAAAGCTCGGAGACGAACAGCCCGGTATGGCCGAGCGGGTGATAGCGCATGGCGAAGGTTCCGATCACGTTGGCGGCCGGCGCACCGATGCCCGGCGATCCATTAGCATACCGCTAACGATGCGAATTTGCCTTTGGAAACGTGCGCTAGAGCTGCGGGGGTTGGGTGTCGTCTGTCGTATCAGCGCAGGCTGGCACCCATGCTGAGTGTGCGTCTGGGGTCTGACCCGGCCGGGTCAGACCCTGGTGTTGACGCGAATGCGCAGCGGAACGCCGAGGTGGTCGCTGTCGAATGTATCGACCCGTTAGAAATGCTAATGGCAAACTCGCTCGCGCCATGTATCCTGAGCTTACCGTTCTCTACCGTACAGGGAAAAGATCATGCCGCTAACCGACGACCAAGTTGCGAACATCATCTTCAATGAGACAAGATCTCTTTCTGGCGAACAAATTTCTGAGGCCCGAAAGAACATCGCGCATTCGATCATCAACGCTCAAAGCAAATCCGGGGCTCGTCCAAAAACAGGCCCCACCGTGGCACATGTTCCAAAACAAGAGCTCGAAACGCACGCCGCCTGCGTCGCCGCAGTGACCGCCGCGCGCGATGACCGAGCGAAGAATCTTGATCCGACGAACGGAGCAACGAATTTCAACTTTCGAAAAAACAATTGAAAAGGTTACTTCTATGGCTTGCGAATATTTACGCAAATCGGTCCCCTCGACAATTCTTACCCAACAGCAGATCTTCCTGCCTCGAACATCTATGCGAACACATATGGCAAATAAAATCTGGCTTCTGGTCCCCTTGCTTCTTTCTGCTGTGAGCGCCGTCGCGGATGTACAGGAGGTGCCGGGCGCGAACAGCGCGATATGCAAAGGGAGAATCGAGTACCAACAGCAGTGCACGTGGATTGATGGAACGATTTCCATCTACAACGGAACACCAGCGGTTCGTATTTACCAACGTGGAAGCAAACGCGTTTATGCCGTTGGCCCCTCCGAACAAGAGCTGATGCCGGCGGACCTGAAGTCCAAGCTAACAGTGGATAACGAAATCGATGCGAAGTTCCGCGTTTGCCCTTTGAACAAAAAAAACCAGAGAGGGCTAAAAGTCGTTTGTCTCGACGAGGCCAAGATAGAAAAGATCCGCGAACGCCAGTAACCGCGAAACGAACCAGTCGATTTGGATGTGGCGCGGCTTAGGGCCTGACCCCGTGGGATCAGACCCAGGTATGGCCGTCGTAACGTCGATCAGAAATCCATCAGAATGCCGGCGCCGAGCGATTTCTGCGAGTAGTTGTAGTCGATCAGGCTCTGCCCGTAACCCGCGAACGCCTGCGCGTAGCCCTTAAGATTATTCACCAGCGGGAACGCCACGCCTGCCTGCACCGCGCCATGCCCCGTGTCGAAATTCCTGCGCAACATCGCCGTATATTCGAAGCCCTTGTCGCGGTAAGTGATGCGCACATCGCCATGCCCGAGGTAATCGGTGATGTCCGGATTGTCGTTGTTCGACTTTTCGTTATCGAGCCGCTTCCACACGCGCGCGATCACGCCGAGGTTGCCGCTCTCCAGTCCGGCCTGGCCGTAGACGCGATTCCAGCTGCGCGACAAGGTCATCCCCTGCCCATTCGATTCGTGCACCGCGCCGATCGACACGAAGCGCAGGTTGACGTCGCCCATCTGCTGATTGACCGGCACGACCGCCATGATCTCCGGCCGATAGTTCGTTTCGCGAAACGGGCTCGAGTACCGGCGCGCGTACGCCTGCCAGAAACTCTTTTGCGTGTACGCCGCCCAGATGTCGATCGGCAGATTGCCGATGCCTTCCAAAACTTTCGCCTTGAAGCTGAGCTGATAGGTCAGCTCGACGTGCTTCGATTCGTAGCCATCTGGTCGATAGGCTCGGAACGGCCGGTCGTTGGTGGCGTTGCTCTGGTTCGCGACCAGCAAGTAGTTGTCGAGCAGCGGATGCACCGAGTAGCGTCCACGCTTCGCGTCGGGATTGAGTTCCCAATCCTGCGTCATGCGCGAGACCGGAGTGTCGGGCGCCTTCACTTTCGGCGTCGGCTTGGCGGCGATCTGCGGCTCGGCCAAGGTCGGCGCGGCGGCAACCACCGGCACGCTGGCTTCGGCAGCCTCGACCTGCTTCGACAGCGCATCGAAGCAGCCCAGGCGGGCGCTGGAGTCGCCAAGGATGGAGCAACGGAGCAGGTGCTGTTCGGTTTCGCCGGCATGGGCAGGCGCGGCAGCAATCAACAAGGTGGAAATCAGGGCGGAGGTACGGAGCTTCATTGAATCGTGACTTTTTGCCAATGGAATACGGCCGAGTATATCGACTATTGCCATTGGGCGATTTTCGATTCAGCGATGCTGGCCGGCTCGGAGAGGGTTCGTCTTAATTCCGGTCGAGAATGATTTTCAGCAACACACAACTGAGCAGCTGCCGCGAAAATCTGGTTTCGCAATCCCACGGAGAAATTCATGAGTAACCTGAATGTGAAGGATGCACGCAGCTTTTTCGTTCTGCCTCAAAGTTACGAAGGCGGAGGGTACTATGCCTACGGCGCGCCCGGCGGGGGAATTAGTCAATACGCGCATCCGGCGATGCTCACTACCATCTTTAACATTGCGGCCCAATGGGCTGCGGTCGAGTCGCGAAAGTTCGGTATCGGTGACATTAGCCTCGCCAACGGCGTACGGCATCCCGATCACAAGACGCACCGCAGCGGATTGGAAGTCGACATCAGACCTCTGCGGCGAGATGGCAAGCAACTCCCTTGCACGGTCAGCGATGCGCAGTATGATCGAGTTGCAACCTCAAAACTGATTGGCATGTTTTTCGCCACCGGACGGGTGAAGCAAATCCTTTTCAACGACCCGGCGATTCGAGGTGTACACGCTGCAAAAAATCATGGCAACCACTTTCACGTGGTTCTAATCTCAAAAGGATGAAATTGATGAAATTCGTTCTCATCTATGCGATCGCTGCGTTCTCCTGCTTTGCGATCGCCCGCGCATCGGATCAGACCCCGCACAAGCAAATGGTCGGCTCCTATCGAATCTACGGCGGCGAGCTGGGCGATCCGCTTCCTCCTAGCGCGGCCGACAAGAAAATAACGTTCTCGATTCAAGGCTCGGCTGCGCGGGAAATGTTCGACGCCATCGGCCCGGATGTGAAGGACGTCTGCACAGATCAAACCGGCATTCGCAGCCGTCAGCGGGATCATGAAAACCTCAGTTGCCAGCGCTCCGCAAAAGGGGAGTACTCCTGCAATTTCGGCTTCGACCTGCGCAGCGGAAAAAGCATCGGCGGAATTGTTTGTTGATCGCGCAGTGTGATCAAAGCGCACTCGACGTTTTCCTTCAGGCAGCGCAGACCGTCGCCCTTGCCCATCAGCGGCGCTTGTATCAGCCCGATGGCGGTGTCATGGAACGACACCGCCGGCGATGCCGCGTCCGGCTAGCGCCGGTCCAGGGTCTGCTTTCAGGGGACGGGTATTGCCTTGCGCGCCTTCGTGTCGACCAAGAATGTCTTGCCTTCTTCGTTGGTAATACGCAAGCGTCCGTCCGGGTCAAAGGCCATCGAGGTGAAGAACGCCGATTGCACATCAGCCTCGAGCTTGAGATCGACCGGGTTACCGTAGACGGCCAGTGACCATAGTCGTTTGCCGCTGGCCACGTCATTGGCCACCAGAACCCCTCCCACCTGATCGAGCCCCGCATCATTCCCGTTCTCGGCTTGCGCATAACGCACCCCGTCCCGCTCTACCGGCGGAACCTCTGGCGGGGGAAGGCGGTCGTCTGAACTTTCGAAGATCACGGTGCGTTCCTTTGTTTTGGTTGGGGACGGGGCGGTCGGCGCGCCCTGCTGCCGACAACCCGAAACAATTGCTACTTGAAGCAGCACGGCAATGATCGAACGTCGGTTCACGTTAATCCTTCACTCTGGCCTGGTCGCCGCCTGCCGTCTCACCCGCGCTGTGATGACGATAGCAATGTTCCGTCGCCCTCACCTCATCTTGAATTTTCAAATCGTATTGCGGAAACAAACGCTCAACTTTGCGGACGCCCAATAAAAAAACGGCACCCGAGGGTGCCGTTTTCGTTTGAGTGACTAGCTAATTACGCGTCGTCGCCCAGATGGGATGCGGCTGCTGCCGCGGTGCTGTCTTCCATCGCTTGCAGCTCGGAAGCCATGTTGGCCTTCTCCTGCTGCAGCAAGGCTGCACGCTCTTCCACTTCCCACTGCTCTTTTTCCTTCTTGGCGCGATGGAAGGCCAGGCCGGTACCGCCAGGAATCAGGCGGCCGACGATGACGTTTTCCTTCAGGCCGCGCAGACCGTCGCGCTTGCCCATGATCGCCGCTTCGGTCAGAACGCGGGTGGTTTCCTGGAACGACGCCGCCGAAATGAACGAGTCGGTCGACAGCGATGCCTTGGTAATACCCAGCAGGACGTTTTCGTACGTCGCAGGGATCTTGCCCAGGGCGATCACGCGGTCGTTTTCGTCCAGCAGTTCCGAACGCTCGACCTGCTCGCCAACGATGTAGTTCGCATCGCCAGCTTCGACGATCTGAACACGGCGCAGCATCTGGCGCACGATCACTTCGATGTGCTTGTCGTTGATCTTCACGCCCTGCAGACGGTACACGTCCTGCACTTCGTCGACGATGTAACGCGCCAGCGCTTCGATACCCAGCAGGCGCAGGATGTCTTGCGGATCGGCCGGGCCGTCCACGATCATCTCGCCCTTGTTCACTACCTGGCCGTCGTGAACCAGCACTTGCTTGTCCTTGGTGATCAGGAACTCGTGCTTGTTGCCGTCCATGTCCGTGATTTCCAGACGCTGCTTGCCCTTGGTTTCCTTACCGAACGCAACCGTACCCGTGACTTCCGCCAGCATGCCGGCATCCTTCGGCGAACGCGCTTCGAACAGCTCGGCAACCCGTGGCAGACCACCGGTAATGTCGCGCGTCTTCTGCGATTCGGTCGGGATACGCGCCAGCACTTCGCCGACGGACACTTGCTGGCCGTCCTTGACCATGATCAGCGCGCCAACCTGGAAGCCGATCGCCACACTGTGTTCGGTGCCGGCGATCTTGACTTCTTCGTTGTTCTCGTTCAGCAGCTTGACCTGTGGACGCAGGGTCTTGGTCAGCGAACCGCGACGCTTGGCGTCGATCGCCACCAGGGTCGACAGGCCGGTGACTTCGTCGACCTGGCGAGCAACGGTGACGCCCTCTTCCACGTTCTCGAAGCGGACCGTACCGGCGTACTCGGTAATGATCGGACGGGTCAGCGGATCCCAGGTCGCCAGTGCGGTGCCGGCCTTGATGACCATGCCGTCCTTGACGATCAGGGTGGCGCCGTACGGCACCTTGTGACGCTCGCGCTCGCGGCCATGGTCGTCCGTGATCAGCACTTCGCCGGAACGCGAAATGACGATCTGGGCGCCCTTGCCGTTGGTGACGTAACGCATGGTCGCGGTGAAACGGATGGTACCGTTCGACTTCGCTTCCACCGACGACGCCACTGCAGCACGCGATGCCGCACCACCGATGTGGAAGGTACGCATGGTCAGCTGGGTACCTGGCTCACCGATCGACTGCGCTGCGACCACACCGACTGCTTCGCCGGCGTTGACCAGCAGGCCGCGGCCCAGGTCGCGGCCGTAGCACTTGGCGCACAGGCCGAAGCGCGTGTCGCAAGTGAGCGGGGTGCGAACCTTGACTTCGTCGATCGACAGGCGCTCGATTTCTTCAACCATGTCCTCGTCCAGCAGCGTGCCGGCTTCGTACAGGGTTTCCTGGGTCTCAGGATTGACGACATCGTGCACGTTGACACGGCCGAGAATACGGTCGCGCAGCGCTTCGATGACTTCACCGCCTTCAACCAGCGCCTTCATGACGGTGCCGTTGGTGGTGTTGCAATCGTCCTCGATCACGACCAGGTCCTGGGTCACGTCGACCAGGCGGCGCGTCAGGTAACCGGAGTTCGCGGTCTTCAGCGCGGTGTCGGCCAGACCTTTACGAGCGCCGTGGGTCGAGATGAAGTACTGAAGAACGTTCAGGCCTTCGCGGAAGTTCGCGGTAATCGGCGTTTCGATAATCGAACCGTCCGGCTTGGCCATCAGGCCTCGCATACCGGCCAGCTGGCGAATCTGGGCTGCCGAACCGCGCGCGCCCGAGTCGGCCATCATGTAAATCGCGTTGAACGATTCCTGGGTCGACTTGGTGCCGTCGCGCTTGACGACGTCTTCCACTTTCAGCTGGTCCATCATGGCCTTGCCGACTTCGTCCGAGGTCTTGCCCCAGATGTCGACGACCTTGTTGTAACGCTCGCCCGAGGTCACCAGACCCGAAGCGTACTGCTGCTCGATCTGCTTGACTTCCGATTCCGCAGCCGCGATCAGGGTGACCTTTTGCGGCGGCACCAGCATGTCGTCCACCGCGATCGAGATACCGGCGCGGGTCGCCAGGCGGAAGCCCGACTGCATCAGCTTGTCGGCGAACACGACGGTCGCGCGCAGGCCGCACTTGCGGAACGAGGTGTTGATCAGCTTCGAGATCTCTTTCTTCTTCAGGGCGCGGTTCAGCACGCTGAACGGCAGGCCCTTCGGCAGGATCTCGGACAGGATCGCGCGGCCAACGGTGGTTTCGTAGCGCGTGACGGTGCGCACGAATTCGCCGGTTGCCGGGTCTTTCGGGTTCTCGACGATACGCACGGTGATGCGGGTCGTCAGTTCGACTTCCTTGTTGTCGTAGGCGCGGATCACTTCCGACACGTCGGTAAACAGCATACCTTCGTTCTTGGCGTTGATCGCTTCGCGGGTCGCGTAGTACAGACCGAGCACGATATCCTGGGAAGGAACGATCGACGGCTCGCCGTTCGACGGGAACAGGATGTTGTTCGACGCCAGCATCAGCGTGCGCGCTTCCATCTGCGCTTCGATCGACAGCGGGACGTGGACAGCCATCTGGTCACCGTCGAAGTCGGCGTTGAACGCCGCGCAGACGAGTGGGTGCAGCTGAATCGCCTTGCCTTCAATCAGGACTGGCTCGAACGCCTGGATACCGAGGCGGTGCAGCGTAGGTGCACGGTTGAGCATGATCGGGTGTTCGCGGATCACGTCTTCCAGGATGTCCCAGACCACCGGTTCCTGGATCTCGACCAGCTTCTTGGCGGCCTTGATCGTCGTTGCCAGGCCCATCAGTTCGAGCTTGTTGAAGATGAACGGCTTGAACAGTTCCAGGGCCATCAGCTTCGGCAGGCCGCACTGGTGCAGTTTCAGCTGCGGACCGACCACGATGACCGAACGGCCCGAGTAGTCGACGCGCTTACCCAGCAAGTTCTGACGGAAACGACCGCCCTTGCCCTTGATCATCTCGGCCAGCGACTTGAGCGGACGCTTGTTGGCGCCGGTCATCGCTTTGCCGCGACGGCCGTTGTCCAGCAGCGAGTCGACCGCTTCCTGCAGCATGCGCTTTTCGTTACGCGTAATGATTTCCGGCGCGCGCAGTTCCATCAGGCGCTTCAGGCGGTTATTACGGTTGATGACGCGGCGATACAGGTCGTTCAGGTCGGAGGTCGCAAAGCGGCCGCCGTCCAGCGGGACCAGCGGACGCAGTTCCGGCGGCAGCACCGGCAGCACTTCCATGATCATCCAGTCCGGCTTGATGCCCGAACGCTGGAATGCCTCGAGCACTTTCAGGCGCTTGGCGTATTTCTTGATCTTCGCTTCGGACTTCGACTCTTTCAGCTCCACGCGCAGCGCTTCGGCATCGCGGTGGATGTCGATCGAACGCAGCAGCTCACGGATGCCTTCGGCGCCCATGAATGCGGTGAAGTCGTCGCCGTACTCTTCGTACTTGGCGGCGTAGTCGTCTTCCGACATGATCTGGCACTTCTTCAGCGGGGTCATGCCCGGATCGGTCACGACGTACGCTTCGAAGTACAGCACGCGCTCGATGTCGCGCAGCGTCATGTCCAGGACCATGCCCAGGCGCGACGGCAGCGACTTCAGGAACCAGATGTGCGCGGTCGGCGAGGCCAGCTCGATGTGGCCCATGCGTTCGCGGCGCACCTTGGCCAGCGTGACTTCGACGCCGCACTTCTCGCAGATGACGCCGCGGTGCTTCAGGCGCTTGTACTTGCCGCACAGGCACTCGTAGTCCTTGATAGGACCAAAGATCTTGGCGCAGAACAGGCCGTCGCGTTCCGGCTTGAAGGTACGGTAGTTGATGGTTTCCGGCTTCTTGACTTCGCCGTAGGACCACGAACGGATTTTTTCAGGCGACGCCAGGCCAATCTTGATGGCGTCGAAGGTTTCATTCGTTTGAACTTGCTTGAATAGATCGAGCAGTGCTTTCATGTATCACTCCAGAGGTGATTAAATTTCTGATGCTTCCAACCAAACCTGGGTCTGACCCCGCGGGGTCAGACCCTTTACTGCGATTTAGTTGCGTTCCAGGTCGATATCGATACCCAGCGAACGAATTTCCTTCACCAGCACGTTGAACGATTCCGGCATACCGGCTTCGATCACATGGTCGCCCTTGACCAGGTTCTCGTAGACCTTGGTACGGCCGTTCACATCGTCCGACTTGACCGTCAGCATTTCCTGCAGCACGTACGAGGCGCCGTACGCTTCCAGTGCCCACACCTCCATCTCACCGAAGCGCTGGCCGCCGAACTGGGCTTTACCGCCCAGTGGCTGCTGCGTCACCAGCGAGTAAGGACCGGTGGAACGCGCGTGCATCTTGTCGTCGACCAGGTGGTGCAGCTTCAGCATGTGCATGTAGCCGACCGTGACCTTGCGCTCGAACGATTCGCCCGTGCGGCCGTCGTACATGGTGACCTGGTTCTTCGATGGCGTCATGCCCAGCTTGGTGGCGATCGGCTCAGGGTAGGCCAGGTCCAGCATGCGATGGATCTCGGACTCGTGCGCGCCGTCGAACACTGGCGTTGCGAACGGCACGCCGTTCTTCAGGTTGCTCGCCAGCGACATGATTTCGTCGTCGCTGAAGCTGTCCAGGTCTTCCTGCTTGCCGGTCTCGTTGTAGATCGTGTTGAGGAACTTGCGCATTTCCTCGACCTTCGCTTGCGACTTCAGCATTTCGCCGATGCGCAGGCCCAGGCCCTTCGCTGCCCAGCCGAGGTGGGTTTCGAGGATCTGACCGACGTTCATTCGCGATGGAACGCCCAGCGGGTTCAGCACCACGTCGGCCGGCGTACCGTCGGCCATGAACGGCATGTCTTCGACAGGAACGATACGGGAAACCACACCCTTGTTACCGTGACGGCCCGCCATCTTGTCGCCCGACTGCAGGCGGCGCTTGACGGCCAGGTAGACCTTGACCATCTTCTGCACGCCTGGCTGCAGCTCGTCGCCTTGCGTGAGCTTCTTGCGCTTCTCTTCGAAGGCCAGGTCGAACTGGTGGCGCTTCTCGGCGATCGATTCCTTGATCGCTTCCAGAGCAGCGGCAGCGTCGTCGTCGGCAGGGCGGATGTCGAACCAGTGGTACTTGTCGAGGTCGTCCAGGTATTCCTTGGTCAGCTTGGCGCCTTTGGCCAGCTTCTTCGGACCGCCGTTGACGACTTTACCGATCAGCATCTTCTCGAGACGCTGGAAGGCGTCGCCTTCGACGATACGCATCTGGTCGTTCAGGTCGAGGCGGAAGCGCTTCAGCTCATCGTCGATGATCTGCTGGGCGCGCTTGTCGCGGACGATGCCTTCGCGGGTGAACACTTGCACGTCGATAACGGTGCCGATCATGCCCGAAGGCACGCGCAGCGAGGTGTCTTTGACGTCCGATGCCTTCTCGCCGAAGATCGCGCGCAGCAGCTTCTCTTCCGGGGTCAGCTGGGTTTCGCCTTTTGGCGTCACTTTACCGACCAGGGTGTCGCCGGCCTGCACTTCAGCGCCGATGTACACGATGCCCGACTCGTCCAGGCGAGCCAATTGGTTCTCGGCCAGGTTCGAGATGTCGCGGGTGATTTCTTCCGCGCCCAGCTTGGTGTCGCGTGCGACGACCGACAGCTCTTCGATGTGAATCGAGGTGTAGCGGTCATCCTTGACGACGTTTTCCGAGATCAGGATCGAGTCCTCGAAGTTCAGGCCGTTCCACGGCATGAAGGCGACGAGCATGTTCTGGCCCAGTGCCAGCTCGCCCAGGTCGGTCGATGCGCCGTCGGCGATCACGTCGGCCTTGGCCACGCGGTCGCCAACCTGCACGATCGGACGCTGGTTGATGTTGGTGTTCTGGTTCGAACGGGTGTACTTGATCAGGTTGTAGATGTCCACGCCGACTTCGCCCGCCTGTGCTTCGTCGTCGTTGACGCGAATCACCACACGGCCTGCATCGATGTAGTCCACCACGCCGCCGCGCAGGGCCTGCACTGTGGTGCCCGAGTCGACCGCCACGGTGCGCTCGATACCGGTGCCGACCACGGCCTTTTCAGGACGCAGGCAAGGCACGGCCTGGCGCTGCATGTTGGCGCCCATCAGCGCGCGGTTTGCATCGTCGTGCTCGAGGAACGGAATCAGCGAAGCTGCAACCGACACGATCTGGCCTGGGGCCACGTCCATGTACTGGATGCGCTCTGGCGAGACCAGGATGGTTTCGCCGGCTTCACGGGCCGAGACCAGTTCGTCGGTCAGCTTGTTGGCCTTGTCGATGGTCGCGTTCGCCTGAGCGATGATGTAGCGGCCTTCTTCGATCGCCGACAGGTAGTCGATCTTGTCGGTGACGACGCTGTTTTCGACCTTGCGGTAAGGCGTCTCGAGGAAGCCGTACTCGTTCAGGCGGGCAAACAGTGCCAGCGAGTTGATCAGGCCGATGTTCGGGCCTTCAGGCGTTTCGATCGGGCACACGCGGCCGTAGTGGGTCGGGTGCACGTCGCGCACTTCGAAGCCGGCGCGCTCGCGGGTCAGACCGCCAGGGCCAAGGGCCGAAACGCGGCGCTTGTGGGTGATTTCCGACAGCGGATTGGTCTGGTCCATGAACTGCGACAGCTGCGAGGAGCCGAAGAATTCGCGGATCGCGGCCGAGATCGGCTTGCTGTTGATCAGGTCGTGCGGCATCAGGTTGTCCGCTTCGGCCTGGCCGAGGCGTTCCTTGACGGCGCGCTCGACGCGCACCAGGCCGGCGCGGAACTGGTTTTCCGCCAGTTCGCCGACGCAACGCACGCGGCGGTTGCCCAGGTGATCGATATCGTCGACTTCACCGCGGCCATTGCGCAGCTCGACCAGGATCTTGATCACGGCCAGCACGTCGTCGTTCGACAGCGTCATCGCGCCGGTCAGTTCGTCGCGGCCGATGCGGCGGTTGAACTTCATGCGGCCGACGGCCGACAGGTCGTAACGCTCAGGGCTGTAGAACAGGCCGTTGAACAGGGCCTCGACCGAATCTTCGGTCGGCGGCTCGCCAGGACGCATCATGCGGTAGATCGCCACTTTCGCGGCCATCTGGTCGGCGGTGTCGTCGATGCGCAGGGTCTGCGAAATGTAGGCGCCCTGGTCCAGGTCGTTGGTGTACAGGGTCTGGATTTCCGTGACGTTGGCGTCGCGCAGCTTGCCCAGCAGCTCTTCGGTCAGCTCGTCGTTGGCGTTGGCCACCACTTCGCCGGTCTCGGCGTCGACGATGTTCTTGGCCAGCACGCGGCCCAGCAGGTAGTCTTCAGGCACGGAGATGTGCTTGATGCCAGCCGCTTCGATGTCGCGCACGTGCTTGCTGTTGATGCGCTTGTCCTTCAGCACCAGGGTCTTGCCGTCGCGGTCGACGATGTCGAAACGCGCGACTTCGCCGCGCAGGCGCTCGGCGACGAATTCCATCTCGGCGCCTTCGGAGCGCAGGTTGAAATTGTCAAATACGAAGAAGTTCGCCAGGATCTGCTCATGCGACATGCCGATCGCCTTGAGCAGGATCGTCACAGGCATCTTGCGGCGGCGGTCGACGCGGAAGAACAGGATGTCTTTCGGGTCGAACTCGAAGTCCAGCCACGAGCCGCGGTAAGGAATGATGCGCGCCGAGAACAGCAGCTTGCCCGACGAGTGGGTCTTGCCGCGGTCGTGCTCGAAGAACACGCCAGGCGAACGGTGCAGCTGCGACACGATGACGCGCTCGGTACCGTTGATGACGAACGAGCCGGTGGTCGTCATGAGCGGCAATTCGCCCATGTAGACTTCCTGCTCCTTCATTTCCTTGACCACAGGCTTGGTCGGCGATTCCTTGTCCAGAATCACCAGGCGCACCTTGGCGCGCAGCGGCGACGCGAACGTCAGGCCACGCTGTTGGCATTCCTTGACGTCGAACGCCGGGTCGCCCAGGACATACGACAGGAACTCGAGGCGCGCAAAACCATTATGCGACACGATCGGGAAAATCGAGGTGAAAGCCGACTGCAGGCCGTCGTTCTTGCGAATGGACGGCGCGGCGTCCGCTTGCAGGAAATTCTCGTAGGATTCAAGCTGGGTAGCCAGAAGGAAGGGAACGTTGTGAACGTTGGCGCGCTTCGCGAATGATTTGCGAATGCGTTTCTTCTCAGTAAATGAGTAGTGCATGGACACTCCGTGAGTGACTAAAGGATGAGAATTCAGGAATTTCCAGGGCGACACTGGAAAGGCCTCAAGTCTCGAACTTCGGTCAGGTGAAAAGAAGGCGAAACAAGTACAAGGGTACTACCTTACTACATATACGACAGGGACGACAAAAGAGCCAAAGCCGCATTCCCCTCCTTTCGGAAGGGAACCGCAAGCTTTGACTCCGGCGCGGAACAGCCGCCCAATACTGCTATTACTTGATTTCGGCTTTCGCGCCAGCTTCTTCCAGCTTCTTCTTGCCTGCTTCTGCGTCTGCTTTCGAAATCGCTTCTTTCACGGTCTTCGGTGCGCCATCGACCAGATCTTTGGCTTCTTTCAGGCCCAGACCGGTGATTTCGCGAACTGCCTTGATGACGCCAACCTTGTTCGCGCCGAAGTCGGCCAGAACCAGGTTGAATTCGGTCTGCTCTTCAGCAGCCGCGCCAGCAGCGGCGCCGCCAGCTGCTGGAGCTGCCATTGCTGCGGCCGAAACGCCGAACTTCTCTTCGAATGCCTTGACCAGTTCGTTCAGGTCCATTACGGACATTTCGCTAACTGCTGCCAGGATGTCGTCTTTGCTGATTGCCATTTGAAACTCCTAAATTTTTTGAATAGATTGGTATTGACTGAAAAACGACTGCTTAAGCAGCAGCGGTTTCTTCGGCTGCAGGAGCAGCTTCCGAACCTTCGCTCTTCTTGGCTGCCAGTGCAGCCAGACCACGTGCAAAGCCCGAAACCGGAGCCAGCATGACGCCCAACAACTGCGAGATGAGGACTTCACGGCTTGGAATGCTTGCCAACGCTGCAACGGCCGCTTTATCCAGCGACTTGCCTGCGTAGTTACCTGCCTTGATGACCAGCTTGTCGTTGGTTTTAGCGAAGTCGTTGATGACTCGCGCTGCTGCAACTGCATCGTCCGAGATCGAGTAGATCAACGGACCGGTCATGGCGTCAGCCAGGCTTGCAAACGGCGTGCCTTCGACGGAGCGACGAGCGAGCGTATTTTTCAACACACGCAGGTACACGCCTTGGGTACGCGCTTTGGCACGAAGTTGCGTCAAGTGACCAACCTGGATGCCACGATATTCGGCCACGACGATCGTTTGCGCAGATGCTACTTTTGCGGAAACTTCGGCGACGACGGCCTTTTTGTCATTCAGATTGAGACCCACGGTCAACCTCCTTAAATGATGCTCGGCAAATGCCTCGCATCGGTTCGAACACGGCGTCCGAAGTTAAGAAGTACAACTGAGCGGATGAATTCACGCAGCATGGACTACAAAACTTGCTCGGGTACACCATCTGCGTTGGGTAACTTCTTTTAACCTCCGCCCGACTGCTGCTTCGGCCCAACGGTCTTTGATTGTCTGGCCGGGAAAATGCCCGACCAGCCCAAAGATGCGCCCCGCGTTGTTCCGCGAGGACTTGATTCTTGAAACTTAAGCTGCCAGGGAAGCCTGGTCGATACGGACGCCGGCGCCCATGGTCGACGAGATGGCGACCTTGCGCAGGTACACGCCCTTCGACGATGCTGGCTTGGCCTTGTTCAGTGCTTCGATCAGGGCGACCAGGTTGGTCTTCAGGTCGGCGTCGCTGAACGACTTGCGGCCGATGGTGGCGTGGATGATACCTGCCTTGTCGGTACGGTACTGAACCTGGCCGGCTTTCGCGTTTTTCACCGCGGTAGCGACATCGGCGGTCACGGTGCCGACTTTCGGGTTAGGCATCAGGCCGCGTGGACCCAGGATCTGGCCCAGGGTACCGACGATACGCATGGTGTCTGGCGAAGCGATGACGATGTCGAAAGGCATGTCGCCGGCTTTGACTTTCTCGGCCAGGTCTTCCATACCAACGATGTCGGCGCCGGCGGCTTTGGCCTGCTCGGCCTTTTCACCGGTAGCGAACACAGCGACGCGAACGGTCTTGCCGGTGCCGGCTGGCAGCACGACGGAGCCGCGAACGACCTGGTCCGACTTCTTCGGATCCACGCCCAGCTGAACCGACACGTCGATCGATTCGTTGAACTTGGCGGTGGCGAATTCCTTGATCAGGGCCACTGCATTGTCGAAACCGTAGGCCTTGTTGCGGTCTACCTTGGCCTTGATTGCTTTAACGCGCTTGGACAGTTTTGCCATGATTAAACACCTTCCACCGTGATGCCCATCGAACGCGCGGAGCCGGCGATGATGCGAACGGCAGCATCCATGTCGGCAGCGGTCAGATCTGGCTGTTTTGTTTTTGCGATTTCTTCAGCTTGAGCGCGCGACAGGGTACCAACCTTGTCGGTGTGCGGCTTCGGCGAACCTTTGGTGATGCCGGCGGCCTTCTTGATCAGGTAGGTCGCAGGAGGCGTCTTCATCACGAAGGTGAAGGACTTGTCGGCGAACGCGGTGATCACGACAGGGATTGGCATACCTGGCTCGACACCCTGGGTCTGGGCGTTGAACGCCTTGCAGAATTCCATGATGTTCAGGCCGCGCTGACCCAGCGCTGGGCCGATCGGTGGGGATGGGTTTGCTTTACCAGCTGGCACTTGCAGCTTGATAAAACCAATGATTTTCTTTGCCATGATGGCTCCTATCTTGGATGAGTAGTAGCGCCCCGCCGGTACAACATTGGCAGGGCTCCTCTTATTAAATTCCGCCAAAACTGCGGCGACGTTTCAATTACACGTTGACTACCGGGTTGTCGCCCCAGCGAAGGCTGGGGTCCATACAGAGCTTGCTCAGCATGGGTTCCTGCCTGCGCAGGAACGACGACTTATACTTTTTCGACCTGGCCGAACTCGAGTTCGACTGGCGTTGCGCGGCCGAAGATGGTGACCGAGACGCGCACTTTGGATTTCTCGTAGTTGACTTCTTCGACGTTGCCGTTGAAGTCGGTGAACGGACCATCCTTGATGCGCACCTGCTCGCCCACTTCGTACAGCACTTTCGGGCGCGGCTTCTCGACACCCTCTTGCATCTGCTGCATGATCTTGTCGATCTCGCGCGCCGGAATCGGCGTCGGCTTGTTCGACTTGCCGCCGATGAAACCGGTGACCTTGCTGGTGTTCTTGACCAGGTGCCAGGTCTCGTCGGTCATTTCCATTTCGACCAGCACGTAGCCAGGGAAGAAACGACGTTCGCTGACCGACTTCTGGCCGTTCTTGACTTCGACGACTTCTTCGACCGGCACCAGGATGCGGCCGAACTGTTCCTGCATGCCGGCGCGCTCGACGCGCTCGGTCAGCGCGCGCATGACGCTCTTTTCCATGCCGGAATAAGCGTGCACGACATACCAGCGCTTGTTACTTACCGGAACACTCAGCGGTGCGCCAGCATCTGGTGCAGGGGCGTCTTCACCTGGCACAGCATCATCTTGCATATCGCTCATTATTGTTTCCAACCAAGTATTACGTCGTACAACAGGAATTCCAGCAGCTTGTCCGTGCCCCACAGGAAGATCGCCATGATCAGCACAAAGGCGAACACGACGCCGGTGATCTGCATCGCTTCCTTGCGGGTAGGCCACACGACCTTCTTGGTTTCGCGAACGGACTCTTTGGCGAAGTTCAGGAAATCGCGGCCGGTAGCGGAGGTCCACAAAAGCAGGACGGCAAAAGCCAAACCAGCCACGAGTGCGCCTGCGCACATCAAAGCTGGTTTATTATGGCCTTTCAGGTAAAAGAACCCGACGACCCCCGCAATCATGGCAACTACTGCCAGTGCCACCTTAAACTTGTCGTTCGACGTGCTGACGGTTTGCACGGATTGATTAGACATACTTTTTAACTTTCGGTGCCTAGCACCAGATCGGTGGCAGGGACGGAGGGCATCGAACCCCCAACCTTCGGTTTTGGAGACCGACGCTCTGCCAATTGAGCTACGTCCCTACGGTACAACTACAGTGGAATCGACTATTGTAACACCAGGCACGCGCCCGGGCAAGCAGCCGACTTCCTGACCAGAACAGCGGAACCGGGTTCCGCCATTCTGGGTCGATCAGCTTAAGTATTAAGCGATGATCTTGGCAACCACGCCGGCGCCGACGGTACGGCCGCCTTCGCGGATTGCGAAACGCAGGCCTTCTTCCATCGCGATCGGGTTGATCAGCTTGACGGTGATCGACACGTTATCGCCTGGCATGACCATCTCTTTGTCCGCTGGCAGCTCGATCGAACCGGTCACGTCCGTGGTACGGAAGTAGAACTGTGGACGATAGTTGTTGAAGAACGGGGTGTGACGGCCACCTTCGTCTTTCGACAGGACATAGATCTCGCCGGTGAAGTGGTTGTGCGGCTTGATCGAACCTGGCTTGGCCAGAACCTGGCCGCGCTCGACGTCTTCACGCTTGGTGCCGCGCAGCAGCAGACCGACGTTGTCGCCAGCCTGGCCCTGGTCCAGCAGCTTGCGGAACATTTCCACGCCGGTGCAGGTGGTCTTGACGGTATCTTTGATGCCGACGATTTCGATTTCTTCGCCGACCTTGATGATGCCGCGCTCAACACGACCGGTCACCACGGTACCGCGGCCCGAGATCGAGAACACGTCTTCGACTGGCATCAGGAAGGCGCCGTCAACTGCGCGCTCTGGGGTCGGGATGTAGGTGTCGAGGGCTTCAGCCAGTTGCATGATCGCCTGCTCGCCCATCGGGCCGGTGTCGCCGTCCAGCGCCATACGTGCCGAACCCTTGATGATCGGCAGGTCGTCGCCTGGGAACTCGTACTTCGACAGGAGCTCGCGCACTTCCATTTCGACCAGTTCCAGCAGTTCTGCGTCGTCGACCAGGTCGCACTTGTTCAGGAACACGATGATGTATGGAACGCCAACCTGGCGTGCCAGCAGGATGTGCTCGCGGGTCTGTGGCATTGGGCCGTCAGCTGCGGAGCAAACCAGGATCGCGCCGTCCATCTGCGCTGCACCGGTAATCATGTTCTTGATGTAGTCGGCGTGGCCTGGGCAGTCAACGTGAGCGTAGTGACGGCCGGCGGTTTCGTACTCGACGTGCGCGGTGTTGATGGTAATGCCGCGTGCTTTTTCTTCTGGAGCAGCATCGATCTGGTCGTATGCTTTTGCTTCGCCGCCGAATTTCTTCGACAGAACGGTCGCGATTGCAGCCGTCAGGGTCGTCTTGCCGTGATCAACGTGACCGATGGTACCGACGTTGACGTGCGGCTTGGTCCGTTCGAATTTACCTTTTGCCATTTTAGACTCCTAACGATTTTGAGAAATTCCCAGGCGCTCGCCTGACTGTCTGTTGAATTTACTGCGACTTGCGTGCTACTGAATTCTGGTGCCCTTGACGTGGATTGAACACGTGGCCTCTCCCTTACCAAGGGAGTGCTCTACCACTGAGCTACAAGGGCTAATGTATTGCGATGTACTACATGCATTGCAAGAAACTGGAGCGGGTGAAGGGAATCGAACCCTCGTCGTAAGCTTGGAAGGCTTCTGCTCTACCATTGAGCTACACCCGCGAGGTACAACATCATCTCTTCTTCACAAACCGCTACAACTTCCTTGCAACATCTTGGTGGAGGGGGCTGGATTCGAACCAGCGTACTCATAGAGAACAGATTTACAGTCTGTCGCCTTTAACCACTCGGCCACCCCTCCGCGAGGAACCGCAGAGTATGAAGCAAGCACCAGACACTGTCAACAACTTTCCCGGCTGATTTTCCGCCGATTCGACAATGAACTTGCTTCGGGGCGTGATTGTAACGGCCCTGTGCCGATAGTGCAAGGGTTCGCGAAGCGTTCGCGATTTGGTCTAGAATTCATCGCAGGAGCGACCATTGTTCGCGCGCGGGAACATGTGGCTGCCTGGCCACATCGGCACATGAGGGTTTCAACATTGCACACCCCGAAGTCTCATCGGCGCCGGCGCCTCGCTGCCAATCTGTGGCTGGTGGCGGCGTGCCTGGCGGCCGGCGCGATCGGCCAGTTCCTGGCGGTGCGCCCGGGCGAGGCGCCGCCGCTGTCGCTGGCGGCCGGCATCGGCGTCGCCGCGCTCTACAGCGGCGGCTGGCGCCTGCTGCCCGGACTGGCGTTCGCCACCCTGCTTCCCGTCGTGCTGCCGGCCCTGCCCGGCGCGCCCGCCGCTGGTGTGCCCGGCCTGCTGCTGGCGGGGGCCGCGCTGGTGCAGGCGATGGTCGGCGCCGCGCTGCTGCGGCGCTGGGTCGATCCGGCCATCGCGTCCGGGCGCGCGGTGCTCAGCTTCCTGCTGCTCACGCCCCTGATCTGCACCATCCGCGCCAGCCTGTCGCTGGGCGTGCTGTCCTGGCTGGGCACGGCGCCGCACGACATGTCGATCAGCTGGCTCAACTGGTGGATCGGCGACGCCATCGGCATCCTGCTGGCGGCGCCGCTGTGCTGGGTGGCGATCGGCCGGCCGCGCGTGCTGTGGCGCCCGCGCCGGCTGCTGGTGGCGCTGCCGCTGATCGTCGCGGCCGGCGTGTTCGTGGCGATCTACCAGCAGGCGCGCGCATGGGAGAGCGAGCAGCAGATGCAGACGTTCCGCCTGAAGGCGCAGGAAGTGGGCCAGATGATGCAGGCGGCGCTGTCCGAACACGAACGCTTCCTGTCCGGGGTGGCGCGCGCGATCGACGATCCGGGCACGGCGCGGCAGCGCAGCGGCCCGGGCAACGCCATCTCGGCGGATAATTTTTTGGACGTCGCCGGCCCCTACCTGCGCGAGCGCCCCGAGTTGCTGGCGATGGCCTGGCTGCCGCGCGTGACCGACGCCGAGCGCGCGGCGTTCGAGGCCTGGGGCAGCGCGTACTACGGGCGCAGCTACGAAGTGCTCGACATCACCAGCGGCGGCGCGGCCAGGCCGGCAGCGCGGCGCCCGTCCTACTTCCCGATCCTGCTGATCGAGCCGGCCAGCGGCGAGCTGCTGCTGGGGCGCGATTTCATGACCGAAACGGGGCGCGGCCATGCGCTGACCGAGGCGCTGCGCACCGGGCGGCCGGCGGCCAGCGCGCCGGTGCGCCTGCGCCAGACCGGCACGCTGGGCATCCACCTGATGCAGCGGGTGATGGGCCCCGACCCGGCCGGGCCGCCGGCCGGCGCGCTCGACCTGGCGCTGCGCATCGACACTTACCTCGGACGGGCCCTTGCCCAGAGCGACTTCCCGCACTTCGTGGTCGGCTTCGCCGACGTCACGGCGGGCGGCGCGCCGGTCAAGGTGATCGACGCGCCGGCGCCGGCGCAGCGCGAAGCGGCGTACCGCAAGCAGCTCGAATTCGGCGGGCGCCGCTTCGAGCTGCAGCTGGCGCCCGACGCCGCCTACCTGCGCGCGCACACCAGCTGGCAAAGCTGGAGCGTGCTGTCGGGCGGGCTGCTGCTGACCGCGCTGATGGGCGCGCTGATGCTGGTGATCTCGGGCGAGCGCACCCAGATCCAGGCCCAGGTCGACGACGCCACCGCGCGCCTGCGCGAACGCGAGGCGCGCCTGCAGGCGATCCTCGACAACGCCGCCGACGCGATCATCACGGTGGACCATCGCGGCGCCGTGCTGTCGGCCAATCCGGCGGCCGGGGCGCTGTTCGGCTACGGCGCCGACGGCCTGTGCGGCGTGCGCATCGAACATCTGCTCGAGCTGCCCGAGGGCGACGGCGGCGCCGCGCTGCCGCGCCTTGCGCAATCGGGCGCCGCGGCGTGCGAACTGGCCGGCACCACCAGCGCCGGCGCCACCTTCCCGCTGTCGATCTCGGCCAGCCAGGTCAAGCTGCGCGAGGAAAGCATCTTTGTCTGCATCATCCACGACCTGACCGAGCAGCGCCGCGCCCAGAAGCACATCTACGAGCTGGCCCACCACGATCCGCTGACCGGGCTGGAAAACCGCTTCTCGCTGAACCTGCACCTCGACCAGCTGCTGGCGCAGGCGCGCCGCGCCGGCCAGCATGTGGCGCTGCTGTTCCTCGACCTCGACCACTTCAAGAAGATCAACGACTCGCACGGCCACCAGGTCGGCGACCTGCTGCTGGTCGAAGTGGCGCAGCGGCTCAAGGAACTGCTGCGCGACGTCGACATCATCGCGCGCCTGGGCGGCGACGAATTCATCGTCGTGATGGCCGGCGACCTGACGCCGGAACTGGTGAGCGCGGTGGCGGTGCGCATCGTGCAGTCGCTGGCGGCGCCCTACCGCTTCGAGAACCAGACCATGTACAGCGGCTCCTCGGTGGGCATCGCGATGTTCCCCAACGACGCGCCGAACGCCGGCATCCTGATGCGCCACGCCGACACCGCGATGTATGCGGCCAAGAGCGAGGGCCGCGGCAATTTCCAGTTCTACTCGCCGGCGATGAACGCCGCCACCCACGAGCGCCTGATGATGGAAAACCGCATCTGGGCCGCGCTCGGGCAGAAGCAGTTCGAATTGCACCTGCAGCCGCAGATCGCGCTCGACTCCGGCCGCGTGGTCGGCGCCGAGGCGCTGCTGCGCTGGCCGCATCCGGAGCTGGGCATGATCGAGCCGAACCGGGTGATCCCGATCGCCGAGGAATCGAACCTGATCCTGGCGCTGGGCGACTGGGTGCTGGTGCGGGCGATCGAGCTGATGGCCGAGTGGAAGCGCGACGGCATGGGCCGCATGCGCATGGCGGTGAACCTGTCGGCGCGCCAGTGCCACGGGCGCGACCTGCTGCCGCGCCTGGACCTGCTGCTGGCCGAGGCCGGGGTCGATCCGGCGATGCTGGAACTGGAGATCACCGAGTCGGCGGCGATGCACGACCCGGAGCACACGCGCTACCTGCTGCGCTCATTGCGCGAGCGCGGCATCAACGTGGCGATCGACGACTTCGGCACGGGCTATTCGTCGCTGTCGTACCTGAAGCTGTTCGCGATCGACCGCATCAAGATCGACCGCGGTTTTGTCACCGACATCGAGAACGATCCGAACGACGCGGCGATCGTCACGGCCACCATCAGCATGGCCCATGCGATGGGGCTGACGGTGCTGGCCGAAGGCGTGGAGACGGCGGCGCAGCGCAACTTCCTGCGCATGCACCAGTGCGACGAAGCGCAGGGCTATCTGTTTGCGCGGCCGATGGTGGCGAGCGAGTTCAGGGAGTTCGTGGCGGCGGAAGCGGCGCTGGCGCAGTAGCCAGGACGGGGTCTGGTCCTGCGGACCTGACCCCATTTTGAACTCGCCGCAAACTGTCGAAACAGGATTTTTCGGTACCCGAAAAAAGCTCCTGTGCGCTCGATGCCGTCGAAACTCTCGACATGGGGTCAGGTCCGCAGGACCAGACCCCGGACTGCGGCATTCTCAAGGCGTCAGCGCCAGCAAGACCTGGGCTTTCAGCGCCTTGATCAGCTGGGTCTCGTCGGGCGGCACCCCTTCCGGCGCCGGCTCGGTGCGGTCGGCGTAGAACAGGCCGAGCTGCACCTTGCCCACCACCAGCGGCAGCACGATGAAGCTGCGCGCGTCCGGCAGCAGCGCGCGGTGCCAGGCCGGCAGCAGGGCGCGGATCTTGGCGCTGCCCGCATCGGCGATCATCAGGTCGGCGTCGTTTTCCATCGACAGGTGAAACAGGTCGCGCGACGACGCCATCGGAAAGCTGAACCCGAGCTGGCGCCGCTGATGGTCTTCACCGAACGCGAGGCGCGCGCGGAACTGGCCGCTGCGCGGGTCCTTCAGGCACACGGTCGCAAACCGGAATCCCATGCTGCGGTACAGCGTCTCGAGCACCGCCTGCACCACGTCGTTGAGCTGGGCGTTGCCGGAGGCGCGCATCTGGGTGACGTCCTGCACGCCGGAGAGCAGCAGCTCGCGCGCGTTGTACGGCTTGCCGCTGGGGTAGAACATCTCGTCGGCGCTCTCGCCTGCGTCCATCGTCGCCAGCAGCAGCACGTTGGGCAGGCCCTCCGCCGCCGGCTCCTCGACGCGCGGGCGCGGCTGCATGCTCATGCTCTGCAACAGGCCCGTCATGTTGTCCTGCACGGTGGTAAACAGGTCTTCCATCTGGTCGGCGTCGATGCCGAGCGCGGCGCCGTAGCGCTTGAGCAGCTGGCGCGCATCGGGCGTGGCGGCCGGGTTGGCGGTGCGCGCCAGCAGCTGCGATACCTCCATGCTGAACGCGGCCACCTGGCGCATCCACTCGGCGCGGCTGGCCGCCGGCTTCTGGATCCCGGGCGGCGGCGCGGCCAGCGAGCGCACGATCGAATCAGGAATCTTCCATTCGGCCATGACCGCTTCGGACAGGGTGTCGTAGCTGCAGCCGAGGATCATCTGCGAGGCCTGGCCGATCGTGTGCTTGCCGGTGGCGGTCAGCGCGGCGATTTCGCGGTAGCGCGCATGTTCGTGGGTGGCCACCAGCAGCGGGCCGAGATTTTTGAACAGCGCGGCGATCGAGGCTTCCTCGGCGCCCTGGTAGGCGCTGCTGCGCGCGACCTCGCGGCCGACCAGGCTGGCGCACAGGGCGTTTTCCAGTTCCACCCGCACGCTTTGCGCGTGGGCGCTGTTCGACAGCGCATCGACCAGCAGCATCGCCAGCGCGGTGGTCTTGACGTTGTCGAAGCCGAGCAGCGAGATCGCGCGCGAAATGGTGGTGACCGAGGTGCCCGACGAGGTGCGGTAGGTGGCCGTGTTGGACAGGCGCAGTATGCGCTGGGTCAGCGCGACGTCCGACAGCACGTAGTACGCCAGGTCGTGCGTGCCCTGGTCGTCCGACGACGCCATCTGCACCACGCGCGCCACCGAGGTGCCGAGCGCGAACATGTCCTCGTCGCCGCATACCTTGTTCATCAGCGCGGCGCGCACGCGGCGCGTCTCGTTGCTGTAGCCTTGCGGGGTTTGATCGACTGCCATAACTCGTTCCGTGTTGGTTCAGATGGCCGCGTCAGGCCTTCCTGGCGCCGGCCTTGTCGTATTTTTTCAAGATCTGCTGGTGCAGCCCGGCCAGCGCCGGCAGCTTCGGGTTGACCGGGTCGAGCCGGCGCACGTTGTCGATCAGGGTCAGGGCGTACTGGCCCAGGCGCGCGTCCCAGCCCAGGTTTTCGAGGCACTTGAGCACCGCGACGGCGGCGTTGAAGGCCACCTGCGGATTGTCCGGCAGCTTGGCGACCGCCTCGGTCATCAGGGCCACCGCGCCCTTGTAGTCGCCTTCCTTGGCCTTGTTGGCGCCGGCGGCCACCAGGTCGACCACCTGCTGGCGGCTTTGCTGCGCGACGCTGGCGGCCAGGTCGCCGCGCCCGGCTTTCTGGAACACCTCCATCGCCTTGGCCATCGCCGCGTTGTTCGAGGCATTGCGCATCACGTCGCCCATCACCTCGGCGGCGCCTTCCTCCATGTTGTTCTGCAGGCAGTTGCGCGCCAGTTCCATCTTGACATCGGCCGACAGTCCCGCCGCGTCCCTGGCGCCGGCCAGCGCGGCGGTCAGCGATTCGGCCAGGCGCACTTCGTTGCCGGTGTATTCGTGCACCATCGCCGAGGAGATCGCGCTGCATACGACGGTGTTTTTCTGGCCACCCATGGTCTTGTCGAGGTCGCGGATCACCGCCGCCGCCTGCACCGGGTCGCCCTTGCGCACCAGCGTCTGCACCAGCTTCACATGGTCTTCCGGATCGCGGAACTCGGAGTACTTGGCCTTGCTGATCACCTGCTTGAGCACCTTCTCGGCGGTGTCGGTGTCGCCCGATTCGAGCGCCACTTCGCCCAGCTTGCGCAGGCGCCGCACCGCATGCGGCGACACCGCCACCGCCTCGGCCAGCACCGCCTGCGACTTGTCGAGCGCGCCGGCCGCGGCGTGGGTGCGGGCGAGCCAGTCGTAGGCATCGACGAACTTCTTGTTGGTGTCGACCAGCTCCTCGAGCATCTCGCGCGCTTCGTCGTAGCGCTCGCGCATGAACAGCGTCTTGGCCAGTCCCAGCCTGGCCCAGGCGATCGCCTTCGCTTCGAACAGCTGCTTGTAGATCGGCTCCGCTTCGGCCGGCTCGCCCAGGAACATGTGCAGCTCGGCGCGCAGGCGCATGAAGTCGATCGCGTAACGCGGATGCGCCTTCATGCCCTCGATGCAGGCGGCGATCGCGTCGCGCTGGTTGCCCGCCTCCATGAACTGGTACACCGGCATGAACACGTTGCGCTTTTCCAGCGCGCGGCCGATGCGCTCAAGCAGGCGGTCGGCGGTGAACGGCTTGAGGATGTAGTCGGTCGGCGCCAGTTCGGCCGCGCTGACCACCTTGCCGTAGTTGCCCTCGGCGGTGACCATGAAGAACATGGTCGACAGCGTGATCAGCTTATGGTGGCGCAGGTCTTCGAGCAGCTGCTGGCCGTCCTGGCCGCCCTCGAGGTCGTACTCGCACAGGATCAGGTCGAAACTCTTCAGGCCCAGGTGCTTGATCGCGTTGTTCGCACTGCCGGCGTGGTCGATCCTGGTCAGGCCGCACAGGCCCAGCATGTTGTGGATGCTCGCGCGCATGCCAGCATGCGGTTCGATGATCAGCGCCGAGAGTCCGTTTAGTTCATTCATCTGTTGTCTTCCTGTCATACCCTGCGCGCCGGCTTGCCCATGCCATGCCCACCACGAGCGCATCGCGGCGATTTCCCGCAAAGAGTATATAACGGCAGGAACGGGAAATAGTTAAATCGGCGGCTCCTCGCTTGCCACTTCGATCAGGGCGGCCGCCACCTCCGGATCGAAGTGGCGCCCGCTCTGTTCGCGGAAATAGGCCAGCGCGTCGGCCGTGCTCCAGGCCTGCTTGTAGCTGCGGTCGTGGACCAGCGCGTCGTACACGTCGGCCGCGGCGACGATCCGCGCGCACAGGGGAATCTCGGCGCCCTTCAGGCCGCGCGGGTAGCCGCCGCCGTCCCAGCGCTCGTGGTGCGATCCGGCCACCAGCGCGCCATAGGCCAGGTAGCTGGCGCCGCCGACCCGCGCCGCGGCGCGCTCCAGCACCGAGCGGCCGATCTCGGTGTGGCGCTGCATCGCCACGCGCTGCTCGGGCGTGAGCTGGTCCGGCTCGTCGGGCGGATCGAAGGCTGCCATCATGCCCACGTCGTGCAGCACGCTGGCCAGGCCGATCAGGGCCACCAGCTCGGACGTCAGTTCCGGATCCCTGGCGCCGCGTTCGAGCATGCGCGCGGCGATGCGCGCCGACAGGCCGCTGACCCGGCCGACGTGTTCCAGCGCGCCGGGATGGCGGTATTCGGCCACTTCGGCCAGCACCGCGACGGTCGATTCCTGGGTCTGGCGCACCTGGTCGAACAGGTACTGGTTGTCGAAAGCCGAGCCGATGCGCTGGCAGAACAGCTCGAGCAGGTCGCTCTGGATCGGCGCGCGCGGCAGCGGCGGGCTGACCGCGATGCACAGGCGCCGCTGCTGGCGGGTGTGGATCGGCAGCACAGTGGCCCGCTGTTCGTCCGCGCCGGCTTCCCCGCGCAGCGCGCGATCGATGGCCGGACGCAGCGGGTGATCGGGCGGCAGCTGCGGCACGCCGGCCAGCGCGGCCCAGGCGCCGGTGGCTGCCAGCACCGCGGGGTCAAAGCCGGGCGCCGCCTCCATCACGCACAGCATGCCGTCGGCGCCGATGTCGAGCACCGCGCTGACCTGGCCCAGCACCCCGGAGGCGAATTCGCGCAGCGAGCCGGCCTGGTACAGGTTGGTGGCGCCGGCCAGGATCTTGGCCAGCCCGGCGCGGCTGCGTTCGAGCATGGTCAGGGTTTCGTAGGCGCGCAGGGCCGAGATGACCGCGGTGAACAGACGCTGCGTGGTCAGCTCGGTCTTGGCCTTGTAGTCGTTGATGTCGTAGTCGATGATCACGCGCTGCTCCGGCGCCTGCCCCGGCTGGCCGGTGCGCAGCACCACGCGCACGGTGTGGTTGCCCAGCTCCTCGCGGATGCGGCGCGCCAGCACCAGGCCGGCGTCCTCGGTTTCCATCACCACGTCGAGCAGCACCAGCGCGATGTCGGGCGTCTCGCGCAGCACGCGCAGGCCGTCGGCGCCGCTGTAGGCGGAGAACAGTTCGAGTTCGCGCTCCTTGAAACTGACGTTGCGCAGCGCCAGCCGGGTGACCGCGTGCACGTCGGCGTCGTCGTCGACGATCAGCACGCGCCACGGGCGCTGGGCGGCCGGCGCCAGGCCCGCGTCCTCGCCGGCGTCGATGTCGTCGATCAGCCAGTCGTCGTCAAGGTCATCGTCCATGCTTCGCTCCCCGGCATCGTTTCGATGTCCAAATTATCACTAAACGGCGGCGCCCGTCCAGCGATTCGGTAGCGAGCGCGCCTCAGGGCGCGGCGGCGGCCTGCTTCAGCTGCTCCGCGCAGCCGGTCTTCGCGCCGGCCTCGAGGACGTCCTGGTAGCGCACTTCGTAGCGGCCGGCGGCCAGCTTGTCGATCGACAGCGACTCGTGCGGCAGCACATAGGCGTGGCGCACGTTGGCGCGGCGATCCAGGTCGTACAGCTTGACGAACACCGCCGCCGCATTGGCCGAATTGTCCACCATGACCTGCATCTCCTCTCCCGGATTGGCCACCGGGTAGCCGTCGACGTAGCCGGAGGACGCGGGCCAGGGCTCGCCGTTCGGCGCCACCTGCGCGCGCAGTTCGGAATCGCAGTCGGGGGCGTGGGCCGGCACCGCCAGCTGGGTGACGGCAAGCGCCTTGAGGCCCGAGGGACGCAACGCGGCCGCTTCCGCCAGCTGCGGCTTCGGCGCCAGCGCGTCGGCGGCCGGCTGAAGCGGCGCGGCGCCGTTCAGCACCGACGCCAGCGCCACCGGCAGCACCTTGGGCTGTTCCACCAGCAGCAAGCCGGCGGCGCAGCCGGCGCCGAAGCAGGCGATCAGCGCCAGCCACAGTCTGGGATCGCGCATCACGCGGTACGGCGGCGCTGCCTCCACCGTGCGCGGCTCCCACGCGCCGGGGGCGTCGGCGTGAGCGCTCTCGATCCAGGCGATTTCCATTTCCTCGGCCGCGATCCAGTCGTCGTGCTCCTTGCGCCGCGCCGGGTCGGACAGGATGCCGTAGGCGGTGTTCACGATGGCCATGATGCGCGCGGCCTTCTCGTCGCCCGGGTTCTTGTCGGGATGGTACTTCTGGGTCAGCACCTTGTAGGCGGCGCGAATGACTTCCTGGGGCGCCATGCGCGCCACTTTCAGGTTGTCGTAATGGGTATGGATCTTGGCCATGAAGGCTTACAGGCGGTGGCTGCGGTCGGTTTCGGCGATCCGGTCCGGCAGCGCGACGCCCTTGCCGACCACCAGCACCTTGAACAATTCGCCCATTTCGGCCGGCGACACCAGCTTCTGCACCGCGTTCGCCTGCGGCAGGTAGCGCATCGCGTCGGCCGGGTCGGTGCGCAGCAGCAGCTCGCTGATGCCGGCGCCCAGAAGGAACGCGGCCTGGCTCATGTAGCCCAGCACCTCCATGCCGGCGTCCTGCGCTGCCACCGCCATCGCGGTGAAATCGACGTGCGCCGTGATGTCCTGCAGGCCGGGCAGGTAGAACGGGTCGGGATGGGCGTGATGGCGGTAGTGGCACATCAGGGTGCCGGCGCTGCGGTCGTCCACATAATATTCGTGGCCCGGAAAGCCGTAGTCGAACAGGATCGCGGCGCCCGACTGCATCATGTGCGCGAGCGTGGCCATGAAGCCGGTGGCCACCGGGTGCACCTCGGTCAGGTAGCCGATGTCGAGATGCGCGGCGTCCGGGACCTGGCGCTCGATGTGCGCGGCCAGCGCCGCGTCGGGCGCGCGGTCGGCGAAGGCGAAGCGGCCGTTTTCGATGGTAACCATCACCTGGCGCCAGCCTTCCGGCGTCTTGGTGACCAGTTCGACCGGCATCGCATCGAGCACCTCGTTGCCCAGCACGACCCCGCTGAAGGTGTCGGGGAAGCCATCGAGCCAGCGCACCTGCGGGAAGTCCTTGAGCGCCTCCTGCTGGCGCGCGCGCAGTTCGCCGGACAGTTCGACGATGGCGTAGCTGTCGACGTGGACGCCGTCTTCGGCCAGCGCGGTGAGCACATCGCGCGCCAGTTTGCCGGTGCCGGCGCCGAATTCGAGGATATTCGGCGCGCTTTGGGCGATAATAGAGGCTGCGGCGCGGGCCACGGTGGCGCCGAACAGCGCGCTGATCTCGGGCGCCGTTGTAAAATCGCCGTCCCTGCCCAATTTTGCGGCGCCGCCGCTGTAGTAGCCAAGCCGCGGCGCATACAGCGCCAGTTCCATGAATCGGGCAAACGTGATGGCGCCGGATTGCTGCGCAATCTCGCCGGCGATCAGCTGCTGCAAGGCGTGGGACGCGGCCAGCGCGTCGCTATCGGGTTCGGGTAGGGACATGATGGCATTGTAGCGACAACGGCACACACTAACAATTTATGCAGTTTTTTGCATAATTTATCGACATGACAAATTCACCGGCAAACGGACAGCACAAGGCGGCCCTCGTCACGGGCGCGGGCAGGCGCATCGGGCGCGCGATCGCGCTCGGGCTGGCGCAGGCCGGCTGGGACGTGGCGATCCACTTCCGCAGTTCGCGTGCCGAGGCCGAAGAAACCGCCGCCTCCGTGCGCGCGCTGGGCCGGCGCGCCGCGCTGCTCGAATGCGACCTGGCCGACGAAGGCGCGGTGCGCGGCCTGCTGGCGCGCGCGATCGACGCGCTCGGGCCGATCGGCTGCGTGGTCAACAATGCATCGTTGTTCGAATACGACAGCGCCGCCGATTTCTCGCCGGCGCTGCTGGCGACGCACATGCAGGCCAACGTGGCCGCCCCCATCCTGCTGGCGCAGGCGCTGCACGCGGCGACGCCAAGCGGCGAACAAGGCGTCGTCATCAACCTGCTGGACCAGAAACTGGCCAACCTGAATCCCGATTTTTTGTCGTACACGCTGTCGAAGGCCGCGCTGCAGACGGCCACCACGATGCTCGCGCAGGCGCTGGCGCCGGCGGTGCGCGTGGTCGGCGTGGCGCCCGGCATCACCATGGTCTCGGGCGACCAGACCGAGGCCGGCTTCGCCAGCGCGCACCAGGCCACGCCGCTTGGCCGATCGAGCCTGCCGCAGGATGTGGCCGACGCGGTCTGCTACCTGGCGCAGGCGCGCGCGATCACCGGCACCACCCTACTCGTCGACGGCGGCCAGCACCTGATGCCGCTGCCGCGCGACGTGATGTTCCTCACCAAATAAGGCTTACCATGCTGTCCGCACTGACCCACCCGAGACTCGCCGATTGCCGCCGGCTGTTCCTGCGCAATTACGAAGTCATGATCAACATCGGCGTCCACGACTTCGAAAAGCGCGGCGAGCAGCGCGTGCTGATCAACGTCGACCTGTACATCCCGCTGGCGCAGTCCACGCCGAAGGAAGACCACCTGGAAGAAGTGGTGGACTACGACTTCATGCGCGAGACCGTCGCGCGGCGCATGGCGCAGGGCCACGTGCACCTGCAGGAGACGCTGGTCGACGACGTCGCGCGCGCGATGCTGGCGCATCCGCGGGTGCGCGCGGTGCGCGTATCGACGATGAAGCCGGACGTGTATCCCGACTGCGAAGGCGTCGGCGTTGAAGTTTTCCATATCAAGGATGAAGCATGAGCAGCGCAGCAGCACTGATGGAGCCAAAGGCGGCCAGCGACAAGGAAGCGTACGAGAACAACAAGCTGCACAAGCGCCTGTGCCGCTTGGTGGGCCAGGCGATCGGCGACTTCAACATGATCGAGGACGGCGACAAGGTGATGGTGTGCCTGTCGGGCGGCAAGGACAGCTACGCCCTGCTCGACATCCTGATGACGCTGCGCGAGCGCGCGCCGATCACGTTCGACATCGTCGCGGTGAACCTGGACCAGAAGCAGCCGAACTTCCCGCCCGATATCCTGCCTGCGTATCTGACGAAGCTGGGCGTGCCGTTCCACATCGAGAACCAGGATACCTACAGCATCGTCAAGCGCCTGATCCCGGAAGGGAAGACCACCTGTTCGCTGTGTTCGCGCCTGCGCCGCGGCATCCTGTACCGCGTGGCCGATGAACTGGGTTGCAACAAGATCGCGCTGGGCCACCACCGCGACGACATCCTCGAGACCTTCTTCCTGAATATGTTCTTCGGCGGGAAGCTCAAGGGCATGCCGGCCAAGCTGGTGTCCGACGACGGCAAGCACATGGTGATCCGCCCGATGGCGTATGTGAAGGAAGAGGATTCGACCCGCTACGCGGAAGTGAAACAGTTCCCGATCATCCCGTGCGACCTGTGCGGATCGCAGGAGAACCTGCAGCGCAAGCAGATCAAGGGCCTGATGCGCGAGTGGGAGAAGAAGTATCCGGGCCGCGTCGAGAGCATCTTCTCGTCGCTGTCGACGGTGGTGCCGTCGCACCTGATGGACCGCGGCCTGTTCGGCTTCACCGATCTCAAGACCGATGGCGTGGCCAACCCGATGGGCGATATCGCGTTCGACGAAGAGCCGTGCTCGACGCCGGCGCCGGGCGTGTTCTCGATCCAGCCGGCCGACTGATGCAAGCGCTGCCGCTGCGGCTCCTGCCTGGTGAAGACCTGCGCGCCGCACTGGAAGCGCAGATGGCCGGTAACGCCGCGGCCTTCGTCCTGCAAGGCATCGGCAGTTTGAGCGTCGCGCAGCTGCGCTTTGCCGGCGCCGACCAAGCGACCGAGCTGCGCGGCGACCTGGAAATACTGACGCTGGCCGGCTCGCTGGCGCCCGACGGCGCGCACCTTCACATGTCAGTCTCGGACGCGCAGGGCCGCGTCATTGGCGGCCACGTCGCCGCCGGCTGCATCGTGCGCACCACCGCCGAAGTCCTGCTGGCGGTCCTGCCCGACCATGCATTCAGCCGCGAACCGGACGCCATCTCCGGTTTCCGCGAGCTGCGGATTCGCGATCGTCGCTAGCGGCGCGCCAGCGCCAGCCGAAGCGGCTGGTCCGGACGCAGGGTGATATTAAATACGGGCTTCGGCGCCGCCATGCCAGCAGGTACCCCCACCGAAAATCGCTGCAAGAACATGGCTGCAACGATCGTCATCTCGGCCATCGCCAGATGCTGGCCCAGGCACACGCGCGGGCCGGTACCAAGCGGCATGAAGGCGCCGCGCGGGATCGCCGGCGCACCGTCTGAAAAACGCTCCGGGCGATACGCATGCGGCTCCGGGAACCAGCGCGCATCGTGATGCATCAACTGCACCGGCACGGTAAACATCGTGCGCGCCGGCAGCTGCCATCCACCCAATGTGATGGGGCGAACGCACCGTCGTGTCAGCAGTACCGGCGCGGCGGGATACAGGCGCAGCGTTTCGTGCAGCGTCTGTGTCAGATAGGTGAGCGCGGACAGATCCTGCGCTGTGGGCGCGCGGCCTTGCAGCACCGCGTCGACCTCCCGTTGCGCAGCTGACTGCGCCGAAGGGTTGGCGGCCATGCACCACGCCCACCAGGTCAGGCTGGCGGCCGCCGTTTCGTGCCCCGCCAGGAACGCCGTCATGCATTCGTCACGCACCGCCTTCAAGGGCCACGCCGCTGGATCTTCGAGGTGCAGCGCCAACAGCCGGCTGAGCACATCCTGAGGCCAGCCGTCACGCGCCAGCGCCAGCCGCGCCTCGATGTGGCGAACGATCAAGCGGTCCAGTACCCGCAGGCCCTCGCGCTTGGCGCGCTTCCACGGCATCCAGTCTGGCCAGCTCGCAGGCCAGTACATTTCGGCATTCGCGGCAACGGCGGTGTCGTGCACAGCCCGCTCGGCCAGGCGCGCGTCGGCATCGGCCTCACTGGAAAACACGATCCGCAAGATGATGTCCATGCCGAGCGAGGTGAAGGCGGTCTCGATCGGCCAGTCCTCGTCCCCGGCACGCCATTGCGAAAACGTCCTGGCCGCGGCGGCGGCAATGACGGGCACGAGCGGCTGCACACCCTTTGGAGAAAAGCTGGGCTGCAGCGCGTGGCGCCTGGCTTGCCACAGTTCGCCTTCGGCAGTCAGCACGCTGTTCCCGTGCAGCTGCGAAAACACCTCGATGCCTCGCTCCCAGCGGATCAGGGCATCGTGATGGTTGACCAGCAGTTCGCGCACAAGCTGCGGGTCGGTCACCACGATCTGATGTTCGGGCCAGATCCGCAGATGCACCAGGTCGCCGTATTGCCGGCGCCATTCGTCGAAGGTGCCGAGCAGGTCACCCGACATGCGGCGCAGCAGGCCCCATCCCGTGATGCCGGAGGGCGGCCCGGGCGGCCAGCTGCCCGGCGGGTGCAGGCGAGGCGTCTCATCTTGAGCGACGTGGAAGGGGCAACGGGTGGATGTGAGAGGTTTCATGTTTCGTATTCTCCACGGCGCGCGCCACCACGTCTTGAACGGAAACGACATGGCCGGTTGATGGCTCGCCGTTGCTATACTTGGCGCCATGCCTACATGCCCCGACCCGTTCGAGCGCGCTCCCCGCGCAGACCTCCAAGGCGCCGCATCGGCCGGATGGCTGCGCCTCCCGCCCCCGTCGCTGCAAGGCGCGCTGGTCGCGCTGCTCGGCCGCGACACGAGCACGCTGCCCTTGAGCAGCGCCCAGCGCCTTTCGCATTTTCCCGCTTCGCCGCTGGTGACGATTTCCTGGTATCGAGGCCTGGATGTTGGCCTGATCGCGCGCGGTGAGCATGGTCATGTCTGGCAGGCGTTCGGCGCGCCGGTGGTCATTTCCGGTACCCAGTCGCATCCGTGCGTCAGCTGGGCGCCCACGACAGGGGCCGGCTACATGGCGTGCTTCAATGCCGACGCGGCGCAAGCGTTGTTCGGACTGGACCTGGCGGCCATCCAGGATCGCTTCGTCCCGGCCGGCAAGGTAATCGGCGACGAATTTGCGCCGCTGTGGGATGCCCTGCATGCGAGCGCAGATGATGACGTGCTGGCCGTGCTGGAGACTCACCTCGGACGGCGCTGGCAGGCGCTGCAAGGACGCGAGTCGGCGCAGGCATCCCTGCGTCAGCTGGGACGCAATTGGGTCGAACGCCTGGCGTGGCAAGCGCAGGACTGGGCGCGCGTGCACAGTGCGCGGCACGTGGAGCGCCGCATCAAGTCGTTCAGCGGCAGGTCGCTGCGCGAATGGCAGTCCCTGGTCCGGACCGAGGGCCTGTTCTTCGCCGCGCGCGATCGTCACGATACGGGCCAGCCGTTCGACTGGGCCGCGTTGGCGCTCGATGAAGGATTCGCCGATCAGGCGCACATGAGCCGGATGGCCAAGCGGATCACCGGTTTCTCGCCTACCGAGTTTGCCCAGCGCTTTATCGAAGACGAATCGTTCTGGATGTATCGGCTATGGGTTTGACCGCGTCGTTTATCGACACCGGCTTATGTCTTCGCTAAACTTCCGGGTTCAATCCACAAGGGGCGCGCGTGAAAAACTTCAATCTATACAAAGGGATGGCCATGCACTTGCTGCTGGCCGCTGCGCTGGCGCAGCCGATGCTGGTGCTGGCCGAGCCGGCGCAGATCTACCTGGTGCGGCACGGCGAGAAGCAGGCCGCGGGCAAGGATCCCGAGCTGACGGCGCAAGGCAAAGCGCGCGCGCAGAACGTGGCTACGATGCTGCGCAAGGCGGGCGTCGAGGCGGTGTTCAGTTCGCAGACCACGCGCACCATCCAGACCGCGCAGCCGATGGCGCAGGCCGCCGGCGTCGAGGTGCAGACCTACGACCCGTCCAAGCCCGAGGCGATGGTCGCCAGGGTGAAGGCGTTGAAAGGCGGCGCGGTGCTGGTGGTCGGGCATTCGAACACGGTGCCGGCGCTGGTGCGCATGTTCGGGGGCGTCCCGGGAACGGACATCGCGGACGATGAATTCGACCGCGTGTACCAGCTGCACGTCGGAGCCGACGGCAAGGTCACGACGGTGCTGCTGTCGTCGTTGCCGGCAAATTGAAAGATGGGGGCAGGTCCGCAGGACCAGACCCCGGAGCTGCTTACTTCGGCGCGACGTTAGTGCGCATCACCGGATAGAGGTTGAAGCGCTCGTCCCACGAGCCGTGGCGGCGCGCGAAGAACTCGAGGCGCGCGCGGGCGTTCTTCGCAAACACCGGGTCAGTCTCCACCATCTTCCTGAACTGCTCCGCCAACGCCGGATCGGCCGCCATCTGCTCGCGCGCCACGTCTTCGGCGACGTACTCCTCCATGTATTCCTTGCGCTCGAACGCGTTGTTGAATGCGCCCCACGCCAGCAGTGAGTCCGGCGCCTGCGGTTCGAGCAGCGCCATCACCAGGCGCGCCTTCGGCTGCGCGACGGGCACGAACAGGGCGCCCGGCCCGATCGCGCGCGGCTCGGACTTCCACGCGCCCTGCACCGCCAGCCGCTGGTGCGATTCGAACGAGCCGGGAGCGAAAGTCGCCTTGTCGGCGCGGAAGGACTCGACATCGAGCTTGCCGTTGCCGCCGATCGTGCGATACGCGATGGCGTGTTGCGCCAGCTTGGCCGCGACCATCTTCGCGTACGCCGCCGGAACGATATAACCTGCGCCCGGCGCGGTCACCGAGAGGTCCGGAAGCACTTCGTCGCGCAGCGGCACCGTCCAGATTTGCGGTTTGGTTTCGTCGTAATGCGTCATCAGGATGCCCGACACGTCCGACGGGGTGCGCGTGTAGGCGTAGCCCTTGAAGTCGACCAGGTGCGACTTGTCCGTCGTCTTCCACGTCAGCGGCACCGGCGTGCCGGCAATCTTCAGCGCGCGCGCATCGGCATCGGCGGCGGCCTGCTGCCATTCGGCGCCGTGCTTTGCCACCTGGTCCAGCACAGAGACGATCGCGTTGTGCGTAATGCGCACGCGGGTCGGATAGTCCTTCCACGAATGCGTCTCAACCAGCATCGCCAGGCGGTTACGCAGCTGGAAGTAGCCGGTCGAGAAGCGCGGATCGGACACGCCGTCGGCAAAGCCCGAGGCCGGGTTATCGTTTTCGACAAACGACATGTAGTACGACTGCGGCATCGAGCCCTGCTTGGTGATGTCGGCGATGACGTTGCCGCGCAGCGCCAGGCCGGCCTTGCGGAACTCGGGATCGCCCGAGTACACCGGCTCGACCTGGATCGATACGTCATGCTCGAACTTGGCGCCGTCGGTCACGTGCAGGTCGATATAGGCGAGCGGATCCCAGGCGTTCACCAGCGCCAGCATCGCCTGCATCTCGGGCGCGTCGGCCTTCACGTAGTCGCGGTTGAGGTTGAAGTTCTGCGCCGTGGTGCGCCAGCCCATCTCCACCGGGCCGCGCTGGTTGGGGCGGTTGTTCGGCGTGAAGCGCTCGTGGCCATCGACGTTGAATACGGGGACGAACAGCAGCACCTGCTTGTCGAGCGCACCCGGCGCCACGCGGTTTTCGAGCAGCTCGCGCAGCGCGAGGAAGCCGGCGTCCTTGCCGTCGATCTCGCCGGCGTGGATGCCGCCCTGGATCAGCACCACGGGCAGGCTGCGCTGCTTCGCGGCCTGCGGCGTGAACGCGCCGGTTCGGGTAACGATCAGCGCCTTCATCGGGCGGCCTTCAGGCGTGGTGCCGAAGTCGATGCATTTCACCTGCTTCGGCCAGGACGCCTGAAACGCGCCGCACAGCTTGATGACTTCGTCGTAGCGGCCGGTGCGCTGGAAGCCGGAGCGTTCCGAGACGGTGGCGAGGTCGGAAGCGGCGTACGACAGCGGCATGGCGGCGGACAGGGCAAGCAGCAAAGCGGAACGGATCATCGGTGGAACTCCGGCAGAGTGAATGTGGGCGGAGATTATAGCCGTTCGTTTCAGCGTGCCATTGCAAATCTGTCAGGGCGACCTACCATGAAGTGTGACCGAGTTGACCGCTCGAAATTTCTGAAAAGGAGTTAGCCATGGACACCAAAGACACCAAACAGCTGATCATGTCGGCCTATCAGCTGTACAAGCAAAAAGACATCAAGGGTATCCTCGCACTGTGCAAGGATGATGTCGAGTGGGTTGGACCGGAAGTCGAATCGCTTCCGTTTGCCGGCAACTACAGCGGCCGCGCCGCGGTCGGTGATTTCTTCACAAAGCTCGACCAGTCGATGGAACCGCTCAAGTTCGAGCCGGAGACTTTCATCGCCGAAGGCGACAAGGTGGTGGTTATCGGCTCCGGGCGCTGGCACGTGAAAACCACCGGCGTCGATTACGATAGCCCGTGGGTGCACATCTTCACCGTCCGCGACGGCAAGATCGCTCGCTTCGAGCAGCACACCAATACCGCCGTGGCAGAGGCGGCGTTCAGGCCGATACAGGGTGCGGCAGCCGCAAAAGGCGCACCTCTGCGTCACTGATGTAAAAATGGGGTCAGGTTCGCGGAACCAGACCCCATCCTCAGCAAGGGGTCTGGTCCTGCGGACCTGCCCCCATTTTCACGCACTTACGCCGCGTTGACCGTCGGCGCATCGAAGGCCGCGATCAGCGCCGCTTCCTTCGATTTCGCCGCGCGCAAGTGACGCTCCTTCACGTGGCCGTAACCGCGGATGTCCTCCGGGATGCTGGCGATCGCCACTGCCTGCGACAGGTTGTCCGCATTCAGCTTGCCCAGCAGGCCACCCACCGTCTGGCGATATTCGCCGATCAGCGCGCGCTCCATGCGGCGCTCGGCGGTGTAGCCGAAGATGTCGAGCGGCCCGCCGCGCAGGCCCTTCATCTTCGCCATCAGCCCGAACGCCTTCATCATCCACGGACCGAATTCCTGCTTGACCAGGTGGCCCTGCTTGTCGTGCTTGGCGAACAGCGGCGGCGCGAGGTGGAACTTGAGCGTGATGTCGCCTTCGAACATGCCGGCGATTTTTTCCTTGAAGGCGCCGTCGGTGTACAGGCGCGCGACTTCATACTCGTCCTTGTACGCCATCAGCTTGTAGTAATAGCGCGCGACCGCTTCGGCCAGGCGCGTGCCCTTGCCCAGCTTCGCTTCCTCGGCGCGCACCTGGTCGACAAACGCCTTGTACTGTTCGGCGTAAGCGGCGTCCTGGTAGGCGGTCAGCAGCTCGACGCGGCGCTTGACGATGTCGTCCAGCGTTTGCGTGCGCTTGAATTCGATCACCTGGGCCGGCGTGGTCATCTTCACCAGCGACGGCAGGTCGTGCGCCGCCGTGCGGCCCCACGTGAACGCGGACTTGTTGAACCCAACCGACACGCCGTTCAATTCGATCGCCTTCATGATCGACGCTTCGGAGAGTGGCACATGGCCCTTCTGCCACGCGTAGCCGAGCATGAACATATTGGTGGCGATCGAGTCGCCCATCAGCGCAGTCGCGATCTTGCCGGCGTCGACGAAATCGACATGCTCGCTGCCGCATGCCTTGACGATTTCGGCCTGCGAGCTCGCGCCCGGGAACTGCCAGTCCGGATTCTTGACGAACGCCGCCGTCGACGAGCCGGTCGAATTGATCGCGGCCCAGGTGCGGCCCTCGCCCATGCGCGAGAGCGCGTCGCGGCTGGCCGTGACGATCAGGTCGCAGCCGATTACCAGGTCGGCGCTTCCGGTGCCCACGCGCGTCGAGTGCAGGTCGGCCTGATTATCGGCCAGGCGCACGTGCGACATCACCGGGCCGCCCTTCTGGGCCAGTCCGCTCATGTCGAGCACGATCGCGCCCTTGCCTTCGACGTGCGCCGCCATCGCCAGGATCTGGCCGACGGTGACGACACCGGTGCCGCCGATGCCGGTGATCAGGATGCCGTACGGCTCGGCGGTGCCAGGCAGCGCTGGGACAGGCAAAGCAGGCGGCGTAGCTTCAGCGGTCGCGGCTTTCTTCGGCTTTTTCAGCGCACCGCCTTCCACCGTCACGAAGCTCGGGCAGAAGCCGGTGGTGCAGGAGAAGTCCTTGTTGCACGACGACTGGTTGATCTGGCGCTTGCGACCCAGCTCGGTTTCGAGCGGCTCGACCGACAGGCAGTTCGATTGCACCGAGCAGTCGCCGCAGCCTTCGCAGACCGCTTCGTTGATCACGGCGCGCTTGGCCGGATCAGGGTATTCGCCACGCTTCCGGCGGCGGCGCTTCTCGGAGGCGCAGGTCTGGTCGTAAATCATCGCGGACACGCCCGGGCAGTCGCGCAGCTCGCGCTGCACGTCCATCAGTTCGCTGCGATGGCGCACGGTGACGCCTTCGGCCCACTTGTAGTCGGCGGGGTACTTTTCCGGCTCGTCGGTGACGACGATGATCGGGCCCACGCCTTCGGCCGCGATCTGGCGGCTGATCATGCCCGGATCGAGCGGACCGTCGAACTCCTGGCCGCCGGTCATCGCGACAGCGTCGTTGAACAGGATCTTGTAGGTGATGTTGACCTTGGCCGCAACCGCCGCGCGGATCGCCAGGATCCCCGAGTGGAAGTAGGTGCCGTCGCCAAGGTTGGTGAACACGTGCTTCTCGTTGGTGAACGGCGCCTGGCCGACCCAGGTGACGCCCTCGGCGCCCATGTGGGTGAATGTCGAGGTCTCGCGGTCCATCCACAGCACCATGTAATGGCAGCCGATGCCGGCCAGCGCGCGCGAGCCTTCCGGCACCTTGGTCGAGGAATTGTGCGGGCAGCCCGAGCAGAAGAACGGGGTGCGGTCGGTTTCCGGATTCGGCTTGGCGTTGACGTTCTTGAGCACCAGCTCCTTCGCTTCGAGGAAGGCGATGCGTTCCTTGACGCGCTGCTCGACCGGGTGGCCGGCGCAGTAGTGCGAAATGCGGCTGGCAATCGCGCGCGCGATCAGCGCCGGGTTCAGCTCATAGGTCGCCGGCAGCAGCCAGTCGCCGTGGCCGGTGTTGCCGTGGTTGTTCCACTCGCCGGTGTCGTCGAACTTGCCGACCACGCGCGGACGCTGGCCGTCCGGCAGGTTGTACAGCGCTTCCTTCAGCGCGTACTCGAGGATCTGGCGCTTCTCTTCGATCACCAGGATCTCGTCGAGGCCCTTGGCGAATTCGTGCACGCCGTCCGCTTCGAGCGGCCAGGTCATGCCGATCTTGTACAGGCGGATGCCGATGTCGCTTGCTGCCTGCTCGTCGATGCCCAGGTCGGCCAGCGCCTGGCGCGTGTCCAGGTAGGACTTGCCGGCGGTGATGATGCCGATCTTCGGCTTCGGGCTGTCCCAGATGATCTTATTGAGCTTGTTGGCGCGCGCATAGGCCAGCGCGGCGTACCACTTGTAGTTGTTCATCCGGACTTCCTGGTCCAGGACGGCGTCCGGCCAGCGGATATTCAGGCCGCCCGGCGGCAGCTCGACGTCGGTCGGCGTGACGATCTGCACGCGGTCCGGATCGAAGTCCACCACGGCTCCCGATTCGATGATGTCGGTGACGCACTTCATCGACACCCACAGGCCGCTGTAACGGCTCATCGCCCATGCGTGCAGGCCGTAGTCGATGTATTCCTGCACCGACGACGGATACAGCACCGGGATGCCGCAGGCGTTGAGGATATGGTCCGACTGGTGCGCGGTCGACGACGACTTGGCCGCATGGTCGTCGCCGGCCAGCACCACCACGCCGCCGAACTTCGAGCTGCCGGCCGCGTTGGCGTGCTTGAAGACGTCGCCGCAGCGGTCCACGCCCGGGCCCTTCCCGTACCACATCGAGAACACGCCGTCGTACTTGGCGTCCTTGAACAGATTGGTCTGCTGGGTGCCCCACACGGCGGTCGCGGCCAGGTCCTCGTTCATGCCAGGGTGGAAATGGACATGGTGCGCTTCGAGGTGCTTCTTGGCCTTCATTGCCGTCATGTCGACCGAGGTGACCGGCGAGCCGCGGTAGCCGGTGATGTAGCCGGCGGTGTTCAGGCCCGCTGCCAGGTCGCGCTCGCGCTGCATCATCGGCAGGCGGATCAGCGCCTGGGTGCCGGTCATGAAGGCGCGGCCGCGTTCGAGCGTCCATTTGTCGTCGAGCGAAATTTCGTGCGACGGCTGCGGCTCGAGCTGCGATCGGTCTAGTGGTGCGTTCATACAGGTGTCTCCGTGTTCTCTATGCTGTGATGCTGATGCTGGTGCTGATACTTACGCCGTTGCCGGCTTGTCTTCCAGGACGCCGCGCCGGATCTGATCGAGTTCGATCGATTCGAACAGCGCGCGGAAATTGCCTTCGCCGAAACCCTGGTCGCCCTTGCGCTGGATGATTTCGAAGAAGATCGGGCCGATCACGTTCTGCGTGAAGATCTGCAGCAGCAGTTCGCGCTCGGTCTCGCTGCTCTGGCCGTCGATCAGGATGCGCAGGCGGCGCAGTTCGTCCAGGTTCTCGCCGTGCGCCGGCAGGCGGCGGTTCACCAGCTCGTAGTAGGTCTCGATGGTGTCCTGGAAGGCGATGCCGGTGTCGCGCATCTGCTGGATCGACTTGTAGATGTCGTTGCTGCCCAGCGCGATGTGCTGGATGCCCTCGCCGTGGTACTGGTCGAGGTATTCGGCGATCTGCGACTTGTCGTCGGACGATTCGTTGATCGGGATGCGGATCTTCCCGCACGGGGAGGTCATCGCCTTCGACTTCAGGCCGGTGTGCTTGCCGGCGATGTCGAAGTAGCGGATCTCGCGGAAGTTGAACAGGTTCTCGTAGAACGCCGCCCACTCCTTCATGCGGCCGCGGTGCACGTTGTGGGTCAGGTGGTCGATGTAGGTCAGGCCGTTGCCGACCGGGTTGGCATCGGCGCCCGGGATGGCGACGAAGTCAACGTCGTAGATGCTGATGTCGCCGATGGCGCCGGCCTGCGCGCCCGCGGTCTTGCCGCGCCAGCGGTCGACGAAGTACAGCAGCGAGTCGCCCACGCCCTTGATGGCCGGGATGTTCAGTTCCATCGGGCCGTTCTTGTTGTCGAAGCCCCAGGCGCCCAGTTCGAGCGCGCGGCGGTAGGCGAATGCGGCGTCATCGACGCGGATCGCGATGGCGCACACCGACGGGCCGTGCTGGCGCGCGAAGCGCTGCGCGAACGAATCCGGCTCGGCGTTGATGATGAAGTTGATCTCGCCCTGGCGGTACAGGGTCACGTCCTTGTGGCGGTGGCGCGCGATGGCGGTGAAGCCCATCTGCTCGAACAGCGCGCCCATCGCTTTTGGATCTGGCGCGGCGTACTCGACAAACTCGAAACCGTCGGTGCCCATCGGGTTGTCCCAAGGCTGGAATTGCATGGCTGTCTCCTGGATTTTTGTAGCGCACAGTATAGTGCGGAGGGCCGGGCATTTAATTCCAAACGATTCCCTCCACCGGCATCCAGGCGCAATAAAATTGCGTAAAATGGCGGAATTCGGAGGAAATATGTCAAAAATCGAGCTGGATAAAACAGATCGCAAAATTCTTGCTATTTTGCAATCGGATGGTCGGGCGTCCAACCAGGACATCGCGGACGCGGTCAGCCTGTCGCCGTCGCCCTGCCTGCGGCGCATCAAACGGCTCGAGGAAGCGGGCGTGATCCGGCAGTATGTGGCGCTGCTCGACCCCGGGCAGATCGGGCTCGGGCTGCTCGCCTACGTCAACGTGCGGCTGGAAAAGCACAGCGAAGGGGCGAATGCGGCCGGCGCCAAGCGCACCTCCAGTTCGCCCCACGCCGACTTCGCCGAGTCGGTCGAGGACTGGCCTGAGGTGGTGGCTTGCTACGCAATGACGGGCGAGATGGATTACCTGCTGCGCGTGCACGTGGAAGACATGGAGCACTTCTCGCGCTTCATGATGAAGACCTTGCTGATTCACCCGGCGGTGGCGGACGTGAAGTCGAGCTTCGCGCTGCAGCGGATCAAGGACACGACGGCGCTGCCGCTGGTTTAAGCTTGTCGTTCCTGCGCAGGCAGGAACCTATACCGAGCCAGCGTTGATCGAGCGGCAGATCTACCTCAGCATGGGTTCCAGCCTTCGCTGGAACGACAATCAAAAGCGCGACAAACTAGCTCTCGAACCATTTCACCGCGGCGCGGCGGTTGGCCTTGAAGGTGTAGTCGATCGTCGCGACCTGCTCCTCGATCGCCTCCTGCAGCACGGTGCCGGGACTGGGCGGCGGCAGCTGCAGGTAGGCGTCGGCCTCGCCGTACTCGCGCTTGATCTGCATGCCTGCCTTTTTCGCGATGTGCATCATGGTCTGGTTCGACGACAGGCATTGCATGTACAAGGTGTCGACGTCGTTGTTGCGGCAGTGGATGGCGGCGCGCTGGAACAGCTTCGAGCCGATCCCCTGCCCGCGCGCGCTGGACGACACCGACACGCCGAATTCGGCCACATTCTCCTTGGTCGTGACCGCGCTGGCCGACGTCAGCTGCTCCTTCGGCGCGAATGCCAGGTGCCCCACCGCGACCAGCTTGAACACCTGGTTGTACACGCCGTACACCTTGTCGCGTTCGAAATCGATCTTGTTCACGTACGCGGTCACCTGCTCGTCCGGCAGCACCGTGCCGAACCGGAGTAAGCGGTCACTGTCGTCAAGCGCTAGGAAGTGCTTGAGGATGCGATGCCGGTCGCGCTCCTGAAGCTCCTTGACCCGCACCGCCGGACGCGACGGCTTGCCCTGGCGCTCCTGCAGCCATTCGCTGAGCGGATTCTGGAAAATTCGCGTGTCCATCTATCTCTCCGACAATATTGTGCACCGCAGCAATATACCATTATTACGCATCGCGGGGCGCACCCTTAGCCCGCTTCGGTTGCCTGCTGTTCGGGCCATTGCGCCTGCGGGCTGAAGGAAAATCCCGACTTGCCGGCCTGCTTGGTTTGGTACATCGCCTGATCGGCGTCGGCCACGATCGCCTGCGCGCCGCGGTCGGCGCCGGCCTGCCCGTGCGCGCTGCTGATGCCGATGCTGGCCGAAATCGCGATCCGGTGGCCGCCCGCCTCGGTGATGCCGCGGATCTGGTCGAGCGCCAGCTGGGCTATCCGGACCGCGCCTTCGCGCGATACCACCTCTTCGAGCAGGATGACGAATTCGTCGCCACCCAGCCGCGCCAGCACGTCCTCCTTGCGCAGCTTTTCCTGGACCCGCTGCGCCACTTCGCGCAGCACCAGGTCGCCGGTGCCGTGGCCGTAGGTGTCGTTGACCGCCTTGAAGCCATCGAGGTCGAAGAACATCACGCATACCGTGGTGCCGCGCCGGCCCGCGCGGATCAACGCATGTTCGAGCAAGCGCGTCAGGTAGGCGTAATTGACCAGGCCAGTCAGGCCGTCGTGGTGCGCCAGTTCTTCCAGCCGGGCCGACTGCGCCTCCAGTTCGGCGGTGCGCTCGGCCACCCGCGTTTCCAGCGTTTCGTTCGCCGAGCGCAGGCGGCGGTTGGCCACGCCGAGCAGGCGCCAGGTGCGCAGCAGCCGGCGCGCCGCCGCCACCAGCAGCACCAGCAGCAGGCCGGAATAGGCGAACAGCCAAGTGCGGGAGCGCTGTTTCTGGGCCAGCACGTCGGCGAAGCTCTTGTCGAACTCCTGGCCGAGGCGATCGATCGCTTCGGTGGTGCCGGTCTTGCCGATCGCCAGTTCGATCGCGTTCTCCTGCGGCCGGTAGCGCAGCACGGCGCGCGCATCGCGCAGCAGCCGGTCGATGCGCTCGCCCACCGCCGGCGAAAACGCAGACTTCTGGACCAGCATCGTGCCCAGCGTGGTCTCGATGCGCTGGGCCAGCGTGATTTCGGGCGCGAGGTTGAAGCGCAGGATATCGGTCAGCAGCGCGTTGAGGGCGCCGTCCAGCGCCAGCACCGTGCGCGAGGGCACCAGCGCGCCTTCAATGCCGGTCAGCTCGGTCTTCAGGTCGGTGATCTCTGACGGCAGCGCGGACAGTGCTTCGCGCAGCACCGCGTTGCCGGTCTTGAACTGCCCGACCAGGCGTTCCTTCTCCTGCAGCGAGGCGACCAACTGGGCGTAGGCCTGCGGCGCGACGGGGCCGCGCGTCATCCTGAGCGCGTCAGAGAGGCTGGTTTCGATCTGGCGGATGCGCGGCAGCGGTGCGGCCAGCGCGTCGTAGCCGGTATCGAGGCCGATGCGGGCGCGCAGGATGCTGGCGTTCCATTGCGCGTCGATTTTTTCGAGTTCGCGCAGGTTCAGCATGACGCGGCTCTGCGCGCCGACGTCAACGGCGGTGGTGCGATTGAACAGAAAACCGAGCAACAGCGCCAGCGCGGCCAGCAGCAGGATGACCGAAGTGCGGCGGCGCGGCGTCATCGGAGGGAAGTCAATTGAGAGAAGATCATGATCGGTGCTTCAGGCATGCAGATCATGAGAATAGCAGGTAAGCGCGGTGGCGGCGGGGACGCTTACGTGTGCTTACGAATGGATGCGCCGGCAACAAAAGATGGGGTCAGGTCGCGCAGGACCTGACCCCCGGCGAGTTCAGGCGTCGTCGGATTCATCGGGGTCTGGTCCTGCGGACCTGACCCCATTTTTGACGGCACTCACCCGCGCCTTATGGACTGCTTCTTTTATACGCTCCGGCTTCTCGGCATATTTGGCCGCCACTGCGCCCGCGTCCACCGCGCGCGCCGCCTTCAGCGCCGCCAGCAAATGCGGCGCCTGCGGATACGGCCTCGTCGCGAAGTCATCGCCCTCGCCGCCCCTTCCGCGGAAGTCGCACTCCGACGCCAGCAGCATCTGCTCGAAACGCTGCGGCTTGCGGAACGCGTCGCAGCGCTCGAACAGGGTGACGATGGTATTGGCCCGCAGGATTTCGGCGCGGCTGACGTTGCCGTGCTCGCGCGCGGTCATGAGCGCCAGCTCGCGGCATTCGTTGGGCACCTTCAGGCGCTTGCACAGCGCTTCGATCAGCTTGAGCCCCAAGCCTTCATGGCCGTGATGCGCCGGCCAGTTCTCCGGCGGCGTGGCGCCCTTGCCCAGGTCGTGCATCAGCGCGGCGAAGCGCACCGCAAGGTCGAAGCCGCGCGAGGCGGCGTAATCGACCACCAGCATCATGTGCGCGCCGGTGTCGATTTCGGGATGGTGCAGCGCCGGCTGCGGCACGCCCCACAGCGCGTCCAGTTCGGGCATGATGCGCGCCAGCGCGCCGCAGTCGCGCAGCACCGCGAGCATGCGCGAGGGCGTCGCCTCCATCAGCCCGCGCGCCACTTCCTGCCATACGCGCTCGGGCACCAGCGCATCGACTTCGCCATGCTCGACCATCCTGCGCATCAGCGCCAGCGTTTCGGGCGCCACGGTAAATTCGGCGAAGCGCGCGGCGAAGCGGGCGATGCGCAGGATGCGCACCGGATCCTCGGCAAACGCGTCGGACACGTGGCGGAACACTTTGTCGCGGATGTCGGCCTGGCCGTTGAACGGATCGGTCAGCGTGCCGTCCTCGGCGCGCGCAATCGCATTGATGGTGAGGTCGCGCCGCACCAGGTCGTCTTCCAGCGTGACGTCGGGCGCGGTGTGGAACACGAAGCCGTGATAACCCGGCGCGGTCTTGCGCTCGGTGCGCGCCAGCGCGTATTCCTCCTGGGTTTTCGGATGCAGGAATACCGGGAAGTCCTTGCCGACCGGGCGAAAGCCCTGCTCCACCATCTGCTCCGGCGTGGCGCCGACGACCACCCAGTCATGATCCTTGACCGGCAGGCCAAGCAGCTCATCGCGCACCGCGCCGCCCACTACATAGGTCTTCATTTATTTCGGCAGCTCGTCGTCGTGGAAGGCCGCGGACTCGGTTTCGGCCAGCGCCTCGCGTACCCAGCGCGCCACGGCGGGATGGGCCTGCACCCGGTCGCAATAGGCTTGCAGCGCCGGCGCCAGCGAGACGCCGTAGGTCTTGAAGCGCATCACGACTGGCGCGTAGAACGCATCGGCGATCGAGAAGTCGCCGAACAGGAAGCGGTGGTGGCCGAAGCGCGACAGGCATTCTTCCCAGATTTCGCAAACGCGTCCGATGTCGCCCTGCGCTTCGGGCGTGCGGCCGCGGCCCGGCAGGCTGACCCGGATGTTCATCGACATCGCGCTGCGCAGGCCGGCGAAGCCCGAGTGCATTTCGGCGGTGACCGAGCGCGCCATCGCGCGCGCGGCGACGTCCCGCGGCCACAGGTGCAGGTCGGGGAACTGCTCGGCGACGTATTCGCAGATCGCCAGGCTGTCCCAGATCGTCATTTCGCCGGCGGTCAGCACCGGCACGCGGCCGGCGCCGGAATACTCGGCGATGCGCGCGGCGGTGTCGGGCTGGTCGAGCAGGATGCGCACTTCGTGGAACGGGATGCCGAACGCGGTCAGCGCGACCCAGGGCCGCATCGACCACGACGAGTAGTTCTTGTTGCCGATGACGAGCGTCAGGCCCGGATTCTTCGCGCTGCCCAGCGCTTGCGACAGGGTGGGATCGAGTTCTGTGGTCTGCATGGATGCCTGGTCGAGGGTTAGCGCCCGGCGCGGGCGCGGAATTCGTCGAAGCGCTCGTGCGGCGACAGGTAGTTCGGCGCAACCGCTTCGAGCGCGGTCAGCTTGATTCCCAGCGAGGCCGCTGTCAAGGCCTGGATCGCCGGATCGAGCACGTTATCGCACTTCATCGAATCGAGATTGTCGCGGCTCATCAGCGGCGTGCCGGGCATCAGCTCGAACATCAGCGCCTGCAGGCGTCCCAGCGCGTTGGGCAGTTCGACGATCGGGCGCTCGTGATGCGACCAGCGCCCGGCCAGGCGCACCAGCTCGGCCAGCGTGTACATCGACGGGCCGCCCAGGCCGAACACCAGGTGGCGCGTCTTCGGGTCGCGCAGCGCGTGGATGTAGGCCTGCGCCACGTCGCCCACGTACACCGGCTGGAACTCGGCGCCGGCGCAGGCCAGCGGCACCACCGGCAGCCAGCGCTGCAGCGCTGCGAACATGTTGAGGAAATGGTCGCCCGGGCCGAACACCACCGACGGCCGGAAGATGGTGGCGGCGACCGATTCCTCCGTGCGCGCCTGGACTTCGCCTTCGGCCTTGGAGCGCTGGTACATCGACGGGCCGTCGCGGTCGGCGCCCAGTGCGCTCATGTGCAGGTAGCGCGGCACACCGGCGGCGGCGCAAGCGGCGACGATGCGGCGCGGGATCTCGACGTGCGCGTGGGCGAACTGCGGGCCGTACGGCGTGCCGGGCTTCGAGTACAGCACGCCGACCAGGTTAATCGCCGCGTCGGCGCCTTCGAGCAAGGGCGCCAGCGGATCCTTGCCGATCTCGGTCTCGACCACCTCGACGCCGGGCAGGAAGATCAGGTGACGCGCGCGGTCCAGGCGCCGGGTCGGCACCACCACGCGCGCGCCTTCCGCCGCCAGTTGCGCGACCAGATGGCTGCCGATGAAGCCGGTGCCGCCGAACACCACTACCGTCATTTCTCTCATGTGCCCGCCTTGTGTGGAAATGTCAGGGAAGCTGATTGGCGCGCGCGCCGTTCGGCGTTACGACACCGAGGCGGGCCTTCAGCGATTGCGGCTTGCGTTCGAACAGGGCCGCATAATTGGTCGCATTCGACAGCACGTTCTTGACGTAGGCGCGGGTTTCCGGATACGGGATCGACTCGGCGAAGATCGCGCCTTCCATCGGCCCGCTCAGGGTCGCGCGCCAGGTGCGCGCACGGCCCGGCCCGGCGTTGTAAGCGGCGCTGGCGAGCGGCTGCGAACCGTCGGCGTTGGCCAGCACCATGTTCATGTAGTTCGCGCCGAGCAGGATGTTGGTGCGCAGGTCCGACAGCATGCTGTAGACGAAGTCGGTCAGGCCAATCTTCCTGGCGACGTACTGGCCGGTGGAGGGCATCACCTGCATCAGCCCGGAGGCGCCCACGCCGGAGCGCGCGTCGGTGACGAAGCGCGATTCCTGGCGGATCAGGCCATACACCCAGGCGCGGTCGAGGCCCAGGTTCTGGGTGGTCGGCTGCAGGATGTCGTTGTGCGGCGACGGGAAGCGCTGGGTGTAATCGAACTCGGTGCGGGTGCGCTCGGAGGTGTTGACCATGCGGTCGAGGATCTCGTTCTGGCGCGCGAATTCGGCCGCGGCCAGCAGTTCGCGCTCACTGAATTTGCGCAGCTCCCAGTTCCACTCGCGCGTGCCTTCGAAGCGCAGGCGCAGGCTGAAGAACTTGAGCGCGCGGCGCAGGCCCGGGTTGGCGCTCATCGGCGCGATTTCGGCGGCGGTGAGCGGCGCGCCGGGCGGCGGAATCGCCACCTGCTGCCCCAGTTCCTCCATCGCCAGCTGGCCGTAGAAGCTGTTCTGGTCGGCGATGCGGGTGTACAGCGCCTGGGCGGCCTCGCGGCTGCCCTCGGCCGCCATCGCGCGCGCCATCCAGTAGGTCCAGGTCGGGTCGCTGCGCAGCTGCGGCGGCATCGACTCGATGGTTGCGCGCACCGTCTTCCAGTCGCCTTCGCGCAGCGCGATGCGGGTCTTCCATTGCAGCTGGTCCTGCGACAGCGGCGCGCCCGCCGATTTTTTCCAGTAGCCGCCCGCTTCGGGCGACAGCGCCATCGACGCGGCCAGCGCGATGTTGGCCCAGCCGGTGGCCAGCTCGGTTGGGCTCAGTTTCGAGGCGTTCTTGTTCAGGCCTATGGCGGCCAGGTTCAGGCTGGTGCGCGCCATGCGGCCGATCGCCACCAGGTAGATTTCGTGCTCGGCGCGGCTGGCGCCGACACCGCGCGCCATCGCCAGCGCGGGAAAGTCGACCGCCTGCGCGGCGTGCGTTTCGGACTCGCCGAGCAGCGCGGCGGTGCGTTTCGCCGGGCCGGTGGCGTGCTGCTCGCCGGCCAGGCGCAGCTGCGCCAGCAGGTCGTTGGTGTCGAACTGGCCGGACTGCGCCAGCGTGGCCACCAGCGCGGCGCAGGCTTCGCCGTAGTTAGGCGGATTTTGCAGCAAGGCGCGCGCATCGGCGGCGACGCGCTCGCCTTTTACCGCGCGCGACATCAGCGCATAGCACTTGACCTGGAGGTCGTCGTTGAGGACGAACAGCGGCAGCTGCTGGTCGAAATTGGCCCAGTCGCGATTGCGCCCGAGTTCGAGCAGCCAGTCGTTGCGCATGCGGTCGGCGATGGCGCTGCCCTGCCACTTTGCCAGGAAGGCGCGAATTTCATCGGCACTGGCGTCGCGGATGCGCGGTTTCAGCCGATAATAGTCGACGTAGGAAGGAATCGGGTAGTTGGGCAGGCGCGCCGCGTAAGTGGCCGCGGCGACCGCGTCATCCTGGCGCGCCGCTTCGCGCAGCAGCAGGAACGCGTCGTCGTCGGCGCGGGTATCAGGAAGGCTGGGCGCAGCAGCCGGCGCCGGCGCGGGCAGTGGTTCCTGCGCGGCGGCGAACGACAAGCTGCAGGATCCGGCGAGAACAGCGACGGCGATTATTTTCGACGAAAACATCAATCTCCAAACTCTCTTATTACTTACATTCGAGCCCATGACCGGCCAAACTAGAATACCATGCGCTCCCACTGAGCTGCCAGCATCCGCCGCAAGCGATGCGCAATCGGCCAAGGCCGCGTTGCGCCGCTCGCTCGCCGCCGCGCGCGCGGCCATCGGCCCCGAGCAAAAACGCGCGTGGGACGCCGCCATCGGCGAACATCTGCTGGACTGGTGGCGCACGCACCGGCTGCCGGCGCTGGCCGTGTACTGGCCGCTGCGCAATGAAGCGGACTTATCACTAGCATATGCTGAACTGGCGCAAAACGGCGTACGGCTGGCCCTGCCGGTGGTGCTGGCGCGCGACGCGGCGCTCGGGTTTGCCGACTGGTTGCCGGGCGAGGCGATGCACAAGGACGAGATGGGGATCGCGGTGCCGGAGGATCTGAGGATGGTGGATCGGCCGCCGGCGATGCTGGTGCCTTGCCTGGGCTTCAATACCGAAGGCTACCGGCTGGGATATGGCGGGGGGTTTTACGACCGGACGCTGGAGGCCACACCGCGGCCGCTTACGCTGGGGATCGCCTACTCCTGCCTGGCGGCGGAGTTTCCGAGCGCGCCGCACGATGTGGCGCTGGACCGGGTGATCACGGAACTGGGATAAGCAAAGAAGGGGTCTGGTCCTGCGGACCTGACCCCATTTTCTTTCGCGGCATTAGCCGGCCAGGCGCTGCCACACGGTGCTGGTCGCCGCGGCCTGGTTCATGCTGTAGAAGTGCAGGCCCGGGGCGCCGCCCTTGAGCAGGCGCTCGCACAGGGAGGTAACGACGTCGGCCCCGAACGCCTTGATCGAGGCGCTGTCGTCGCCGAAGCTGGCCAGCTTCAGGCGGATCCAGCGCGGGATCTCGGCGCCGCACATGTCGGAGAAGCGCATCAGCTGCGAGTAGTTCGTGATCGGCATGATGCCCGGCACGATCGGCACGTCGATGCCCAGCGCGCGGGTCTGGTCGATGAACTGGAAGTAGGCGTCGGCGTTGTAGAAATACTGGGTGATGGCGGCATTGGCGCCGGCCCGCACCTTGCGCGCGAAGTTCTGCAGGTCGTCCTGCGGCGAGCGCGCCTGCGGATGCATTTCCGGATAGCCCGCCACTTCGATGTGGAACCAGTCGCCGGTTTCAGCGCGGATGAATTCGACCAGGTCGCTGGCGTAGCGCAGCTCGCTGCCGCCGCCGTAGCCGCTGGGCAGGTCGCCGCGCAGCGCCACCAGCCGGCGGATGCCGTGCGACTGGAACTGCCCGAGGATGGCGCGGATCTGCTCGCGCGAGCCGCCCACGCAGGACAGGTGCGGCGCCGCCGCGTGGCCTTCGCCGATGATCTCGAGCACGGTGTCGAGCGTGCCCTGCTGGGTGCTGCCGCCGGCGCCGAAGGTGACCGAAAAATATTTCGGGTTCAGCGCGGCCAGCTTGCCGCGCGCGATGCGCAGCTTGTCGGCGCCTTCCGGCGTCTTCGGTGGATAAAATTCGATGCTGAAATTATGAGTTTCCATCTTTGCGCAATAGTAAGGTCGAGAGCGCCCACGAAATCACGCTGTACAGGATCGCGGCGAGCATCGCCGACAGGAATCCTTCGACATGGAAGCCGCTCACCACTTGCGCCACACCCCAGAACAAAAATCCGTTGATCACCAGGATGAACAGGCCCAGCGACAGCATCGTCACGGGCAAGGTCAACAGCACCAGCACGGGCCGGATCAGGGTGTTCACCAATCCCAGCACCAGGGCCGCGACGAAGGCGGTGCCGATACTGTCGAAGGAGACGGAATGCATCAGGTAAGGCAGCGCCATCAGGGCGGCGGCGTTGATAATCCAGGTCAGTAACAGGCGCATGGGATCCCTTCGATCGGTGGTGAATGGGGAAATACACCCGGGCACGGGATCGCCGCGTCCGGGAGATGCTACGTGCTAATTAATAGCGGTAGTGGTCCGGCTTGTACGGGCCTTCCTTCTTGACCGAAATATAAGCGGCTTGCTCGTCGGTCAGGGTGGTCAGCTGGGCGTTGAGCTTTTTCAGCTGCAGGCGCGCCACTTTCTCGTCCAGGTGCTTCGGCAGCACGTACACGCCGACCGGGTAGTTCGCGTTGTTGGCGAACAGCTCGATCTGGGCGATGGTCTGGTTGGCGAACGACGAGCTCATCACGTAGGACGGATGGCCGGTGCCGCAACCGAGGTTGACCAGGCGGCCTTCGGCCAGCAGGATGATGCGCTTGCCCGACGGGAAGATCACATGATCGACCTGCGGCTTGATGTTTTCCCACTGATACTTCTTGAGCGCGGCGACATCGATTTCGTTGTCGAAGTGGCCGATGTTGCAGACGATCGCCTGGTCCTTCATCGCCAGCATGTGCTGCTCGGTGAGGATGTGATAGTTGCCGGTGCAGGTGACGAAGATGTCGCCGTGCTCGGCCGCGTAGTCCATGGTCACGACGCGGTAGCCTTCCATCGCCGCCTGCAGCGCGCAGATCGGATCGATTTCGGTGACCCACACCTGGGCCGACAGCGCGCGCATGGCCTGGGCCGAGCCCTTGCCGACGTCGCCGTAACCGGCGATGACGGCGACCTTGCCGGCGATCATGACGTCGGTGGCGCGCTTGATGCCGTCGACCAGCGATTCGCGGCAGCCGTACAGGTTGTCGAACTTGGACTTGGTGACCGAGTCGTTGACGTTAATTGCGGGGAAGGCCAGCTTGCCTTCCTTGTGCATCTGGTACAGGCGGTGCACGCCGGTGGTGGTCTCTTCGGTCACGCCCATGATGTGCGGCAGGCGCTTGGAGTACCAGTTCGGGTCTTTCTGCAGGTGGTTCCGGATCGAATTGAACAGGCAGATCTCTTCTTCCGAACCGGGGTTGGCCAGCACCGAGATGTCGGTCTCGGCGCGCGTGCCCAGGTGCAGCAGCAAGGTGGCGTCGCCGCCGTCGTCGAGGATCATGTTCGAGTACACGCCTTCGCCCGGCCACTCGAAGATGCGGTGGGTGTAGTCCCAGTATTCGTCCAGCGTCTCGCCCTTGACGGCGAACACCGGCGTGCCGGCGGCGGCGATCGCGGCGGCGGCGTGGTCCTGGGTCGAGTAGATGTTGCACGAGGCCCAGCGCACTTGCGCGCCCAGCGCTTCGAGCGTCTGGATCAGCACGGCGGTCTGGATGGTCATGTGCAGCGAACCGGTGATGCGCGCGCCCTTGAGCGGCTGGCTGGCGGCGAATTCTTCGCGAATCGCCATCAGGCCAGGCATTTCGGTTTCGGCGATCTTGATTTCTTTGTCACCCCATGGCGCCAGCGAGATGTCGGCGATGTGGTGGTCGTGCAGGTCTTTGAGTACGGCGTTCATCACGCCCTCCTTTCAATTGAGAAAAAGGTACGTGAGCGCGGTTGCAGAAGTGTCCGAGCCTGGCGAATGGGGATTCGTCGCAACGCTCCTCGGAACGGGTAAGTTTACCACAGGAAGTTGCAGGCCGGGGTCAGGTCCTGCGGAGTGACGGGGACGCCGAGTCCCCATCTTCCTTTGGCTGAAAATGGGGTCAGGTCCGCAGGACCAGACCCCCAACTTCATTATTTCAACCCGGCGGCGTCGCGCAGGATCGCGGCCTTGTCGGTGCGCTCCCAGGTGAACTCCGGCTCTTCGCGGCCGAAGTGGCCGTAGGCCGCGCTCTTCTGGTAGATCGGGCGCAGCAGGTCGAGCATCTGGACGATGCCTTTCGGACGCAGGTCGAAGTGTTCCATCACCAGCTGGGCGATTTTCTCGTCCGAAATGACGCCGGTGCCTTCGGTATACACAGTAATGTTGATCGGCTTGGCCACGCCGATCGCGTACGACACCTGCACCTGGCACTGGCGCGCCAGGCCGGCCGCGACCACGTTCTTGGCGACGTAGCGCGCCGCGTAGGCGGCCGAGCGGTCTACCTTGGACGGGTCCTTGCCGGAGAAGGCGCCGCCGCCGTGCGGGGCCGCGCCGCCGTAGGTGTCGACGATGATCTTGCGCCCGGTCAGGCCGCAATCGCCCTGCGGGCCGCCGATGACGAAGCGGCCGGTCGGGTTGACCAGGAACTTGGTGTCATTGAGCCACTCGCGCGGCAGCACCTGCTTGATGATTTCTTCGACCACCGCTTCCTGGATCTGGCTGTGCGACACGTCCGGCGCGTGCTGGGTGGACAGCACGACGGTGTCCACCGCCACCGGGCGGCCGTTAACGTAGCGCAGCGTGACCTGCGACTTGGCGTCCGGGCGCAGCCATGGCAGGCGGCCGTCCTTGCGCAGCTGAGACTGGCGCTCGACCAGGCGGTGCGCGTAGTGGATCGCGGCCGGCATCAGCTCGGCCGTCTCGTCGCAGGCGTAGCCGAACATCAGGCCCTGGTCGCCGGCGCCCTGGTCGAGGTCGATGCCGGCGCCTTCGTCCACGCCCTGGGCGATGTCGGGCGACTGCTTGTCGTAGCAGACCATCACCGCGCAACCCTTGTAGTCGATGCCGTAGTCGGTGTTGTCGTAGCCGATGCGCTTGATGGTTTCGCGCGCCACCTGGATATAGTCGACGTTGGCGTGGGTGGTGATTTCACCGGCCAGCACGACCAGGCCGGTGTTGCACAGCGTTTCCGCGGCCACGCGCGCGCGCGGGTCCTGCGCCAGGATGGCGTCGAGGATGGCGTCGGAAATTTGGTCGGCGACCTTGTCCGGATGTCCTTCGGACACGGATTCGGAGGTGAAAAGATAATCGTTGGACATTGAGGCTCCCGTTACTGGTAATGAACATGTCGCAGTAAGGGCTCTTGCCTGCGACGCTTTAGCGACATTTATATTCCGCTTCGCAAGTTGTCTATTAACTCGGCGGATCCTGCAACGTGGTATTTTACGCTCCTTGCGAATTTTTGGCTGGGCAACACGCCATTTTTTAACACCGATCATAAAGTTATGCTGGTTTATCTATTCCGTTTGTTATCGTTTTTGCCGCTGTCCGCCTTGCACCGGCTGGGCGCCGCCCTGGGCTGGGTGGTGTACCTGGCCTCCCCGTCCTACCGCCGGCGCCTGCGCGCCAATGTCGAGGGCGCCGGCTACGGCGCCGAGCTGGGCCGCGCCGTGGCCGAGGCCGGCAAGGCGATGTTCGAATTGCCATTCATCTGGTGCGCGCGGCCGGAGCGCGTCGCGCGCCACATGTTCGAAGAGGGCGGCGAGGTGCTCGAGGCGGCCATCGCCGCCGGCCGCGGGATCGTGATCCTGACGCCACACCTTGGCTGTTTCGAAATCACCGCGCAGCAGGTCGCGCAGCACACGCCGCTGACGGTGATGTACCGCCCGCCGCGCAAAAGCGCCTTGAAGCCGCTGGTGGAAGGGGCGCGCGCGCGCGCCGACCTGCGCCTGGCGCCGGCCAACCTGGCGGGGGTGCGCATCCTCGCGCGCTGCCTCAAGCAGGGCGAGACGATCGGCGTGCTGCCCGACCAGGTGCCGCAGGAAGGCGAAGGCGTCTGGGCGCCGTTCTTCGGCCGCCCCGCCTACACCATGACCTTGCCGGCCAAGCTGGCGAAGATGTCGGGCGCGACGATCCTGCTGACCTTTGCCGAGCGCCTGCCTCACGGGCGCGGTTTCACGGTGCGCTTCGTGCCCTTCGACGGCGCGCTCGAGGGCAGCGCCGCCGACCAGGCCGCGGCGATCAACCGCGCGATGGAGCAGCTGATCGCGCGCTGCCCGGCGCAGTATTTCTGGAGCTACAACCGCTACAAGCAGCCGGCCGGCGCCGCCGCGCCCGACGCCCGGGTGGCGCCATGAGGGCCGTGATCGCCTTCATGTGGCTGCTGCACTGGCTGCCGCTGCCGCTGCTGGGCCGCTTCGGCGAAGCGGTCGGCAGCCTGCTGTTCATGGCGCTCAAGTCGCGCCGCCACATCGCCCTGACCAATTTGCGCCTGTGCATGCCGGAACTGTCCGAGGCCGAGCGCGTGGCGCTGGCGCGCCGCCATTTCCAGGCCTATTCGCGCAGCGTGTGGGAACGCGCGATCCTGTGGTGGGCGCCGGAGTCGCGCCTGCGCCGCCTGATCAAGGTCGAGCCGGCGATGCCGATGCATGAATTCGAAGCCGGCCCGGTGATCGTGCTGTGCCCGCACTTCGTCTGCCTCGACGTGGCCGGCGCGGCCTGCGCGATGGCCGCGACCATGAGTTCGATGTACGTGGCCCAGAGCAACAAGGCGTTCGACGACGTGCTGCGGCGCGGGCGCGAGCGCTTCCGGCCGGTGCGTATCTTTTCCCGGCAGGAAGGCATCAAGCCGATCCTGCGCGCCTTGCGCGAACGGATGCCGTATTTCATGCTGCCGGACATGGACTTCGGCGACAAGGACGCGCCCTTCGTGCCCTTCTTCGGCGTGCCGGCGGCGACCCTGACGGCAACCGCGCGCATCGCCGCCAGCACCGGCGCGAAAGTGATCCCGGTGGTGGCGACCTACCTGCCCAACTACCGCGGCTGGCAGGTGAAGTTCTATCCGGCATGGGAAGACTACCCGGGCGAGGACATGATCGAGGCGACGCGCCGCATGAACGCCTTCATCGAGGAGCGCGTGCGCGAGGCGCCGGCCGAGTACTTCTGGACCCACAAGCGCTTCAAGACGCGGCCCGCCGGCGAGCCTTCGCCGTACGCGAAATAAGCCGCTATACTCGTTTGCATGAAACTTAAATTTACCAAAATGCACGGCGCCGGCAACGACTTCATCGTCGTCGACGCCATCAATCAACAGGTTGACCTGGCGCCGGCCGAGTGGGCGCGGCTGGCCGAGCGCCGCTTCGGCATCGGCGCCGACCAGATCCTGGTGGTGCAAAAGAGCGACACCGAAGGCGTCGATTTCCGCTACCGCATCTTCAACAACGACGGCGGCGAAGTCGAACAGTGCGGCAACGGCGCGCGCGCCTTCGTCAAGTTCGTCACCGACAAGGGTCTGACGACGCAGCGCGCGATCCGCGTGCAGACCATGAACGGGATCATCGCCCCGCGCCTGGAAGACGACGGCTCGGTGACGGTGGACATGGGCGCGCCGGTGCTCGACCCGGCCAGCGTGCCGTTCGACGCCGCTGGCCTGGATGGCGGCGACGCGGTGTGGCCGCTGTCAATCGACGGCAAGACGCTGAGCTTCTCGGTGGTGTCGATGGGCAACCCCCACGCGGTGCAGGTGGTCGACGATGTCGATACCGCGCCGGTCCTGGAAACCGGGCCGCTGATCGAGCATCACCCGCGCTTTCCGAAGCGGGTCAACGCCGGCTTCATGCAGATCGTCGACCGCCATCACATCCGGCTGCGCGTGTTCGAACGGGGCGCCGGCGAAACGCTGGCCTGCGGCACGGGCGCCTGCGCGGCGGTGGTGGCCGGGATCCGGCGCGGCCTGCTCGATTCGCCCGTGCGCGTGGCGGCGCGCGGCGGCGAGCTGTCGGTGGCCTGGGCCGGCGTTGGCGCGCCGGTGTTCCTCACCGGCCCGGCCGTGACCGTGTTCGAAGGCGAAGTCACGCTGTAATCCTCCCCACGCCATCGGGGGCCTAGTCCCGCGGACCTGCCCCCCATTCGCCCAAATACTTGTATATATATGTACTCCGCGCAAGACCGCGGGGCGCCGCCCTGCGTCCCCCGAATTGTCGAAATGCATAAACTATTGACGTTTGGTTTATGTTGCCGCGTTTCAAAAATACAACAGCGTAATTGGAATTATTGGCGTTCTTCCAAGATAAGCCCTCATAATTGCCCAATCCGGCATTCTTGAGGCAGCAAGCATTTAAGGTTCACCGCATCCGAGTGTCCAGGAAAAATGGCACTTCTCGATGCACCAAACGGATTCGACGATTTCACTTTTAAGGATGGATACATGAAAAAATCACTTTTGGCTCTGACACTTCTGGGCGCGTTCGCCGGTGTTGCACAAGCACAAACAGCGGTTCAGATCTACGGTACGGTTGATGCAGGCGTCACCAAGACCACCGACAAGACGCTCGCCATCGGCAAGCGCGCCAACAACACCCTGGGCTTCAAGGGCACCGAAGATCTGGGCAATGGCCTGAAGGCACTGTTCCAACTGGAAATCCGCTACGAGCCGGACACCGGCACGCTGGAAAGCGTCACCCGTCCGCTGTTCCAGGGCCAGAGCCGCGTCGGCCTGCAAGGCGATTTCGGTATGATCCGCCTGGGCCGTGGCCTGACCGCCTTCCAGGAATCGATCACCGCCTTCGAACCATGGCACGGCCTGCCAACGCCTGCCGGCTTCCAGACCGACCTGCAAGTGGCTGGCTACGCCACCGCGTTCGCGTCGGGCAGCGACCCACTGGGCCCTGCCGGCAACTCGGGCAACCGTTTCTCGAACGCGCTGTTCTACAACTCGCCTGAATTCGCTGGCTTCCAGATCAACACCACGATCGGCACCAAAGAAGCGAACCAGGGCGCACCACTGGTCGGCCGCGGCACCACCGCGCTGCCACAGTACCCAGCGAACTTCGAAGCTTCGACCAACCCGTACTCGATCAGCGCCACCTACAAGAACGGCCCAGTGGCCGCGATGCTGGCCAACGAGCGCAACGCCGTCGAAACCCGCCTGTGGTCGATCGCCGGTTCGGTCATGGCTACGCCTGAGCTGAAGCTGATGGCTTCGTACCAGCGTCAGAACCAGGACCACACCAAGCTGACCAACCCAACCACCAAGGCATGGGTGCTGGGCGCGAACTACACGATGGGCCCAGGCAAGGTACTGGCTGGTTACGGCCAGAAGAGCCCGGACGGCGTCGCCAAGACCCGTCAGCTGTCGGTTGGCTACGAGTACAGCCTGACCAAGCGTACCTACCTGTACGCCGACGCGTCGAAGAAGAAGGGTGGCGTTCAGGTTCCACAGACCCAGAACACCTACGCGCTGGGCATCAACCACGCGTTCTAATCTGACGCAGGGGTTCTCCCCTGCCGCGGAACAGACCTGACAAGGGCGGGGATGGGCGACCATCCCCGCCCTTGCCGCATGTGCGACGCCCCGGGCACAGTGTGTCTTTTCCGCAACCTTGATGGCCCCCGTCGGCCACTGTTTCTGTACAAGCAACACGAACGATGGCATATTGGTTAATGGCGAATTAGTACGCGCGTTCGTTTTACACAAGACACCCCAATTTTCGGAGATCCAATGAAAGCAAAATTCCTCGCCGCTGTAGTCGCAACCTGCTTCGCAGCGCCGGTCCTGGCCCAGTCCAGCGTGACCATGTACGGTATCGCCGACGCCGGCATCATGAAGGCGAGCGGCCAGACCCTGCGCGTGGTCAGCGGCATCGCCGACGGCTCCCGGATCGGCTTCAAGGGCACCGAAGACATGGGCGGCGGGATGAAGGCGATCTTCAACCTGGAAGCGCGCGTGGAACTCGACAATGGTTCGCAGCAGCCTACCCTGCTGAGCCCTGAGCAAGGCCTGTACCTGACGCGCGGCATGGGCGCCCTGCCTGCCCCGCTGCTCGCTGGCCTGCGCGCCGGCTTCCAGCCAAAGGTTGCCGTCAACCCGGAAGGCGCGCTGTTCGACCGCACCTCGATGGTTGGCCTGATTACCCCGGGCGGCGCGATCATGATCGGCCGCATGTACACCCCTGGCTATGAAGTGTTCGCCGCGTCCGACGCGTTCGAGAGCGGCACCGCCGGCACCTGGGGCGGCATCACCGGCGGCACCGCCGGCTTCACCGCACTGGGCGCGGACATCCGTTCGTCCAAGTCGATCCAGTACCGCATCGCCACGCCATCGGGCTTCGGCGGCTCGCTGATGTACGGCGCCAAGGGTTCGGGCTACCTGAACCGCTACAACAAGTTCCTGGGCGCCATGGCGACCTACAAGGCGAACGGCTTCGACGTCGGCATCGCGCACAACCGCGGCTACGACCAGGGCGACGCGGTCAGCCTGGTGACCAGCACCGTCGGCGGCTCCTACACGATCGGCGACAGCAAGTTCTTCGCCGGCTACCACAAGCAGAAGAACGACAATTCGGTCCTGCTGCGCGAATACGTCGCCGGCTTCGAAAGCTCGATCGCACCGTTCGGCGCTGCCGCCGCGCCAACGCTGCGCGCGATCTTCACCCCGAACATCATCGCCAACTCGAAAGTGGACGCGGCAAGCTGGCAGATCGGCGCGCACCAGCGCATCGGCGCCGGCCGCTTCATGGTGTCGATCGCCGAGCAGAACGACCGTACCGCATCGAACAGCGACGCCCGCCTGGTCGCCTTCGGCTACGACTACAACCTGTCCAAGCGCACCGACGTGTACGCAGTGGCAGCGCAGATCCGCAACCAGAACGACGGCCAGTACATCCCTGGCGCGGCCGGTTCGCCTGGCGGCTTCACCAAGGTTCCTGGCGAGCGCACCCGCGGCTACCAGATCGGCCTGCGCCATCGTTTCTGATCGGCCCTGCCCTCGTGAAAAAGACGCCCCCGGGCGTCTTTTTTTATTCCGGCAAGAGACCGCCGGTCGGTTAGAATTGCACTCAAATCAATCCCCTAAAGAAATTCAATGACCGACACCATGGATCCCGTCGCCGTCGCCCAGTTCCTGGTCGACAATCCGCAGTTCTTCGAGCACAACGCCGCCCTGCTGGGCCAGGTCAAGCTGTCGAGCCCGCTGACCGGAAAGGCCGTGTCGCTGCAGGAACGCCAGATGGAAGTGATGCGCGACAAGTACAAGGCGCTCGAACTCCAGATGAGCGAGCTGATCCGCCTGGCCCAGGACAACGCGGCCATCGCCAACAAATTCCACGGCTGGACCCAGGCGCTGCTGCAGACGCGCCATGGCGCCGACCTGCCGCGCGCGCTGGTCGACGGCCTGTGCCGCCAGTTTGACGTGCCGCAGGCCACCCTGCGCCTGTGGGACCTGGCGCCCGGCCACGTCACCGAATGGTATGCCCAGGACGTGTCCGAAGACGCGCGCCTGTTCGCCAACAGCCTGATGGCGCCCTACTGCGGCAGCAACCACGACTTCGAAGCGGTGCGCTGGCTGGACGATCCGCAGGCGGTGCAGTCGACCGTGATCCTGCCGCTCAAGAGCGGCGGCGCCGCCTTTGGCCTCTTGATCCTCGGTTCGCCCGACCCGCAGCGCTTCGCCGCCGAGATGGCGACCGACTTCCTGACCCACATCGGCGCCACCGCCGGCGCCGCGCTGGCCGGGCTGCGCGCCTGAGCATGGACGAGCGGCTGGAGCGCTATCTGGCGCAACTGGCCACCCAGCGCCAGCTGTCGCCGCTGACGGTCGAGGCCTACCGGCGCGACCTGCTCGAACTGGCCACGCTGGCCGGCGCGCGTCCGTGGGAAGCGGTCCAGCATGCCGACATCCGCCGCTTCGCCGCGCAGCTGCATGCGCGCGCGCTGAATCCGCGCTCGATCGCCCGCAAGCTGTCCTCCTGGCGCCGCTTCTACGACTGGCTGTCGCAGCAGGCGCCGCTGGCGGCCAACCCGGTCGACGGCGTGCGCGCGCCGCGCCGCGCCAAGACCTTGCCGAAGGCGCTGTCGGTGGACGCCGCGGTGCAGCTGGTGTCGGGCGGCGCCGTCCCGCGCGCCCATCCCGAACCGGACGAGCTGTGCAACCGCGCGATGTTCGAGCTGATGTATTCGAGCGGGCTGCGGGTGTCCGAACTGGCCGGCCTCGACATCGTGTACGCCAAACCGGCGCCGGGCGAGGCCGGCCCGCTGGGATGGCTCGACCTCGACGCCGGCGAGGTGCTGGTCACCGGCAAGGGCAACAAGATGCGCCGCGTGCCGGTCGGCAGCCACGCCGCCGAAGCATTGCGCGCCTGGCTGGCGGTGCGCCCGCCGGCGCGCGACGGCGGCAACGCGCTGTTCCTGTCGAACCGCGCAACCCGGGTGTCGCCGCGCGTGATCCAGCTGCGCCTGGCGCGTCACGCGGTGCAGGCCGGCGCCACGGTGCGCGTCCATCCGCACGTGCTGCGCCACTCGTTCGCCTCACACGTGCTGCAGTCGTCGGGCGACCTGCGCGCGGTGCAGGAAATGCTGGGCCACGCCAGCATCGCCTCGACCCAGGTCTACACGGCGCTCGACTTCCAGCACCTGGCCGCCGCCTACGACAAGGCCCATCCGCGCGCCAAGTCCAAATAGCCGGGTTGCACTGGCATTGATGTGGATCAAGCCGCGGCGCGGCAGTTGGAAGCAAATAGGGAAATCCGGCATAATCGCTCGATTATTTTCTAACCGCGGCGCAACAGGCATACGGCAACGACCATGGCATTAATCCCCAGCACCATCCTGACCGGCTTTCTCGGCGCCGGCAAAACCACGCTGCTCAACCGCATCCTGCAGGAACAGCACGGGCTGAAGATTGCCGTCATCGAGAACGAGTTCGGCCAGGAAAACATCGACAACGAGATCCTCATGCACAACAGCAATGAGCAGATCGTCGAGATGAACAACGGCTGCATCTGCTGCACCGTGCGCGGCGACCTGATCGAGGCGCTCTCGAGCCTGGCGCGCAAACGCGACGCCGGCGAGATCGCGTTCGACCGCGTGGTGATCGAAACGACCGGCCTGGCCAATCCCGGCCCGGTGGCCCAGACCTTTTTCGTCGACGAGGAAGTCGGCGCCCACTACCTGCTCGACGCGGTGGTCACGGTGGTCGACGCGCGCCACGCGATGGCCCAGCTGGACGAGCACGAGGAAGCGCAGCGCCAGGTCGGGTTCGCCGACAAGATCCTGCTGTCGAAGACCGACCTGGTCGACGCCGCCGCGCTCGATGCACTCACCGCGCGCATCAAGCGCATCAACCCGCGCGCGCCGATCGCACAATCGGACTTCGGCCGCGCCCCGATCGCCGAGGTGCTGGATCTGCGCGGCTTCAACCTGAACGACAAGCTCGAACTGGACCCGGCCTTCCTGGCCGCCGAGGAAGCGCACGAGCACGACCACGACCACGACCATGATCACGAGCACGTGCACACCGAAGCCTGCGACCACAGCCACGACCATCACCATGCGCACCACAGCGACGACATCGCCGCCTTCGTGTTCAAGAGCACCCGTGCGTTCGACCCGGCCATGCTCGACGAGTTCCTCGGCAACATCGTCCAGGTGTTCGGTCCGCGCATGCTGCGCTACAAGGGCGTGCTGCTGATGAAAGGGGCCGACCGCAAGGTGGTGTTCCAGGGCGTGCACCAGATCATGGGCAGCGACGTGGGCGCGAAATGGGGCGAAACCGAGGAACGTGGCAGCAAAATGGTTTTTATTGGCAAAAATCTACCAAAAGATGTCTTTATCCGGGGTTTGGAGCAATGTTTGGTATAAACTATCCCGGTTTTACGGCGCCGGCCCACGAAGCCGGGCGCCGCCTTTGTGTCACCACTGAAGGGTAAACATCGGGATGGCCATTATGAAGGAAACCGTGAGCAAGACGGCCGCCAAAACGGCCGCGGCGGCAGTCAAGGCGGCGCCCGTGGCGACGGCGCCGGCGGCCAGGAAAAAGGCGGCCGCGCAGCAGGCCGTCAAGGTAGTGAGCTCGCCCGCAGAACCGGAAGTCGCGGCCGAGTTAGCTGATAAAATGAAAACCTCTGTCGTATCGAAGGTAAGTGAAGTCATGACTAAAACAACGAAATCCGCCCCCGCCGCGACCGCAGAAGCCCCTCTCTTGTCCGAAGAAGCAATCCGGGCGATGAACGAGAAGGACTACATGAATCCGGCCCAGCTGGCTTTTTTCAAGGCGCGCCTGCAGCAGCTTGAAAAAGACCTCCTCAAGAACGCCGGCGAAACCACCGAGCACCTGCGCGAAACCGTGCTGGTGCCCGACCCGGCCGACCGCGCCACCATCGAGGAAGAGCATGCGCTCGAACTGCGCACGCGCGACCGCGAGCGCAAGCTGCTCAAGAAGGTGCAGCAGTCGATCGCCGCGATCGACGCCGGCGACTACGGCTGGTGCGAAGAGACCGGCGAGCCGATCGGCATCCCGCGCCTGATCGCCCGCCCGACCGCGACCCTGTCGCTCGAAGCGCAGCAGCGCCGCGAACTGAAGCAGAAGCTGTACGGCGACTGATCCCGCGCCGGCGTTCCCCAAAAAAGCATGCGCTCGCGCATGCTTTTTTGTTTTCCGGCCAGCGGTGCACACAAAAAGCTTGCCCATAGGCTACACTAAGCCCCGGGGTCTGGTCCTGCGGACCTGACCCCATCTGCTGGGCGCCGACCGATCGCGCGCCGGTGCCGCAACCGTGCTACCGTCATGTTTGGCAGCGTAATCGCACACAGGAACCGACTTGGGGATTTTTTCTTTATTCAAGAAGAAAGACGGGGCGCCGACCGACGGCGCCGGCCCGGCCACGCGCCTGCGCACGGGCGAACCGTCGCGCTTCGGCCTGGACGAGGCCGAGCGCGCGCGCCAGCGCGAGATCGCCCGCGCCACCGCCGCCAAGATCGACGCGATCGAATCGGCGATGGCCTTCGACATCTTCAATGAACCCGAGCCGGCCTGGGGCAGCGGCGCGCGGCGCCCGGCCCGCACCAACGCCCAGATCGCCGCCGACGCGAGCGGTCCCGACACCCTGCCCCCGCTGGAACTGGCCACCACCGAACTGCTGCGCGACGACACCGCGCCCCAGGACGCAACGGCGCCCCAGACCGCGCCGGTGATCGAAGAAATCGCCATCATGTTCGCCAACAACCAGGCGCCGGTGGCCGAGGCGATGCTCATCGACAGCCTGGCCGATGTCGGCCGCACCGAACGCACCGTGTGGTGGATGCTGTTCGACCTGTACCAGGGCAGCGGCCGCCAGGAGGCGTTCGACGACCTGGCGATCGATTACGCGAGCCATTTCGAAACCTCGCCGCCGGCATGGAACCCGGTGCTGCCGGCGGCGGCGGAAAAACCCGTCACCGGCGTCACGCCGACCGAATCGTTTGGCCCCCTGCTCGACGAATCCATCGCGCCGCAATTGGAGCGGCTGCTGGAGCGGGCCGCGGCCAGCGCAGCGACCCGGCTCGAATTCGGCCGGGTCCAGGCGGTCACGCCGGAAGGCTGCGCGCGCCTGCTGACCGCCCTGACCGTGCTGCGCGCGGGCAAGCGCGAGCTGATCGTGGCCGGCGCCGCGGAACTGGCCGAGATCGTGCGTTCGACCATCGAGATCGGCCAGCGCGACGCACCGGAGGCGCCGTGGCTGCTGCTGCTCGAACTGCTGCAGCTGATGAACCGCGAAAAGGATTTCGAAGAGACGGCGATGGATTACTGCGTCACCTACGAGCTGTCGCCGCCCTCGTTCGAGGCGCCGGCCAACGTCGCCACCGCGGCCGACGCGCGCGCGCCGTCGCGTTCGGACCGCTTCATGCTGCCGGTGCTCATCGACGGCGGCGCCGACAAGCTGTTCGACGCGATCGACGCCTACGCCGCGCAGTCCGATCCGGTGGTGCTCGACTGCTCGCGCCTGGCGCGGGTCGACTACAACGCCGCCGCCGGGCTGCACAAGCGCCTGCGCGCGCTGGCCGCCGCCGGCAAGACCGTCGAATTGCGCGATATTAACCACCTGGTCGCCGCCCTGTTCAAATTGATGGGCTTCACCGAAGTGGCGCGCTTGTTCCCGCACAAGTATTAAACTAGCCGGAAGGGTTCTGGTGCTGCGCACCTGACCCATCTTGGTTTCCGTTGCCTACAAAAATGGGGTCAGGTCCGCAGGACCAGACCCCTCCTTCTGTCTTGCAATTTGGATCGGCACCCCCATTGTTTGGTAGTTACAACGCTACGAGGCAGAACATGGAACAATTTCACGGCACCACCATCCTGTGCGTGCGGCGCGGCAAGCAGGTCGCGCTCGGCGGCGATGGCCAGGTCACGCTCGGCAACATCGTCATGAAGGGCACGGCGCGCAAGGTGCGCAAGCTGTACCAGGGCAAGGTGCTGTGCGGCTTCGCCGGCGGCACGGCCGACGCCTTCACCCTGCTCGACCGTTTCGAAGGCAAGCTGGAAAAGCACCAGGGCCACCTGCTGCGCGCCTCGGTCGAACTGGCCAAGGACTGGCGCACCGACCGCGTGCTGCGCCGCCTCGAAGCGATGCTGCTGGTGGCCGACTCGGAATCGACCCTGGTCATCACCGGTAACGGCGACGTGCTCGAGCCGGAGGACGGCATCGGCGCGATCGGCTCGGGCGGCGTGTACGCCCAGTCGGCCGCCAAGGCGCTGATCGAGAACACAGAGCTGGCGCCGGCGGACGTGGTCAAGAAATCGCTGACCATCGCCGGCCAGCTGTGCATCTACACCAACCTGTCCCACATCATCGAAACGCTGGACTGAGCGCGGAAAATCACATGAACATGACCCCACTGGAAATCGTTTCCGAACTCGACAAGCACGTGGTCGGCCAGGGCAAGGCCAAGCGCGCGGTCGCCATCGCGCTGCGCAACCGCTGGCGCCGCCAGCAGGTCGAAGAGCCGCTGCGCCACGAGATCACGCCGAAGAACATCCTGATGATCGGCCCCACCGGCGTCGGCAAGACCGAGATCGCGCGCCGCCTGGCTCGGCTGGCTGACGCGCCCTTCATCAAGATCGAGGCGACCAAGTTCACCGAAGTGGGCTACGTCGGGCGCGACGTCGACACCATCATCCGCGACCTGATCGACATCGGCATCAAGCAGACCCGCGCCAGCGAGGCGAAGAAGGTGCGCCAGCGCGCCGAGGACGCGGCCGAGGACCGCATCATCGACATCCTGGTGCCGCCGGCGCGCGACTTCGGCTTCAACGTGACGCCGGCCGCCAGCGAAGCGAAGGAAGGCGACAACACGCGCCAGACCTTCCGCAAGCGCCTGCGCGAAGGCGCGCTTGACGACCGCGAGGTCGAGATCGAAGTGGCCGACGCCGGCCCGCAGATGGAAATCATGGCGCCGCCCGGCATGGAGGAAATGACCGAGCAGATCAAGGGCATGTTCTCGGGCCTGGGCGCGGCGCGCAAGAAGCCGCGCAAGCTCAAGGTCAAGGACGCGATGAAGCTGCTGATCGACGAGGAAGCCGGAAAGCTGATCAACGAAGACGAGATGAAGCAGAAGGCGATCACCAACGTCGAGCAGAACGGCATCGTGTTCCTCGACGAGATCGACAAGATCGCCTCACGCTCCGAGCACGGCGGCGTGGACGTTTCGCGCGCGGGCGTGCAGCGCGACCTGCTGCCGCTGGTCGAAGGCACCACCGTCAACACCAAGTACGGCATGATCCGCACCGACCATATCCTGTTCATCGCGTCGGGCGCCTTCCATCTGGCGAAACCGTCGGACCTCATTCCGGAACTGCAGGGGCGCTTCCCGATCCGGGTCGAGCTCGAGTCGCTGTCGATCGCCGATTTCGAGCGCATCCTCACCTCCACCGACGCCTGCCTGACGGCGCAGTACGAAGCGCTGCTGGCGACCGAGGGCGTGAAGATCGACTTCGCGCCCGAAGGCATCACGCGGCTGGCCGAGATCGCGTTCTCGGTCAATGAGCGCACCGAGAACATCGGCGCGCGGCGCCTGTACACGGTGATGGAAAAGCTGCTCGAGGAAGTGTCGTTCAACGCCACCGAATCGGGCGGCCAGACCGTGCGGATCGACGCGGCCTACGTCAACGACCGGCTCGACAAGCTGGCCGACAACGAGGACCTGTCGCGCTACGTGCTGTAAGGAGAACGTCGATGGCGAACAAGGCGCTGGCGACACGCCAGAAGATGACGATTCGGGTCGAACCGTCGCAGCAGTTCGGCAAGCCGCGCAACCCGGTCGCGGTGGCCGCCAAGCAGCGCCCGGGCGGGCCGCACGTGAAGAGTCCGACTGCGCAGCGCCAGGCCGAAAAGCGCGCGCTGGCCAAGGCCAAGCTGGTGGCGGACGACTAACTTTGGCGTTCCCGAAAATGGGGTCAGGTCCGCAGGACCAGATCCCGCGGGAGCTCGCGCCGCGTCACGAAGCCGGGGTCTGGTCCTGCGGACCTGACCCCATCTGCAGCTATTCCTTTTACTTGCGCACCCAGGCCGCGTTCGGCGGCGGGCAGGTCACTTCGCGCGCGCGGCTGGCGTCGTGCAGGATGCCCGGCACGTAGTTGACGGTGCTGCTGGTGACGCAGTAGCTCTTGCCGCCGTAGGTGATGCGCTCGATGATGACGCCGTCGCTTGATCGGTACTGGTCGACGATGCGGGTGTTGGAGCGGTCGATGTAGGCGCCGTCGGCGGCCTTCTCGAAGCGCTGTTCGGCGGTGTCGCCGCTGAACGACTGGTCCTTCGGCGGCACCGGCAGCGGCTTGGGCTGCGCGGCCCGCCAGTCGCGGTCGGCCTGCACCGCGTCGCGCTTGGCCTTCTCCAGATCCTCCACGCCTTGTCTGGTCGGCGCCTGCTGCGCGTAGGCGCTGCCCGCTGCGAGCAGCAAGGCAAAGGCAAAGGAAAGTCGGAGCGTATCGGAGGTCATGGATTCATCATAGCAAAGCGGCGGCAGCGCACGCACCGCAGATGAAAAAAATGGGGTCAGGTCCGCAGGACCAGACCCCGATATCTGGTGGGCCGCCAGCGGGCGCCGCCAAGGGCTCCCGCTATCAGGCCATGCGAAGCAGTGTGTCCGGTTCCGGCCGGCTCGGCCATCATCTTGTGCAAAGCACCGTTAAACGGTACATTGGGTGCCGCCATCCGGTACATTTCACTTTTTCAGGGACATCCATGAGCTCACCCGAGCTGGTATTGCAGGTGCTGCGCGCCGAATTGCGCGCCGCGGCCATCACCTACAAGGCGCTGGCCGAGCGGATCGGCATGAGCGAGTCGAGCGTCAAGCGCATGTTCGGCCAGAAGGACATGACCTTGTCGCGCCTGGCGCAGATCTGCAGCGCCAGCGGCATCGCGCTGGAAGACGTGCTGCGCCGCGCGGCCGACGTGCAGCCCGAGGCGGACACGCTGACGGCGGTGCAGGAAAAGGCGCTGATCGCCAAGCCGCGGCTGCTGCTGGTGGCGATCTGCTGCCTGGGCCACTGGACGCTGGAACAGATCGTCGAGACCTACGAGATCAGCGAGCCCGAATGCATCGGCTTCCTGGCGGAGCTGGACCGGCTGGGCGTGATCGAACTGAAACCGATGAACCGCTACAGCCTGCGGGTGTCGAACGCCTTTCGCTGGCTGGCCGACGGGCCGGTGCAGCAGTATGTGCGCGAGCACGTGGTGGCCGACTACTTCAGCGGCCACTTCGACGGCCCTGGCGAGACCTTGATGTGCCTGCCGGCGCGGCTGTCGCTGCCGAGCGCGCGCGAGCTGGTGCAAAAGATCCAGCAGCTGGCCGGCGAGCTGGCGCGGCTGCACCAGAGCGACCGGCGACTGCCGGCCAGCGAGCGCGATGGCTTTACGCTGCTTTTGGGGTTCCGGTCGTGGGAGTTTGCGGCATTCACCGAGATGCGGCGCAGCGCCTGAGGTTTGCCGAATCCGTCCAGTGAATGGTCAACTCGCCGCGCGAGCAGGTGAAATGCCGAGGAAATCGGGTGAGGCCTCTATTAATTCAGCCATTGGAATGGCATGCATAACATCCGTCATAGCGCTGGCCATTGCTTCGCGCGCGCTTTTCGCTTCGCGGGAAAATTCAAGAGCGATAAGCCCCGGCGTTCCTGTTCCAACCAGCGAATCAGTGCATCCTGCCGAGCCAAGACGTTCCACAATCTCGTCCAGATTCGTGTCGGTTCGACGCAGCGAGAATGTCAAGGTGAAAAAGTATTCCATGAGGGCTACTCCGAATCCCGCGCGTAACGCGCTTTGCGGATAACGCAATTATCGACAACCCGACGCAGCGCCTTTGCATGACTCCCGGCATTTTTCGGCGTGCTCCACACACTGGCAATACAGAACAAGCCGAAACGGCAGGTCATGTCATTGTAGGGGCAATAGATCCTTCCCCACGCATGCGCGCCACCGATCTCCACTCGCCAGCCTTGCGCTTCTGCGTGCTTCAGGGCGGATTCCACTTCCTTCTTCGGATGGACAGGACGGGGCATCGGCGTTTTGAGTGTAAGTTCGCCCACGGCCTCCGTCAAGCGGCGGCGGCATTCGCGGCTTGTTAGTGTGGATCAAAGATGAGCAAGCCAGTTTGCGGTGTCCCAACCAAAGTCCAGCGGCGGCGACTAACCATGGGAGTTCGCGGCGTTCACCGAGATGCGCGCCAGGCCTGAACCCGGCGCTACAGAATCGATACGCATGCGTTCAAGTATTATTCTTGTTCACGCTACGTGAACGCTCAAAAGAATTGAACGACGGTTGATCCTCATGGGTTACCAGACCGGGCCTAGGAACAGGTACAGCGTGCGGTCGCCATTCTGCGTCGCCCCGGCGCCCAGGTAGGCCGGGCCGAAGCGCGTATCGACGGCGAAGAAGCCGCTGGCGGCCTGCTTGCGCGAGGTGCTCTTGAGCGACGGCGGCTGGTCGAAGCCGCCGCCCGTCTCGAGCGAAAAGCCGGCGCGCACCGTGCCGCCGAGGGTAATCGGCAAGGCGCCCACCCGGCGCGCCAGCACCAGCCGGCCGAAGGCGATGGTGCGCCCCTGGATCGAGTCGGCCGGCGTGCCGGACAGGCGCAGGAAGCCGCCCAGGCTCAGTGGCGCCGCACCGCTCTGCGCGTGGGCCCATTCGCCGTACACGTGGCCGGCCCAGTTGTCCGTATGGAGCGCGGCCATGCCGGTGATCGACGAGCGCGCCAGCGACTGGCCGATCTGGCCGCTCGCCGGCGAGCGCTCGAGCGACGCATCGAGCCGTCCGCCGCGGCTCGGGAAGCCCAGCGAGTCGAGCGTGTCGAACCGGTAGCGCACGAACTGGGTGGTGTCGTACGAGGTCGCGGTGCCCACCTGCTCGGGCACCACCACGCGCGTGCCGGCGCTCTGGCGCGTCACGCCGGCGGACACCTCGCCCCAGTTGCCCAGTTCGCGCCCAAGCGCCAGGCTGGCGCCGCGCACGTTGTAGGCATTGCGCGCGAGGCGCCGTCCGCCGGAAAAAATGTCGCCCGACGCCGAGCCGTATTGCAGCGACGGCGCGATAAACCACGGCGAGCCGGCGCCCAGCGGCTGCCAGAACTGCACGCCGAAGTCGCGCTTGTCGCCGATTCCCATCAAGGCGCGCACCTCGGCGCCCCAGCTGTTGAGGGAGGTGCGCACGTACATCAGCTTGAGCGCGAAGCTGTTGGCCTCGTCGAAGTCGCTCGCCAGTTCCAGGCCGATGCGCAGGCGGCTTCTGGCCCACCCTGCCTCGCTGGCACGAATCAGCACGTCACGCTTGCCGTCCGAATCGACGATATCGGTCTCCACCCGCGCCAGGTCGCCGCGCCCGTACAGGGTGTCGGCCGCTTCGCGCACCTGCGCCAGCGTGGCCGGCTGGCCCGGCTTCAGGCCCGACTGCGCCACCAGCGCCGCGGGATTGATGCGGCCATTGCTGCGCGCCTCGACCTTTGCCAGCGGCAGCGCGGTGTCGGCCAGCGCGGGCGCCGCCAGCCGGCGGTTTTCGAACTGGGCGTATTGTTTCGCGTCCAGCGCCAGCGGCGCGAGCCGCGCAGCCAGCGCGCGTGCGGCCTTCTCGCCGGCGCCGATCGCGCCGTTCACGTGCGAGAAATCGAGGAAGGTGACCGATCCCAGGTCGGGCGCAATCAGGATGTCCTGCGGCTGCAGTTCCTTCAGCGAGCGCTGGACGTTCTGCTCGGTGAGGATGTTGAGCATCTGCTGCGCCACGCCGAGCGCGCTGCCGAGCTCCTTCTCCGGCGCCAGCGGCGTGCCGACATTGACGGCGATGACGATGTCGGCGCCCATCGCATGCGCCATGTTGACCGGCAGGTTGCGCACCAGGCCGCCGTCGACCACCAGGCGCTGATCGACCCGCACCGGCGCGAACACGCCCGGCACCGCCAGCGAGGCGCGCATGGCCAGGAACAGCGGCGTGTCCACCAGCTCGACCGGCTCGCCCGTCAGCAGGTCGGAGGCGACGGAGCGGAACGGCAGCGCGAGCTGGCTGACCGACAGGTCGCGCGTGCCCGCCGGCAGCAGCCGGCCCAGCGCCTGTTCGAGCGCCGCGTTGCCGGCGGCCGAAGGCGGCAGCGTCAGGCCGTCGCGGTGCAAGCCGAACTCGATCCGCGACGGCAGCAGCACATCTTCCTCGCGGCGCCGGAACGCCAGGTGGTCGCGCGCCGGCCGGTCGGCCACCACCTGGTCCCAGTTGGTTTCGCGCGCCATTCGTTCGAGGTCGTCGACCGAGGCGCCGGCCGCATAGGCGCCGCCCACCACGCTGCCCATGCTGGTGCCGACCACCATGTCGACCGGCACGTGCAGTTCGCGCAGCACGCGCAGCACGCCGATGTGGGCGAATCCGCGCGCGCCGCCGCCCGACAGCACCAGCGCGATGCGCGGGCGCGCCGCGGTGATTTCGGCGGCGTGGAGAGAAGCCGGATATGCGGCGGCCAGCAGCCACGCGCCGGCGGCAGCGAGGGCGTTCAGTTGCCTGACCAACGGCGGCACGCGCTTACTGCAGTTGAGTGGGAGCGCCGCCCGGCGTGGCCTGGCGCACCGGCGGCGGCATCTGCACGGGGGCCGGCGGCGGCGGCGCCGGCTGCGGCGCGCCGGTCATCGACGGCGGAGCCATCATCGCGGGGTTCGGGTTGAACTGGGGCCCGCCATTGTTGGGCGCCGCCTGTGGTTGCGGCTGCGGCTGCGGCTGGACCTGCTGCTGGTTCGGCGCCGGCGGCGCGCCGCCCGCCGCGGCCGACTTGGTTTCCGCCGGCAGGTCGATGCGCTTCAATACCCCGCCGTCGGACAGCATCACGTAGCGCGGGTGGACTTCCTGCACGGTGATGCCGGCGGCGACCTGCTTGCCCAGCTTGAGCGCCTGCGGCGGGCCGTTGTCGGCGACGATGATGGCGACGCTGTCGCGCCCCGCCGCCACTACGCCGGTCAGCTGGTAGTTGCTGGCCACGGCGGCGGAGGCCTGGCCGCCGAACAGCGAGGCGGCCGCGTCGATGCCGGGCGGCGGCATGGCCGGCGCGGGCGCCGCCGCCAAGGGGCGCTGGGCCGGCTGGTACAGCTGCAGCACCCAGTACGCGATCGAGGCCGACAGGACGATCAGGGCAAGGAAACTCAATAACAGGGGCAATCGCTTCATCGTGTCTCTCGGTTACCGCACCAGCTGGTTGATTTCAATGATCGGCATCAGCACCGCCAGCACGATCAGCAGCACCACCACCCCCATAGCCAGGATCAGCGCCGGTTCGAGCAGGCCGGCGATCGTCAGCGCGCGCCGTTCCAGGTCGGCCTGCTGCGACGCGGCCGCGCGTTCGAGCATGGCGGGCAGCTCGCCCGTGATTTCGCCGGCGCGGATCATGTGCACCAGCATCGGCGGGAAGTGCTTCTGGGCCGACAGCGCGCGCGCCAGGCCGACGCCTTCGCGCACGCTGGCCGACGCTTCTTCCACCAGCGCCTTCATGGCGACGTTCGACAGCGTGTCGCGGCTGGTGTCGAGCGCGCGCAGGATCGGCACGCCCGAACCGGTGGTAATCGCCAGCGTGCTGGCGAAGCGCGCCGTGTTCATGCTGCGCTCGAACTTGCCGTACACGGGCGCCGTCAGCAGCCAGGTATGGAAGCGCAGCTTGAGATCGGGGTTCTTCAGCGCGCGGCGCCAGAGCATGAAGGCGCCGATCAGGATCAGCGCGACGTAGATGCCGTAGGCGCGTACGAAATTCGACACGCCCAGCATCATCACGGTCAGGATCGGCAGCTTCTGCTTGGTGTTGGCGAACACCGAGACGATCTGCGGCACCACGTAGGTGAGCAGGAAGATCACGATCGCGAACGCCACCACGGTGACGATGCCGGGATAGATGAAGGCCAGGCGCACTTTCTGGACCAGCGCGTTGCTGCGCTCGATGTAGTCGGCCAGGCGCGAGAGCACGCGCGCGAGCTGGCCGATCTGCTCGCCCGACGCGACCAGCGCGCGGTAGATCTCGGCGAAGTCGCGCGGGTGGCGTGAGAGCGCGTCGGAGAACGAGGAGCCGCCCATCACTTCGGAGCGGATCGAGGCGACCAGGTCCCGCACGTAGGCGCGCTCGGCCTGTTCGAGCAAGGCGGTGAAGGCCTGTTCGAGCGGCAGGCCCGCTTCGAGCAGGCTGGCCAGCTGGCGCGTGAACAGCGCCAGCTCGACCTGCGATAATTTTTCGCCGAAGCCGCGGCTTTTGGACACGCCGGCCGCATCGACCTGGGCGGCGATGGCGTCCACCGCGATCGGGGTCAGTCCCTGGCCGCGCAGGTCGGCGCGCGCCGAACGGGCGTTGTCGGCGTTGACCACGCCCTTGCGGGTGGCGCCGCCGACATCGACGGCTTCGTAGCGAAATGCCGGCATCGTCAGTCCTTGGTCACGCGCAGCAGCTCCGCCGGCGTGGTGGTGCCGTCGCGCAGCCAGCGTTCGCCGTCTTCGCGCATGGTCTTCATGCCCGACGCCTGCGCCGCGGCGCGGATCTCCGCCTCGGACGCCTGGTTGTGAATCTGGGCGCGGATATGGTCGGTGGTCTCCAGCAGTTCGTACACGCCGACCCGGCCGTGAAAGCCGGTGTGGCCGCACTTGTCGCAGCCGACCGCTTTCCAGTAAGGACCCGCGCCGTCGGGCTGCTTGCAGTGCTCGCACAGCTTGCGCACCAGCCGCTGCGCCATCACGCCGAGCAGCGAGGACGACAGCAGGAACGGTTCGATCCCCATGTCGAGCAGGCGGGTGACGGCGGCGGCGGCGTCGTTGGTGTGCAGCGTGGCCAGCACCAGGTGGCCGGTCAGCGAGGCCTGCACCGCGATCTGCGCGGTTTCCAGGTCGCGGATCTCGCCGATCATGATGACGTCCGGGTCCTGGCGCAGGATCGCGCGCAGGGCCTTGGCGAAGCTCATGTCGATGCGCGCGTTGACCTGGGTCTGGCCGACGCCCTGCAGGTCGTACTCGATCGGGTCTTCCACCGTCAGGATGTTGGTGGTGGTCGCGTTCAGGCGCGACAGCGCCGCGTACAGCGTGGTGGTCTTGCCCGAGCCGGTCGGGCCGGTGACCAGCACGATGCCGTGCGGCTGGTTGATCATGTGGTCGAACTGCGGCAGCAGGTCCGGGCTCATGCCCAGGTTCGACAGGTCGAGCTTGCCCGCCTCCTTGTCCAGCAGGCGCAGCACCGCGCGCTCGCCGTGGCCGGTCGGCAGAGTCGAGACGCGCACGTCGACCGGCTTGCCGCCGATGCGCAGGGTGATGCGGCCGTCCTGCGGCAGGCGCTTCTCGGCGATGTCGAGCTGCGACATGATCTTGATGCGCGAAATGAGCGAGGCGTGGATCGCCTTGCGCGGACGCACCACGTCGCGCAGCGTACCGTCGATCCGGAAGCGCACCACCGAGGTCTGCTCGAACGGCTCGATGTGGATGTCGGAGGCGCCTTCGCGCAGCGACTGGGTGAGCAGCGCGTTGATCATGCGGATGACGGGCGCGTCGTCGGACGATTCGAGCAGGTCTTCGATCGCCGGCACGTCCTGCAGCAGCTTGGTCAGGTCAAGGTCGGCGTCGAATTCGTCCACCACCTGCGAGGCGTCGCCGCCGGCGCCGGCGTAGGCGGTGGCGATGGCGGCCTCGAGGTCGGCGCGCTCCATGCGGCGCAGCGCGATGCGGCCGAAGCGGCGCGACACTTCCGCGATCGCGGCCGGCGCGGTGGCGCCCGAGATCCACACTTCGACCGGGTCGGCGCCGCCGTCGATGCTTTTGGCGAGCACGCCGAAGTCGCGCGCGAATGCGTAGGGCAGCAGATTACTCATGACTATTTCTGCACCGGGCGATACAGCGGCGCCTCCGCGGGAACGGGCTGCGGCTGCGGCTGCGGCTGCGGCTGGCTCGCGCCCGGACGCGCCGTCACCGGCGCCGGCACCACGAGCGGCTTGGCCGGCATGGTGGCCATGGTACCGCCGGTGGGCGGCTGGCCGTTGACCAGCGGCGGCAGCACCGGCGCGCCCAGGTCCTTGACCATCACGGAGGTATCGCGCGGCTGCGCCTCGATGCCGGAGGAGCGCATGTAGTCGTAGCGATTGAGCGAGATCGAGTTGCTGTCATCCTTGCTGCGCACGATCACCGGGCGCAGGAACACCATCAGGTTGGTCTTGGTGCGCTTGCGCGACTGGTACTTGAACAAGTTGCCCAGCACTGGAATGCTGCCCAGCCCCGGCACCCTTTCCTCGTTGCTGGCCGCGTCATCCTTGATCAGCCCCCCGAGCACGATGATCTGGCCGTCGTCGGCCAGCACGTTGTTCTCGATGATGCGGATGTCGGTGGTCACGCCGGCCGGATCCTGCTTGCTGGTCGCCACCACGCTCGAGCTCTCGTTGTAGATCGCCAGCTTGATGGTGCCGCCCTCGGAAATCTGCGGGCGCACCTTGAGCGTGAGGCCGACGTCGCGCCGGTCGATGGTCTGGAACGGGTTGGTATTGGCGCCGCCGGCCGCCGTGGTGAACTGGCCGCTGATGATCGGCACGTTCTGGCCCACCTTGATGGTCGACAGTTCGTTGTCGAGCGTGAGCATGTTCGGCGTCGACAGGATGTTGCCGCCATTGTCGTTCTCGAGCGCGTGGGCGATCGCGCCGAGCCCGAGTTCGCCGTTGATCTGGCGGAACAGTCCGATGGAAAGTCCCGGGCCTGGCGGCACTTTGCCTTTGCCGGCGATCAGCGCGGTCAGGCCGTTGCCGCTGGTCGCATTGAAGTTTTGAATGCCGCCGACGCGGTAGCGGCTGGTGTCGTCGCCGCTGCCGGCCAGCCATTGCACGCCGAATTCCGAGGCCCGGTCGGAGTTGACCTCGACCACCAATGCTTCGATGTAGACCTGGGCGCGGCGCACGTCGAGCTGGTCGATGACGGCGCGCAGATTGCGGTAGACCGCTTCGCTGGCGGTGATGATCAGGGTGTTGGTCGAGGCGTCGGCCTGGATGAAGCCGGCGCCGGTGGCGCCAGTGCCGCCGCCGCCCGTCTGGCCGGGGCTTTGCGGACTCATGGTGCTGGCCGCGCCGCCCATCGAGCCGCCCGGCTGCTGGCCGCCGCCCGCGCCTTGCGTGCCGGAGGCCACCGAGCCGCCGGCGGTGCCCTGCTGGGTCTGCGGCAGCGAGGTGTCCGACGAAACCACCGCGCGCAAGGTCTGCGCCAGCTTGGTCGCATCGGCGTTCTTCAGGTAGATCACGTGGACATTGCCCGCTTCCGCGGTCGGCTGGTCCAGCTTGGCGATCAGCGACTTGGCCAGGTTGGTGCGCGCGGCCGAAGGCGCGCGCACGATGACCGAGTTGGTGCGCGGATCGGCCAGCACCGACACGCGGCCCGAGTCGCCGCCCGGCGCCGGCTCCATCATGCGGCTGACCATCACGGCGACGTCGCTTGCCACCGCGTAGCGCACCGGCACCACGTCCACGCCGGCGCCCACCGGCGCGTCGAGCGCGGCGATGATCTTCGACAGGCGCGCCAGGTTGTCGGCGTAGTCGGTGATCACCAGGCTGTTGTTGCCCGGGTTGGCCATGATCGAGTTGTTGGGCGCGATCAGCGGGCGCAGCACGGCCGTCAGGTTGGCGGCCGACTCGTAATTGAGGTGGAAGATCTGGGTGGCGATCTGGTCGCCGGCGACGCGCCTGGCGCCCACGCCGACGCGGGTCGGCGACGGCTGCAGCTTCGCTTCCGCCTCCGGCACCACCTTGGCGAAGCCGTCGCCGGTGACGACTGCGTAGCCTTGCAGGCGCAGCTGCGAGGTCAGCAGGGAAAACGCCTGCGACTTGCTCAGCGGCTTTTCCGACACCAGCGTCAGCGTGCCCTTGACGCGCGGATCGACGATGAAGGTCATGCCGGTGTAGTGACCGACCGCCTTGATCACCGACTCCATGTCGGCGTTGACGAAGTTGAGCGCGGCGCCGGACGTGGCTTCCTGCGCGAGGGCCGGAGCGACCACGGTGGCTGCGGCGCAGCACAACATGACGCCGGCGGCAAGCCGGCGCAGCGCCGGGACGGGAGAGGTGTTACCTGCAGGTTTTTTCATTATTTGAACTCTAACGCGATAATATTCTTGCCGCCCACCATACGGCGCTGGCCCAGCAAATTAAGCAGGTTGCCCAGCGTCTCTTCATATCCGTTCGCCGCCGATGCCTGGCCGGAAAACTGCAGCCGGCCCTGATTCAGCGATCCACTGCCCGACAGCAGCAATGCGCCGCGCACCGTCGTCAAATTCAATTGCGCCTGCTGGCCGTGCCAATCCATCTTCAGCTGATAGCTGCCCAAGGGATTGACGGGCGTCATGCGCGAGCCCATGTCGTTCAGCGCCAGCGTCGTGCGGCCGTTCACCGCCACCGCCTGCTGCTGGCGCACCAGCTCGAGCGAAGTCCAGGACAGCCGCATCACGCCGCTCGGCGCGAGCGTGTTGAGCGGCGCGCCCAGCCCGGCCAGCCCGCCGGCCGGCAGCATCAGTTCACCCGGGCTGACCTGCCAGTGCGACCAGTTGCCTTCCACGTTCACCGGCTGCGCCAGCGCCTGCGGGTTTTCCAGCGACAGCGCCACATGGCCCACCAGCACCAGCGGCGACAGGCGCCACGCGAAACGTCCCGGCAACAGCGGCGTCACCGAACCGCCCTCGCCCGGCGCCCCGCCGATGAAAGCCGAGCCGCGCCACAGCGTACCTTGCGCATCCCCCAGAGTCAAACGCCCGCCGGTCTGTTGCTCGACCATGGGCCCCAGCCATGCGGCCGGGAAAAACACCAGCACCGTCAGCGCTACCGCCAGCAGGATGGCCGCACACCATAGCACGAGTCGCTTCACCGCGGCCCCGCGCCCGCGTCCTGGCGCAGCGTGAGGGTGGCGTCGACCTGGCCCAGCGCGCCTTGCGCGGCGAACACGGCGTCCTGCACCGAAATGCGGTTCTCGCGGCGCTGCGCGTCGAGCCAGGCCACCACGCTGGAAAACGCCACGCCGTTCAGCTGCACCTTGGCGAATTCGCCGGTCATCGCCACCGACTGCGGCACGATCGACATCGAAGCCAGGCTGGCCGTCAGGGCTTGCTGCGACATCGGCGCGACCTGGGTTTGCGGCGCGCGCGCCAGCTCACCGGCCTCGAGCGCCATCGCGCGCAACTGCGCCGACTGCTGGCGCAGCACCGGCAAGTCCTTTTCCAGGCGGGCGCGGCCGGAGAGCGCCGGGTCGATGAACAATGCATAGACGATGGCGGCCACGGCCACCGCGAAGCCGATCGCCAGGTACTTGCGCTCCTGCTCGGTGCGCGCCATCCAGGCCACGGTGGCGCGCTCCCTCCATTGTGCTACGGTACTGACGGCGCTCATGGTTTGCCTCCTGTGCTGCGGACCTGCCAGGTGGCGGGCGCGGTTTCGGTCAGGCTCAGGCTGCGCGCGGCGAGCGCGCTCTTGACCGCGGCGAGCGCACCGGGATCGGCTGACTCTGGTTTGACCTTGACCGTCAACGCATGTTCCCGGTATTCCAGGCCGGCCACGCCAAGCGGGCGCGGCAGGGTGCGCGCGGCCTCGCCGAAGGCGGCGGCCAGCCAGGTGAATTCCTCCGGGCCAACTTCGCCGCTGGCGGCGCGGGCGCGCGCGTTGTTCATGCGCATCTGCGCGATCGGGTCCTGGATCACGGTCTCTTTCGGATAGGCATTCTTGAACGTCTGCAGGTTGGACTGGCGGATCGCGTCCGCTTCGCGCTTCATGCGCAGCCACTGGATGTTCAGCCCGGCCAGGTTGACGACCAGCGCCAGCAGCGCCAGGCGCAGCGGCCACTTCCAGCGCTGCCAGTCGGCGGGACGGGCGCCGGCCGAGCCGAGCGAGGGCACCAGGTCGAGCGCGGTGGTTTTCGAGCCGGCCAGCCAGTGCGGCCACTGGTCCGCCTCCAGCGCGATGGCCGGGCCGGCTTCCTGCGCCAGCGCCTGATACTGGCCGAGTTCGCCGGCCGGCACGTACAGGGTCAGCGGGGCGTCGCCGGCCAGCGCGCGCACGGTCTGCAGCGCCAGCTCGGGCGTGGTGGCCATCGCCAGGCCCAAGCCGTGGTACAGGCCGTCGCGCAGGGTGATTTCGGAATGGCCGACGGCGGCGCTGACGTGGCCCGGCTGCAGCGGCAGGCACAGCTGCGCGGGCAGCGCCGCGACCGAGCGTGCGCCGAGCGCGAGGATGGAACGCACCAGCGGCTCGAGCCAGGCGCGCTGGACTACGGCGACACTGCGCAGCCCGTCGGCCGACTGGGCCGGCGCGGCCGTCAGCACGCAATCGGCCGGGTCGCCCAGCACCTGTTCTTCGACCAGGCCCGGCAGCGCGGCCTTCAGGCGCGCGCCCGACAGCGGCGGCGCCTTGACGTGCAGCATCGTGACGTCGGTGGCGGCCAGCAGCAGCACCACGCGGCGCGCCGCGGCAACGATGTCGCCCAAGCCGCGCAAGGCGCCTTCGCCCTGCTGGTCGATAGCGCCGCTGTCGGTCACCAGCGCGAAGCGGGACAAGGCGGCGTCGCCATCGGCCCGGGCCGGCAAGCGGATATATAAAGTAGTCAAACGGTCTCGCTTTCTTCTAGTTTTGCCGTACCCATTCCAGCGTCGTCCTCGGCTGTCCCGGCGTGCGGCTGACCAGCGCCTCCGCGTCGAGCGCGGCGCGGTCCAGCCGGATCTTGCTCAACACCAGAAAATAATTGCTTTTCACTTCCACGGTGCCGCTCACCACGTTCGCGATGCCGACGTCGGCGGTGAAATAGTTCACGTCGCGCCACGGCGCGCTCTTGCGCCGCGCCACCAGCGCGCTGGCCGAGCCCACCGACATGTTCTTCAGCACCGCCGCCAGCACTTCGGCCGGCGCGGTGTTGACATTCACCGCTGTCGGGCCCGGCAGCACGATGACGAAGTCGCGCAGCTTGTTCACCACCTCCACTGTATAACCCGGAATCGCCAGCAAGTCATCCACTTGCATCAGGCGTACCGGCACGTCGGTCGATGCCGGCACCGGCGTGCCGGTCGCGCCTGGCGTGGCGGGCGTACCGGCGCTGCCCGGCGCGCCCGCGGCGCCGGGGCTCTCCTCCGTGCCCGGCGTGCCCGCCGTCCCGGGCGTGCCAGGCGTGCCCGGCGCGCCGCCCTGCGCCGGATTGGGCGCCAGTGGTTGCGCCCGGGCCACGGCCAGCGCGGTGCGCTGGGCCAGGCCGGCGTCGAGCCGCAGGTTGGTCAGCAAGCGCTTGTAGATCTCCGTCTGGACCGGATCGGGGCTGCGGTTGCTCGCCAGGTTCATCAGATTGTACCGCGAGGTCGCATCGACAATGTTGCCCGACAGGGTGGCGTCGAACACCTCGCCCTGCACGCGCTCGCGCTCGATGTACTGGTCGAGCCGGGTCTCGGCCAGCGGCGTCGCCCACACGTGGGTCAGCGCGGTGTAGTTGGGATTGTCGGCGGCGTCCTGGCGCAGCACCAAGCTGGCCCAGTCGAGCGCGCCGCGCAGTATCCATTTGGTCTGCAGGTGCAGGCGCTGGTTTTCCATCGAGCGCACCTGCACCTGTTGGGCCCAGAACAGGCTGGCGACGATGGTGATGGCCAGCGTAGTCAGCAGCAGTGCGGTGATCACGGCCACGCCGCGCTGGCGCTTCAGTTGTTTCATAGCCCCCCCAGCAGGAAGGATTTCACCATCGGCGCCTCGACGCCCTTTACCGCCAGCGCCACCTGCAGGCCGGTCGGCTGGATGACGGGCGCCGGCATCGCGCGCCACTGGGTCTGGCCGGTTTCCCAGGTCTCGATCGCCATGCCCATCACGCCGCCCTGCAGCGCGACCGGCGCGGTGCGGTCGGCATCGCTGTTGGCGGCGGCCCACAGCACGTCGAGCTGGGCCAGGTCGCGCGTGCCGATCGACTCGCGGCGCGACAGCACGCCGTCGCGGATGCGGTAGGAAACCACCTGCAGCCGCATCGGTTCGTTTTCGACGAAGCTCTGGCGCACGAGGGTCAGGCGATCCTTTTCGGCCTGCAGGAAGGGGCGCCGGTCGAGCGCGCTGCTGTCGGCCATGTGCTCGCAGTCGCTTTGCATCTGGGCGAACGCGAGCTGCATGCCGCGCGTGGTTTCCATCTGGTCGGTCAGCGCCACCCGGGCGCGCACGATGCCGTCGAGGCCGCGCCAGCCGAGCACGGCGACCATCGCCAGGATGCTGATCGCCACCAGCAACTCGATCAGGGTAAAGCCGCGCGCGCGCCTCATGTGCTACCTCATCACCAGTTGGACCAGTTTCAGGATGCGGCGTTCCGGGTTGGCGCTGTCGAACACCGACACCTCGACGCGGCGCAGCATCGGGTTCGGGCTGGCCAGCACCTCTTCCTCGCACATCAGCTTGAGGTCGCCCTGCGGGCATTCGAAGCTGCGCTTGCCGATGTCGGGAAAGGCGTGCGCCAGGCGGATCTGCACCAGCCGGTTTTCGGCCGACCAGGTCGCCATCATCGCGGTGCGCAGGCCGGCGCTGTTCGAGGCCAGGCTGCCGACCGCGCGCAGCGAGGCGCCCAGCGCGGTGCCGACGATGACCAGCGCCACCAGCACTTCGAGCAGGGTGAAGCCGGCCGATCCGGCGACGGGGCGCGATCGCATCGTCATCGTCATTCGACCATGAAATGGCCGACACCATCGGCGCGGATCGCCACGTGGGCGTCACCGGCGGCCAGGGTCAGCACGAAGGGTTTGTCGACCGGCTCGCGGCCGAAGGTCACGCGCAGCGGATTGCCGGCGCCGGCCCCGGGCGGGTCGATCAGCACCGACACCGGGGCGTTCTTGAAGGGGCGTTCGCGCAGCAGGTCGTCGCCGGCCACCGGGTCCCAGCGGGTCTCGTTGCGCACCAGGAAGCGGTAGCGTTCGCCGTCGGCTTCGAACGCGACCAGGCGGTTGCGCACGATCGCCTCGTCGCGGGCGAGCTGGAGCAGCAAGGCGAGGCGCTGGGCCTCGTTCTGCAGGTTCTGCTGCGGACTGGGAATCGCGTTGAGCGACACCAGTCCCAGCGTGATGCCGATGATCACCATCACGATCATCAGCTCCACCAAGGTGAAGCCGCGATCGCGGCGGCGGGCTGGCAGGACGGGCACGAAACCCTCCGTGGCTTAGTTATCCCAGGAGCCGATGTCGCTGTCTTCGCCGGTGCCGCCAGGCTGGCCGTCGGCGCCCAGCGAGAACAGGTCGACTTCGCCGTGCAGGCCTGGCGACAGGTACTGGTAGGCGTTGCCCCACGGGTCTTTCGGCAGCTTGTCGATGTAGCCGCCGGTCTTCCAGCCGTTGGCGGCAGGACCGGTGGTCGGCTTGGCGACCAGCGCTTGCAGGCCCTGCTCGGTGGTCGGGTAGCGCTGGTTGTCGAGCTTGTAGAGCTTGAGCGCCTGCATCAGTGTCGAGATGTCGACCTTGGCGGCGGTCACGCGCGACTCGCCGGTGCGGCCCATCAGCTTGGGCACGACCAGCGCGCCGAGGATGCCGATGATGACCACCACCACCATGATCTCGACCAGGGTGAAGCCGCGCGCGAAGCGGCGGCGGAGCGTTTGTTGGGACTTGCTGCGGGAAACGATTTGCATGGTCATGTCAGTCAGGTCGGAAAGATTGCAGAGTATATGACGGTTTCGGCAGCCGAGGCCAGTTTGTCAATTGTAAGGCAGAGGCGCGGGCGATGGCCACGCAAACCGCTTGTCGTTCCTGCGCAGGCAGGAACCTATGCTGAACATGCTTACCCCGTGAGGCGCGCTCAGCATGGGTTCCAGCCTTCGCTGGAACGACAGGCGGGCTAGCGGGCGCCGCAGGTGGGGCAGTCGGGATTGCGGGCGATGCCGATGCTGGTCCACTCCATCGCGCGGCCGTCGAGCAGCAGCAGGCGGCCCGCCAAGCCCGGGCCGATGCCGAGCAGGAGTTTCAGCGCTTCGGCCGCCTGCATCGCGCCGATCACGCCCACCAGCGGGGCGAACACGCCCATGCTGCTGCAGGCGACGTCCTCGAAGCCGCCGTCCTCGGGGAACAGGCAGGCGTAGCACGGACACTGTGGATTGCGCGCGTCGAACACGCTGGCCTGGCCATCGAAGCGGATCGCCGCGCCCGACACCAGCGGCACGCGCGCCGCAACGCAGGCGCGGTTGACGTCGTGGCGGGTGGCGAAGTTGTCGCTGCAGTCGAGCACCACCGAGGCGGCGCGCACCAGTTCGGCCAAGCGCTCGCCGGACGCGCGTTCGCGCAGCGCGACGACCTCGACGCCGGGATTGATCTGCATCAAAGATTCGCGCCCCGACACGACCTTGGGCTGGCCGATGCGGCCGGTCGAATGCATGATCTGGCGCTGCAGGTTGGTCAGGTCGACCTCGTCGTCGTCGACCAGCACGATGCGGCCGACACCGGAGGCGGCCAGGTACATCGCGGCCGGCGAACCGAGGCCGCCGGCGCCGATCACCAGCGCGCTGGCGGCCAGCAGGCGCTGCTGGCCCTCGATGCCGATGTCGTCGAGCAGGATGTGGCGCGAGTAGCGCAGCAGCTCGTCGTCGGTCACTGCTTGACGGCCTTCGCCTTCAGTTCCGGCGGCGCCTGCGGCGGCACGACATTGCGCGCGCCGGGACGGGCGACGTCCGGCTCGGCCACTTCCATCGCGGGCGCCTGCGCCAGCTTGACCGGCAGGCCCTTGAAATGGTTGATCGCCTGGGCCAGCTGGAAGTCGTCCTTGCCGCCGAATTCGAGCGGCTTGCGGTCCTTCAGCGCCGCGGCGGTGCGGCGCGCTTCCTCTAACTCATCGCGCTTGGCGGCGGCGGCCGGCGCCTTGGCGCCCTCGATGCCGAGGTGGTGCTCGAGGTCGGCCTCGCGCACGCGCAGCGCGTTGACGCCGTCGCCGTCGGCGGTCTCGTCAACCAGGATGTCGGGCACGATGCCGGTGGCCTGGATCGAGCGGCCCTTCGGCGTGTAGTAGCGCGCGGTGGTCAGCTTGACGGCGGTGTCGGCGCTGATCTGGCGCAGCGTCTGCACCGAGCCCTTGCCGAAGGTCTGGCTGCCCATGATGATGGCGCGCTTGTAGTCCTGCAGCGCGCCGGCGACGATTTCCGAGGCCGACGCCGAGCCGGTGTTGACCAGCACGACCATCGGCACGGTCTTGAGCCCAGCGGGCAACTTGGCCAGCGGATCGCGGCTGGCGCGGCCGATGTAGAACTCCTTGCGGCCGTAGAAGGTCTGGTTCGAATCGGGCAGCTGGCCGATGGTCGAGACCACCACCTGCTCTTTCGGCAGGAAGGCCGAGGTGACGCCGATGGCGCCGGGCAGCAGGCCACCCGGGTCGTTGCGCAGGTCCAGCACCAGGCCCTTGATGTTCGGGTCCTGGGCGTACAGCGCGCTGGCCTTCTGCGCCAGTTCGTCGAGCGTGAGTTCCTGGAACTGGCTGATGCGCAGCCAGGCGTAACCCGGCTCGATCATCTTCGCCTTGACGCTGTGCACCTTGATTTCCTCGCGCACCAGCGCCACGACCAGCGGCTTGTCCTCGCCGCGGCGGGCGATGGTCAGCACCACCTTGCTGCCCGGCGCGCCGCGCATTTTCTTGATCGCCTCGTCCAGCGCCATGCCCTTGATCGGGGTGGCGTCGATACGGGTGATCAGGTCGCCCGCCTGGATGCCGGCGCGCCAGGCCGGCGAATCCTCGATCGGCGAGACGATCTTGACGTAGCCGTCTTCGGTGGACACCTCGATACCCAGGCCGACGAAGCGCCCCTGCATGGTCTCGCGCATCTCGCGGTAGGCCTTCTTGTCGAGATAGACCGAATGCGGGTCGAGCGAGGCGACCATGCCGCTGATCGCTTCGGACAGCAGCTTCTTGTCCTCGACCGGTTCGACGTAATCGGACTTGATCAGGCCGTACACGTCGGCCAGCTGGCGCAGCTCGTCGAGCGGCAGCGGCGCACCGGCGGTCTTTTGCGCGACGGCGGGAAACTGCAGCGACAGCGCCACGCCGGCCACCATGCCGACGGCGACCAGGCCCGCGGTGCGGGCGCCCTGGCGGGTCTTGCGGAAATTGAATTGCTTCATGCGCTAGCCTTAGAATTTGATCCAGCCGGCCGGGTCGAACGCCTGGCCAAGGTGCCTGAGTTCAAAGTATAGACCTGATTCCTCGCGCCCGCCGGTATTGCCGGCGCTGGCGATCGGGTCGCCGCCCTTGACGGTTTCGCCTTCCCGTTTCAGCAGCGCCTGGTTGTTGCCGTAGATCGACAAGTACTGGCTGCCATGGTCGACGATGATCAGGTTGCCGAAGCCGCGCATCCACTTGGCGAACACCACGCGGCCGGCGGCCACGGCGCGCACGTCGGCGCCTTCGGCGGCCTGGATGAACACGCCTTTCCAGCTCGCCTCGCCGCGCTTGGCGCCGAAGCGGGCCGCCAGCTTGCCGGCCACCGGCGAGCGCATCTGGCCCTTCAGGCTGGCAAAGGCGCCCTCCGGCGCGGCGGGCGCCAGCGCGATGTCGGCCGGTTTCGCGGCGGCGGGATCCGGCTTGACCTCTGCCGGCTTCGCCGCGACCTTCGGCGGCTCGTCGGCGTCGATCGGATCGGGCTTGAAGACGGGTTTGGTGCCCGGATGCTCTTTGGCCAGGCGCTCGCGCTCGGCTTTCCTGCGCGCGTCGGCCAGCGCCTTCGCTTCGGCCTCGGCTTTCGCCTTGGCGGCGGCGACCGCGGCCAGGCGGCGCTGCTCGGCGGCAGCCGCTTCGGCCTGCTGGCGGATCAGCTTCGACAGGTTGTCGACCAGCGCGCTCATGCGCTGCTCGTCGCGCGCCAGGTTGCCCGCTTCCTTGCGCTGGGCGGCCAGTTGCTGCGACAGCGATCCCAGCAGCGCCTTGCGCTTGGCCTTCTCCTTTTCCAGCACGGCTTTCTGCTGGGTCTGTTCTTCGGCGATCTCTTCCAGCTCGTCCTTGGCGTTCTGGGCCTGTTCGCGGTTGGTCTCGACCGCGGCCAGGTTGCCGCGCAGGGAGGCGAGCAGGCGCGCCTGCGCCTGCGACAGGTAGGCCATCAGCTGCAAGTCGCGGTTGATGCGGTTCGGATTGTCGCCCGACAGCAGCAGCTTGATGCGGTCCTCGTTGCCGGCCACGTAATGCTGGCGCAGCAGCCTGGTCAGCTGCTGCTTCTGCGCGTCGATGGTGGCGGCCAGTTTTTCACGCTCGGCATCGAGCTGGCGCAGCTTCGCGTTGGTGTCCTGCTGCTCGCCGGCCAGCTCGCGCAGCGCGCGGTTGGCGTCCGAGATCGCCTCTTCCGACTCGGCCAGCGTGTCGGCGGCGTTTTCCTTTTCGCTTTCGGTGCGGCTGATGTCCTTCTTCAGCGCCTGCAGCTTCTGCTGGATGCCGGCGCGGCTCGCTTCGGCCGCGGCCTTCTGCTTGCTGCGCTCGGTCGGCCTGGCGGCGCCCTGCGCGCCGCCGACTGCCAGCGCCAGAACGAAGCAGCACAGCGCCCTGCTGGCGCCCTTGCTCATTGCTCGATGCAAAATTACCTGGCCTTCCCTTGGTTCGCGACCGCGGCGGTGGCGGCGGCGATCGCTTCCTGGTCGCCCAGGTAGTAGTGGCGGATCGGCTTGAGGTCGGCGTCGAGTTCGTACACCAGCGGCTGGCCGTTGGGGATGTTCAGGCCGACGATGTCTTCATCGCTGATGTTGTCGAGCATCTTGATCAGCGCGCGCAGGCTGTTGCCGTGCGCCGAGATCAGGATCTGGCGGCCGGCGCGGATCGCCGGGGCGATCGATTCCTCCCAGGCCGGCATCACGCGCGCCACGGTGTCCTTCAGGCATTCGGTCAGCGGGATCGCCTCCTTCGGCAACTGGGCGTAGCGCGGGTCGTGGAAGGAGGTGCGCTCATCGTTCGCCTCGAGCGGCGGCGGCGGCGTGTCGTAGCTGCGGCGCCAGACCAGCACCTGGGCGTCGCCGTACTTGGCGGCGGTCTCGCCCTTGTCGAGTCCCTGCAGGGCGCCGTAGTGGCGCTCGTTCAGGCGCCAGTCGTTGACCACCGGCAGCCACATCATGTCCATTTCGTCCATCGTCAGCCACAGCGTGCGGATGGCGCGTTTCAGCACCGAGGTGTAGGCCAGGTCGAAGGTGAAGCCGGCGTCCTTGAGCACCTTGCCGGCGCTCTTCGCTTCGGCCACGCCCTTGGCGGTCAGGTCCACGTCGGTCCAGCCGGTAAAGCGGTTTTCCAGGTTCCAGGTCGATTCGCCGTGGCGCATGAATACAATTTTGTACATAAGCTCTTGAATGATGGGTCAACAGGCGCAGCGGGCAAAAACGCGGCGGATTTATTCGCTTCAAGCTTCTATTTTATAATGCGCGAGTTAACTTAGCCCATTGGATCCTTTGTGAAATTTATTATTGACCACATTTTCGTCGTCGCGGTAGTGATTCTGTCGGGCGGCTACCTGCTGCTGCCGGCCTTCATGCCGCGCGGCAAGCGCGCCACCCCGCTGCAGGTGACCCAGATCATCAACCGCGGCAAGGGCGCCATCGTCGACGTGCGCAGCGCGGAAGAATTTGCTGCGGGGCATTTGCGCGACGCGAAAAACATTCCGCTGGCAGACTTGTCGTCGCGGATCGGCGAACTGGAGAAATCGAAGTCGCGTTCCGTGGTCGTCGTGTGCCAGACCGGCGCGCGCGCCGACAAGGCGGTCCGGCAACTTGCCGCGGCCGGATTTTCCGACGTCGTCGCCCTCGAGGGCGGTGTCGCAGCGTGGCAAGCCGCCGGCCTGCCGATCGCGAAATAAAGAACAAGGAGTCGAACGATGGCAAACCATGCCCATGTAGTGCTGTACCACACCGCCGCCTGCCCTTACTGCGTGCGCGCCGAGCGCCTGCTCGAAGCGAAGGGCGTCACCGACATCGAGCGCATCCGGGTCGACCTCGATCCCGAGCAGCGCGTCGTGATGATGCAAAAGACCGGCCGCCGCACCGTGCCGCAAATCTATGTCGGCGCCACCCACGTGGGCGGTTTCGACGACTTGTATGCGCTCGATCAGGCCGGACGACTCGATCCCTTGTTAAATGGGGCTTGACCGGATTTAACGGGGGTGATCGTAAGGCTATTGCAAGCAGATTGGTTTTGATACAATTGCCCCGCGTTTGATCACAAGCCCATATGGAACGGCGCCTTGCCGTTCTTCATTTCTTACAACGAAAGCGTTCCATGTCTGACGAAAACCTGCAACCTGTATTCCAAATCCAACGCGTCTACCTGAAAGACATGTCGCTGGAGCAGCCGAATTCCCCGGCCATCTTCCTCGAGCAGGAAGCGCCGACCATCGAAGTATCGCTCGACGTGGGCGCGGAAGCCATCGCCGACGGCATCTACGAGTCGACCGTGACGATCACCGTGACCGCCAAGGTCAAGGACAAGGTCGCTTTCCTGGTTGAAGGCAAGCAGGCCGGCATCTTCGAAGCGCGCAACATCCCTGCCGACCAGATGGATCCGCTGCTGGGCATCGGTTGCCCGAACATCGTTTATCCTTACCTGCGCGGCAACATCGCCGACGTGATCACCCGTGCCGGCTTCCCGCCAGTGCACCTGGCCGAGATCAACTTCGAAGTGTTCTACCAGCAGCGTCGCCAGGCGATGGCTGAAGCGGCCGCCGCAGCGCCAGCGACCGACGCCGTCAACTAAGCACCAGTAGGTAGACGCAGCAACAACCGCGGGACGGGCCCATTGGCCTGTCCCGTGTCACTTCCAGACCAGGGATCCGCGATGCACCTTTCTCCTTGTTGCGCCTGCGCGTCTGGGGCATCTGAGCAATGAATACAACTAATTCCACACGCGGAAAGATCACCGTGCTGGGCGCCGGCGCCTGGGGCACAGCGGTCGCCATCGCGCTCGCCGCGCGCCACGACGTGCTGCTGTGGGGCCGCGACGCGGCCGCGATGCAGGATATGGCCGCCGCGCGCGAAAACACCCATTACCTGCCCGGCTTCGCGCTGCCGCCGGCCTTGAGCGTCAGCGGTGACTTCGACGCCGCGCTGGCCCATCTCGACGGCGACGAACCATTGCTGATCGCGGCCTGCCCGGTGGCGGGATTGCGCCCCTTGCTGGGGCAACTGAAATCGCGCGCGATTCCGAACGTGGTCTGGCTGTGCAAGGGCTTCGAATACGGCAGCGGCCTGCTGCCGCACCAGGTAGTGCGCGAGGTGTTGGGCGAGTCGGTGCCGGGCGCCGCGCTGTCGGGCCCGTCGTTCGCGCAGGAAGTGGCGCGCGGCTTGCCGTGCGCGCTGACGGTGGCGTCGGACTCGAAGGCGCTGTGCGAGCGCGTCGTCAAGCTGGTCCACGGCGGCAACCTGCGGGTCTATTCGAGCGACGACCTGGTCGGCGTCGAAGTGGGCGGCGCGGTCAAGAACGTGCTGGCGATCGCCACCGGCGTGGCCGACGGCCTGGGGCTGGGCCTGAACGCGCGCGCCGCGCTGATTACGCGCGGGCTGGCCGAAATTACCCGGCTGGGCGCCGCGCTGGGCGGCAACCTGAACACCTTCATGGGCCTGACCGGGATGGGCGACCTGATCCTCACCTGCACCGGCGACCTGTCGCGCAACCGGCGCGTCGGGCTGGAACTGGCCCAGGGCAAGAAGCTCGACCAGGTGGTGGCCGAACTGGGGCACGTGGCCGAAGGCGTGCCGTGCGCGCGCGCGGTGCGCGAACTGGCGGCGAAGCTGGGCGTGGATATGCCGATCACCAATGCGGTGGCGGAAGTGCTGTTCGACGGCGCCGATGCCAAGGCGAGCGTGGTGCGGCTGCTGGCGCGCGATCCGCGCGGCGAATCGGCCTGAATCAAAATGGGATCAGGTCCGCAGGACCAGACCCCAGCTGCAACGGGACGCCGGGGTCTGGTCCTGCGGACCTGACCCCATTTTTCTTAGGCGACCGCTGGCTCGTGCTGGTGCACCAGCAAAATCGTCATCAGGGCCACCGCGTCTTCCACCGCGCGCACCGAATGCGGCACGCCGCCGGCCAGGTACAGCATTTCGCCCGGCGCCAGCGCCACCGTCTTGCCGTGCGCATCGACCTCGATCTGCCCTTCCAGGCATTGCAGGGTGACTTCGCCGTCGACCTTGTGCAGCGGCATCGGCCGCTCCTTCGGCAGGACCAGCCGGATCAGTTCCATATGCGGCGTCTTGGCCAGCGCCACCGACGTGAAAAAAGCGATGTCGGCGTCGTCGCGCGCCAGCGCAATCTTGTCTCCCGATGCTGCGTGTTGTAATGCCATGGTGATGATTCCCGTTTAAGCGTCTGCCTCGTCCACATTTTCCTTCACGCCGCGCAGCCAGGTGACCAGCGCGAACGCGTCCTTGAACCCGCTCGCCAGCAGCGGCACCAGCTTGTCCGGCGCATTCAGCGGCAGCTTGACCTCGGTCCAGACAAAGATACTTTTCATCTTCAGATACTCGATGTGCTGGTGCTCCGGGTCGAACCCTTTCGGCGGGCGCTGCAGCGCGCCGCCATCGATATCAAATCCGTCGAAGGTCGCGCGCAGGGCTTTATTTTTCAACACTTTCGCAAAGCCTGTCGCATCGTTGACGATGTGCTGGCGAATCGCTTTCAGGCGCGGCGCCGGCGGGATGTATTCGCCCACGCCGAAACCGAGCGTGCCGTCGCCTTCGATGTGGAAATAGTAGGTCGGCCCCGCCCCCGCGCTCGGGCGCCGCTTGTCGTTCGGCGCGAAGCCCGCCGAAAAGCGCGTCTTGTACGGGCTCTTGTCGTTGGCGAAACGGATGTCGCGGTTGATGCGGAACATCGCTTTCTTCGGGTTGCAGGCCGCGATCTGCTTGTCGAATTTGGACAGCTCGGCGATCAGCTGGGTGACGACTTCGAGGAACTCTTCGCGCAGGATGTCGTAGCGCGGTTTGTTCATGATGAACCAGGGACGGTTGTTATTTTCTTTTAACTCGGTCAGGAACTGCGTCAGGTCGCGCAAATGCATAGTGCCACTTCCAAAAGGATAAGGATGCGCGCTAGTTTACTCGACTGCGCGCGGACGCTTGCCGACCATCACGTCGAGCGTGGACTGGCGGTCCTTGCGAATGACCGTCATTTTTGCTTTCTGCCCTGGCGGCAGTTGCGCGATCAGGACCAGCATCTCGCTGGTGTTGGCCACCGCCTTGCCCTGCACCGCGAGCAGGATGTCGCCCGGCTTGATGCCGGCGCGGTCGGCCGGCCCGTCGCGCACCACGCCGGCGATGATGGCGCCGGACTCGCGCGACAGCCCGAAGCTGTCGGCCAGTTCGGGCGTGATGTCCTGGGTTTCGATGCCGATCCAGCCGCGCACCACCTGGCCGGACTTGATGATCGCTTCCATCACCGACTTGGCGGTGGTCACGGGAATGGCGAAGCCGATGCCGACCGAGCCGCCGGTCTGCGAATAGATCGCCGCGTTAATGCCGATCAGGTTGCCGCTGGTATCGACCAGCGCGCCGCCCGAGTTGCCGAAGTTGATCGCCGCGTCGGTCTGGATGAAATTCTCGAACTGGTTGATGTGCAGGTTGTTGCGCCCGACGGCGGAGATGATGCCCATGGTGACGGTCTGGCCGACGCCGAAGGGATTGCCGATCGCCAGCACGACGTCGCCCACGCGCGCCTGGTCGGCGCGGCCGAGCACGATCACCGGCAGGTTTTTCGCGGCGATGCGGATCACCGCCAGGTCGGTCTCGGGATCGGTGCCGACCACCTTGGCCGGCGCCTTGCGGCCGTCGGCCAGCACCACTTCGATCTCGTCGGCCGCCTCGACCACGTGGTTGTTGGTCAGGATGTAGCCGTCCGGGCTGACGATGACGCCCGAACCGAGGCTGGAGAGCTGCTCCTCGCGCGGCAAGCGGTCGCCGAAGAATTTGCGGAAGAACGGGTCGCGCAGCAGCGGATGGTTTTGCCGCAGCGCCTTGCTGGTGAGGATGTTCACGACCGCCGGCATGGCGCGCCCTGCGGCCTCGCGATAGCTGCCGGCGACCGGCTGCGGCGGCGCCTGCAGCACCGCGGCCGGGCTGGCCGCGGTGCCGCCTACGAGCCGCGGCGCGGGCCGGTCCAGCCAGTCCGGACGCATGGCATGCACCACCACGTACAACGCCAGGGCTACCGTGACGGTTTGCGCAAACAGCAGCCAGAGGCGTCGCATGGCCGTGGCCGGTTTATCGCTTCAGCGAGTCGCGGATCTCGCGCAGCAGCACCACGTCTTCGGGCACCACTACGGCCACCGGCACAGGCTTTTGCAGGCGATTGATGAAGCGCACCATCTGGAAGATCACGAAGGCCAGGATGATGAAGTTGAGCAACACGGTCAGGAAGTTGCCGTAGGCGATGACGGCGCCGCCTTTTTTCGCCTCCGCCAGGGCCAGCCCGTAGGCCTGGTTGTTGAGCGGGATGTAGTAATTGGCGAAGTCGAGCCCGCCGAACAGCTTGCCGATCGGAGGCATGATGATGTCGGCCACCAGCGAATCGACGATCTTGGCGAAGGCGGCGCCGATGATCACGCCGACCGCCAGGTCCATCACGTTGCCCTTCAGCGCAAACAGCTTGAATTCGCCCATCATGCTCATCGCTCGCTCCTTGTAGGTTGATGTAAAAAATGCTTCTCAATCATACATGTAAATGTTAGAAACCGGCCCGGACTTTGGGTTCCCGCCGGCGCGAAATTCTCCGTTAGCGCCATTTTGGCCGCCGTTAACGGTGTTTTCGGCACGGAAACATGCAAACAATCCACCCCAATAGGGGAACAGCAACATTTTTGTTTAATTCGCTTTCCTGTTCACCTATAATCGAAGGTTGCTAGGAGCTCTGCAAGGCTTCTGAGATTTCGATTTTTGACTGATTGGGGTTGGTATGAGTAACGAAAAACAGGTCGATCCAGGCCGACGCGTGTTGCTGTCCGCCACTTGTGCGGCGGGAGGAGTAGTCGGGCTTGCCACGGCAGGCGCCTTGGTCAGTACGTTTCAGCCGTCGGAGCGGGCCAAAGCGGCCGGCGCGCCGGTAGAAGTTGATATCTCGGACGTGGCTCCGGGCGCCATGAAAGTGGTGGAATGGCGCGGCAAGCCGGTGTGGATCCTGCGCCGCACGCCCGAAATGATGGCCTCGCTGGCCAAGAACGACGACAAGGTCGCCGATCCGAAATCGGACAAGATCTACCAGCTCGAGATGCCGGCCTACGCCAAAAACGAAACCCGGTCGCGCAGCGAGCACAAGGAAGTGCTGGTGGTGGTCGGGATCTGCTCGCACCTGGGCTGCTCGCCGTCGTCGCGCTTTGCCGAAGGCGCCCAGCCTTCGCTGCCGGACGACTGGGCCGGCGGCTTCCTGTGCCCATGCCATGGCTCCACCTTCGACCTCGCCGCGCGCGTGTTCAAGAACAAGCCGGCGCCGTCGAACCTGGACGTGCCGCCGTATATGTATCTGTCGGACAACCGCATCGTGATCGGCCGCGACGAGAAAGGCGACGCATAACATGGCAGCTTTTAAAGAAACCAAATTCCCGGCCAACGCGCCGGCCAGCGTCAAGGCGCTGGGCTGGATCGACGACCGCTTCCCGCTGACCAAGCTGTGGAACGACCAGTGGGGCAAGTACTACGCCCCGAAGAACTTCAACTTCTGGTACATCTTCGGCATCCTGGCCACGCTGATCCTGGTGCTGCAGATCGTCACCGGCATCTTCCTGACCATGCACTACAAGCCGGACTCGAACCTGGCCTTCGGCTCGGTCGAATACATCATGCGCGAGGTGCCGTGGGGCTGGCTGGTGCGCTACATGCACTCGACCGGCGCGTCGGCCTTCTTCATCGTGGTCTACCTGCACATGACGCGCGGCCTGCTGTACGGCTCGTACCGCAAGCCACGCGAACTGATCTGGCTGTTCGGCTTCGCCATCTTCCTGGCGCTGATGGCCGAGGCCTTCTTCGGCTACCTGCTGCCATGGGGCCAGATGTCGTACTGGGGCGCCCAGGTGATCGTCAACCTGTTCGGCGCCATTCCGCTGATCGGGCCTGACCTGTCGCTGTGGATCCGCGGCGACTACGTGGTCTCCGACGCGACCCTGAACCGCTTCTTCGCCTTCCACGTGATCGCCATTCCGCTGGTGATCCTGGGCCTGGTGGTGGCGCACCTGATCGCGCTGCACGAAGTGGGCTCGAACAATCCGGACGGCATCGAAGTGAAGGAAACGCTGGGACCGGACGGCCATCCGCTGGACGCCGTGCCGTCGCATCCTTACTACACCTTCCACGACCTGTTCGGCGTTTCGGTATTCCTGGTGATCTTCTCGGCGGTGATCTTCTTCGCGCCGGAGATGGGCGGCTACTTCCTGGAGTACAACAACTTCATCCCGGCCGACTCGCTCAAGACGCCGCTGCACATCGCGCCGACCTGGTACTTCACGCCGTTCTACTCGGTGCTGCGCGCCACCACGGCCGACTTCATGTACGTGCTGATGGCCGCCGTGGCCGCCTATGTCGCCTTCATCTGGCTCAAGGCGCGCCTGTCGTTCCTGACCAAGGTGGTGATCGCGGTGATCGCCATCCTGATGATCATCGGCATGCTGCCGCAGATCCTCGACGCCAAGTTCTGGGGCGTGGTGCTGTTCGGCTCGTCGGTGGTGATCATCGCCTTCCTGCCGTGGCTGGACCACTCGCCGGTCAAGTCGATCCGCTATCGTCCGGACTGGCACAAGTACGTGTACATCGTGTTCGGCCTGTCGTTCATCACCCTGGGCTACCTCGGTACCCAGCCGCCGAGCCCGACGGGCGGCGTGGTGTCGCAGGTGTGCACGCTGATCTACTTCAGCTTCTTCCTGCTGATGCCTTGGTGGAGCGCGATGGGCACCTTCAAGCCGGTGCCCAAGCGCGTGACGTTCCATCCGCACTAATCGACGACATCAAGGACCATTTACATGAATTTTCCGAAGAAGATGATTGCACTCCTGGCGCTGCTGCCAGGCTTGGCCTTCGCCAATGAAGGCGGCTTCCCGCTCGACAAGGCGCCGGAGCGCGCCAGCCTGTCGTCGCTGCAAAACGGCGCCAAGCTGTTCGTCAACTACTGCCTGAACTGCCACTCGGCGTCCGCCATGCGCTACAACCGCCTGAAGGACCTGGGGCTGACCGAAGACCAGATCAAGGCCAACCTGCTGTTCTCGGGCGAAAAAGTGGGCGACATGATGACCACGGCGCTCAAGCCGGCCGACGCCAAGGCCTGGTTCGGCGCGGTGCCGCCGGATTTGTCGGTGATCGCGCGGGCAAAAGCGTCCGGCGCGGGCACCGGCGGCGACTACCTGTATACTTACCTGCGCAGTTTCTACAAGGACGACACCCGTCCGACCGGCTGGAACAACATGGTGTTGCCGAATGTGGCGATGCCGCATGCAATGTGGCAATTGCAAGGCGTGCGCACGGTCAAGATGGTGGAAGAAAAAGACCCGCACGATCACACGAAGACCGTGCACAAGTTCGGTGGCTATGAAACGGTAGCCCCAGGCGTGATGAGCGCCACCGAATTCGACACCGCGACGGCCGACCTGGTTGGCTATCTCGAGTGGATGGCCGAGCCGGCCCAGGGCACGCGCAAGCGCCTGGGCGTCTGGGTGCTGTTGTTCCTGTCGCTGTTCTCCGTGTTGTGCTGGCGCCTGTCTGCGTCTTACTGGAAAGAAGTCAAGTAAGGTTTTTCTCGCCCGCGTCGGTTTCGCGGGCGATCATTTTGGGGTGAGCGCGCGTCGTGTCACCCCCTTTGTTTCTAAGGAACTATAAACCATGATGGTTCTCTACTCCGGCACCACGTGCCCATTCTCCCAACGCTGCCGCCTGGTCCTGTTCGAAAAGGGCATGGATTTTGAGGTGCGCGACGTCGACCTGTTCAACAAGCCGGAAGACATTTCGACGATGAACCCGTACGGCCAGGTGCCGATCCTGGTCGAGCGCGAGCTGATCCTGTACGAATCGAACATCATCAACGAGTACATCGACGAGCGCTTCCCGCACCCGCAGCTGATGCCGGCCGACCCGCTGATGCGCGCGCGCGCCCGCCTGATGCTGTTCAATTTCGAGAAAGAGCTGTTCGTGCACGTGCACGTGCTCGAGAGCGAGCGCGCCAAGGCCAACGACAAGAGCCACGACAAGGCGCGTGCGGAAATTCGCGATCGCCTGACCACGCTCGCGCCGCTGTTCCTGAAGAACAAGTACATGCTGGGCGACGAATTCTCGATGCTCGACGTGGCTGTTGCGCCGCTGCTGTGGCGCCTCGACCACTACGGCATCGAACTGTCGAAGACGGCCGCGCCGCTGATGAAGTACGCCGAGCGCATCTTCTCGCGTCCGGCCTACATCGAAGCGCTGACCCCGTCCGAAAAGGTCATGCGCCGTTAATTGCAGCATTTTGCACGCCAGCGGGCGACGCCGAACGGCGAATCGCAGTAGACTGGCGTGCAAATCCGTAACACTCTCATCCCAGAACATGCCTGACATCTCAACCAAACCCTACATGCTGCGCGCCATCTACGAATGGTGTACCGACAGCGGCTTCACGCCCTACCTGGCGGTGAAGGTCGACGCCGCCACGACGGTGCCGATGGAATACGTGAAGAAGGGCGAAATCGTGCTCAACATCAGCTTCGGCGCCACCTCGGGGCTGAAGATGGACAACGACGCGGTGCGCTTCCACGCGCGCTTCGGCGGCGTCTCGCGCGAAATTTACGTGCCGGTGCAAAACGTGCTGGCGATCTATGCGAACGAGAACGGCCAGGGCATGGCGTTCGAAGTGACCACGACGGCGGCCGAGAACCCTGCGCCGGCGTCTGCGGACGCTGCGGCGGCCCCTGCCCCGGCGCTGGCCGCGGTGCCGAGCGCGGCGGCCGAAAAGCCTGCCGCCGAGGTGTCGCAGATTCCCGACGATCCCAACGACCCGCCCAAAAAAGGCGGCCGGCCTACGCTGACCGTTATCAAATAGCGGTATAATCCTGCCTCACGCCGACTTAGCTCATTTGGTAGAGCAGTTGATTTGTAATCATCAGGTGGCCAGTTCGAAACCGGCAGTCGGCACCATAAAAATCAAGAACTTAGCCCAACTCTAACCAGTTGGGCTTTTTCATTTATTTGCTCGTGTAGGCGCCGTGTAGGTTTTCCGGCGGACTGGCAAGTATCATGCTCGCTGAAAACACTGATGAACTAGGCGTCATGAAACAATTCCACTGAAGCAATCGAACAAAATGTTCTAAGTTGTCGTTATGATTTGCGATACGATTGAAATTTTCGTGGACAAGCGACCGAGCTGATGGCATACTTTATTGCAATAAGTCCCCCTCCTCTGTGCCCGATCATGTGTCGGTGTCTCAAGTGGGGGATTTCTCATTTATGAACCAAATCGCCACTCACTCTAATATTAAGTTTCACCTGACGGTTCCAGAGCAGGTCGTCCTGCTGAAGAGCCGCGGGATGACTATCGCAGATGATGCAGTGGCAGAGGCGACCCTTGTGCGATTAGGGTACTATCGCCTGTCGGGATATTTTTATCCGCTCCGCAAAACACAGCCACGGGGCAAACTTGGGCGGCAGGATGAGTTCCAGGTCGGCACTAGTCTCGAGCTGGTTGAGTGCCTCTACGAGTTTGATCGAGAACTGCGGCTCCTGGTCTTGGATGCGGTAGAACGCATTGAGGTTGCAGTACGATCAGACATTGCGCATCGCCTTGGTCAGCGACATCGCCTCGCACACGAAGTTCATTCCGAACTCGACTCTAAGTTTTGCAACCAGGTCAATCCGCGTACCGGCCAAACTGCCTACGAAGACTGGGCCGAAAGACTCAATGCCGTGCTACGCCGCGCGCAGAAAGAAGACTTCGTTAAACACCATTCGGCGCACTATGGGGGCCGAATGCCCATTTGGGTGGTAACGGAAGTATGGGATTTTGGGCTTCTTTCCAAATTTTTCGCAGGGATGCGATACAAGGACCAGTCGTACATTGCGCGCAAATACGGACTTAATGAAGCGAAATACCTTGTTTCTTGGCTCCGCGCAGTGAACTTCGTGCGAAACGTGAGTGCGCACCATTCCCGCCTTTGGAATCGCAATATTATCGAACGCCCAGGCTTTCCGCCCTCCCAGCCTCATCACTACCTGCATCACCTCACAGGGAACGACCAAGCTCAAACGCGCGTTTACGGGACGCTCTGCGTCATCAAATCAATGCTTGACCGTATTGCCCCACAGTATGGCTGGACGCCCCGGCTGATTGACCTATGCGCTAGGTTTCCAGTTAGCGATCTGGTCGACCTTCAAGCTGCGGGATTTCCGGGCGACTGGCGTGAAATGAATTTTTGGAAGTGATTTCCATACACAAATCACGGCGATCAGGAACCGTCAGGATTGAACGACACGCCAATCGCCAGCTACTGTGCTCTCATATACGCGCGCGTTCGGAACCGAGTAATTTGTAGGCGGCCCGCGTCACAAGCACGCTCGGCCTCGGTCAGTGCCGCGCCTGCACCCGTCCCGCGCCCATAGGCAACTAACACAAGCCAGCGTAATAGGCCGCCGCCTGGCCCGATTTTGGCATCGCCGGACATGTCCCGCCGTGCCAAACCGTCCAACCTGCGCCAGCAATCCGCGTCTAATCGTAACGCCGGTGATTTTCGTTGTGACGGCGGCGCCAAACCGCCAGCCACCACTTCCGCTTGCAGAATTAATTGATGCGGCGGAATAGAATTCGGCCACCTTAACTAGCAGCGCGGCGAACATGTTCGCCGCTAGTTTAAATGTCGGCATTGCAGGATATGTCACAGCGCAGGTCCGCTTTCTGCGGCGGCGCGTCGACAGTGTCGCCCGTGTCCTGGGATCTGCCGGTGCCAGCTCGCCTAACTGCAACCGCATCGGGACATTCCGAACAGGGAGAGCACAGTGATCGCGTCCAATGGTTTGTCCTAGTGGCCCCCTGACGTAGGCGCCGTCATTGGTGCGCGCAGGCTGCGAAAGCCTGCCGAGTCAGTGATTTTCAGGCGCAGCAGTTTCCACGTGCCTGGAACAACTATGCCTTTATGCGCTCGTGATCGTTGGCGTCCAGCGCGAAGTCGTTGTTGGGGTGCAATTCCGCGAATCGAGTCTGCGCAGCCGCCATGAAGTGCTGTACCGAAATCGGGGAGTCATCCAATTGGCGGCTATAGGCTTCCTACCACTGCGAGATCAATGATCTTCGTGCCTAAACGTTCTCAAGCGCTCCCAGCAAATTGTCAGTGTCAGGTAAGTTGATGGCTAGGCCTTGTTCGGCATGAGTATGGAAGGATTTTAATATCACGGTTTTTGCTTTCTCTGGTTGTGTATCCGGCATACAAACGCGTGACAGATCCAGTTCCCCCTTGAAGGCCTGCTGGCAAAGCGCACCGTAGAGGACTTCGAGATCAGTTAGGCTATGTTGATAGTGCGCTCTAAGATTTGCTACCTTGTCGGAAAGTTCGGCGAACTCTTGCTGCAATTCCATTGGCGGTATTGGCATTGGAAGTTGGCGCAGACCGGGACCGCTAAAATTTGGTTGTGCAGCCTGACGAGATCGTTCCCCAATAATCGCGCGCACAGATTTGGAAGTCAGAACAGATCGCACGTACAGCGGAGCAAGTGTCTTCTTGAACCGCATAACTATGAAGTACGCGCCCGCGATAGCAGGCGGGTCGTTAGGCCCGATCAATGCGACCTTTCCTACCGTCGCCCCGGTTCTCGCGAAGATTAGGTCTCCTGGTTGCAGTAAGAATTTTTTTCGCTCTTCCTCAGTAACGGTTAGTTTTGGCATTGCCAAGAAGTCGAGATCACCATTTTCATTTAGGTCGGTAATGCGAACAATTCTGGTGCCCTCTGCCGAATAGGATTCGTTATAAAAGCGCGGCCCATACTGCATGAATGTTAGAGCCGCCCCAAGTCCAAGATTAGGCCATCGTTTTGGATTAACTACTGGATCACCAAACATCTCCAGAAATGCACTCTTGAGCAGGTCATCGAGTTGTTGAAGGCGTAGTTTGCGCTTAGAGATTAGTCCCTCCACTTTGCCGAGCAGATGGGCAATGCGGATTTGGTGATCCAGAGAGGGGAACGGAACTTCTAGCGCGAGAAAGTCCGCTTTTGTTAGGCTCCGTCTGCGCGCGACAGCGCCCTGCATGCGCAATGCGTAAAGACTTCTTGCTTGGGACGACCGCAGATAGCGCTCTAGATAAGGAATGTGGCAACCTCCCGCATTCTTAAGCCTCCACACGTCATAGGCCGGGCTGACGATCCCAGCTGGATATTTGGTCTGAAATCCGATGACGCCCTCATCGATTGGAAAGCCAACAACTAGCTCATTTTTGTATGCAATGCGGTAGCTCGACGTATCCGAACTGGCGACACGCTTTTTGAACTTTTCTGCTTGGTCTACTAATCCGTGTCTCATTGTTATTGAAAGCACCGGCAAGTCTTGATTACCAGCACGGTCACGACCAGACTGATCCAAGATTTCTCTCAGTGGTTTGGCTTCCCAGCTCATCCTACCATTCCCTTCAATTCCAGTAGCTCGCGCACGATGCCACCTTGTATTGCGGCGAGTTCCGCTTCGTCCACATCGCCCACCTCGGCTTGAATGAGTCGATCGAGAATCACGCCAGGCGCGTCGTAGCGCACTTCTTCGAACAACTCAGTTTTGTAACGGGAGAGTGAGAGGTCGTAGTTGTTCTTCTCCTCGGCAATCTCAGTGCGCGGCACTATGAAGCATTTCGCCGTACGGTCGGTGTCAGTGGCAGGACTACGGCCATAGTATTTGGCGATGATGTCTTGCAGGTCGCCATTGCCTTCCTGCTTGCTACGCCTGTCGTCCAGCGAATAGCCGTCGGCGGCCATCTCATAGAACCAGACGTGTTCGGTAGCGGGTTGGGTCACCTTGTCTTTCGGCCCCCAGACCTTGGTGAACAGCAGGATGGCAGTGCTAACCCCGGCATACGGTTTGAATACGCCACTGGGCAGGGTAATGACGGCCTTGAGGTCACAACGCTCCACCAGCAGCTGGCGCAGCGTCTTGAACGCGCTGCCGGAGCCGAACAGCACCCCCTGCGGCACGATCACGCAGGCGGTGCCGCCTTTCTTCAGTAGGCGATAGATGTTCTCGACAAACAGTAGCTCGGTCTTGGTGGTGCCTAGCTGCAGGTTTTCGCTAATGTCGCCCTTGTCGATGCTGCCGGTGAAGGGCGGGTTGGCCATCACGATGTCGTACTCAGATTCCTCCGTATAGCTCTTGCTGAGAGTGTCCCTGTAGTCGATGTGCGGTTCGTCAATGCCGTGCATCATCAGGTTCATCAGTCCCAGGCGAACCATGGTGGCGTCGATGTCGTAACCCCACAGCGAGCTGGCTAGAATGGATTGAGCTTTCTCGGTAAGGGCGGCAGCGACCGAGGTGCGCACAAAGCCATCTTCATCGGGTTTGAGGTCGGTTGTACCGGCCTTGATGGCGAGCTGGGTGACAATGTACTGATAGGCCCCGAGCAGGAAGCCGCCGGAGCCACAGGCCGGGTCGGCGATCTTGTGGCCTAGCTGCGGCTGCACTAGGTCGGCCATGAGCTTGATAATGTGGCGCGGGGTACGGAACTGGCCGTTCTTACCGGCGGTGGCAATCTCCGACAACAGCATTTCATAGACATCGCCTTGGATGTCCTGAAAGGCCTGACCGTTCTCGCGCGAGTCGCGCTCCATTATCTCGAAGATTTCGTCGATGGTTTTCGCTGCCTCTACCAGCAAGGCCGGCTTGGGAATGACGAACACGGCGTTCTTCATGTGGTGCGTGAAGTTGGATTCCACACCATTCAGGTCTTTGAGGAAGGGAAACACCTTTCCCTGCACGTGCTGTAGCATCTCTTCGGCCTGCATGCGCTTGAATTCGCTCCAGCGCAACGTGCGCTTGTCGATCGCGAACTTTTCCGGCTCTTGCTGGCTACGGTATTCGGGTGGAATCCAGCCGCCTTCAAACTTTGAGGCATATTTCTCACCAGTCCATTCGGCATCGGCTTGGCGTTTCTGGTCCAGTTCATCGATCCGTTTCATGAACAGCAGGTAGGTGATTTGCTCGATGGCGGTGAGCGGATTGCTGATGCCGCCGCTCCAGAACTTATTCCAGAGTTGGTCGATCTTGCTTTTGAGTTCGGGGTTATTCTGTAACATGAGGTGCCTTGTTGCTTAGGCAGCCAACCGTTCAGTCAGCTGCAGAATTTCGTTGATATCGGCCGGGCTGAAAACGCCACGGATGCCCTGTGGGTGGATGACAGTGAAAGGGGCATTGATTAGGTCTTTCTTGTCTACCTTTTCGCGCTCGATGATGAAGTTCTTTAGCAGGTTGAGGAACTCCATCTGCCGGCTGCTGAGCGTGGTGTGGACGCGGATGAATTGGTCAAAGGCTGCGCCTACTTCGTCGGGAAAGCTCTGCAACACCTCAATGCCCAGAATGTGGCGGATAAACTGAATCAAACGCGCCTTGCGGTTTTTGTAGACCTGGCGCAACAGGTCTTCGGTGATGTGGGGGTGCTCGTCGTGTAGCAGTTCGGCTAGTTCACTGGCCTCCATCGCGGTGACTACCCGACCGTTCTTGATCTTCTGCAGCACCGGGTTGTGCTCGGTCAACTCGACAATCAAAGCCTCGACCATTTCCCGGTAGCGGGTGATACTGACTGCCTCGTGCTGGGGGCCGAATTCCACCCACTCTTTCTTGTGCACTTCATCTGCTACGTCGAGGTGGGTTTGCTCCTGGGCGGAGCTTTGTTCGCGGAATTTCATCAACGGTCCAAGCCTGACGATAATATCATCGTAGGCATCTTCGTCGGCCTTGGCCCAATAGTGGCTGGTTTGCGCTGCGCGGATCAAAGCCTCTTCCCGTTTCACGAAATCAACCGAAAGCGGTAGTTTGCTGATCTGCTCGACGATGGCCGCCTTGAGAATCTCGGTTTGTTCCTTGTCTTCGTTCAGCACGGCCAAGGAGTATTCGAGAAGATCGCGCTCCAAACGCATGGCCTTAAAGTCGGCCTCGGAAACGGTACGGAACAGCGGCTTGATTTCGCCGCGCAGGAACTCCAGCCGATCATGGCTGAGGCTGAGCCAGAAGTTTTCGTCTGCCAGCCGTGCCAGCGCGGCAGCGGCTTCCTTAATTACCACCGAGTCCTCGGGCAACGCAGCTATTTGCATGCGGAGCTTGGTGATTTCACGGCTGGCAATATCCGTTTGGCCGCTGTCGTTCGCCTTCTCGATCTTGTCGAGTCGCAGACTCACTAGACGCACCGGCAGCGGCAATTGCGGCTTAAGCTGTTTTCCTTTAGGGTTGAGCTTGAAGTATTCGAAGTTGTCCCAGCAGTCGAGAATCAAGAACACGTCTTTTTCAATGCACCAGGGCTTCGGTTTGTTGGTTTCCAACAAACGCGTGCCACGCCCGACCATCTGCCAGAATTTGGTATAGGAATAGACCGGTTTGGCGAACACAAGATTAACGATTTCACGCACGTCGATCCCGGTGTCGAGCATGTCCACGCTGATGGCGATACGGGGCATGTCGTTATTAGTGAACTGATCGAGTAGGCCGCCCTTGCCGTAGACACGTGGGTCGTCCGATACCAGCACTTTGGCTAGTTCGCCGTGGTATTGCGGGTAAAGCTTGTCGAATATCTCTTCCATGCGCCGAGCATGCGCCTTGGTGGCGCAGAAGAAGATAGTCTTGCCTGGGAGCACACCATTAGCGTCCTTGATAGCTTCTTCCATAAACTCACGGACGATCAGGGTATTGGTACCTTTGTTGACCACCTGCTTTTCGAGCTGGGTACCTTCAAAGTTAATGTCTTCAATTTCCTTACCCTGCAGGATTAGCTTTTTCTGGTCTTCCAGGGAAATGGTGCGCTTGCTAATCCCTTCCATTTGGAATTTGGTCTGAATCTTCATGACCTGAAAGGTGCAGAGGTAAGGCGGCACGTTATTGACGGCCTCTTCGTAGGTGTAGCCAAACGTGGGAATGCCGTCTTCACAATGAAAGAGCTGGAAGGTGTTATGGTCGATGATGTTGGTCGGAGTTGCCGTCAGGCCCAGCGTGATGGCTTTGAAGTAGTCGAGTACTTCGCCAAAAGTGTTATAGATCGAGCGGTGACTTTCATCTACGACAATGAAATCAAAGAAGTGTGGAGACAGCAGTTGTACCCTATCCCTGATGATGTTGAGCATCGTCGGATAGGTGGCCACGTATATACGACGATCCTTGGCAATCAGCTTCTCACCGACATTTGGCCAGCGCGGCTCGTTTGGCATGTGCTCCTTAAAGGCAACCAGTGCCTGTTCGCGCAGTGCGATGCGGTCGACCAGAAATAAGACTCTCTCAGCATAGCCCGCGCGCATCAACGCATCGACCATGGCAATGCAGGTACGAGTCTTTCCAGTGCCGGTGGCCATCACGAGCAAGAAGTCACGCTTTTTCTGCTCAACTCCTTCAAGCACTGAGCGAATGGCACGGATCTGATAGTCGCGGCCGGCAATTGAGGTGTTGATAAACTCCTGAGTTAGCGGCTTTCGATTGCGGCGGATATAGGCGAAGCGCTCCAGATCTTCGCGGGTAGGAAACCCCATCACCTTACGCGGCGGGGCATTTTCCAAATCCCAAAAATACAACTCATGGCCGTTAGTATAGAAGCAGAATGGCAGCTCACTTCCGAGTTGCTTCTTGATGTTGTAGCAATACTGCTTTGCCTGCTCACGGCCAATTGCGGCGTCACGACTGGTCTTTTTGGCTTCAATCACCGCTAGCGGCTTACGATCTTTGCCAAGCAAGACATAATCGCTGAACTGGTGCCCCTCATAGGGAGTGCGCGGTTCCGAGACACCCTCAGGCAGCGTTGTCAGAATATCAAACTCCTCAATGACTTGCGTGAGATCTTTGACATTCCAACCCGCCACAGCAAGTTGCTGATCGATCAGCTCTGACCGCGTTTGTGCTTCAGATTTAATCATAAGTTGATGATCATTGACCGGCTAGTAGCTTAGATTACGGACTTCTATCGCCCATGCTTGATGCAAGTTGTCGACATCAGTCCTTAATTCAAAGGAGTGAACATACATATCGCTCAGCCGCTTTCCTCTGCATATCCTGCTAAAGCGCAAATTGTCCAATACTCAGGTCACGAACCACGCAGCACGCCCACCAATGGTTGTTGCCTTTGAAGCACTCGACAGAGTTACCGGCTTGACTACCTTGACCACCCAGAGCTTAAGTTATAGTAGCAAGAAAGTTAAGATGCTTGTGGGAAAAGACTCCATTATGACAGTTGTGTTCCTCGTCCAACAGTAGCGAAAAGTCAGATATCAACAACACATCGTGGGGAACGGTCAGCGCTACTGAAGTTGCCGGCATCACAGCGCGCAATATGTTCACCGCGACCGACGCTGCATCGGCTCAGGGGCAATCTAACAACCGCAAGTTGGTTTATCTCCTTTGACAATCCCTCAGCCAGCGATGACAACTGCCACGCTTTCAAAACCGGCCAGAACACCGGCACCGATACAGGCGCTGAGCATCGCGGGTACCAGTTCGATCCAGCCGACCGCAAGCAAGGTGTCTCGCCCAGCGCAGCCACGCCACACTCGCGGTCAATTGCGGCGGCCGACAAGCCCAGCATGAAACCGACCTTCGGTATGCTGGTCGGCGACGGTCCACAGCCAGTACCGGCCGCCGATCACCACCGGCTCGACCTTGCCGGACAGGTCGCACACCCCGGTCAAGGCGCGGATGGGTCCGCGAGTTGCTGCGCATCTTAATTCGGTTGCCGGCCATCAGAGCACTCCCTACTGGTCCAGGCGGGCGGCGCCGACGGCGCGCGCGGTCGAAATACAGCTCGCCTACGCTTCGCTCCCAGCGGGCGTGGGCATAGGCGCTGTCGGGGAAAGGAGGCAGGCGGAGCAGCTTTCTTCATTGCGCTCCTTGATGGCCCATTTCCTTGCCGTCGCGGAACGCTGGCGGCGAGTCGCTCTCGAAGATCGCGTTTCAGTTCGGGATCGGCAAGGGGGCCGTACACCCCATCGTCAAGTCCGCGAAGATGGCGGCGCAAGCCGTACAAGTCCTTGATCTGGCGTCTGACCAAGGCGGACGCCAAAATCTGGATGATCGAGAACCTGCTGGGCAAGCGTCAACATTACGGATATCGCCCGCGTAGCCCTGTCGCTCAAACTCAAGCCGTTGGTCGGGGAGCAGGCTTGATCGACCTGACCCGAGGTGTCCATCTAAATAAAAGTTTCCACGCTGCATCAAAAAGAGTGCCGATGATGCAATATATCTAATTGGAAACGAACAGGAGTAAATGATGGATGCAGCTAAATTCTTTGGTTGGGTGTTCGCATGATTCCCTTTCTCATAAAAATGATCATCGGCATTGCGCTGATGATCGCCGGCGTGGTGGCCGGAGTGGCCTGGATTGGTTTCTGCTTTGGCTCGGTGATCGGCGTGATCCTGATCCTGATCTTCGCGCCGCCGCTGCTGTTCGCCCCGTTCGGACTGTCGATAATGGGCTTGGCAATGTGCACGACGGCGTTAAGCCGGGACTGAGTGGCCATGCCAGTCCCCGCTGAGACCTGTTCGCCGTCGTCATCATCGGCTGGCGGGCGTTCGTCCTAGCCAGCGCACGAACGCTTCGACGCGAGCAACACGCGCACCTGGCGCGCATGGTCGTACTGCCGGCGCTTGCTCGTGCCCAGGATCGCGCAGATGTCGCGCGTGGCCTGTTCTCGTGCCGTTGGTCGTGACTGCAGCTTGATGAACTCACCGCGTTCTGCATCGGCATCGCACTTCCGGGTCACGCGCTCTGGCAGCTCGTCACTGACAATGGTGGCCAGTGCGCCAGCGATGAGATTCTGCGGAGAGTGCGGGCGAAACCCGCAAAGCGCTGGCCAAGGTTGCAGGTCGCACGACACGGTGCGCAAGGTCGAACAGATCATCGCCAGGGCCGCGCCCGAAGTGCTGGCGAAGGTGCGCAGCGGGGAGCTGTCCGAAGGCGGCGTTCATGCGGGGCAGTGGCACCGGCCCGCCGTCCAAAGGCCGAGGTTGCCGTGCCATCAACGACGGCGACGCGCCGCTCCTTCGGTCGCCTTCAGTCTCCGCATCATCGCCTTTAGCTCGACCATCATGGCGGCGACCTGCCGCCGCACCGAGTTCGGCTTGCTGGCGTTCATGACGACGGCGCGCTTGCCTTCCGCCGTGACTGGTTCTTCGCTTTGAAGCCGGGACTTCCAGTTGTGGATGGCCCCGTCAGGTCATCACCCATCAGGTCATCACTCATCAGGTCAGGGTGACCGCATTACACAGGTATGCGGTCGACACGCCCACCGTATCGACTTCCGCCGCGCCGGCAACGCATAACTGTCTTGCCCGCATCGCCGGCAGCCGCCACCTGCATCAAGCCGAGTTCCTGTGCCATCGGTACCGGGTCGGCGGTCGGCACCTTGCGGTCACTTGGCCATCAGAGTGGAAGCGCCTACTGAGTCCATGACGCTGTCGGTTCCGTTAACGCATTGACAGTCTCTGTGCCTCCAAGAACGAAGCATTTCAGGCATGGTGCGCATTTATCATCTGTCAAAAGAAGTTCAATATTTAAAGGGACATAGCCAATTTTTAACCCAGCTATGGTAAAAATGTTGCTCGGGGCGGCAGTTCGCGCACGACTGCCGTCTGGACCGCCGGGCCTGTCAAAGCACTGGATGTAATCAACTCGCGCGCCCAAAACCTAGGAGGGCAGACTTCATGGACTACGTAGACGCTGGAGTTGCAATTGCGAATGCAATTCTTACGAAGAACTTTGATGACCACGTCAACCAGGAATTCGAGGACATCGAGAGGGGGCTGGCTGAGCTAATCGCGAACACGCAGCGCATCATTCAAATCATTGCTCAGCTGCCTGAGAAAATTGACGAAACAGACCGACAGCACTTGGTAAATACGGTGCTCAGCACGCGCCTAACACTTGAGGAGATCTACAAGAAGAAAGACTCGATGGGTAATGAGTCCTTTGCGACAATCGACAATCAGGCAAGCGCGCTCCGCACGGGTCGCAATGCGCTCTATGGCTGGAATGGCGGGTGGCCTTCCTGGTATGCCATCTACATGGCCGCGACCTACTTGGGTTTGCTGTATGTGATGCGGAGTTGGGTCAAAGGACAATCTGCGGAGCAGAAGAAGTCCAACGATTCATCCCGCTTAGCGGCCATCGATGAAGGCATTGACAATCTCACCGATTTCCTTGCCCCGAACGCACCCCTGGTACAACTGCACGCCAACTACCGTCGCACCCGCCTCGACATCGAAGCTCGGCTCACGCCCTTTGTAGATCAGTCGGTTGGCCTTTGCTGGTATGACATCGGCGGCAACAGCCATGAGTTGTCCTGGTTCGTCTTCGGCGGCTCACTTGAAGGTGGCTTTTTTGTGAAGGGGGGCGGTTGGACGCATGGAGATGACTACCGCACTCCTACTTCCATCACCATGCAATTTCCGGGTTATGGCATGGAGACTACCGCCGCCGGCGACGACTTCCATGATACGAGCCGGCGAAAGTTTGAGCAGATTTGGGGTGCGATTGCCGCTGAAAGAGCGAATTGGCAAGTCGCCAGAGCGGGCGAGAATTTCTGCGACGACCACGTCATTGGCATCACGGCCGCCATTGTAGCGCTGAAGAGGCTTCTGATCCACAGTGCTGCGTCGGGAGCCCTGGCAGAAGCAACCCAGCAATTGGCGGCTTTCAAGACTTTGAAACACGCCGATAAGGCCTGAGCGACTGAAATTCAACGCAGGCGCCACCCCTACGTACTTTTGATGCTGACAACGGTCCAATTAGACGCCACGCTGCAGGCCCAGTTCAGGGCAAATGCGCGCACCGATGTGGCCACGGACAAGTTCGCGGCCCCTATCTTCGCGCGCGGTCAAACCTGGCGTCCGAATCAGGCGCCTGCGGCGCCGTAGGTCTTCAGTGTTGAACGTCCGCTATCGCGGCCTACGACTGACTGCAATGGGGCGACAACCGACCGTCGGCAGTCGGCCAAGTACGGACATCGGACTAAATGACTATGACCAAAAAGCTGCTGCTTGTCGACTACGAAAATATTCAAAAAATAGACCTGTCGCTCTTGGACGAGAGTTACAGCGCCATTATCTTTGTGGGCGCCAGGCAAAATCCACCGAAGGCTGCGTCTAAGGCCGCAACTGCGCACCGATTTCAGCGTGTTGATTTTCAGAAGATTGAGGGTACGGGAAAGAACGCCCTCGACTTTCAAATCGCTTTCCACTTGGGGCGAACCGTCGAGAAGTCCCCTGCGACTGAATTCATTGTGCTCTCCGCGGATAAGGGTTTCGACCCACTGCTCACATACATAAATAAGGCCGGCTTTACTTGCCGCCGCATCGAGCGGATCGAAGACTTGCGCACTGCTGCTTTTTCGCTTTCCACTAACGATGTGGTGTGCGAGCGGTGCCACAGATCGAGCACGATTCCGCATCACGGGGGGCAATGGTGTACGAACTGCGGTCGCTTCGCCAGCCCGCCCGATCCGTTAAAACTTCCATCGAATACGGAGACACCGGACTTGTTTCCGCGGCAGCGCCGGTTTGGACCACTCACGATTCAACCAAGCTCCAGCCAAACGAAAAATCTGAGTCTGGGGCGACAGCGGAATCACGATGCCCCACCTATTCGTAAGGGGATGGCCTGTGGATGGTGTTCATACTTCGGTGATATGAGCGGCGGCATCTATGACGATGGTGAATGGATGTGCAGCGATTGCACTGCAAAATACTCGAAGTAACCTGACTCAGCAGGAGGGGGCGTATGCGCGAGAAGGCCTGGTAAAGACTTCCGCTTCAGGTCGAAAGCAGCCGGACACCAAGACGTAGATCGCCATCACCTTGCCGTGGCCAGCGTAGTAGCGATCTACGCTGCGGCGATCTTGGTCGGTTTAGGCGCCTGGCAGCCCTCGGCGGGGGCGGGGCTGCTCGACCAGCTTGAACCCTGCTCGACCAGCGCATCCGGCGCCACCGTCGTTGCCGTCCCGTCGATCGACAGCTTGCCGCTGGGTACCTGCACCACCACTTCGGGCGTCGCGCTGGCGATGATCTGCTTGACCTTGCGCACGGTGTCTTGGCCGACACCTTCAGGCTGGGCCACTGCGTCGCGCGTCTTGCCTGTACCCTGCGTTGAATTCCAAACAGGGTTTTCCGGCGCCGCCTTGCCGGCCACCATGCGTTCCTGGGCGCGCTGCTCGATCAGCGGCTTCAACTTGAGCGCCAAGGCGTCGCGGCCGAAGCCGGACGTGTTGCGCGTGCCCAGCTGGTTATCGATCATCCACCAGATTTTGCGGGCGGTCTTCGTCACCAGCCCGGCCTTCTCGACCATCTGGAAGGCGATACCGTGCTGCTTGCGCAGCGCGTAACGCTGGTGTGCGCGATATGTAACGCTGGCAGCGTTTCAACAGGCGCGATCTGGCGGTTGTTCGTTGCCCGCATGGCCATTATCAGGCGTTTCTTGGCCTACGCGCCGTTGTGTTCATCGAAGTGGTTGATGCTGATTCCGCTGGCGTTTCCCTCGCTGCCGAGAAGCGCGGCCACCAGCTCGATGCAGCCGACCGGCAGCAGCGCCTCGCCCAGCCCGTCCACGCCACACTTGCGGTCAATCACGGCCGCCGACAGGCCCGGCATGAAACCATGCTCGATATGCTGGTCGGCGGTGGTCCTAAGCTAATACCGGCAGTCGATCACCATCGGCTCGAAGGCCGGACGGGTCGCACAACCGGTCCAGGCGCGGAACGGTCCACAGGTTGCTGCGCATCTTGATCCGGTTGCCGGCCATCAGAGCAGTCCCTTCTGGCGCAGGAGGGCGCCCTGATGGCCCGCTGGGGCCAAGCAGCTCGACGACGCTGCGTTCCCCGCTGGCGTTGCCATAGGCGCCGTCGAAGAAGGGAGGCAGCCGAGCAGCCGGAGCAGCTTTCTTCATTGCGCACTCTCATGCCCATTTCCCTGCCCGTCAGTCGCTCCCGAAGATAGCGGTCCAGTTCGAGATCGGCAAGGGACCGTCCACGCCGTCTTCAAGACCGCTAAGTTGGCAGGTCGTGAATAAATTGTGAACCGGCGGTCGATTGCAATTTAATGAATGTTGCCAAGTGATAAATAATGGCCGACCATGATGGATTAAGCAAAGATTGGTCGATCATGAAGAATCCAGCAGTTCTCATTTCCGCCGGCGGTCTCATGGCTTGCGTGGTCGGGGTCGCCTCCGTGAACTACGCAGGCCTACAGCGAATGGTCGACGACACCATTGCCAAGGATGCCCGTAACAAGGGGATCGAAGTATTTGCCCACTACAAGTATTTCGTCAACCCGAACGTGCTGGTTTATGACCTGCGAAAGGTGAGCGAAGAGAACAGTCCGATGGACGTCACCCGCGTACTGTTGCAGTTTTCCGAACAGCTAAAGGAGCGCAAATTCGATACCGTAGAGCTGTCGCATCGTGGCGCCAATAAGTTCGTCCTCAAAGGCGAGTTTTTCCAGACCGTTGGCCAAGAGCATGGCCTGCAAAATCCTATCTACACGATCCGCACCCTGCCCGAGAATGTCTACAAGCCCGACGGCTCGAAAGCGTATGGCGAGTGGTCGGGCGGTCTGCTCGGCGTACTCGGTCACCAGATGGAGGATTTCGCCGACCTACACCGAACTTGGTACATCGACGACCTAGCGGGCAAAAGCGCCAAAGAAGTTGGCCATGTTCAATAGCGCCATCGGTCTCCGCTACATGGTGCCACGCTCGCTTGTTTTGGGCCTTGTTGTCCTGACGGCGGCCTGTTCGCCTGCTCCTGGCATCGACGATTCGCGTCCTGTGGAAGTGAGTTCTCAACGAATCGATCTCCCAAACAAAATCGTGGAAAACGTCGATGAGTGGAAATATTCCTCTGTACTCGAATCGAAGCATGATCCGATGACGGATAAAATATGGGAGATCATTACAAATAAGGCAACACGCGTTTCAGTAGAAGGAGGCAATGGATACATTTTCGGGCTTCGGCTTCATCTTGATGCAGGATTGAAACTTGATACGTCGACACGCAAAGGTGCGCAGCGGCAGGTGACGTTCTATTTGGAACATGGAGCATTAGCGCCCCGGAGTTGTCATCGGAACTTTTGTCATCTCCGCGTTCGTTTTGATAGACGCCCACCAATAACCTATTCATTTTTTACCGGTGACGACCGCAACTATTTGGAGCTGTTAGGTGAAGCTGAAGCGAAGACATTTCATGACGATTTGACAAGATCAAAAAAAATGCTGATCGAGTTTGAGTTCTTGCCGGATGGTTTCTCTTCGAGCCAATCTCAGTTGAGGATTGTTGAGTTTAATGTCGATAGTTTTGATCTGGGGATGCCTGGCTATGGACCTGGCACGACGGTCTACGTTGGAGGCAGGCGTATGAATCGATGAGTCTCATGATGCGACGTATTCGAGCATGCCAGTTTTTGTGAGTCGATTGAATTTGCCCATAAAAAGGCGAGCTGCGGCGTAGCGTGACGATGACGAAGAACGGCTTCGTCGTGATGGCGATGTGCTTTACCGAGTCGAAAGGAATGTCATTCTAGGAGGCGTACATCGCCGCTTTCGACGCCATAGCACACCGCTTCATCAACCCCGAGCCGCAAATATCGCAGCCAAGCGGTGTTGGCGGATGAGCATTAAACGCACGCAGTCGGGTCTGGCGCGGGCCAAGGCCGAAGGCAAGGTGCTGGGCAGGCCAAGGACCACGGCGGGCGACAGGGCCAAGATCGTGGCGCTGCACGCCACAGGCTTGTCGTTCGCGGTGATCGCGGTCCAGTTCGGCATCGGCAAGGGACCGTCCACGCCATCGTAAAGGCCGCCAAGACGGCGGCGCAAGCACCAGCACCGATAACGCCAGCGAAGCCCGCCACGGTCGCCAGGAAGGCCGTGGCGGCCCGCTCGGGTGACGAATGGCTGATCGCGCGGTCCTGGACCAGAAGCATGGCCAGCGCCGCTCGCTTGCTGGATGAAGGACTGGGTTAGGCAATTGTGATCTTTGTCGCCACGTCCGGCGCAGCGCTCCCGGCGTTGTCGCCACACACGCACCAATCACCACCGGGACCAACAAAGCGATAGGCGGTTTTTCGCCGGAAGCTGATGTTCAAGCATAGACTTGCACAAAAAATCCGCTGCTTTCGCGCCACAATATCCAATCGAAATTCTGTCGGCTTTCTTTACACATCTCGGCACGCCAAACTCGACTTTCACTGTAACTCTCTGTTTTTAGGAGATTTAAGTTTTAGGTACGATATGTGCTTACAGCCATGAACGCCTTATCAGGCGATCCCAGCGCCAAAACAGAAATGGTTGGCGATGCCCCCGCATGTTAATAAACGAGGAAGCCATGAAAATCGTCCATGCTTTTCGCACTGCGTTGATTATTTGTAGCATTCTTTATGGTACGGCCGCAATGGCCGTTCCGGTTACACTGCAGACAAACTCATCAGGCGTACTAACAGGAGCCGAGAACGTGGACGTTGGCGGAGTTCTTTACAACGTTTCTTTCGCTGACGGCTCGTGTAACTCGATCTTTAATGGCTGCAATTCGGCGGCCTTTGCATTTCATAATTCGGCTGACGCGGGATTAGCGGCCCAGGCATTGCTTGACCAAGTATTCGTGGATGGTGTCATGGGGCAATTCGACAGCGATCCATCGAAAACACTTGGTTGCACATCCACGGTCGCTTGCGACACGCTTATTCCGTATTCTCCGCTCTTAACAGGCGTCGTTGTGGTCGCGTTCTCAGGCAACGTGCCTACCGACCCAGATGGGGTCGCTAATAATTCTCCACAGAGTAGTCAGTTTGATACAGTATTCAGTCCATTTGCTAACTATGCCATTTTCGAACTCGCCAGCCCAGGCGCCGACGTTCCTGAACCCGACTCTCTGCTGCTACTCGCCGCGGCAGTTGGCGGGATGATGCTCCTGCGTCGTCGTAAGCGTATAGCTTATGAGACTGATTTCAGAAAACTCGATACGGCCGCGAATTCACGTCGCAACCACTCGGCGATTGCGGATGAGCGCGAGTCTAGGGTGCGCGCGTCCAATCGACCTGAGCGCTGAAATCAGCCGGTCGACAATTGAAAGCACCAGTACCGCGCTGTACCGGCGGCGTCGCAGGCGATGTTGTCCGCCGGGTGCTCGACGGGAGGGGGCCGATGATGATCAGGTTGCTCCGGTTGGGACCACCGTTGAGCAGAGCATCTCCGATCAACCCGGTGGCGATGCCCTGCACGCCGACCTCGCCGTCGACCCGCGCCGTGTACGGAACCATTGCCGCGGAAGCGCGCACCGGCTCGTGTTCGGAGCGCGTTTCCGCCAGAGTGGCCAGCTTCCTCTGCGCCGCGTCCAGCACATGCACCGCCATGTCAGTCTCCTCGCCGGTCGCCGCCAGCACGGCGCGGCGCAGAGCGAGGGCGCGCACCAGGTCGGCGTTCGGGAATCGGGGAATTGGGTAAGCCAATGGCCTATGAATTTTGCAGACGTTTGAGTCCGACATCCGAACGGCTGGGCGCAATACGGGCGCATCGGATGCGAATGTTGCGGACCGACGACGCAGCGACGTCACAGATGCAGGCGCAGCTGGTCATGCTGCAGCTCGCGGAACGCGCGCAGTCCTAAGTCGGTCTCGTCGCCCGCGCCGCACGAGTTATATGCCCTGCTGGGGGCGAAGATGACGCGGTGGGGGAATACCGCGAGCGAGAGCTGCGCTTGGAAAACCGGCACAGCCTCCCCTGGCACCGAGCTGAAACATCTACAAGGACACCTTCTTCACGCTGCGGGGAGTTTCTCGTAGCGCCGACTGTAAGGAAAACCGGAAGTCTGGTTACCAATAACAAACCCTCGTCTTTTTCAAGAGTTCGATCCAAACGTATTCATATACCAGTTCGTTGCGCGCGGTCCCGATTACAACCATCTGTTCGTTGGGGTGCCTAGTAGCGAGTAGCGAGTAGAGCAGCCTTTCATCTGGAACTTTGATTAAGTGTCTTACCGCGCTGATGGTAATTCGGTAAAGGGTGCAATTCGTGCACGCGATCTCGACCACCCTGCCATGATCAATCGTACCTATAACCCTACAGGTGCTCGAGCATAGAGGACAACCACTCCGATAGCACATCATATACCTGCTCGCAATGCAACCGACGGCGTAGGAAGAGGCTCGGCCGCCTCTAATGATGCATCTACTAGCGAACCGAGTCGTGTGATCGTCTCGTTCCGCAAATACAGCGCTCCCAACAAAAATACTCTTATGAACATCGCAAGATGGCTTCGGTGAACAAAATTTACCGTTAGTATATCTTGATCAATAAATTTAGTGTGCTAGCCCCTTGCTCTTTTGGTAAATGTTGCGAAAACAAATACGGAAATTGGCGAAGCATTGACCAGCCGTCCAGGCTTCGCAGCTCAAAATGTGAAGGCTAGTGTTGTTACTTTATCGACGGCATGCGGAACGACAATGTAGGGAAAGATCGCCCTTAGCAGCCCGCGCCCTCGCTCAATAGCGTCGCGTTCACAAATTGCAAGGCATGAATTTATTTCGGATCAATATCCGACGGCTCGGGCGAGAAAGACTCGTCTGGATCGACGCCGAGACGTGAAAGCGCGTCCCTAATCGCCAGCATTTGTGGCTCGAAATTTAGTGTTCCTGACACTCCGCACATCGTGATCCGCGCGCCATGCGTTAGGCGCATAGCTTCAAGAGAGTTTTGAAGAGCGGCGATTACTTGCCCATCTCGCTCAAGGATAGCCAAATATTTCACAGTGTCCATTGCAGTCCTATTCGATATCGTCCATACCAAGCAAAGAATTGAAATTTCGCCTCGCGCGCCGCCGGTCCAGATGAAAAAGTACACGAGCCGCTACCGTCGAAGGGATATCATGGCGGAGGAAAATTATTTTTGCAGTCATCGCGCCCAACTTCTCGCCGCAATCGAGGGCTTGATCGACGACACGTGCAACGCGCAAATTTTTTCTTCTGTCAGGACCGGAGAAACCTTGCACGGAAAGCCTCCTAATCGGAATCGGGCAGAACAGTATATTTGGAATGATGCATCAAGACAATTTAGCTTTTCTAACTCTCAGGCTTTTCTGATAGTAAGTGGTCTTGTGCTCGGCCGCGGGGTTGGCAAAGCCGGCCTAATTTAATCGAGCGCCGGCAGCCGTTTTTGGTGCGTCAGTGTGGCCATCAGGTCTGCGACGTGCCGCCGCACCGAGTCCGGCTGGCGGGGGTTCTCGCCACCGCGGACCGCTCCTTTGCTACGTGCCTGACCAAGGCAGGCGGGGGAGCCGGTCTGCAACGTCTACGCATCCGATCCGGCCATATGCTCGTCGCGGGCCGGCATGGTCGGGGGGGCGCCTGGCGTCCCTCGGCGGGGGCGGGGCTGCTCAACCAGCTTGACGCGGCTCGACCAACTTTGCCGGCGCCACCGTCGTTGCTATCCTCGTTGATCGACAGCCCGCCGCCGCGTATCTGCACTACCACTTCGGGCGTTGCCTTGGCGATGATCTGTTCGACCTTGCGCACGGTTTCTTGCCCGACGCCGGCAGCCTTGGCCAGTGCGGTCGTGCGTCTTGCCTGTACCCTGTGTTGAATTCAACACAGGGTTTGCCGGCGCCGCCTTGCCAGCCAACATGCGTTCATGCGCGCGCAGCTCGATCAGTGGCTTCAACTTGAGCGTCAGGGCGACGCGCCGAAAGTCGGACGTGTTGCGCTTGCCGAGCTGGTTCTCGATCATCCAGATTTTGGGGGCGGCCTTCGTCACCAGCCCGGCCTTTCGACCGCTTGGAAGGCGACGCGGTGTTGCTTGCACAGCGCGTAACGCTGGGGTGCTCGAGTTGTAACGCTGGCGGCGTTTCAACAGGCGCGATCTGGCGGTTGTTCGTTGCCCGCATGGCCGTTATCAGGCGTTTCGTGGCCGATGTGCCGTTGTGTTCATCAAAGTGGTGTTCCTGATTCCGCTGGCGTTTCCCTCGCTGCCAAGAAGCGCGGCCGCCAGCTCGATGCAGCCGACCGCCAGCAGCTCCTCGCCCATCCCGTCCTCGCCGCGCTTGCGGTCAATCGCGGCTGCCGACAGGCCCGGTATGAAACCGTCATCGGTATATTGGTAGGCGGTGTTCCCCAGCCAGTACCGGCTGGCGGATCACCATCGGCTCCGCCTAGCCGGACAGGTCCCACAGCCGGCCAAGGAATGCATCGGTCCACAGGTTGCTGCGCATCTTGCTCCAGTCGCCGGCCATTAGAGCAGTCCCTTCAGGCGCAAGCGCGCGGCGATGGTGCGGGCGCGGTCGAGTACAGTTCGACGCCGCCGCGCTGCCAGGCAATGCCAGCCCGCTCGGCTGTGGGTTGATAGATCGGCGTTCGCCAAGCCGACCGACTTAATCGCCGCCATCGACCGCGGCGGCTTGGCGGCGATGAAGGGGGTGTCGCGCGAGATGAAGGCGGCCGTACCCCCACTCCACAGGCTTGGCCAACCGTGCCGCCCCCCCCTCGCCGAGTTGGACGAGCTTCGCGAGGGAAAACGCCGTCACCTATGCGATGAACCGGACGGCGTGAAGGCCAGCTTCGCCGTCGCTGGCGGGCTACGAGAACAACCTGTCGGGTGATCGACGCCGAGGACCAGTTAAAGAAGCCGATGGAAGACAACAGGTACCTGCGCGCAATTGCTGGCAGCACCGAACGCATCCCACGGCGAAGCCTGGACAATCAGGGACGATAGGCCGAAGGCTTAACACGGACTATCGCTAAAAAACAACCGCGTAAAAAATGTATAAATACCAGATTTGTTGTAATTTTATTAAAAAAAGATCAAATTTAGATCGCAACGAATTTTTCTTCGCTCGCTCGGTCGCGTACCGTTGTGGGTAGCAAATATTCTGAGAAAACTTAAATCTCAGAATTAAATACGGAAAATAATTTGTTGATCTCATGACAGTTCGCTGCCTAAAATTATTCCTCCCAACACATACGAGAACGAACATGGAAAAATTTATGTCATATGATTGTCTTGCATTGAATGCCAAGTATTCTGGCGACGAAGACTGGGAAGTCACGCGGGAGCGCGTGGAAGCGTGGGCTGATTTAAAGCTGGGACCGATAATCCATGAGGAAAGTTTTCACCTGATCCGTGCGGTCGCCGCTAAGCTGGCTCCCTGCTCCAACGGCAATTGGCACGGTGGCTACGATAACTCCGCGGAACGGTTGTGTCTGGGGATCGCGCGGATGATCGGTGAACACTTCGCGCAAATGGATGACAGCATCCCTGAGTTTGCTTCGATGCTCGTTAACGTAATGGAAGCAATGGAGGCCGCAATGTCCTTGGGCCGCCGCCATCATGCCGGGCAGAGCGTCGCCCAATAATCAAATTGCAAAGGTCGGGCGGAACAGCAGGGTTTGCAGTATTTTCGGCATGCACGTCTGCCCACTTCCTCGACCTTGGCTCGGCGTCGGCCGTATTTAACACGCTTCAGACGGCAATGGCGGCCGAGCCGGTCCTAGACCTCGCTACGGCTTCGGCAAGGCCGGCGAGGTGCTGTTAGTGGCCTAGCAGGGACGCGCGGCCACAACTCGACAATCCTGCGCTCGCCGTTAGCCATCGAGTCGCCGCAAATGAGGAATGCATGCAAAAACGAGCATCTGTCGCAACTTCTATTGGTTGCGCGCCGAAAGGCCCATGCTCTGGCGGTGGTTGGATTCGCACTACACCGTGAGGCAGGCAATTGGAAACGACATTCGGAACTTTAGTGCGAAAAATAACCGAGACGACTCTCTGTCCGCTTTAGCGACTCGCAGATTTTCTTCGTAAGAGATGCGTAACCGAAGCGCCTCCCGTCGACTTTAACTCTCGCGGCGATGGTTGTCGTTCCTGTGAAAATTTGTCTTCCATAGACATCGAAAGTTCGAAATGGATGGATTGCAGAGACTGAGGAAATGGTTCGGGGTTGAAGAGGCTGCGCAAATCCTGACCAACGCGACCGGGCGTCCGGTTCATGTGGCCGACGTCATCCGTTGTGCGCTCGACGGACATTTGAAGCTCTCATTGCGTCTCATCACGCCTACCAAGGCGCGTGCCGGGTTTCGATTGCCGAGCGAGGAAGAATCGCTTACTTTCATCGCCGAGTGCGCGGAAGAAACGCAGGATCTCGAAGTAGAATTCCGGGTATTCCGTGGGGCGGAGTGTATTACTCTTTCGTCGCCAGCCTCCGGTCAAGTTGCGAGTGAATTCTCGCCTGCAGACGACGATTGCGAAGAAACAATCGGACTCGTCGTCGAGACCGATGTCATTTGTCTAGTAGATGTCGTCGATCTCATTCTGCGCAGCGATGGACGGCGGATGGTAGACGCCATTTACCAGGCCCTGGTCGGTCACCAACCGGCGAGCCACGCATTCGACAAGGGCATTTACGTCGAAGGGCGCGGCCGGAAGGTCTTTCAATTGTTGCAACCCTTTGACGAAGTGGTGTTCAAGGAGCGGCAAATCGCGCGTTCCGCCAGCCTGCGTGACTACATCGAAGACAACAATTTTTCTGCAGATCAGGCAATTGAGTACCTAGCGGCGGAGGAACGCTATCGCCACGCGTATTTGCAACACGAAACGAAGACGCTGACTCTGCGGAAGTACATGCCTGCAAGCGACTTCCCCCTCGATTCTAATCTCGTCGTCCGTGGCGAATACCTCGCGTCGTTCGTGGCGAATTTGACCCGAAACGTCATTACATCCGCCGCCAACGGAATGAATGCCGTGCCCGCATTATCAATACCGTCCTGTGGCGCAGTCGAACAGGGACATTTAGGAATTGCGGCCGCCGATGCACCTGTCGGAAGTGGTGAGGCTGCGTCGCTCTCCGCGTCCGCTACGCGACCAGACGCCATTCTCACGGCGGAAGCTACTATCAAACCTCCGGACGATTGTTCAGAGCATTCAGGGCCTACCCCTGCAGGCTTAACGAGGAGAGAGAAACAACTGCGCTTTATCGAAAATACGGTCAATTCACTCGGCTATGCACCAATGAAAATTCCGAAAGGTGGCAAGGGAAAGATTCGGCAAAAATGCAAGGCCGAGGCGCCGGAACTGTTCGGGGCGGGGGTTTATCCGTTCAATGAGGCTTGGCAGCAAGCCGTCAAACAACGACGAGTCAGGATGGCGGATCACGACAAATACTCCAGCGGGCGGTAAACAAAACCCGAGGGGGGGTAAAAATACCCCACCTGCCCACTCTTGCAGCCCCACTCACACCCGAGTTTCAAATGAATCATCTTCAACGTAGAAATATGAAAGGTGATTCAAAATGGGCAAGCCAAAAACTAAAACGACTGGCGATCAGCGTCGTCCGTATGATTTCCCAGCGCTCGAGCAGCAGACGCGCACGCACGTCAGCACTGCTTGTGCGGCCTTTTACCTGACCCGCGCCGCTCAGACTCTGCGCTCCTGGGCCTGCCTTGAGAACGGTCCGCTGCGCCCAGTGCGCATCAATGGCCGCCTGGCGTGGTCGGTGGCTGATATCAAGCGCTTGCTGAACGGGGGGCGCTAATGGCGCACGCCCAGCTCCCCCTGATTGCAGAATTGGACCTCGGCGACTCCGAAGGTTCAGCCGCAAGCAAAGCAGCCGCCAAATTCACCGGCACGACCAATCCTCGCCACCTGCGTGTGATCCACGCCTTGATGATCCGCCCGCGCCGGCGCGAGGAAATCGACTCCATTTCGGGCGCATCGAATGGGCCAGACCTGATGGCCGACTTGCGCGCCTTGGGTTTGAGCGCTCCTTGCCGTGTCGTGCCGGGGATTGACCGCGATGGCTTTCCGATCCGCTTTGGCGTTTACGCGTTCACGTCCGAGGATTGCCGCAAAATCACTGCCTGGCAACGCAAACTCAAGCGTTCGGCGGGGAGCAACTAAATGAAAAAAAATGAAGTGATTTTTTGCTCGACGTTGCAGGAGGCCTTCGCACATTTTGGGTTTACATACCCTTCCCGCATGATCGCGCCGGGCGTTATGGTTCGTTTTCCGACGAACGATAACGCTAACGATCTGGCGGGATGGTGCAAGGTCTTTTCCGATGGCAAAGGCGCGGCCTTCGGCTGCAACCGCGATGGCACGAAGTTCGTGTGGCAGCAGCGCGACAGCAATACGCCCCCGCCGACTAAAGCGGCGCAGCAGGGTATCCGTGCTAAGGCTGCGAAAGCGCGTCAGTTGGCAGAAATTGAGCGCGACAAAGATTACGCAATCGCCGCAGAGGGTGCCATTAGCATCCTGAGCACCTCGGGTGAAATCGATCCGGCGCATCCATATGTCGTCCGCAAAGGTATAAAGCCTTTCGCTGCCTTCCAAGACCGCAATAACGCCATTTTGTTGCCGGTCTATGACCGTAATGGGGCTGTTCAAAGCGTGCAGTTCATCAGTGCGGACGGTCAAAAGCGCTTCCTGCGTCACGCGAAACTCAAGGGTGGGCGGCTGGTCCTGGGAGCGCCGGCGAACGGCGCGCCCCTGACACTGGCGGAAGGTTGGGCGACCGGGTGCAGCATCCACGAAGCGACCGGAGAATGCGTCGTCGTCTGTTTTTCCGGCAGTAACCTGGATGACGTTGCCGCCGACTTGCGCCGTCATTTTCCTGATTCGCCGCTGCAAGTCGCAGGAGACTTGGACACGCATGGAAAAGGACTGGAGTACGCTCAAGCTGCCGCGGCTGCCGGCGCTCCCGCGAACGTTCAGTTGCCCACTTTCGCCGATGGTCGCGACCGTGGTGATTTTAACGACTTGCACTTGCACGAAGGACTGGACGAGGTACGCCGCCAGTTATCGGCTGTGTTCGATGGGTCCGATCGTGCGGTGGTTCCATTCATGGAGCCGCTGCTGCCGTCTTGCGATGCCCGCGATGGCACCCGCGATTCGCGTCCGCTCACCGAGTTCGGAAACGCCCTGCGCTTGTTCGATACCAACGGTGAACGCCTGCGCTATGTTTACGATGCGCGGTTGTGGGTCTCATGGTATGGAGGTGCCTGGCACTGGGACGACGGTTCGGGCTTGCGCACGCTCGCTGCCCACCTGCCGCCTTCCATCTATGGCGAGGGAACTGAATACCTGACCGACGCAGAGCATTTCGCAAAGTGGGCGCGCAAAAGCCAAGAGAGCCGCGTCATTAACGCAGCCGTTGCCTTGCTCTCCGACTTCGCGCAGGTTCGTCTTCCGCTTTCGAGCCTTGACGCTGACCCAAACCTCGTTGGTTTCGACGAAGCGCGGCAGGTAGTCGACCTCCGCAATGGCAGCTATCGCGCAGCTACGCCGTTTGACTACGTGACCAAGAGCCTGGCGGTGACGAATATTGGAGATGCCGCCTTGGCGGTTCGCTGGATGCAGTTCCTCGATCAGGTTTTCGAGGGTGATCAAGAATTCATCGACTGGTTGCAACGCTTCTGCGGATACCTGCTCACTGGCTCGACGCAGGAACACCTGTTCTTGTTTTGCTTCGGTCATGGCGCCAATGGAAAGTCCGTGTTTGTCGAACTGCTCAAGCATGTGATGGGCGACTATGCGCGTGCAATCGCTTCCGAAACACTCTCAGAGTCGAAACGCCAGGCTGGTAGCGCAACCCCGGACTTGGCCGCTTTGATCGGCGCCCGTTTGGTCATGTGTTCGGAAACTGAGGACAACACGGCCTTGGCAGAATCGCTGGTGAAGAGCCTGGTCAGCGGCGACAGCATGGCGGTACGCCAGTTGTATGCGGCTCCTGTTCAGTTCACACCTGGTTTTAAATTGATTATGTGCGGCAATCACAAGCCTGTTGTGCGCGGCAACGACAACGGCATCTGGCGGCGGGTCCGGCTGGTGCCTTTTACACGTACATTTTCACCCGCCGAGCGCGACCCACACCTGCTCGTCACGCTTAAGGCAGAAGCGCCGCACATCTTGGCGTGGATGCTGGAGGGGTGCATCGCCTGGAAAAAAAATGCTCTGACCGACACGCCGCAAGCGATCCTCCACGCGACGGCCGAGTACCAAAATGACCAGGATCTCATTGGTCGCTGGCTGGAGGAGTGCACCGTTTCCGCGCCGGATAGCGAAACGACTAAAGCCGACTTATACCGCAACTGTAAGGCCTGGAGCGTCGATAACGGATTGCGCCCAGCGAGCGAAATCACCTTGAGCCGCCGCCTGAGCGAACGTGGCCTGAAGGAGCGTAAATCCCACGGCACGCGGCTGTGGCTGGGAGTGAGGTTGGTGCATTCGCAGCACACGACTACAGAGGCGTATTTGCGCGCGTCCGAAGGTTTTTAACTACGTCAGTAAAACAATTGGGGCGAGTGGGGCAGATTTATGCCGGTTTTCATAAACTCCCCCTACATTTTTCTGCAAGGAGAAGTCTTAAAAACAGGGGGAAACCTGCCCCACTCGCCCCGGCGTGCCTACAATTGAATGAGCAACGAAAAGCACAGAAACGGCGGACCAACATAATTGCAATGAAACTCGCTTCACGGAAGTTAGTGATGGCGCGCGTCGGACTTTCCTATGCAGTCGAATCGAACAGCCTGAAATGCACGGTGTCACATTCGTGACGAGAAAGTGGCGAACGATTTGGCGAGTTGCGCAGTTCGTCACCCAAGGGATGCCTGACCTGCAACCGCTTTCCTCATCGGCTCGCTTGCCTTGGATCCAACCGAAACCGCGATCCGGTTTCGGCCAAGCGATGACGATGCTGTTCCAGCGAGCCGTGCATTAGCGCAGCGATATGTCCCCCACTCCGCGCCTTGTAAGTGGATCGTGCAGGAAGTTGCCGTTTCGTGGCACTATGGCCAGCTCGACCTGACATCGGCGCCCGGCAAATCGATGCTGACGATGTTGGCGATGGTCGCCGTGATCGAGCGCGCTCTGCAGAATGCCGACGCATCTAAGGGCAAGACGCCGTAATGGCTTTAGTGTCTTCCGACAAGAAAGTATGGGCACATTTAAAACGGTTGGCATAAACAAGACTTTGTCATAGAGGAAGTACGTCGTGTCGCAGCGACACGCGGCCTGGCCGCCTCATTCAACCGCGACGATGCGCTAGCCGATTGGAAGCGGCGGGAATGCCGTGCACGCCTCTTCGAGCATCCAGGCTTCGATCTTGATGTGCCACATTCGCAGCAGATCGAGCGGGCGACGAATATAATTTTGCTCACGCACGCCTTGAGGGGCGTGCCCTTGAATCTGCGCAGAAATACCCGTTGGGGTTTCAATCCATTCGCATAAACTGGCGAATGACCGACGCAATCCATGCAGCGTCAGCGGCGGCAAGCCCGCCCGAGCCAAAGCCTCGTTGTGCGCAATGCGCGGCTCGGCAAGTCGGCCCGATTCGGAACAAGTACTGCTGAATACCCACTCGTTGCGTCGGGGAAGAGTGCCCAGCAGGGAGGAGACATACGGCGTCAACGGAACCATGCGGAAGTCCTCGATCTTGTCGCTCAGCTTCATACTATTCCACTGGAAATCGACGTCGACCCACCGTAATTTTGCCATCTCCTCGCGGCGCGCGCCGGTCAAAAGCAAGCACTGCAAGTACGCGCTGATTACCGGGTTGCCAATCTGCCGCACCGCGTCGAACCACGCCCCAAGCTGCTGGCGTTGCAGAACGTCGCTCTTGACCTTTGACTTTCCTAAAGTTTCGCGCGCTTTACTGCTTTTCGCCGGATTTGTTGTGACGACCGCCGCATAGGTAGGGTGAGTGGAGCACCAATTCAGGCAGGCCTTCAGCAGTCTCATTGCCAGACGAGCGCTCGACGGCCGGGCAACGACCTCCGCCCTTGCCCATGCTTCTACGCGCTCCGTAGTGATGTCAACCATTCGCATGGTGGCAAATTGCGCAAGCGGCCCTGGCGCAGTGAGTCGAGGACTCCGCGTGCGTTTCTCACCGCCGAGCTGGATAATTTTGTGGTGAGCGGAGAGATGATGTGCCGACCACAGAGGCGCGCGCTCGGCGACGTATTCACGCCAGATATCACCGAGCGTAACCGCATCGCGCTTTGCGTTAGCATGCGCTGTCCGTTCCGCGCTGATCTGGGCCGCGCGCATCTCCTCTCTGACTCGGCGCGGATCGATCCCTTGGTCGGTCAGCGTCTTGTAGCGCGTCGCCTCGGCCTGCGCCTTGCTTATTGTCCACGTGCGCGGGTCGCCGATGGTCAAGCGTAGGGTCTTGCCATGCAAGCGCGTTTCAAAGATATATGACTTGGCGCCTGTGCGCGTCGCACGTAAGCCCAGACCGGGTGCTTTACCATCCCAAAAAATAGTTTGCTGTTTTCCTGGCTCGCACTTGAAGCTTGCTACCCGCTCTGCTGTGAAGTTCGTGCGCTTCATGCTGCCCCCCGGTCTCGCGCGCCCATGTAGGCACTGTGTAGGCAAATTATACCAACAATCATGAATGCAATTGAATGATCCAATCAGCAAAGAACGGCCCAACACTGGGAGCAATGCGGAATGCGCATGCATCCAGTATGTCGATCTACGCATCTGAATGAATCGCCCGGACGATTTGTAATCATCAGGTGGCCAGTTCGAAACCGGCAGTCGGCACCAAAGAATCAAGCAAAAAGCCCAGCCTACCAGGCTGGGCTTTTTGCTTTCTGGCGGCCGTCACGGGAGTAAGATGGGGTTGCGCATTCCGCGCCAACCCAACCTTCGGGGGAACTCCATGACATTGCAACAGCCATCCATCATGTTCGCCGCCTCTTTGCTCGCGCTCGGCCTGCTGGCGACGACGGGCGCGTCCGCCCAGGTCAAGCGCACGCCGGTACTGACGGCCGACGTCGCGGCGCCCGGCCATCAGGCTGTGGTAGTCCGCGGGGAAATCGATCCGGGCGCCAGCGCGCCGCGCCATAGCCATCCGGGCGACGAGATCAGTTATGTCCTCGAAGGGGAAGCCGAATTGCTGATCGATGGCGAGCCGCCGCGCATGGTGAAGGCTGGCGAGGCGTTCGTGGTCCCGGCGGGGAAAGTGCATGGGGCGCGCAATCCGGGCGCCGCTTCGCTGCGATTCGTCGGCGTATATGTGGTCGAGAAAGGCAAGCCGCTCGCCGCGCCGGCAAAGTGAATCCCGGCGCCTTCGCGTTTGCATCGCGGAAAAATCGTGAGCCCACCCCTACATCCACGGTAGGAGTAGGCTTACTTCGACTTGCGGGACAGTCCTTCTTGCGGCAGACGGTCTCATCTCTATACTCGAACCGAGCTTAACCACGAGGCGACCACCATGAAACCTACCGATCTGCACAACCACGTTGACCTGACCCAAATCGCCAGCGCGCTCGGCGTGACCGAGGTATCTGTCTTTCTCACCGGCGTCGAAGACGGCCTGGAGCAAGGTCCGCAGCCGGCCGTGGTCATGATGTACGACGAACCGGCTCTGCAATGGGAATACGACACCGGCTGCCACGTCGGCGCCTGCCTGGCCATGCGCCAGCAGCCTGCCGAACACCGCAGCTTCTATCTGCCGCCCGGCGGACTCATTCACTAAGCATGCGCGCGGAAACGCCGTCGTGTAACGAAGTGTGTAAAGGGATGGCGGATTGCTGAAGATGCACTATATGTGAAGGTAGTGCTTCTTCGTTTTTTGGCAGAGCGCCATGGATGCCATCCTGAAAGGCGCGGCGAAACGCCTGACATTTTCGCTGATCATCGCAACGTCCCTCGGCGGCTGCGCAGTCTACGACCCGGGCTATCCCGGCTATTCAATCTACGACCCCTATTATGGCTACGGCGCTCCCGCGTATTACGGCGCGCCTTACTACGTCGGGCCGCCCATCTCCCTCGACCTGTGGTGGTTCGGCGGCGGAGGCGGCTACCGAGACGGTCATCACGGATTCCGCGGCGGCCACCACGGCGGCAGCCGTGGAGCGTGGGGCGGGCGGCATCGCTGAACCGAACCGCAACTGCCTTAACTCACCTTCGACATGGGGCCAGGTCCGCGGACCTGACACCGTCCGCGTGCGCTCTCGCGCCGTTTCTTGCACTCCATCCCGTCATTCATGCAGTCTGTCGCAATCCGGTAGGGTTGCGCCCGGCCCTTGGCTATAGTTCACTCAACCCAACGAACTTATCGCGCCAAGGAGCCCCAAATGAACATCGCAAAAAACATGGAAGTCATCTTCATCGCCGCCCTCGCACTGGCCTCGGCAACCGGCCTGGCGCATGCCGCCGTGCCGGCCCGCCACGCCGCGACTCCAGTCGTGCAGCAGGCCGCTTCGGCCGCGCCGATGGCGGTCGTGACCATCACCGCAAAACGCCTCAGCGCCGCTCAAAAAGCAGCGCTGGGTAACTAATCGACGCAACGATCCACGACCTTCGGAGAACAAGAACATGAATAAATTTTTCGGCGCGGCCTGCCTGGCCATCACGATGTCGGCAACCACGGTCGCGGCGCTCGCCGCCGAGCAGCAAGTGAGCGAAACGCGCGCCGTCGATGCGCGCGTGATGAAGGTAAAGCTCGGCGGCATCATCGATCTGCGCGTCAAGCAGGGCGCGGCCGCGTCGCTGGTGATCTCGGGCGACCAGCGCTACGTGCCGAAGGTCGTGACGACCCAGCAGGGCGACACGCTGCTGATCGATATCGAGCGCAATCGCCACATCCATTTCGGCGGCAACAACAAGGAGCAGTTGCGCGCCGAACTGACGCTGCCGAACTTCAACGAACTGGTCTCGCAAGGCGTCGGTTCCACCGAGATCAGCGGCTTCTCCGGCGAGCAGATTCGCCTGGCGCTCGATGGCGCCGGCGCGGTCACCCTCGCCAGCCGCTACCGCAACATCGACGCCAACCTGGGCGGCGTCGGCAGCATGACACTCAATGCGCCGGATTGCGAGCGCGTCGACCTGAGCCTGCGCGGCGCGGGACGGATCGAAGTCAATGGCCAGAGCAAGCTGCTGCGCGCCAAGCTGGGCGGCGTGGGCAGCCTGGAAGCGCGCGAACTGCGCGCCGATGCGGTGGACCTGAACATGACGGGCCTGGGCAGCGCGACCGTGTACGCCAAGACCAACGCCAACCTGAACCTGAACGGACTGGGCTCGGCCACCGTGTACGGCAAGCCGGCCAATCGCAAGTCGACCGCGAGCGGACTGGGCAGCGTCAGCTGGGAATAAGCCAGCGCCGCATTGCTGCAAAGCCGCCTTCGAGGCGGCTTTTTCACATCCGCCGACGGTTTTTATTTGACCGTCATGTCGTTCTTCACGCCCTTCACGCCCGACACGCCGCGCGCGATCGTGGCAGCCTTGTCGATCGCTTCTTTCGACGACACGAAGCCGCTCAGCTGCACCGTGCCCTTGAAGGTTTCCACATTGACCTCGGTGGCCTTGACGTCGGGATCGGCGGCCAGCGCGGCCTTGACCTTGGTGGTGATCACGGAGTCTTCAACGAACTCGCCCGTGCCTTCGTGTTTGGCGGTCGGCGCGCAGCCGGCCAGGGCGAAGATCAGCACGCTGACAATCGAGGATTTGAGGATGTGGGCAAGGCGCATGGCGGTACTCCGGAAGAGTTGGATGACCGCCCCATTTTCGCGTGGCGCCGGGGCGCACGTTTGATATGCGACAAACGTGCCCGCCGCGCCGCCGTCAGCCCGCGCGCGCCAGCGCGGCCTTGACGACGCGCCGCGCATCGGCCTGGCTGCGCACCAGGTCGCGGCCGATCACCAGGCGCAAGTCGGCCGCGCCGCCGGCCGGGACTTGCTGCACCTCGGCGCCGCCGAAGCGCTCGGCCAGCCGCGTCGCCGCATCGCGGAAGGCGGCCTGGTATTCGATCCGCGTGCGCTGGACGTTGAAGCCTTTATGGTTCGACAGGCGCACGACGCGCACGCCGGCGTCGTCCATCCGCTGCGCCAGGGCACGCGCCATGCCGGCCACGCCGTTGCCGTTGCGAATTTCCAGCCGGGCGGCCGCGGGCGCGACTTGGGCCGGCGCCGTCTGCGCCTCCGCCAGCGCCGGCGCCGCTACCGGCACTGTGGCGATGGCCGCCGCCGGCGCGCCCACAGGGGCAATAGCGGCAGGGGCGGCGGTGCGGCGTAGCTCGAACATGCCGGCGCCGGTCTGGCGCACTTCGGTCTGCGCCATCGTGTCCTGCGCGCCGACAGCGTTGTCGCCCGGCGCGCCGGCCAAGCGCTTCGCCGGAGCATGGTCGTCGCCGAAATCGTGCCGCTCCAGCGCGTCGGCCTGGCGCGCCACCAGCTGCGCGCGCTCGTGCTGGCCCATCCTGGCCAGGGCGTCGCCCAGATGGCGCCAGGAGCGCTGGCTGAGCGGGTCGAGCATGCAGGCGCGCTCGAGCGCGACGACCGCTTGCGGGTAGTCGCCGCTGAGAATGTAGGCGTGGCCGAGGTTGCTGAACAGGTAGGCGGAAGCCGGGCCCGACGTGGCCGGGTCCGCCGTCAGCTGGCGCCACAAGGCGATTGCGCTGGCCAGATCGCCCTGCTCCGCATGCAGGGTCGCCAGGCCATTGCGCGCGTTCACGTGCGCCGCGTCGATGCGCAGCGCGACCTGGTACGACTGGGCCGCCAGCGCGTGCTGGCGCGCCAGCTGCTGTTGCCGGCCGGTCAGGTAGGCGTCGTCGGCCGTCACGCCCGCGCGCGCCTGGACGGCGGCCGGCGCGGTGCGCTGGCCGACATCGGCGCAGGCCATCAGCAGCGCGCCGGCACAGGCCGCCGACAGGTATTTCAAGGTGGGTTGCATGGTCTCTCCTGGGAGCGATTCAATTGCTTCCGGCCAGTGCCGGCATCAGCGTGCGCACGATCTTGATCGCCGCCGGCCCGATCAGCACCATCAGCACGGTGGGAAAGATGCAAAAGATCAGCGGGAACATCAGCTTGAGCGCGATCTTCGCCGCCTTTTCTTCCGCCATCATGCGCCGCTTGGTGCGCAGGTTGTCGGAATACACGCGCAGCGAGGCGCCCATGCTGGTGCCGAAGCGCTCCGACTGGATCAGCATCGCCACCAGCGCGTCGACGTCCTCCACGCCGCTGCGCAAGGCAAAGTTGCGCAGCGCCTTTTCCTTGGTGAAGCCGGCGCGCATTTCCATCAGCACCAGCTGCAGTTCCTGCGCCAGCACCAGGCTCTTGATGTGGATCTCGGCGGCCACCTTGATCAGTGCGCGCTCGAGGCTCAGCCCGGCCTCGACGCACACCGTCAGCAGGTCGATAGCGTCCGGGATGTTTTCGAAGATGTCGCGCCGGCGCCGCCGGGCAATGCGCGACAGCACCATGTTGGGCACGTAGTAGCCCAAGGCGGCGCAGGCAAACAGCGACAGCAGCAGCGCCTGGCCGCCCGGCATTCGGTGCGACAAGGCCAGCGCCAGCGCCACCACGCCCGGCAGGCCGAGCGCCAGCACCGTCTTGGCCGCGAAATACAAGGTCGAGGCGGCCGGGCTGCGCCAGCCGGCGTTCATGAACAGGGTGCGCAGCGCCGATTTCTCCCAGCCTTCCTCCGGCAGCGAGAGCCGGGTAAAAGGCTGGGCGACCTTGGCCACCCGTTCGACCCATCCGCCATTTTCGAGCTGGGTGATTTCGGCCGTGCCCATGAACACGGCCAGCCGCTCGCGCAGCGAGCGCGGCGAAAAAAACACCATGGCCAGCGTCGCCAGCCCGCAGACGATGGCAAACACGATCAGCAGGAACAACACCTGATATGCGTTCATGGCACCTCCTCAGATACGAATACGGATCAGCCTGCGCAGCCAGACGATGCCAACAAGCAGCATCACCGCGGCATACCAGAGCATGCGCACGCCCGCCGGGTCGGTCCACAGCATGCTGATGTAGCCGGGGTTGGTGAGCATCATCACCAGCGCCACCGCGAACGGCAGCAGCCCCAGCACCCAGGCCGACATGCGCCCTTCGGCCGACAGCACGCGCACCTGCGCCAGCAGCTTCAGTCGCCCGCGGATGATGTGGCTGATGTTGCCGAGGATTTCGGCCAGGTTGCCGCCGGCCTCGCGCTGGATCAGCACGGCGATCACCAGGTAGCGCAGGTCGGTCAGCGGGATGCGGCTTGCCAGGCTGGTTAAGGCCTCGTGCATCGGCACGCCATAGTTGATCTCCTCGTGGACGATGCGGAACTCGCCGCTGAGGGGCTCGGGCAGCTCGCTGCCGACCATTTGCAGCACGTTGTTGAACGAGTGCCCGGCCAGCATCGCCCGGGCCAGGAAATCGGCCGTTTCGGGCAGCTGCGCCTCGATCTTTTGCAGCCGCGCGCGGCGTGCGCGGCGCGCCAGCGCCATCGGGATGCTGGCACAGCAGGCGACGATGACGCAATGGGCGAGGAAGGGCGCCGGCCAGATCTGCGTCATCAGCAGGCCGATGACCAGCAGGCCGGCCGACGCCGCCAGGAACTGCGCCACCGTCCATTTCACCCCGGCCTGCAGCAGCAGGCCGTCGATGCCCGCGCTGCCGGGCAGCTTGTGCAGCAATTCGTCGAGCCCGTCGGACTTGCTGTAGCGGCGCTGCTTGAGGATCGAGATGCGCTCCCCGTTGCCGCGATGCTGGTCCGACATCATGCGCAGGCGCCGCGCCACACGTTGCGCGCCGTTGCCGTAGGTATCGGCCCACCACAGGTACGCGCCCTCGACCATCAGGATGATGGCCGCGAACAGCAGCACCGCAAACCCGTAAAAAATGCCGTCCATACTGCCCCCGATTGCTGTTGCGCGCCGAACTATTCAAACGTACGGTCCGGATCGAATGCCGTTTCGGCCACCGGCGCGCCGAACTGGCGCAGGCGGTCGGCAAAGCGCGGGCGCACCCCGGTGGCGCCGAACAGCCCGAGCACCCTGCCGTCGGGGCCGACGCCGGTCTGCTCGAAGCGGAAGATTTCCTGCATCGCGATGACCTCGCCTTCCATGCCGGTGATCTCCTGCAGGCTCACCAGCTTGCGCGTGCCGTCGCTCAGGCGCGTCACCTGCACCACCACCGTCACGGCCGAGCAGATCTGCTGGCGCGTCGCGCGCGGGGTCAGGTTGGCGCCGGCCATGCCGACCATGTTTTCCAGCCGCGACAGCGCGTCGCGCGGCGTGTTCGAGTGGATCGTCGCCAGCGAGCCTTCGTGGCCGGTGTTCATCGCCTGCAACATGTCCATCGCCTCGGGGCCACGCACCTCGCCCAGGATGATGCGGTCGGGACGCATGCGCAGCGCATTGCGCACCAGCGCGCGCTGCGTCACCTCGCCCTTGCCTTCGATGTTAGGCGGGCGCGTTTCGAGCCGCACCACGTGCGGCTGGCGCATCTGCAGCTCGGCCGCATCCTCGATCGTGACGATCCGCTCGTTGGCCGGAATGAAGCCCGACAGCAGGTTGAGCAGGGTGGTCTTGCCGCTGCCGGTGCCGCCGGAAATGAGGATGTTGATCTTGGCCTGGCCGAGCGCCTGCAGCACCTGCGCCATCGGCGGCGTCATGCTCTTGTAGTCGAGCAGGTTCTTGACCGTCAGCGGGGTCGCCGAAAACCGCCGGATCGACAGGATCGGCCCGTCCACCGCCAGCGGCGGAATGATGGCGTTCACGCGCGAGCCGTCGGGCAGGCGCGCATCGACCATCGGGCTCGACTCGTCGACCCGGCGGCCGACCCGCGAGACGATCTTCTCGATGATTTTCATCAAGTGCCCGTTGTCGTGGAAGGTGATGTCGGTCAGCTCGAGCTTGCCGCGCCGTTCCACGTAGACCTTGCTGCAGGTGTTGACCAGGATGTCCGACACGGTCGGGTCGGCCAGCAGCGGCTCGAGCGGACCGAAGCCGAGCATCTCGTGCTGGATGTCGAGCACCAGATTGTGCCGCTCGCTCTGGTTGAGCACGATCCGCTCTTCCTCGATGATGCGCTGGATCAGCAGCGACAGCTCGTGCTTGAACTGCTCGGCGGTCAGCCGCTTGAGCCGCTCGAGGTCGATCCGGTCGAGGATCATCTGGTGCATGCTCTTCTTCAGTTCCTGGTAGGCCTGGTTGGCCACCTCGGGCACCGCCGCGACCGGAGCGCGCGCCTCGTCGTTCCCAGCCAGCCGTTCACGTAGCGTCATGGTGTCGCTCCAGTTGGTTACAGATCGGGGTCGCCGCGGCCGAACAGGCGGTCGAACAGGCCCTTGTTTTCGGGCACGCGGCGGGCGGTGACCAGTTCCACCAGTTCGGCCAGGCTGCGCGACACCGCGCTGTTGCGCGACAGCTGCACCACCGGCACGCCCTGGTTGACCGAATCGGTCACCGCCAGGTAATCGTTCGGAATGGTGTGCAGCACTTCGGCGCCGAGCGCCGTCTGCACTTCCTGCAGGCGCAGCTTGCCGCCCTTCTCGTAGCGGTTCACGATCAGGCGGATCTGCTCGATCGGATAGCCGAGCGAGCGGAAGATGTCGAGCAGGCGCCGGCCGTCGCGGATGTCGGGCAGCGACAGCTGCAGGATCGGGTACATGGTGTCGGCGTTGTCGAGCGCGCGCAGCGAGATGGCGTCGATCTGGCGCCCGACGTCGAGCACGATGTAGTCGTAGTGCTGGCGCGCCACGCGCAATATGGTGTCCATCTGCTCCGGCTTGAGGTCGATGAAGCCGCTCGGATCGTCGGCCGCCGCCAGCACCCCGAAGCCGGGCGCCACGTGTACCAGGCAGGACTCGAGAAACGGCCCGTCGATGCGGGCGATCTGGCCGCAGACGTCGGACAGCGTCATGGCCGGCTTCTGGTCCGACACGTACAGCGCGGCGTCGCCGAACTGGCCATGCAGGTCGATCAGCAGCACTTTTTTGTCGGCAAGGGTCGACAGCGCATAGCCGAAATTGGTGGACAGGAAGGTCGCACCGCTGCCGCCCTTGCAGGAGATAAAGGCCAGCACCTTGCCGTCGCGCATGGCGGCGATGCCGGCGCTGCTGGCGATCCGGTCGAGCGCCTCGTGAAACGCCTGGTGCACGATCGGCAGCGCCAGCACCTCGCGCACGCCGGCGCGCATGGCGCGGATCAGAAGGTCCTGCTTCTGGTCGCCGGTGAGCAGCATCACGCTCGCCGCCGGGTAGCATTTGCACAAGCGCTCAAGCAGGTCGGGCGCGGCCACGTCGCTGTCGTCGGCGTCGATGATCACCAGCACCGGCGGGTCCGGCAGCGTGCGCTCGAGGGCGTCGCGCACGCCGCGGTAGGTGGCGCCGACCTGAAGTGGCGGGACCCGCGCTGCGCCCTGCGACGCAATTTCGGCGTGCAAGTGGGCGTCTCGGGTAATCAGTAAGGCTTTCATCGGCGATCCTTGTGGGCAAACGCGGCGATATCTTTACGGGGTGCAGCGGGCGCCAGCGCAGGCCGTGCGGCTGTCATTTTGTGCGCACCAGGGTGGGGGCCTCGGCGCTCGGCTGCGGCTGCGCGAACGAGGCCTCGTAGCGCTCTTGCGCGGCGCGCGCGGCGCGCCCGTCGATGCCATTGACGGGGTTGGCGTTGCGCGGCGCGCCCGGGTTGGCCACCTGCGATGCCAGGGTGGCGCGCAGCGAGTCGCCGAACTGCCGGTCCATCACCGGGGTGGTGGAGACGCAGCCCGACAGCGACAGCGCCGTCAGGGCGCCCAGTTGAATCCGAATCCGCAGCGAGGTCGTCACAAGAGGCTCCTTATTTGAGTTCAAATCCGCCGGCGCTAGCCGCCGGTGGCGCGGCTTGCGCCGCAGCGGGCGCCGGGGCGCCTTCCATCCGGCCCATCAGCAGCAGCTGGCCGGGCGTGGGCGGGATCACCTTGTCGGTCGGCAGCGTGGGGTTCGGCGGCAGCGGCTTGACCAGGTGCGGGGTGATGACGAACACCAGTTCGGTGCGATCCTGCTGGTAGTCGGTGCTGCGGAACAGTGCGCCCAGGACCGGCACCTCGCCCAGCACCGGCAAGCCCTTGATGCTGGTGGTCAGGTTGTTCTTGATCAGGCCGCCGATGGCGAAGCTCTGGCCGTCGTACAGCTGCACCGTGGTGCTGGCGCGCCGGGTGATAATCAGCGGCAGCACCGAGGTGCCGGTAAAACCGCCGGTGGTGATGCCGATCCCTTCGCGCGACAGTTCCGACACCTCCGGCGCGACGCGCAGGTTGATGCGTCCGCCGGCCAGCACGGTAGGGGTGAAGCGCAGGCCGACGCCGAACTCCTTTTCCTCCAGCGTGATCTTGTTGTTGTCCTGGGCCACGGGAATGTAGATCTTGCCGCCGGCCAGGAAGGTGCCCTCCTGGCCGCTGATGGCCATCACGTTCGGCTCGGCCAGGATGCGCACCAGGCCATCCTGCTTCTGCGCCTCGAGCGACAGCCGGTTGCCGTTGCTCTTGCGCGCGTCGAGCGAGCCTCCCAGGGTGCCGCTCAGGAAGTTCGACAGCAAGGTGGCGGTCCAGCTGCCCGAGGTCAGCCTGAAGGTGGTGCCCGCCTCCAGCCGTTCCAGCAGCGTCTTCGATACCTCGGCAATTTTGACTTCCAGCATCACCTGCTGCGGCGCCGAGACGCTCATCAAGTTGATCACGCGCAGCGCGCCGTTGAGGGGCGCGCCGGCCGGCGCGGCGCCGGGCAGCGCCGCCGGATCGGTCTTGCCGACGCCATTGAGCGGCTGCAGCGGCCGCCGCACGAAGGCGGCGGCCAGGTCGCCCACCTGCGTCAGGGTGGCGGCATCGGCCACCGTTCCGCTCAGCACGATCGAATCGGCGGCGGCGGTGACGCGGATATTCTTTTCGTCGGGCAGCACCGTGGCCAGGCTCGCCTCGAAGGCGGACGCATCCATCGTGACGACGATGTCGACCACGCTGCAGGCGCCGCTCTTGCCCTGGATGATCATGTTGGTGCTGCCCACATCGATCCCGGCGACATACAGCGTGTCCGGCGCCACCAGCATCGCCTGCACCACGTCCGGATTGCCGACGCTGCGGTGCAGCAGCGGTTCGGGCAGCTTCATCATCGCCGACTTGCCAAGCTGCAGGCGCATGGTCGCCGGCCTGGCGGCGTCGCCGCTGCAGCGCGGGCCGACGTCGCCGCGGATCGCCACCGGCGCCCTGGACTTGGCCGCGCGGGGGCTGCCGTCCGCCTCGGGAACGGCGCCGAAGGCCGCGCCGGCGCCGGCTGCCAGCGCCACACAGCCGAGCAGCTGGCGGGCGCGGCGGAACCGCTGGTATCTGACGCATTGGTTCATTGCGTTCACCCTGAAGAAAGATACGGTTGAAAACTAGAAGCACTCTTGAGAAACCTTGACGCCGTTGAGCACGCCCACGCACGCCCGCTTCGGCTCGTCCGGCTGGCGCACCGGCGCCTTGATGACCAGCTTGACCGGGCTGAGCACGGCCTTCGGCGCGGACGCTGACGCCGGCGCCGCCTCCGCCAGCGGTTCGTTGAGCATGCTGCGCTTGGTGGCGCCGTCGGTCCTCGCGTCCTGCGGATCGACCTGGTTGCGCAGCGCCAGCGACAGGCTGCCGACACTGCGCGCCAGGTCGAGGTTCTCGGCCTGTTCGGGCGTGACTTCCAGCGTGACGGCGTTGACCACGCGCGGCTTGGTTTCGTCGCGCCCGACCTCCTGCGCGACGGCCAGCACCAGGATGTGCTCCAGCACGATCTTCGAGATGCTCTGTTCGGGCCCCTTGTCGGACGGCGCCCGCTCCTTCTGCGTGCTGACGATGATGTCGACGTAATTGCCGGGCAGCGCGAAGCCGGCCACGCCGATGACGTCGTTCACGCGCACCGTAATGGCGCGCTTGCCTTCGGTGATCAGGGCCGACAGGCCGCCGACGGTGCCGGCCGGCGCCAGCTTCGCTTCGCTGATCGGGTCGCCCAGCAGGATGCTGTTCTTCAGCACCCGTCCGGTCAGCATCGACACGTCGCTGAAGGCGCCCTTCGGCAGGCTGTCCTTCGGCCACTCGGCCAGCTTGAGCATGTCCGGCGTCAGGCGCTGGCCGAGGTTGACGTCGGTGGCGGCGACGACGATCCGGTCGGCGCTGCCGGCCGGCTGGCGCAGCAGCCAGCGCGAGGCCAGCACCACCGCTGCCAGGCCGAACAGGATGGCAATGGCCATCATCGCAATCGCACGTTTATTTTTCATGATCTCTCTCCGAACAGGACGGCGCCCTGGGGCGATGCGGCGACGGCGGGGTTGCCGGGCAGCGGTGCACAGCAGACAAACATACTGGTCCAGGCCTGCTCCAGGGCCGGGATGGTCAGGCGCGGCGGCGTGCCGGCGAAGCTGGCGAAGTCGGCCACGCGGCTGAGCAGTTCGCGCGGATAGGACGCCAGCAGCGGCCGCACCGATGCCGCGTGCAACTGCCTGAGCAGGTAATCGACCGCTTCCTGCTCGCACGCAATACCGGCCAGGGCGCACTCGCGCCGCAACAGCGCGCAGTAGGCCGCTTCGCTGAGCGCCCCCACGTGAATCTTGTAGCCGATGCGGCGCAGCAGCGGTTCGTCGAGCAGCCCCTGGGGCGCCAGGTTGGTCACGAACACCAGCTTGACGTCGAACGGCACCGGTTCGGTGTACCCGCCCGGCAAGGTGAGCAGGCCGGCGCCGCGGTCGATCGGGCCGATGAAGTGATTGAGCAAGTCGGTGGCCGCCAGCCGCTGCCGGCCCAGGTCGTCGATGACGCACACCCCGCCGCTGGCCTGGAAATAGCAGGGCGCCCGGTAGGTGCCGTTCGCCGCGTCGTAGCGCAACGCCAGCATCTCGCCGGTCAGCTCGGCGCCCACCAGCACCAGCGGGCGCTGGCAGACGCTCCAGCGGCTGTCGCAGTTGCGCCGCTCCTCATGTTCGCGGGCATGGTTGGGCAGCGGCGCCAGGTGCACCAGGGGATGGTGGAACTGCACGATCTGCCGGCCGAACAGGATCGCGTAGGGCACGCAGACGACGCCGGGCAAGAGGCGCACCAGCTTGCGCGCCAGCGCCGTCTTGCCGCTGCCGGAGGGACCGTGCAGCAGCAGCGCGCGGCGCGAGCGCAGCGCTGCGCCAAGCTGGGTGCGCACGGCGCTGCCGATGCCCTCATCGGCGAAGGCGCCGGCCAGCTCGGCGCTGCCGATGTGGACGGCCTGCGCGTGGCGGGCGGCGTCGCGCGCCAGCACGGCGCGAAACGCATCGAGCGTCACCGGCGCCGGCCCGACGTAGCGGCACTGCGCCAAGCATTCGGCGGCGTAGGCCTTGCCCGGTCCGGTCAGCCGGTACTGGACGTCGATGTCGGTCTCGCCGCGCGAGGCGATCTCCACCACCTGCTCGGCCATCAGCACGTCGAGCGCCTCGCGCAGCACGTTCAGCGACAGGCGCAACTTGCTGCTAAGAATCGGCGGATGCGCCTTGCCGGCCTGGTGGATCGCCTTGGCCACCAGCCCCAGCACCAGCTGCCGGTCGAGTCCGGTATCGCGGATCGTCTTCGGCTGGGGCGGGACCAGCGACGTCACGTCCTGCTCAGCCACGCTGTGCGCGGCCAACAGGGGGGACGGGGCGGCGACGCCGTTTGTTACGACCTCGAGCATCAAGATCTCCTTCGGTTGCTGGGGACAATATTTCCGTAAGTCACGAATTGATTGTAGCGAGCGACGCGTCCCACTTTTTGACTAAAAGCAACCAATCACGCCGCGGGGTAGCGTTGTACGATGAACCACAGCGTGCCGCAGGCGATGGCCAGCCCGTAGGGAATGCTGCCGACGCTGGCGCCGCGCAGCGGCTCGGTCGCCGCCGGCATGCCGGCCAGGCGCATCAGGAGCGGGCGCACCAGGCACTTGAGGTTGGCGCCGACGGCGCGCACGCGGCCCGTGGCAATGACCACCGCCAGCGACATCACGCCGCCGGCGCACATGGTCCAGATGGCGATCTGCACCACGTCGCCGGGCGCGCCGAACGCGCCGACCGCGGCCAGCAGCTTGACATCGCCGGCGGCCATGCCGCGCAAGCAGTACAAAGGCAGGAACAGCAGCAGGCCGGTGAGCGCGCCGGACAGGCCGGCGCCGGCCGCACTGAGCGGCGTCGCCGAGCACAAGTGAAGCGCCAGCGCGCCCAGGCCCCCAGCCAGCAGCAGCCGGTTGGGGATGCGGCGCGTGGCCAGGTCATGCACCGCCGCGGCGACCACCAGCAACAGCAACAACAGGTCCAGCCAGACCGAGACTGCCATGACACCCTCCTGAAAAACGTTGCGAAATGGGAGCCTGCGGCGACATGCCGGTTCAGGACACTTTCATCAGGGTGGCGATGTAGCTGAACGAGGCGCTCAACTTGTCTCCCAGCGTCGTTGCGCCGGCCATCAGCGCCAGTCCCACCAGGGCTGCGATCAGGCCGTACTCGATGGCGGTGATGCCGCCTTCGTCGGTGAAAAAAGTTTTGATTGAAGCGGAAATGTTGCGCATCATGAACTCCAGAAAGTGAGGGAAGAAATCCATCGCCGGGTTCAGAAGGAGGTGGCGCCGGCAGGGCGACACATGCCTGACAACGATGGCTTACAGCAGCAAGAACGGCTACACCACGGCACTGACAGCTACAACCCGGGTACAAACTCCCGGACGGGGCCCCGTCCGGGAAATGCACCGCGCCGGTTTAAGACACCTTCATCTTGGTCGCGATGAAGTCGAACGATGCGCTCAGCTTGTTGCCCAGCGTCGTGGCGCCCGCCATCAGGGCCAGGCCCACGAGGGCGGCGATCAGGCCATACTCGATGGCGGTGACACCGTTTTCGTCGGCAACAAAGGTTTTGACTACGGAGATAATTTTGCTCATCATGAACTCCATCAAGTAAGTAATAAACAACCCCTGGCGCCCAGGTTAGCGGCTACCACCCGCTTTCCTGCGAAGAACAAATCTTTCCGTTCATCACCAGCAGCGCCATTGAAGCCACTATAAAGTTTAGTTCCACTGGGCAAGTTGACTTCCCGCAAGTTTTCCACACGGCATTATTCGTGGCGCGCGCGATGTTGCGCCAATCGCCCAATCTTGCTGCGGGAGAAGCCCTTCGAGGTGCCGCCAACGCCGCGTCGCGGTAAAATAGCCGGTTGTCGCAAACCGCGACACCCCGACCCGCCATCCACGCGACCTACCCGGCGCCGTCCTGGCGGGTGAAATCCGATCACAATTTTGGAGCCTCACCATGCCAGATACCACGGCGCACGTGCCTGCCAGCGCGCAGGACGTCTCATCACGCCTCACTACCGTCAGCCTCGACGATAAATACACCGCCACGTCGGGCAACATCTTCCTGTCCGGTATCCAGGCCCTGGTGCGGCTGCCAATGATGCAGCGCGAACGCGACCTCGCCGCCGGCCTGAACACCGCCGGTTTCATCTCCGGCTACCGCGGCTCGCCGCTGGGCGGCCTCGACGAAACGCTGTGGAAGGCCAAGAAGCACCTCGAAGCGCACCACGTCCAGTTCGTCCCGGGCGTGAACGAAGACCTGGCCGCCACCGCCGTGTGGGGCACCCAGACCGTCGACCTGATCGGCCCGGCCAAGTACGACGGCGTGTTCGCCATGTGGTACGGCAAGGGCCCGGGCGTGGACCGCTGCGGCGACGTCTTCAAACACATGAACCACGCCGGCACGTCGAAGCACGGCGGCGTGCTGCTGGTGGCCGGCGACGACCACGGCGCCTACTCCTCGACCCTGCCGCACCAGTCCGACCACATCTTCTCGGCCTGCATGGTGCCGATGCTGTACCCGTGCAACGTCCAGGAATACCTCGACCTCGGCGTGCACGGCTGGGCCATGTCGCGCTTTTCCGGCTGCACCGTCGCCTTCAAGGCGCTGGCCGACACGGTCGAGTCCTCCGCCTCGGTCGACGCCGACCCGCATCGCGTGCAGGTCAAGATTCCGAAGGACTTCGTGATGCCGCCGGGCGGCCTGAATACGCGCCTGTCCTCGGTCCCGCTGGGCCAGCAGGCGCGCAACCAGGAAGCGCTGATGCAGGACTACAAGATCTACGCGGCGCTGGCCTACGCCCGCGAGAACAAGCTCAATCACGTCACCATCGACAGCCCGAACGCCAAGCTGGGCATCATCGCTTCCGGCAAGTCCTACCTCGACGTGCTCGACGCGCTGGCCGACCTGGGCATCGACGAAAAGATGGCGCAGGAAGTGGGCCTGCGCCTGTTCAAGGTCGCGATGCCTTGGCCGCTGGAGCCGGACAGCGTGCGCGAATTCGCCCAGGGCCTCGAAGAGATCCTGGTGGTCGAAGAGAAGCGCCAGGTCGTCGAGTACCAGCTGAAGGAACAGCTGTACAACTGGCGCGACGACACCCGTCCTCACATCGTCGGCAAGTTCGACGACAAGGGCGAATGGGTTGCGCCGCGCGGCGAATGGCTGCTCACATCGAAGGCCGATTTCTCGGTCTCGCAAGTGGCGCGCGTGATCGCCAGCCGCGTCTCGCGCCTGATCACCGACGAAAAGACCTGCGACCTGATTAAAGCGCGCCTGGCCTTCCTCGATGCGAAAGACGCGGTGCTGAAGAAGGCGATCAACACGCCGTTCCGTCCCGCGTTCTACTGCTCGGGATGCCCGCACAACACCTCGACCAAGGTGCCGGACGGCTCGTTCGCGCTGGCCGGCATCGGCTGCCACGTGATGGCCACCTCGATCTACCCGGAGATGAACAAGCTGACCACCCACATGGGCGGCGAAGGCGCGCCGTGGATCGGCCAGGCCGCGTTCTCGAAAGTGCCGCACGTGTTCCAGAACCTGGGCGACGGCACCTACTTCCACTCCGGCTACCTGGCGATCCGCGCCACCGTCGCGGCCAAGGTCAACATGACCTACAAGATCCTTTACAACGACGCGGTCGCGATGACCGGCGGCCAGCCGGTCGACGGCCAGACTTCGGTGCCGCACATCGCCCAGCAGATGGCGGCCGAAGGCGTCAAGCGCATCGCGCTGGTCACCGAAGACCTGTCGCGCTACGCCGACAGGTCAAGCCTGCCGGGCATCGTCACCCTGCACGACCGCAAGGAGATGGACGCGGTCCAGCGCGAACTGCGCGAAATCGAAGGCGTGTCGGTGCTGATCTACGACCAGACTTGCGCGGCCGAGAAGCGCCGCCGCCGCAAGAAGGGCGAGTTCCCCGACCCGAACAAGCGCATGGTGATCAACGAAGCCGTGTGCGAAGGCTGCGGCGATTGCGGCGTGCAGTCGAACTGCACTTCGATCCTGCCGAAGGAAACCGAGTTCGGACGCAAGCGCACCATCGACCAGTCGTCGTGCAACAAGGACTACTCGTGCGTGAAGGGCTTCTGCCCGAGCTTTGTGACGGTCGAAGGCGGCACGCTGAAGAAATCGAAGACCGGCGTCACCAAGGACAACGCTGACGACGGCTTCGGCGCCATGCCCGAGCCGGTGCTGCCATCGCTGGCGGCGCCGTACAACATCCTCATCAACGGCATCGGCGGCACCGGCGTGATCACCGTCGGCGCGCTGATGGGCATGGCCGCGCACCTGGAGGGCAAAGGCGCCTCGGTGCTCGACATGACCGGCATGTCGCAGAAAAACGGCTCGGTCACCTCGCACGTCAAGGTCGCCAAATCGCCCGCCGACCTGCGCGCGCAGCGCATCGCCACCGGCGAAGCGGACCTGGTGCTCGGCTGCGACATGCTGACCGCCGGCGCGCAGGACGCGATCTCCAAGATGCGCCCGGGCCGCACCATGGCCATCATCAACCTGCACGAGCAGCCGCCTGGCACCTTCGCCCAGAACGCCGACTGGCAGTACCCGGCCGACGAAGTGCGCGCGCTGATCCTGGAATCGGTGGGCGGCGTCGCCGGCAACAGCGCCGACTTCATCGACGCGACCAAACTGGCCACCGCGCTGATGGGCGACTCGATCGCCGCTAACCTGTTCATGCTCGGCTACGCATGGCAGAAGGGCCGCATCCCGCTGACCGAGGCGTCGCTGATGCGCGCGATCGAATTGAACGGCGTGGCCATCGCGTCGAACAAGAAGAGCTTCCTGTGGGGCCGCCGCGCCGCCGTGGACTTCAAGCGGGTCGAGAAGATCGCCACGCCGACCCAGGCGATCCTGGTGCAGATGCCGCAGTCGCTCGACACCGTCATCAAGAAGCGCGTCGAGTTCCTGACCGATTACCAGGATGCTGCGTACGCGGCGCGCTACGAGACCTTGGTGTCGCAGGTGCGCGCGGCCGAAACCGCTCACGGCTTGGGCAACAAGCTGTCGACCGCGGTCGCCAAGTACTACTTCAAGCTGATGGCCTACAAGGACGAGTACGAAGTGGCGCGCCTGTACACCGACGGCCGTTTTGTCGAGCAGCTGAAATCGCAGTTCGAAGGCGACTTCTCGCTCAAGTTCAACCTGGCGCCGCCGCTGTTCGCGAAAAAAGACGGCAAGGGCCACCTGGTCAAGGCCGAATTCGGCTCGTGGATGTGGAGCGCGTTCAAGCTGCTGGCCAAATTCAAGGGCCTGCGCGGCGGCGCGTTCGATATATTCGGCCGCACCGAAGAGCGTAAGATGGAGCGCGCGCTGATTGTCGAATACCGCGAAATGATCGAAGGCCTGCTGGCCGGCCTGAACGCCGCCAACCTGGCCAACGCGGTCGCGCTGGCGAGTTTGCCGGAGCAGGTGCGCGGCTTCGGGCACGTGAAGGAAGCCGCCGTGGCCACCTTCCGCGCCGAGAAGGCCCGTTTGCTGGCTGCCAAACAGCAGCAGGCAGCCTAAGAGCTACGGCGTCGTTCCTGGGCTCGGCGCCCCCCTTGGCAGGAACCTATACTGAGGATGATCAGCTTCAGCATGGGTTCCTGCCTCCGCAGGAACGACCGCTGCTTGACGTTAACGTAAACGTCATATAACGTACAAGATCACCAAGGATCAACATGAACGACAACACTTCCGCCGCCAAACTGAACGTTGCTGAACATCCGAAACTGGCCAACAAGGTCCGTTTCGTCACCGCCGCCTCGCTGTTCGACGGCCACGACGCCTCGATCAACATCATGCGCCGCATCCTGCAGTCGAACGGCGTCGAAGTGGTCCACCTCGGCCACAACCGCTCGGTCGATGAAGTCGTCACCGCGGCGCTGGCCGAAGACGTCCAGGGCATCGCGATCTCGTCCTACCAGGGCGGCCACGTCGAATACTTCAAGTACATGATCGACCTGCTGCGCGAACGCGGCGGCGCCCACATCAAGGTGTTCGGCGGCGGCGGCGGCGTGATCGTCCCCGAGGAAATCGCTGACCTGCACGCATACGGCGTGACCAAGATCTTCAGCCCGGAAGACGGCCAGCGCATGGGCCTCGTCGGGATGATCCAGTCGATGATCCAGGCCTGCGACATCGACCTGACCGAATACTCCCCGACTTCGCTCGAGCCGCTGCAAACCGGCGCCATCGCCGACCGCCACCGCCCTCTGGCCCAGCTGATCACCGCGCTGGAAAACGGCAAGGCCGCGCCGGAACTGCGCGCGCAAATCACCGAAGCCGCCGCCGCACGCAAAGTGCCGACCCTGGGCATCACCGGCACCGGCGGCGCCGGCAAGTCGTCGCTGACCGATGAACTGGTGCGCCGCATCCGCCTCGACCAGGGCGACACCGTCAACATCGCGATCATCTCGATCGACCCGTCGCGCCGCAAATCGGGCGGCGCGCTGCTCGGCGACCGCATCCGCATGAACGCGATCAATCCATGGAACGGCCAGGCGCGCGTGTTCATGCGCTCGCTCGCCACGCGCGAAGCCGGCTCGGAGATCTCGCACGCGCTGCCGGACGTGATCGCGGCCTGCAAGGTGGCCGGCTTCGACCTGGTGATCGTCGAGACCTCCGGCATCGGCCAGGGCGACGCGGCTATCGTGCCACACGTGGACCTGTCGATGTATGTGATGACGCCGGAATTCGGCGCCGCCTCGCAGCTGGAAAAGATCGACATGCTCGATTTCGCCGACTTCATCGCGATCAACAAGTTCGACCGCAAGGGCGCGCAGGATGCGCTGCGCGACGTCGCCAAGCAGTACCAGCGCAACCGCGAGCTGTGGAGCGTCGCACCGGACCAGATGCCGGTGTTCGGCACCCAGGCGTCGCGCTTCAACGACGACGGCGTCACCGCGCTGTACCAGGGCGTGCTGCCGAAGCTGGCCGAAAAAGGCCTGCAGGTCCAGCCATCCAAGCTGCCGCAGGTCGCCCAGAAGCACTCCAGCGGCAAGAACGTGATCGTGCCGCCGGCCCGCGCGCGCTACCTCGCCGAAATCGCCGACACCGTGCGCGGCTACCACAAGCACACCCGCAAGCAGGTGCTGCTCGCGCGCGAGCGCCAGCAGCTGTCGGAGGCCAAGCGCATGCTGGCCGCCGCCAACAAGGCGACCGACTTCGACGACCTGATCACCGAGCGCGATGCGGCGATGGATGCCGGCGCGCGCAAGCTGCTGGCCATGTGGCCCGACATGCAGGCCGCGTATGCCGGCGACGATTACGTCGTCAAGATCCGCGACAAGGAAATTCGCACCAAATTGGTGCAAAAGACCCTGTCCGGCACGACCATCCGCAAGGTCGCGCTGCCGAAGTATGAAGATCACGGCGAAGTGCTCAAATTCCTGATGCTGGAAAATGTGCCCGGCTCGTTCCCGTTCACCGCCGGCGTGTTCGCCTTCAAGCGCGAGAACGAAGACCCGACCCGCATGTTCGCCGGCGAAGGCGACGCCTTCCGCACCAACCGCCGCTTCAAGCTGGTCTCGACCGGCATGGACGCAAAGCGCCTGTCGACCGCGTTCGACTCGGTCACCTTGTACGGCGCCGATCCGGCGCTGCGGCCCGACATCTACGGCAAGGTCGGCAACTCGGGCGTGTCGATCGCCACGCTGGACGACATGAAGGTGCTGTACGACGGCTTCAACCTGTGCAGCCCGAGCACCTCCGTGTCGATGACCATCAACGGCCCCGCGCCGACGATCCTGGCGATGTTCATGAATACCGCGATCGACCAGCAGGTCGACAAGTTCGTGGCCGATAACGGCCGCCAGCCGACCGCCGACGAAGCGGCCAAGATCCGCGAGTGGGTGCTGGCCAACGTGCGCGGCACGGTGCAGGCCGACATCCTGAAGGAAGACCAGGGCCAGAACACCTGCATCTTCTCGACCGAGTTTTCGCTCAAGGTCATGGGCGACATCCAGGAGTACTTCGTGCATCACCAGGTGCGAAACTTCTACTCGGTGTCGATCTCGGGCTACCACATCGCCGAAGCGGGCGCGAACCCGATCTCGCAGCTGGCGTTCACGCTGTCGAACGGCTTCACGTTCGTCGAAGCCTACCTTGCGCGCGGCATGCACATCGACGACTTCGCGCCGAACCTGTCGTTCTTCTTCAGTAACGGCATGGACCCCGAGTACACGGTGCTGGGCCGCGTGGCGCGCCGCCTGTGGGCAGTGGCGATGCGCGACAAGTACGGCGCCAACGACCGCAGCCAGAAGCTCAAGTACCACGTGCAGACGTCGGGGCGCTCGCTGCACGCGCAGGAGATCGACTTCAACGACATCCGCACCACGCTGCAGGCCTTGATCGCAATCTACGACAACTGCAACTCGCTGCACACCAACGCCTACGACGAGGCGATCACCACGCCGACCGACGAATCGGTGCGCCGCGCACTGGCGATCCAGCTGATCATCAACCGCGAGTGGGGCCTGGCCAAGAACGAGAACCCGAACCAGGGCTCGTTCATCATGGAAGAACTGACCGACCTGGTCGAGGAAGCCGTGCTGCAGGAGTTCGAGCGCATCGCCGAGCGCGGCGGCGTGCTGGGCGCGATGGAGACCGGCTACCAGCGCGGCAAGATCCAGGAAGAGTCGATGCTGTACGAGCACCAGAAGCACGACGGCACCCTGCCGATCATCGGCGTGAACACCTTCCGCAATCCGAAGACGGAAGGCAGCGCGCCGCAGAAGATCGAGCTGGCGCGTTCGACCGACGACGAGAAGCAGTCGCAGCTGACGCGCCTGGACGAGTTCCATCAGCGCCATGCAGCCGAAGCGCCGCAAGCGCTGGCGGCCCTGCAGCAGGCGGCGATCGACAACGCCAACGTGTTCGAGAAGCTGATGGATGCGGTGCGCGTGTGCTCGCTGGGCCAGATCACCACCGCGCTGTTCGAGGTGGGCGGGCAGTATCGCCGCAATATGTAAGCACCCCCGCGCGCACTAGGCTGTGCGCCGATGCCCCTCCGGCGCCGTTGCGCCGGGGCGGGTGAACACGTCGACCCGCGCTGGCGGCAGGTTGCCCCACACCCATCCCGCGCCGGTGCGGGTGAGCCCGGCGGCGCCCCACGCCGACGAGCCGCGCAGCGCATACGTAAACTGGATGACCCGCAGTTGCTGCCCCGGCGCCGTGCTCCACACCTGGGTAATGCGCGCGACCTGGCCCGCTGGCAGCGAACGCAGGGGCAGGCCCGATATCACCGCCGCGACCGACTCCCCGTTGATTAGCGCGCAGCCCTCTTCCGCGTCGCCCAGAATCACACGCAGCTGGGGAAAGCGCGCGCGCAAATGGCGCACCAGCCCGGGCGAACGCTCGACGATGACCAGCCGGTCCGCCGGCACGCCATGGCGCAGCAGCGCCGCGGTGATGACGCCGGTGCCGGCTCCCAGCTCCACCACCCAGCCCTCGCCGCCGAGGTGAACCTGTTGCGCGATCCGCCGCGCCAGCCGCGCCGAACTGGGACAGATGGCGCCGACCGCTGCCGGATCGCGCAACCAGGCGCGCATGAACGGCCACGCCGCGAACCGGCTGCTGGCCCGCAAGCGGGCGCGCACGGCGCGCATCGTCAGGAAATCGAACATGCCGCCCCCCGGAGCAACAGTGAACTTGTATTTCAGCATGGCGAGCGGGCCGCGCTTTTGCCAATTGTCAATAACCGACGACCCGCAATTCTTATCCTTCATGAGTCGCGCCGGCGTGCGTGGAGACCACCGAAGGAGGAACGATGCTATCGACGGCGAACACAGCAAGGAACGCGCGCATGCCGCAATTACCGCTGCGCGCGTGCGCGGTCCTGGCCGGCCTGGCGCTCGTCGGCATCGCCTGGTCCGGCCAGGCGGGATTGCACTTCAGCCCGAGCGGGCTGACGCTGGCCGTCATCCCCGTCGCGGCGATCGGCGTGTTCTGCGACCTGACCAGGCGCAGCCAGGGGTGGACCGACGGCGCCTACTACCTCGCGCTGTGGCTGGCCACGCTGCAGGTCCTGAACATACTGAGCTTCCTGGCTGCATCCGTCGGCGGACCCTTGCTCGACGACCAGTTCGAAAGGATCGATGCGGCGCTCGGGTTTTCGTGGCGCGCATGGCATGACTTCGTGGCGTCCGCCCCCACGCTTAACGGGATCCTGGCGCTGGCCTACTACAGCGGCCTGCTGCAGGTGCTTGCGTCGCTGATCTACTTTGCGCGCACCGGCCAAACCGTCGGCAACCAGGAGTTATGGTGGACCGCGCTCGCCGGGCTGCTGATGACCGTCACCATCTCCGCGCTGCTGCCGGCGATCGGCGCCTTCGTGCATTTTCAGAGCGACCTTGCGCGCGCCGACCACGCCGCCACCCTGCTCGCGCTACGGGATGGCAGCATCACCCATTTCTCCGAGACCAAGGGCATCGTGACGCTGCCTTCCTACCATACGACCCAGGCCATCCTGCTGATGTATGTGCACCGCGGCCAGCGTCGCGTGCTGCCGTCGGCGGTGCTGCTGAACCTCCTGATGCTGCTGTCGACGCCCACCTTCGGCGGCCACTACCTGATCGACATGATCGCCGGCGCCGCTGTCGCCGCCGTGGCGATCCTGGTGGTCCGGGCCGGCTTGGGGCGCCAGGCACTGCGGGCCGTGCATGCGGGCGCCAGGCCGGCCGGAGCGCCCTGCGTGCTGGCGCCGGTGGCGGCGGACAGCGAAGCGCTGCCGGGGATCGAACCCGTCACCGAAGTACTGCCGCCGGCCGCCGGCACCGCCCCGTGACGGCAGTCACCGTCGCCCCCTTCGGCCGGCTGGCTGGCAGCCTCCCGGCACCGGACCAGCTCCGCTGCTAGAATGGTCCGGCACCGGCCGATTCCGCGCCGGCCCCACAAGGATGCCTCCATGTCCCAGCCCCACCCTGGCAAGCCCAATTCCGCTGCAACCGTGCTGTTCGCGAGCCTGATCGGCACCACCATCGAGTTCTTCGACTTCTATATTTACGCGACCGCCGCGGTGCTCGTCTTCCCCAAGCTGTTCTTCCCCGCCAGCGATGCGGCGGCCGCCACCTTGCAGTCGCTCGCCACCTTTGCGCTGGCCTTCCTGGCGCGCCCGATCGGTTCGGCGGTGTTCGGCCACTTCGGCGACCGGGTCGGCCGCAAGGTCACGCTGGTGGCGGCGCTGCTGACGATGGGCCTGTCGACTGTCGTCATCGGCATGCTGCCGACATATGCGACGATCGGCACGCTGGCGCCGGCGCTGCTGGCGCTGTGCCGCTTCGGCCAGGGCCTGGGGCTGGGCGGCGAGTGGGGCGGCGCGGTGCTGCTGGCCACCGAAAACGCCCCGCCGGGCAAGCGCGCCTGGTACGGCATGTTCCCCCAGCTGGGCGCCCCGCTCGGCTTCTTCCTCTCGGGCGGCACCTTCCTGCTGCTGGCCCAGACCCTCTCCGAAGCGGAGTTCTTCAGCTACGGCTGGCGCATCCCGTTCCTGGCCAGCGCGCTGCTGGTCATCGTCGGCATGTACGTGCGGCTGTCGCTGACCGAGACCCCGGCGTTCAAGGAGGTGCTGGCCAGGAACGAGCGGGTCAAGATCCCCGCCCTCACGGTCCTGCGCGAGCACACGCGCGAACTGGTGCTGGGCACCTTCATCGCAATGGCCACCTTCGTGCTGTTCTACCTGATGACGGTGTTTACGCTGGGATGGGGCACCAGCCACCTGGGCTTCACGCGCACCGAGTTCCTGATCCTGCAGCTGTTCGCCGTGCTGTTCTTCGGCCTGACCATTCCGCTGTCGGCGGTGCTGGCCGACCGTCACGGCCGCCGCGAGACGATGATCTGGGTGTCGGCGGCGATGGCCGCGTTCGGCCTGGTGCTGGCGCCGCTGTTCGGCTCCGGCAGCACGGTGATGGTCGCGGCCTTCCTGGCGATCGGCCTGGGCTTGATGGGCATGACCTACGGCCCGCTCGGCACGCTGCTGTCGGAGCTGTTCCCGGCGGAGGTGCGCTACACCGGCGCCTCGCTGACGTTCAACCTGGCCGGCATCCTGGGCGCCTCGCTGGCGCCGTACGCGGCAACCTGGCTGGCCACCAACTACGGCCTGACCTATGTCGGCTTCTACCTGAGCGCCGCCGCCGCGATCAGCCTCGTCGCGCTGCTGCTGACGGCGCGCACCCGCACCTGATGCGCGGAGGGGCCCGGTCCCGCGCACCTGGCCCCATCTGTGCAATTGCGCACAGCGTGCGTGCTCGAACGCACCTCGAATTCTCCCAACTCGTCGACTAGAATCATTACGTTACATTTCGTGATTATTCCGTCGCGGCCCTGCCTTTGTCGCGCAACGCATGCAGGGCCGCAGAGCGCAAAGCCGGTGTCCTGCTCCACTCACAAGAACGGAGACACTGCTCATGGCATTCCAACGACTCTTCGCGCGCGCCTGCGCCTCCCTGCTGATCTTCGCCTCCTGCCTGCCCGCGCACGCGCAGGTGACCGCCGGCCCGGGCGCCTGGAGCGCCAGCCAGACCTGGGACGCCGATACCGTCAACGGCGGCAGCCTGACCGGCTATTTCTACTGGCCGGCGACCCAGCCCACCCTGGCCGCCAAGCGCGCGCTGGTGCTGGTGCTGCATGGCTGCACCCAGACCGCGCTGGGCGATGTGATCGACAACGGCGACGGCGGCTTCAACTGGAAGGCGATGGCCGACCAGTATGGCGCCGTGATCCTCGCCCCCAACGCCACGGGCAACGTGTACAGCAACCACTGCTGGGACTATGCGAGCACCAGCCATAACCGCAGCTCCGGCCACGACGCCGTGCTGCTCAAGCTGATCAACCGCTTCGTCACCAACAGCCAGTACGCGATCGACCCTAACCAGGTGTACGTGGCGGGGCTGTCGTCGGGCGGCGGCGAGACGATGGCGCTCGGCTGCATGGCGCCGGACATTTTCGCCGGCATCGGCATCAACGCCGGCCCGCCGCCGGGCACCACGACCGCGCAGATCGGCTTCGTCCCTTCGGGCTACACGGCGACCACCGCCGGCAACAACTGCAAGGCGCTGGCCGGCGCCAACTCGCCGAAATTCGCGACCCAGATCGCCGGCGTGGTGTGGGGCACGACCGATTACACGGTGGCCCAGGCGTACGGACCGATGGACGCCGCAGGAATGCGCATCGCGTATGGCGGCGCCTTCACGCAGCAGGCCACGGCGTCCGTGCCGGGCGGCGGCAGCAACATCCCGTACAAGGACAGCAACGGCAAGCTGCGCACCACGGAGATCACGGTCACCGGCATGGCGCACGCATGGCCGGCCGGCGCCGGCGGCCAGAACGCCAACTACGTCGATGCGACGCACGTGAACTACCCATCGTTCGTGATGGACTTCTGGTTCAAGAATAACCTGCGGGTGACGGCGTTCGCGGCGCCGGTGGTCAATTCGTGCAGCGCGACGGTCAATGGCGGCAGCGTGACGGTGGCCGGCGCCGGCACCGACAGCGCAGGCACGATCACCAGCTACAAAGTGGTGCTGACCGGCCCGACCGCGGTGAACGATGCGGCGGCCGGCAGCGGCGCGAGCTTCAGCAAGGCATACGCGGTGGCCGACGGCTACTACACCGGCAGCGTCACTGCCACCGACAGCGCCACCGGGCAGACCTCGGCCGCCTGCACCATCGCGCAGTTCCTGGTCGGCCAGGCGCCGGCGCTGCAGCCGCCGGCCGGCCTGGCGGTGGGCGCGGCCACGGCCAGCACCATCGCGCTGTCCTGGAGCGCCGCGGCCAACGCCACCGGCTACAACGTCTACCGCAACGGCGGCAAGATCACGGCAACGCCGGTGACCGCGACCTCGTACACCGCCGGCGGCCTGGCGGCCAGCACCAGCTACAACTTCCAGGTATCGACGGTGGGAACGAGCGGCGAGAGCGCGCTGTCGAATGCGGTGACGGGCACCACCACGTCGGGCTTCACCTGCACGGCGACCAATGCCAGCAACTACGCGCATGTGCAGGCGGGACGCGCGCACGACAGCGGCGGCTATGCGCTGGCCAACGGCTCGAACCAGAATATGGGGCTGGATAACGTGTTCTACACGAATACGCTGGCGCAGACGTCGGCGGGCTATTACGTGATCGGGAACTGCCCGTAAAGCGAAGATGGGGTCAGGTCCGCAGGACCAGACCCCGATGCTGTAGGCGGCTGCGTTAAATTACTTGAACAGTCAAGTAATTCAGGCCGGCTCTTCGGGGGCCTGGGTCGCCTTGACGAACATCGGGGCGACAAACAGGCCCAGCTCGAACAGCAGGCACATCGGGATCGCCAGTGCGAGCATGCTGACCAGGTCGGGCGGTGTGATGATCGCGGCGATGGTGAAGGCGCCGACAATCACGTAGGAACGCACTTCTTTCAGCTTGGCGACGCTGACGATTCCCATCCGGACCAGGATCACCACCACCACCGGCACCTCGAAGGTGCCGCCGAACGCCAGGCACATCGACATCACGAAGTCGAGGTAGTTTTCGATATCGGGAGTGACCGCGATCGACGTCGGCGCGAACTCCCCGATGAAATGGAACACCCGCCCGAACACGAGGAAATAGCAGAACGCCACGCCGCACATGAACAGCACCGAGGACGATATCACCAGCGGCAGCACCAGCCGTTTTTCGTGTGTGTACAGGCCGGGCGCGATGAACGCCCACACCTGGTAGAACACCCACGGCAGCGCAAGGATGATGGCAAGCATCAGCGTCAGCTTCACCGGGACCATGAACGGCGCGATCACGCCGGTGGCGATCATCTTCGAGCCGGCCGGCAGCGCGGCGATCATCGGATGTGCTATGAAGTCGTAAATCGCGGCCGGTCCGGGCCAGATCATCAGCGCGATGCAGAAAATGGCGATCCCGGCCGCCGCCTTGACCAATCGGTCGCGCAGCTCGATCAGGTGGGAGATGAAGGTTTCGGCGCCTGGAACTTGGTCGGTCATTTAGAAGAATGAAGAGGAGGAATTGACGCGCGGGCGGAATTTTTTCACCCGCGCGGCACCCGACATGATGTGGCTCTTGCCGCCTAGGCGCTGTTTGTACCAGCCGGGGACGGCCGAGTTACGAACCAGCTTCTTGCGGCGGAAGTCGCGCGCCTTGCGCTCGAGGTCGGCCATGGTGGCAGGCGCCGCGCTGTCGCTCGAGACATGGCCGCGCCAGGATGCCTGCACGTCGTCGAGATCCTTGCCGATCGACTGCTCCACATCGGTCTTGATGGAGTGCGCCGCTTCGGACACTTCCTGTTGCAGGTTGCGCAGTTCGTCGAGCTCGATCTCGCGGCTGACTTCGGATTTGACTTCGTGCAGATAGCGCTGGGCGCGGCCGTACAGCGTCCCGGCCATCCGCGCTACCTTGGGCAGTTTTTCGGGACCGATGACGATCAGTGCGACGACACCGATAATGGCGAATTTGGAAAGTCCAAGGTCGATCATGGATGGGCTAAGTCAGGATGCTCGCGCCCGCGCGGGGCAGGCGCAAACATCAGAACTTGGATTTCTCTTTCGTCTCGACGTCGATGGTGGTCTTGTCGGCGACCTGGGACGGCGGCACGACCACGCCCGGCTTATCTTCTTCGCCCTTCATGCCGTCCTTGAAACCCTTGACGGCCTTGCCAATGTCCGATCCCATATTGGCGAGCTTCTTGGTACCGAAAACCAAAATCACGATGACCAGCAAGGCAATCAAGTGCAAACCGCTGAATGAACCCATATATCCTCCGCAAGGCGCTGGCGCCCCAAATTCGTGAAACTTACTTCGTTAGTATATGCGAAACGGATCGGCGCGGCTATCTCAGCGCTCGACGCGCCAGGGATGCGGGCCTCCGAACATGTGCAGGTGCAGATGGTACACCTCCTGGCCGCCGTCCGGACCGCTATTGATCATGGTCTTGTAGCCGCCGCCCGGCGTGCCATCCTGCCAAGTGACCGCGCAGCCCTGCTCCTTGGCCAGGCGCGGCGCCAGCGCCAGCATCTTGCCCAGCAGTTCGGTATGGCTGGCGTCGCAATCGGACAGCGTCGCGACGTGGATTTTCGGAATCACCAGGATATGAACCGGCGCGTGCGGGCGGATGTCCTTGAACGCCAGCAGCTCGTCGTCCTCGTACACCACCGTCGCGGGGATTTGCTTGGCGGCGATCTTGCAAAACAGGCAGTTGTCCAAAATACGCTCCTTGTTGCTAGTTGTCGGGCGCGCGCGCGGCCTTCTCGTCGATGCCGGACACGCCTTCGCGGCGCGCCAGCTCGTCGAGCACCTGCTGCGGCGTCAGGTTGAACTGGGCCAGCAGCACCATCGAATGGAACCACAGGTCGGCGCACTCGTAGAGCACCTTCGAGGCGTCGCCGCCGTGGCGCGCGTCCTTCGCGGCCATCACGGTCTCGGTGGCTTCCTCGCCGATTTTCTTCAGGATCGCGTCGTCGCCCTTCGAGAACAGGCGCGACACGTACGAGGTCGCGGGATCGCCGCCGTTTTCCAGCTTGCGCGATTCGATCACGGCGGCCAGGCGCTTGAGGGTGTCGCTCATTTTTTGTTCTTCGGATTGGTATAAATCGTTTCCGGATCCTTCAGCACAGGCTCCGCGCTCTGCCAGTCGCCGCTGTCGGCGTCGCCGTCGAACTTCTGGAAGAAGCAGGAATGGCGCCCGGTGTGGCAGGCGATGCCGCCGGCCTGCTCGATCTTCAGCAGCACCACGTCCTCGTCGCAGTCGAGCCGGATCTCCAGCACCTTCTGCACGTGGCCGGACTCCTCGCCCTTGTGCCACAGCTTCTTGCGCGAGCGGCTCCAGTACACCGCCTCGCCCAGCTCCACCGTCTTGTGCAGGGCGTCGCGGTTCATCCAGGCGAACATCAGCACCTCGCCGGTGGACGCTTCCTGGGCGATCACCGGCACCAGGCCGTGTTCGTCCCAGCGGACCTTCTTGAGCCACTTGGCGTTGTTGGCGGGGATGGCGATGGTGCTCATGCGTCGTTCCTCAATCCAGGCGCATCGGAATGCCCTGCGCGGCCATGAAGCGCTTGGCTTCTTCGACCGTGTGCTGGCCATAATGGAAGATGCTGGCTGCCAGCACCGCGTCGGCGCGCCCCAGCTTGATGCCGTCGGCCAGGTCCTGCAGGCCGCCCACGCCGCCCGAGGCGATCACCGGAATGTTCACCGCATCGGACACGCCGCGCGTCAGGCCCAGGTCGAAACCGGATTTGGTGCCGTCGCGGTCCATGCTGGTCAGCAGGATCTCGCCGGCGCCGAGGCGCTCCATGTTCTGCGCCCACTCGATCGCGTCCAGGCCGGTGGCCTTGCGCCCGCCGTGGGTGAACACTTCCCACTTGCCCGGCGCGACCTGCTTGGCGTCGATCGCCACCACGATGCACTGCGAGCCGTGCTTCTGCGACGCTTCGAACACCAGCTCGGGATTGGTCACCGCCGAGGTGTTCATGCTGACCTTGTCGGCGCCCGCGTTGAGCAGGCGACGCACGTCTTCGACCTTGCGCACGCCGCCGCCGACGGTGAGCGGGATGAACACGGTGTTGGCCACCGCTTCGATGATGTGCAGGATCAGGTCGCGCCCGTCGGAGGACGCGGTGATGTCGAGGAAGGTAATCTCGTCGGCGCCCTGGCCGTCGTAGCGGCGCGCGATTTCCACCGGGTCGCCGGCGTCGCGCAGCTCGGTGAAGTTGACGCCTTTGACGACGCGGCCGTCGGTCACGTCCAGGCAGGGGATGATGCGTTTTGCGAGCATGGGGTTACGCCTCGGCGTCTCCGCTCAATTCGTCCGCGCGCGCCTGGGCCGAGGTGAGGTCCAGCGTGCCTTCGTAGATGGAACGGCCGCAGATCACGCCTTCGATACCCTCGTCCTGCACCGCGCACAGGTCCTCGACGTCCTTCAGGTTGTGCACGCCGCCCGAGGCGATGATGGGGATGCGCACCGACTGCGCCAGCTTGACGGTCGCCTCGATGTTCACGCCGCCCATCATGCCGTCGCGGCCGATGTCGGTGTAGATGATCGACTCGACGCCGTAGGCTTCGAACTTCTTGGCCAGGTCGATCACTTCGTGGCCGCTCATCTTGCTCCAGCCGTCAGTGGCGACCTTGCCATCCTTGGCGTCCAGGCCGACGATGATACTGCCGGGGAAAGCGCCGCAGGCGTCGTGCAGGAAGCCGGGGTTCTTCACCGCGGCGGTGCCGACGATGATGTAGCTGATGCCGCTGTCGAGGTAGCGCTCGATGGTGTCGAGGTCGCGGATGCCGCCGCCCAGCTGCACGGGAATCGCATCGATCTCGTTGTCATAGGCGAAGTCCTGCACCGCCTTCAAAATCGATTTGATGGCCGATTCGTTCTTCGGCTTGCCGGCGAAGGCGCCGTTCAGGTCCACCAGGTGCAGGCGCCGCGCGCCCTTCTTCAGCCAGTGCAGCGCCATGTCGGCCGGGTCTTCGGAAAACACGGTGGCGAGTTCCATGTCGCCCTGTTTGAGGCGCACGCAGTGACCGTCTTTCAGGTCGATGGCAGGAATGAGCAGCATATTCGGCAGTGTCGGTTAGGTGAGTGAAACTTACGGATTCCAGTGAACGAAATTCTGGTACAGCCGCAGGCCGGCGGCCGCGCTTTTCTCGGGATGAAACTGGGTGGCGACGATATTCTCGCGCGCGACCGCGCAGCAGAACGGCGCGCCGTAATCGGTTTCGCCGATGGTGTCGCCCGGGTCCACCGGCTGGGCGTAGTAGCTGTGCACGAAGTAGAAATAGGCATCGTCGCCGATGCCTTCCCAGATCGGGTGCGGCCGCACCTGGCGCACGCGGTTCCAGCCCATCTGCGGCACCTTGAAGCGCGAGCCGTCGGCCTGCGTCATGCCGTCGAGGCGAAAGCGCACCACGCGGCCCGGCAGCAGGCCAAGGCCGGCGGTGTCGCCTTCCTCGCTGCGGTCGAACAGCATCTGCTCGCCCACGCACACGCCCATCAGCGGCTTGTTCCTGGAAGCGCGCAGCAGCGCATCCTCGACGCCCGATTCGCGCAGGCTGAGCATGCAGTCGCGCATCGCGCCCTGGCCCGGCAGCACGACGCGGTCGGCGCTGTCGATGTCGGCAGCTTCCCCGGAAATGAGCACGTTGGCGTCGGGCGCCACCGCGCGCAGCGCCTGCGCCACCGAGCGGAGATTGCCCATGCCGTAATCGACCACGACGATTTTATTCATGGCCGTTACAGGGTGCCTTTGGTGGACGGGATCACGCCGGCCGAACGCGGATCGAGTTCGGCGGCCATGCGCAGCGCGCGGCCGAAGGCCTTGAACACGGTCTCGCACTGGTGGTGCGCGTTCTCGCCGCGCAGGTTATCGATGTGCAGCGACACCAGCGCGTGGTTGACGAAGCCCTGGAAGAATTCGTGCGCCAGGTCGACGTCGAAGGCGCCGATCATCGCGCGCTTCCACGGCACGTGCATTTCCAGGCCCGGACGGCCGGAGAAATCGATCACCACGCGCGACAGCGCCTCGTCCAGCGGCACGTAGGCGTGGCCGTAGCGGCGGATGCCCTTCTTGTCGCCGATCGCCTTGGCCACCGCCATGCCCAGCGTGATGCCGGTGTCTTCGACCGTGTGGTGGGCGTCGATGTGCAGGTCGCCCACGCACTCGATGTCGAGGTCGATCAGGCCGTGGCGCGCGATCTGGTCGAGCATGTGGTCCAGAAAAGGCACGCCGGTGTTGAGCTTCTGGACGCCGGTGCCGTCGAGGTTGATCGCGACGCGGATCTGCGTCTCGTTGGTGTTGCGGATGATTTCAGCGGTGCGGGTCATGGACTGTTGCTCTTTATTTCAGTGCTGCCTTCAGGGCAGTCAGGAATGCGGCGTTTTCTTCGGGCGTACTGACGGTCACGCGCACGCAATTGGCCAGCAGTTCGTGCATTTTACCGAGATTTTTGACCAGCACCTTCGCGCCGGTCAGTTTCGCGCAAGCATCTTCGGAATTGGGCACTTTGAAGGTAAGGAAATTGGCGGCGGACGGATAGACTTCGACGCCGGGCAGCTTCGCCAGTTCCGCAGCCAGTTCGGTGCGGGCGGCGTTGAGCTGCTCCGCCTGCTTGTTGAGCACATCGAGGTGTTCGAGCGCGAATTCCGCGGCGGCCTGGGTCAGCACGTTGACGTTGTAGGGCGGGCGCACCTTGTCGAACTGCGCCAGCAGCGCGGGCGCGGCCGACATGTAGCCCAGGCGGATGCCGGCCAGGCCAAGCTTGGACAGGGTACGCATCACAACCAGGTTCTCGAACTCCTCGAGGTGGCCCATGAAGCTGGTGCGTGCGAACGGCTCGTAGGCCTCGTCGACGACGGCGATGCCGGTGTCGCCCAGCGCGTCGATCAGTTCGGCCATGTCGGCCGCGTCGTACAGGTTGCCGGTCGGGTTGTTCGGGTAGGCCAGGAACAGCACCGCCGGCTTGTGCTCGGCGATCGCGGCCAGCATCGCCGGCATGTCGAGCGAGAAGTCGGACTTGAGCGCCACGCCGACGAAGTCCATGCCGGCAAATTGCGCCGAGCGCTGGTACATCACGAAAGCCGGCACCGGCGCGAGTATCACCGCGCGGCGGTCCTGGTGCGCGGTGGCCATGGCGACGATCGAGATCAGTTCATCCGAGCCGTTGCCCAGGATGACGTCGTACCCCGTCGGGACACCCAGCTTGGCGCAGATCGCCCGCTTTAGCGCGGCATAGGACGGGACCGGATAGCGGTTCAGCGCCGCATCGGCCAGGCGCCGGCCCAGTTCCGCGCGCAGTTCGACCGGCAGCTGGTACGGGTTCTCCATCGAGTCCAGCTTGATGTAGCCGCTGGAGTCGGGCACGTTGTAGCTGTTCGCCTTGCGCACGTCGGCGCGGATGGTGTTGGTGATCAGGTTATCGATGAAGGACATGGTTTCCTCAGCTGGCGGCGACTGCCCTGGCTTTTTTCGGTTTGGCTTCCAATACGGGCGCCGCGAGGCGCTCCTCGATGATCTCGCAGTATGCCGGATTCAGCTCGAAGCCGACGTAATCGCGCCCGCAGCGCCTGGCCGCGATCGCGGTGGTGCCGCTGCCCATGAACGGGTCGAGCACCACGCCGCCGGGCGGACACGAGGCCTTGACCATCCGCTCGATGATCTCGAGCGGCTTCTGGGTCGGGTGGTCCTCGCGCTCCGGATGCTCCTTGTGCAGGCGTGACACGCTCCACAGGTCCTTCGGGTTGTAGCCCAGTTCCAGCCACTTGGCGCCCACGAAGATCGAGCGCGAGCGGGCCTTCTTGGTTTCGGCGTCGTAGGCGATGCGCACGGCGTCGAGGTCGAAGTAGTAGTCCTTGCGCTTGACGAAAAAGCCGATCGTGTCGTGCACCGACGTGAAGCTGCGCACGCTGCCGCCCATCGACGGCACGCGGCGGTCCCAGATGATCTCGTTCATCATCGTCATGCGCTGCTTGAGCATGACGAAGATCTCCGGCGAAAAGCGCCAGGTCAGGAAGATGTACAGGCTGCCGTTGGGTTTGAGCTTGGGCAGGGCCATGTCCACCCACTGCTCGGTCCACGCCAGGTAGTCGGCCACGCTTTGCTGGTCGGAGGCGTTGCCGTAGTCCTTGCCCAGGTTGTAGGGCGGGTCGGTCAGGATCAGGTCCACCGAGCCGTCGGGAATGCGCGCCAGGCCTTCGAGCGCATCCTCGCAAAATACCCGGTTGATCCAGTCGCTCATGACTTCAGCCGCAGTTCGGCGCTGCGGGCGTGCGCCTGCAAGCCCTCGCCGTAGGCCAGTTCGGCCGCGACCTTGCCGAGCGTCTGGGCGCCCGCTTCGGACACGAACAGGATCGAGGAGCGCTTCTGGAAGTCGTACACGCCCAGCGGCGACGAGAAGCGCGCCGTGCGCGAAGTCGGCAGCACGTGGTTCGGGCCGCAGCAGTAGTCGCCCAGCGACTCGGACGAGAAGCGGCCCAGGAACATGGCGCCGGCGTGGCGGATTTTGTCGGCCCACTGCTGCGGGTCTTCCGCCGAAATCTCCAGGTGCTCGGCGGCGATGGCGTTGGCGATCTCGCAGGCCTCCTCCATGTCGCGCACTTTCACCAGCGCGCCGCGGTCCGTCATCGAAGTGCGGATCGTGTCCTGGCGCGGCATGGTCGGCAACAGCTTGTGGATGCTCGCTTCGACCTGCGCGATGTAGTCCGCGTCCGGGCACAGCATGATGGCCTGCGCCAGTTCGTCGTGCTCGGCCTGCGAGAACAGGTCCATCGCCACCCAGTCCGGATCGGTGGTGCCGTCGCACAGCACCAGGATCTCGGACGGGCCGGCGATCATGTCGATGCCGACCGTGCCGAACACGCGGCGCTTGGCCGACGCCACGTAGGCGTTGCCGGGGCCGACGATCTTGTCGACCGGCTGAATCGTCGCGGTGCCGTAGGCCAGCGCGCCGACGGCCTGCGCGCCGCCGATGGTGATCACGCGCGTGACGCCGGCAATCGCGGCGGCGGCCAGCACCATCTGGTTCTTCACGCCGTCCGGGGTCGGCACCACCATGATGATCTCCGCCACGCCGGCCACCTTGGCGGGAATCGCGTTCATCAGCACCGACGACGGATACGCGGCCTTGCCGCCCGGGACGTAGATGCCGACCCGGTCCAGCGGCGTGATGCGCTGGCCCAGCACCGTGCCGTCAGGCTCGGTGTAGCTGAAGCCTTGCAGTTCCTGCTTCTGGCGCTCGTGAAATACGCGGATGCGGTCCGCCGCGGTCTGCAGCGCGGCGCGCTGCGCTTGCGGCAGCGATGCCAGCGCCGCATCCAGTTCGGCCTGGCCGATGTCGAATTCGGCCATGCCCGCCGCACTGATTCGATCGAAACGGTTGGTGTATTCCAGCACCGCGGCGTCGCCGCGCGCCTTGACGTCGGCCAGGATCTTGGCCACCGCGGACTCGATGGCGTCATCGGCCGACTCCTCGAACGCGAGCAGCGCGTCGAGCTTCTTGCGGAAGTCAGGTTCGGTGGAATCGAGTTTGCGGATCTGGATCGTCATGGGATAAATCAGCCTTGCAACTTGGAGGCGCGTTCGAACGCGTCGAGGATGGGTTGGAGCCGCGCGCGCTTGAGTTTCAGCGCCGCCTGGTTGACCACCAGGCGCGACGAGATCTCCATGATGGTTTCGACTTCCACCAGGTTGTTGGCGCGCAGCGTGCTGCCGGTGGAGACCACGTCGACGATGGCGTCGGACAGGCCGACCAGCGGCGCCAGCTCCATCGAGCCGTACAGCTTGATCAGGTCCACGTGCACGCCCTTGGCGGCGAAATGCTCGCGCGCGGTCTGGACGAACTTGGTGGCCACGCGCAGGCGCGCGCCCTGGCGCACCGCGCTGTCGTAGTCGAAGCCGGCGTGCACCGCGACCGACATGCGGCACTTGGCGATGGCAAGGTCGATCGGCTGATACAGCCCTTCGCCGCCATGCTCGTTGAGCACGTCCTTGCCGGCCACGCCGAAATCGGCGGCGCCGTACTGCACGTAGGTCGGCACGTCGGACGCGCGCACGATGATGACGCGCACGTTCGGGTCGTTGGTGGCGAGGATCAGCTTGCGCGAGGTTTCCGGATTCTCGGTCACCTCGATGCCGGCCGCCGCCAGCAGCGGCAGCGTGTCGTCGAAGATGCGGCCTTTGGACAGCGCGAGGATCAGCTGGCCGCTGGCCTGGGGAGCGAACGGGTTCATGATTACTTGATCCGCACGATATCGGCGCCGACGGCGGACAGCTTCACTTCCATCCGGTCGTAGCCGCGGTCGAGGTGGTAGATGCGGTCGATCAGCGTGGTGCCTTCGGCCGCCATGCCGGCGATCACCAGCGAGGCCGAGGCGCGCAGGTCGGTCGCCATCACGGGCGCGCCGCGCAGGCGGGACACGCCGCCGATGTGGGCGACGTTGCCGTCGGTGCGGATGGCCGCGCCCAGGCGGTTCATTTCCTGCACGTGCATGAAGCGGTTTTCAAAAATGGTCTCGGTGACCTGGCTGGCGCCGTCGGCGATGGTGTTGACCGCCATGAACTGCGCCTGCATGTCGGTCGGGAAGCCCGGGTATTCAGTGGTGACGAAGGTGACGGGACGAGGACGCGCATCCATGCGCGCGCGGATCGTGCTGTCGCCGATGTCCATCACCAGGCCGATTTCGCGCAGCTTGTCGAGGCCTGCGTCCATGATGTCGGTGCGGGTGTTCTTGAGCAGGATGTCGCCGCCGGTGGCCGCGACGGCGCAGAGGAAAGTAGCCGCTTCGATGCGGTCGGAAATGACCGCGTGCTTGGCGCCATGCAGCGACGGCACGCCCTGGATCACCAGCCGGCCGGTGCCGATGCCGTCGATCTTCGCGCCCATCTTCACCAGCAGGTTGGCCAGGTCGGTCACTTCCGGTTCCTGGGCGGCGTTTTCGAGAATGGTCTCGCCTTCGGCCAGGGTCGCGGCCATCAGCAGGTTCTCGGTGCCGGTCACGGTGATCATCTCGGTGCGGATGCTGGCGCCTTTGAGCTTGGCGCAGCGGGCGTAGATGTAGCCGCCTTCGATGCTGATTTCGGCGCCCAGCGCTTCCAGGCCCTTGATGTGCTGGTCGACCGGACGCGAGCCGATCGCGCAGCCGCCGGGCAGCGACACCTTGGCCGAGCCGAAGCGCGCCAGCAGGGGGCCGAGCACCAGGATCGACGCGCGCATGGTTTTCACCAGTTCGTACGGCGCTTCCAGCGTCGTGATCGCGCCGCCGTTCAGCGTGACGTGCTCGCCGTCCTGCTTCACCGTCAGGCCGGTCTGCGCCAGCAGCTTGAGCATGGTCTTGACGTCGTGCAGGTGCGGCACGTTCGACAATTCGAGGTCGCCCGCGGTCAGCAGGCCCGCGCACAGGATCGGCAGGGCGGCGTTCTTGGCGCCGGAGATGGTGATGTCACCGTTGAGGCGCTTGCCGCCGACAATCTGGAGCTTGTCCATGGTCTTATCCTTGATATTCTTCAGGGGTGAGCGTCTTCATCGACAGCGCGTGGATTTCTTCGCGCATGCGGTCGCCCAGCGCGGCGTACACCAGCTGGTGGCGGGCGATCGGGCGCTTGCCGGCAAACGCCGGCGAGACGATGACCGCGGTGAAGTGCTGGCCGTCGCCCTCGACTTCGAGGTGGGTGCATTCGAGGCCGTTGCTGATGTAGCTGTGGATCGCTTCGGGAGTAGTAGCCATGCTGGTTTCCTTTTAGTGGCGCAGGTTGTAGCCGCGCTTGAGCAAATTGACGGCGATCGACGCGAGCACCGCGAAGAAGGCGCTGACGATCGCGAGGCTGGTCCACGGCGAAATATCGGACTGGCCGAAGAAGCCGTAGCGGAAGCCGTCGATCATGTAGAAAAACGGATTGAAGTGCGATACCGCGAGCCAGAACGGCGGCAGCGACTTGATCGAGTAGAACACGCCGGCCAAAAAGGTCAGCGGCATGATCAGGAAGTTCTGGAACGCGGCGAGCTGGTCGAATTTTTCGGCCCAGACGCCGGCGATGACGCCCATCGTGCCGAGGATGGCGGCGCCGAGCAGCGCGAACACGACGATCCACAGCGGCGCGACGAAGGACAGGTGGGCGAACCAGGCGGTGATGACGAACACGCCGGCGCCGACGGCCAGGCCGCGCACCACGGAGGCCAGCACGTAGGCCGAGATGATCTCCCAGTGCGACAGCGGCGGCAGCAGGATGAACACCAGGTTGCCGGTGATCTTGGACTGGATCAGCGAGGACGATGAGTTGGCGAAGGCGTTCTGCAGCACGCTCATCATCACCAGGCCAGGGATCAGGAAGGCGGTGTACGACACGCCGGAGCCGGGATAGACCTCGATGCGGCCGTCAAGCACGTGGCCGAAGATCAGCAGGTACAGCATGGCGGTCAGGATCGGCGCCGCGACCGTTTGGGTGGCGACCTTCCAGAAGCGCAGCGTCTCCTTGTAGAGCAGGGTCTGGAAACCTACGGAAAACACGTTCACAGCGAACCTCCATCCATGATCTGCAAGAAGATATCTTCCAGATCGGCTTGTTGCAACTGCATTTCGTCGATCACGACGCCGGCTTCGCGCAGGCGCGCGAGAATCTGCTCGACTTCGGCGTATTCGTTCACGCGCAGGCTGTATTTTTTGCCATGGTTGTTCTCGTCGTGCGAGACCAGGTGGCGCAGGTCGTCCGGCAGCGTGCCGCTGGCCACGTGCACGATCAGCTGCGAGCCGGAGATACGGCGGATCAGCGACTTCATCGTGTCGAGCGCGACCACCTTCCCGGCGCGCAGCATCGCCACGCGCTGGCACATGGCCTGCGCTTCTTCCAGGTAGTGGGTGGTCAGCACGACCGTGTGGCCTTCGCGGTTCAGGCGCGAGATGAACTTCCACAAGCCCTGGCGCAGCTCGACGTCGACGCCGGCGGTCGGCTCGTCGAGCACGATCACGGGCGGCTTGTGCACCAGCGCCTGGGCGACGAGCACGCGGCGCTTCATGCCGCCCGACAGCGCGCGCATGTTGGTGTCGGCCTTGTTGGTCAGGTCGAGGTTTTCCATCACCTCGTCGATCCACTTGTCGTTGTTCTTCAGGCCGAAGTAGCCGGACTGCAGGCGCAGTGTTTCGCGCACCGTGAAGAACGGGTCGAACACCAGCTCCTGCGGCACCACGCCGAGCAGCTTGCGCGCGGCGCGGAAATCGGTGACGACATCGTGGCCGTGGATGGACACGCTGCCGGCGTCGGGGCGGATCAGGCCGGCGATGGTCGAAATCAGGGTGGTCTTGCCGGCGCCGTTGGGGCCGAGCAGGCCAAAAAATTCACCTTGCTCGATCGTCAGGGAAACGCCGCCCAAGGCCTTCAGGGACTTGTAGCTTTTCTCGACGTTGTTAATCTGGATTGCTGCTGTCATTCGTGTGCTTGGTGAATTTCGCGGGGGGAACGGTCAATTATAGGGGAAATTGCCGATGAGCCGCGGGGCGGCCCAGGATGGGGACTAGGCGTCCCCGTCGCTCCGCAGGACCAGACCCCGTGACGCGAGGGTCAATGATGCTGGAGGTCGGCCGGCGATGCGGCGAGGAGGGTATCGACGCCGTACAGCGTCAGCAGGCTTTGCAGGCTGACCGGCAGGTTCAGGAACGACAACGTGACGCCGGACTTGCGCGCCTGGCGCTGCAGCTCCAGCAGCACCGCCACGCCGGACGAGTCGGACGACTTGAGCGAGGCCAGGTCGAACACGGTCTGGCCGGCCCGCAGCGCGGCCAGGCCGCGCTCGAGCGCCGCCCGCGCGGTGGCGAACGTCAGGCTCTCGAGCGGCGCGGAAGAAGTCGATTCGGTCATTACTTCGACGACGCCTTGAGCGGCTTGTTGGCCAGGTCCTTGTTGCGCTCGGCCAGCTTCTTGATCAGGCCGTCGATCCCGCCCTTGCTGATCTCGGTGGCGAAGGTGCCGCGGTAGGTTTCCACCAGCCACGCGCCGAGCACGTTGATGTCGAAAATCTTCCAGCCCGACGGGCTCTTGGACAGGCGGTAGTTCAGCTGGATCGGCTCGCCGCGGGCGACGTTGACCACCGAGCGCACTTCGACTTCGGTGTCGGCCGGATCGGCGCGCATCGGCTTGAATTCCACGGTTTCGTTCTTGATCTGCGACAGCGCGCCCGAGTAGGTGTGGATCAGCAGCGTGCGGAACTCGTTCGACAGGGCGGTCTTCTGCTCAGGGGTGGCGTCGCGCCAGAAACGGCCGGCGGCCAGCGCGGTCATGCGCTGGAAATCGACGTACGGCAGGATCTTCGAATCGACCAGCTGGGTCACCTTGTTGACGTTGCCGGCCTGGATGTCCTTGTCGGCCTTGGCCGTTTCAATCACGTCGTTGCTGATGCGCTTGACGAGCACGTCCGGTGCTTCATTTGGCGCGGCGGTGGCGAATGCGGAAATTGCGATGGCGCTTAGTGCAATAAGTTGTTTGATCAGTTTCATATGCCCTCTTTCATGTTTGCGGGAACTACAGGCTGCAAACCGCGCGCAGTTGGCGGTACAGGATACGGGTTAACTACTTTGTCGGCGGTTCGGATGACACGGCCGGCTTTTTCTCGGCTGCGGGCTCGGGCGTCGGGCCCGGATCGTCCGGATACGCGTCCTTGATGGACTTGGCGTCGGACGGCTTGTCCGACTTCGGCGCCGGGGCCGGGGCTGGCGCAGGGGTCGGCGCGGCGCCGCCGGTCGGGCCCGGATCGTCCGGATAGGCCGCCTTGATGCTCTTGGCGTCGGCCGGCGCATCGTCCTTCTTGAGGATCTGCTTGAGCTTGGCCTTGCCGCCGCCGTCCATGATGCGGCTTTCGCGGCGCTGCAGGAAGCCGTCGCGGATGAATTCGTAGCGGTCGAGCGCGGCTTCTTCCATCAGGTTCGACGCGTCGAGCACCTGGGCGCGCTGGTCCACGGCGCGCACGGCGATGCCGATGTTGCGCGTGTGCACGGGATAGACATAGGCCCAGGGATCGGCGGTGACGTCGAGCGGGATGCCGGCGGTGTCGCGCACCGTGGACGGGCCCAGCAGCGGCAGCATCAGGTAGGGGCCGGACGGCACGCCCCAGGCGCCCAGGGTCTGGCCGAAGTCCTCGTTGTGCTTCTGCAAGCCGGCTTCCGAACCGATGTCGAGCAGGCCGCCCAAGCCCAGGGTCGAGTTGACCGAGAAGCGGGTCAGGTCGGAAAGGCCGTCGGCGCCCTTGCCTTGCAACAGGTTGTTCACGCCCGTCCACAGGTCCGACAGGTTGCCGAAGAAGTTGGACACGCCGGTCTGGACAAAACCAGGCAGCACCTGCTTGTAGGCGGTGGCGGCTGGCTTCAGGGCGACGCGGTCGACCGCGTCGTTGAACGCGAACATCTTGCGGTTGAATTTCTCGTACGGGTCGCGCGGGTTGGGACCCGTCGCGCAGCCGGCCAGGGCCGAGCAGGCGGCCAGCGCCAGCACGACCGAACGGGTGCGATTGGTGATCATTTTGCGCTGTCCTTTCCGTCCGCGGCCTTGCTGTAGATGAACTGGTTGATCAGGTCTTCCAGCACGGCGGCCGATTGGGTGCTGTTGATGCGGTCGCCCGCCTTCAGGTCGACGGTGTCGCCGCCCGGCACGATGCCGATGTACTGTTCGCCGAGCAGGCCGGCGGTGAGGATCTTCAGCGAGCTGTCCTTCGGGAACTTGTGGCCCGCGTCCATGTCCAGCGTGACCATCGCCTGGTAGGTCTTGTCGTCGAAGCGGATGTCGCCGACCCGGCCGACCACCACGCCGGCGCTCTTGACGGGCGCCTGCGGCTTCAGGCCGCCGATGTTGTCGAACTTGCCGGTGATGGCGTAGGTCTTGCTGAACGACAGGGTGCTCATGTTGCCGGCCTTGAGCGCCAGGAACACCAGCGAGGCCAGCCCCAACAGGACAAACAGGCCAACCCAGACATCGATCGTTTTGCGGTGCATAATTTATTTCCTAACTCTTGTTATTCGCCCGGACGGTGCCGGCGGATTCAATTACTTGTTGAACATCAGTGCGGTCAGCACGAAATCGAGGCCCCACACCATCAGCGAGGCGATCACCACGGTGCGCGTGGTGGCGCGCGAGACGTCTTCCGGGGTAGGCTCGGCGTGGTAGCCCTGGAACAGCGCCGTGAACGTGACGGCGATGCCGAACACCACGCTCTTGATCACGCCGTTCAACACGTCGGCGCGCACGTCGACGTTGGCCTGCATCTGCGACCAGAACGCGCCTTCGTCCACGCCGATCAGCTGCACGCCGACCAAGTAGCCGCCGAGCACGCCGACGGCACTGAAAATGGTCGCCAGCAGCGGCATCGCGATCACGCCGGCCCAGAAGCGCGGCGCCAGCACGCGCTGCACCGGGTTGATCGCCATCATTTCCATCGCGGACAACTGCTCGCCGGCCTTCATCAGGCCGATCTGCGCGGTCAGCGAGGTGCCGGCCCGGCCGGCGAACAGCAGCGCGGTGACGACCGGCCCCAGCTCGCGCACCAATGCGAGTGCGACAACCTGGCCGAGCTTTTGTTCCGCGCCGTAGGGCGTGAGCGTGATGTAGCCCTGCAGGCCCAGCACCATGCCGACGAACAGGCCGGAGACGACGATGATCACCAGCGAATAGTTGCCGATGAAATGGATCTGCTCGGAGATCAGCGCGGGCCGGCGCAGCGCGCCCGGCGTCACGCCCATCAGGCCGAAGAACGAGCGGGTGGCAAAGCCGATGTGGGCGATGCTTTCGCGGATGGGGCGGCCGATGCCGGCGAGGAGCGTGCCGATCATGCCGCCACCCCCAGGCCGAGGTCGTCGGCCAGCGCTGTGCCCGGATAATCGAACGGCACCGGGCCGTCCGCTTCGGCGTTGACGAACTGCTTGACGTAGGGGTCGGTCGACACTCGCATCTCGGCCGGCGTGCCCTGGGCGACGATCTTCCCGGCCGACATGAAGTACACGTAGTCGGCGATCGCGAAGCACTCGTGGACATCGTGCGAGACCAGGATCGAGGTCGAGCCGAGCGCGTCGTTGAGCTTGCGGATCAGGTTGGCGGTGACGCCCATCGAGATCGGGTCGAGGCCGGCGAACGGCTCGTCGTACATGATCAGTTCCGGGTCGAGCGCGATGGCGCGCGCGACGGCGACGCGGCGCGCCATGCCGCCCGAGATCTCGGACGGCTTGAGTTTGTGGGCGTTGCGCAGGCCGACGGCGTTGAGCTTCAGCAGCACCAGGTCGCGGATCAGTTCTTCCGGCAGGTTGGTGTGCTCGCGCAGCGGGAAGGCGACGTTGTCGAACACGGTCAGGTCGGTAAACAGCGCGCCGAACTGGAACAGCATGCCCATCTTGCGGCGCAGGCGGTACAGGCCGTCGGTGTCGAGCTGGTGCACCACTTCGCCGCCGACCTTCACCTCGCCTTTTTGCGGGCGGATCTGGCCGCCGATCAGGCGCAGCACGGTGGTCTTGCCGCAGCCGGAGCCACCCATGACGGCGACGACCTTCCCGCGCGGGAAGTCCATGCGCAGGTTGGACAGGATGACGCGCTCTCCATAGGCAAACTGCAGATCGCGGATTTCGACTAGATTGGACACAGGGGTAGTCAGTATTTGGGAATGCCGTATTGTAGTGCAGAAAGGTCAATCTCTGCTGGCCGGCGCCCGATTTGGCGCGCGCGGCGTGGCATAGAATACAACACTAATGAACGGCGAGTCAGATATTTCCTGCCGTAAGTGTCTGTTTTTATGCACATATTTATTTCCGCAGCGCAGCAACTGTGTGCGGAAATTAAAATACATACGTGTATGTAAATTGCAGCAGAAGTGGGAGATGGGGTCAGGTCCGCAGGACCGGACCCCGGCCGCGCCGCATGCAGTATCGGGGTCTGGTCCTGCGGACCTGACCCCACTTTCCTCACTGTCCCAGCGGTAGCAGCAGCGTGAACACGATCTCCGGCGCCTCGTAACGGTAAGCCAGCGAGCCACCGTGCCCGCGCGCGATCTGGTGCGCGATGTACAGGCCCAGCCCGACGCCCTTGCGGTTGCCCGGATTGTGCAGCGAGGTGTGCTTGAACGGGTCGAACAGCTTGTCGGCCACCGCGTCGGGAATCGGCGCGGCGTAGTTGCGCACGGTGATCACCGCGTCCTGGCCGTCCGCATGCAGACCGATCGTGATCGGCTTGCCCGCCTCGCCATGATGGCGCGCGTTCGACAGCAGGTTCGACAGCACCTGCACCAGGCGGTCGGGATCGACCATGGCGCTGACCGGCGCCGGCGCATCGAGCCGGAAGCTGGCGCCCGGATGCGCCGCGGCGACCTCCTCGACCAGGTCGGCCAGCATGGCGTTCAGGTTGGTGCGCACCAGCTGCATGCCGAGGCCAATGCCGCCGTTGATGCGGCTCATGTCGAGCACGTGCCCGATCAGCCGCTGCATGCGGTTGCTCGACGACTGGATGCGCCGCCCGATAGTCTCCGACTGCGAACCGCGTTCGAGCAGCGCGCCGGCCATGTTGATGGCCTGGAGCGGATCGCGCAGGTCGTGGCCCAGCATCGCCATCAGCTCGGTGCGCGCGCGTTCGATTTCGGCGTTGCGCGCGGCGACCGCGCGGCTGATTTTCGACAGCAGCTGGCTGGCGATAGTCAGCGAGGTGGCGTCCCAGGGCACGGCGCGGCCGCGCACGGTCTCGCGCCATTCGTCGAACGAGCCGCGCGGCGTCAGGCGCGGGCCGAGCGGTCCGATCGTGACAAGTTTGTCCGGCTTGCCGGCCCAGCGCACCGCTTCGATCTGCTCGGCGCGCAGCGCCAGCAGCATGCCGCGCGAGGAAGCGTCGAACGACATCGCCAGCATGCCCACCCATTTGCCGAGTCGGGGCCGCAGCGCGTCGGGCCAGTCGGCCAGGTCGCTGCGCTGGAACAGCACTTCGCCGTTGTCGGGGATGGTATCGAGGATGGCGCGCACCAGCGCGTGGTCGATGTCGCCGTGGCAGACGAATTCACCGTGCTGGGCGACCACCAGCGCGTCGGCGTGCAGCGCTTCGCACAGTTCAGGCGCATGCTCGCCCAGCGCGCGCAGCACCACGTCTTCATGGCTCATGGTCTCGAGCACGCGCGAACCCAGTTCCGCGGCGCGCTCGATGCCGGCCGCCTGGCCGCGCGCTTCCAGCGTCTGCACGCTCGAGGCGAGCACCTGGGCCAGCACGTCGGCCGCCATGCGGATCGAGTACGGCACCTGGCGCGGCGCCATGTGGTGGCAGGCCAGCATGCCCCACAGGCGGCCGCCGACGACGATCGAGATGCTCATCGACGCATGCACACCCATGTTCTGCAGGTACTCGATGTGGATCGGAGAGACGCTGCGCAGCACGCCGTGGCTCATGTCGAGCGGCGCGTCGCCCTCGCGGCCCAGCACCGGCACCGGCACGTAGCCGACGTCGGAGATCAGGCGAAGGGTGTTGATCAGGTACAGGCGCCGCGCCTGCGCCGGAATGTCGCTGGCCGGATAGCGCCGGCCCAGGTACGGCTCGATGGCGTCGCTGCACGCTTCGGCGACGACGTCGCCGCTGTCGTCGTGGCGGAAGCGGTAGGCCATCACGCGGTCGAAGCCTGTCAGCTGGCGCACCTGCTGCACCACCATCGCCAGCAGCGCATCGACCGACTGCTGGCGCTTCAGGCGGTCGATCGCGCCGTGCGCCTTCAATGCGAACGAGGCCACCACGTCCGAGCTGAGCGAGCGGCGCTCGAATTCGGCGATGATGCGCCCGTCGTGCGCGTGCACGATGCAGTCGAGCTCCTGGTCGCCGATGGTCACCTCGCAGGCCGACGGCATCGCTTCGCCCGCATCGAGGTCGGCGCCGGCCTGGTGAATCAGTTCGACCGCGGCGAGCGGCAAGTTCAATGACGCCAGTTCGGCGCCCAGGGACGGCTGCGCGCCGGTCACCTCAAGGCAGTTGGCGCTCCACGCGACGAGCAGGCGCTGCGCGCTGAACGCGAGCAGCGCGCCGTGCGGCTGGATCGAGCCGGGAATGTGGATCGGCTCGGCGGCGCAGTTGGCCAGGGTCAGGTCGATGTCACTCATGCGCGCCATCCATCAGCGCGAGCAGGCTGTCGAAGGCGTCGCAGGCGCCGGCGCAGGCGTCGGCCACGTCGCACGGCGCGGTCACACCGGCGCGCAGCTGGGCGATGAAGTGCTGCCAGCGCGCGCCGACCGCGGCGCCGTCGGCGCCGAGATAGGTCAGGGGATGCGGGGCCAGGGCGGCGCGCAAGCGTTTGAAGAGGACCGCGCCGCCCAGCTGCGAGCCTTCCACGACGTAGCACACGCCCCAGCGGTAGGCAGGGCCGGCGCCGGCGGGCCAGGAGGGCGCGGGCGGCGTGAGCAGGGGAAGCTGGGCCGGCATCGCGGGGTCGGCCAGGTCGGCGGCGATGATGGCCGCGCGCGGGCAGGGCGCGAGCACGGATGGATCCTGCGGGCCATCGTGGTAGCCGGCCAGCCAGGCTTCGATCGCGGCCAGCCAGGTGTGCAGCAGCGCCAGGTGCGCGCCATAATCTGCCAGCGACGGCGCGGCGGCCGCCAGCGGCATGGCGCGGTCAAGGACATCGTGGCGGTCGGCGGTCGCGCGGCGCAAGGCTCCCAGCACATCCGGTTCGACTAGATCTGGCACTTTTTCCAACCCCACCTCGCAGTTCGACCACGGCTGGGGATGGAAGGCTTTCCATGTGGCCACCGCATGTCAGTATGAAATCGTATCATGCGTGCCACTCATGCGGCGCGCGCGGGGCGTGCGTTTGACCAAGAGAACAAATGCAGGGGTGAATACTCGGTCACAGGCGCGGAGTATATACATATACATATTGACTTTTTCGCACGCCGCGAGAAATTGTGGGTAACATTCGCGCCAACAAATCGTTGCCTTTCGCAAACTTCCGTTATCCCATGAGACCGCTAATGAATCCGTTGTTACGACATTGTGTGCCGGTCGTCCTTTTTCTCGCGCAGGCGAGCGCGTTCGCGGGCGTGCTCGACGAACATCCCGGCCATTGGCTTGGCGACATGATCCTGCCCGGCGGACGCGTCGTGAAAGTCGGCGCCGAAGTGTTCACCAGGGCCGATGGTTCGGCGTGGGCCAGTTTTGCCAATCCGGACCTGGGCGCGTACAACATGCCGGTGAAGAAAATCAGCGAAATGGGCGAGACGGCGCTCGCGGACCTGGGTTTCGGTTCGATGACGCTGACGTGGGCCGAAGACCATTTCAAGGGCGAATGGAAGCAGGGCGGCGCGGCATTTCCCGTCGAGCTGAAGCAGGTCGCCGACTTCCCGAGGAAAGTGCGCAGCCAGACCCCGGTGGCGCCGCTTCCCTATCGAGAGGAAACGCTCGCGATCCCAAGCGGCGACGGTGTCATGCTGGGCGCGACGCTGTCCATGCCGGCCGGTGTCCGCCATCCGAAAGTGGTGATCCTGGTGCACGGCAGCGGCCCGCAGACGCGCGATGAAGAATTCGACGGGCACCGCACCTTTTCCGTGCTGGCAGACCACCTCGCGCGGCAAGGCATTGCGGTGCTGCGCTACGACAAGCGGGGCATTGGCCGGTCCACCGGCGACTATGCGAATCACACCCAGGCGCAGCTGATTGACGATGTTGGCGCGGCCGTTCAGGCGATGAGAGCGCGCAAGCAGTTTCGCCAGGTCGGCCCGTTGGGCCACAGCGAAGGACCGATGCTCGCGGCGCGTTACGCGGCCGCTCATCCGGGTGCGGTCGACTTCATCGTGTCGCTGGCGGGCGTCGGCCTGCCCGGCATTGACCTGATGCTGCTGCAGGACCGGATGGCGGCGGCCGACCATGGCGCCGATGAAGCGGCGGTGGCGCGCTTGATGCCGTATGTGCGCAACTACTACCAGATCGTCATGACGCAGTCCGAACCGGCTGCGCGGGTCACCGCGCTCAAGGCGCTGTACGAAGGATTGTCGCCGGAAGACCGCGCGCTGGTGGTCAAGCACCGGATGAATCAGGGCACGCTGTCGACTGCGATGGCCGCGAAGCCGATGCTGCCCGTGCTGTTGAAGGCGAACCCGGTCGATGACTGGCGCGCCGTGCGCTGCCCGGTGCTGGCCCTGAACGGCAGCGTCGATCGCCAGGTGCCCGTCGAAAGCATGGAGGGCATCGTGGCAGCGTTGAAGGCGGGCGGGAACAGGAAGGTGGAGTCGGCCGTCATGCCCTCGCTCAATCACATGTTCCAGACCGCGAAAACCGGCAAGGAAGACGAGTATGGCGCGCTCGACGAAACGATCGCGCCGGCGGCGCTGAGCAAGGTCACGGCGTTCGTTCGCAAGCAGTAGCTGACTTGAAGATGGGGTCAGGTCCGCAGGACCAGACCCCGATGGAGCAGGCGCCGCGTCACGCAGCCGGGGTCTGGTCTTGCGGACCTGACCCCATGTTGGTCGTCGATGCTGCGATCAGCGCGGCAGAACCGAGCTGCCCATCAGGAACTCGTCGACGGCGCGCGCGCACTGGCGGCCTTCGCGGATCGCCCACACCACCAGCGACTGCCCGCGCCGCATGTCGCCCGCCGCGAACACCTTCGGCACCGACGTCGCATAGCAACCTTCCCCGTCGGTCGTCGCGCGCGCATTGCCGCGGGTGTCCTTGTCCACGCCGAATGCATCCAGCACCTGCTGCACCGGAGAGACGAAGCCCATCGCCAGCAGCACCAGGTCGGCCTTCATCTCGAATTCGGAATCCGGCACCTCGGTCATTTTGCCGTCCTTCCATTCGACCTTGCAGGCGATGAGCTTCTCGACCTTGCCTCCCTTGCCTTCCAGTCGTTTGGTCGCCACCGCCCAATCGCGCTCGCAGCCTTCTTCGTGCGACGACGAGGTGCGCAGCTTGGTCGGCCAGTACGGCCATACCAGCGGCTTGTTTTCCTGCTCCGGCGGCTGCGGCATCAGTTCGAACTGCGCCACCGACGCGGCGCCGTGGCGGTTCGAGGTGCCTACGCAGTCGGAACCCGTGTCGCCGCCGCCGATGACGACGACGTGCTTGCCATTGGCCTTGATCTGGTCCTTGACCTTGTCGCCGGCGTTGACCTTGTTCTGCAGCGGCAGGAAATCCATCGCGAAGTGCACGCCCTTCAGCTCGCGGCCCGGCACCGGCAAGTCGCGCGGCTGCTCGGCGCCGCCGGCGAGGATGATGGCGTCGAAGTCCTTTTCCAGGTCTTCGGGGAAGATGGTTTCCTTCGCCCAGTTGTTGACCGTCGCCGGGAAGTCCTTGCCGATCAGGGTGCTGGTGCGGAACACCACACCTTCGGCCTCCATCTGCTTGACGCGCAGGTCGATGTGCGACTTCTCCATCTTGAAGTCGGGGATACCGTAGCGCAGCAGGCCGCCCACGCGGTCGCTCTTTTCAAAGACGGTGACGGCGTGGCCGGCGCGCGCCAGCTGCTGTGCCGCGGCCAGGCCGGCGGGGCCGGAGCCGACCACCGCGACCTTCTTGCCGGTCAGCTTTTCAGGCGGCTGCGGCAGCACCCACCCGTGCTCCCAGCCGGTGTCGATGATCTTGTGCTCGATCGACTTGATCCCAACCGGGTCGCTGTTGATGCCCAGCGTGCAGGCCGACTCGCACGGCGCGGGGCAAACGCGGCCGGTGAACTCGGGGAAGTTGTTGGTCGAGTGCAGATTGTCGAGCGCGGCGCGGTAGTGGCCGTGATAGACCAGGTCGTTCCAGTCCGGGATCACGTTGTTGACCGGGCAGCCGGTGTTGCAGAAGGGGATGCCGCAGTCCATGCAGCGCGCCGCCTGCACCTTGGCCTGCGGGTCGGACAGGTGCAGCACGAATTCCTGGTAGTTCTTGACCCGCGCCGGCGCCGGCAGATATTCCTCGTCCTGGCGCTGAAATTCCATGAAGCCGGTGATTTTACCCACGATGATTCCTTTATATTTTTTCGCTGTCGTTCCCGCGTAGGCGGGAACCCATACTGAGCGTGATCCGCTGAACCGCATGTTCAGCATAGGCACCTGCCTTCGCAGGTGCGACGGCTTACGCGGCGATTTTCTCGGCCGCTTCTTCCATGCTGCTGTTGTGCATCTCTTCCAGCGCGCGCTTGTACTCGGTCGGGAAGACCTTGACGAACTTGGCGCGGCCCTCGGCCCAGTTGTCGAGCAGGTAGCGCGCCCGAGTGCTGCCGGTGTGCTTGAAGTGGCGCTCGATCAGGCGCTTCAGGATCGCTTCGTCCGACTCGCGCTCGCCGTCGCGGGTCTGGCTGTGCCAGCCGGCGATATCGCCCTGTTCCTTGGCACTATGGACACGCTCGAGGTTGACCATCGTGGTGTTGCAGCGCTTCTCGAAGTCGCCGGCCGGATCGTAGACATACGCCACGCCGCCCGACATGCCGGCCGCGAAATTGCGCCCGGTCGCGCCGAGCACGACGACGGTGCCGCCGGTCATGTACTCGCAGCCATGGTCGCCGCAGCCTTCGACCACCGCGGTCGCGCCCGAATTGCGCACCGCGAATCGCTCGCCGGCCACGCCGTTGAAGAAGGCCTCGCCGGAAATCGCGCCGTACAGAACGGTGTTGCCGACGATGATGTTGTCCACCGCCCAGCCGCGGAACTCGGTGTTCGGCCGCACGATGATGCGCCCGCCCGACAGGCCCTTGCCGACGTAGTCGTTGCCTTCGCCGACCAGGTCGAGCGTGATGCCGGCGGCGAGGAAGGCAGCTGCCGACTGCCCCGCCGTGCCTTGCAGCTGGATGTGGATGGTGTCGTCCGGCAGGCCGGCATGGCCGTAGCGCTTGGCCACTTCGCCCGACAACATGGTGCCCACCGTGCGGTTGACGTTGCGCACCGGCGAAATGAACGAGACGCGCTCGCCCTTTTCCAGCGCCGCCTTGGCCTGCGCGATCAGCTTGTGGTCGAGCGCCTTTTCCAGGCCGTGTTCCTGGCCTTCCGTATGGTAGACGGTCATGCCCGGCTTGACTTGCGGCTGGTAGAAGATCGCCGAGAAGTCCAGGCCCTGCGCCTTCCAGTGCGTGATCGCCTTCGACTTGTCCAGCAGGTCGGCGCGGCCGATCAATTCGTCGAAGGTGCGGATGCCCAGCTGCGCCATCAGCTGGCGCGCTTCCTCAGCGACGAAGAAGAAGTAGTTGACCACGTGTTCCGGCTTGCCCGAGAACTTCGCGCGCAGGACCGGGTCTTGCGTGGCGACGCCGACCGGGCAGGTGTTCAGGTGGCACTTGCGCATCATGATGCAGCCCTCGACCACCAGCGGCGCGGTGGCGAAACCGATTTCGTCGGCGCCGAGCATCGCTGCGATGACCACGTCGCGGCCGGTCTTCATCTGGCCATCGGCCTGCACGCGGATGCGGCTGCGCAGGCCGTTCAAGACCAGCGTCTGTTGCGTTTCGGCCAGGCCCAGCTCCCACGGCGTGCCGGCGTGCTTGACCGACGACAGCGGCGAGGCGCCGGTGCCGCCGTCATGGCCGGCGACGACCACGTGGTCGGCCTTGGCCTTGGTGACGCCGGCGGCGACCGTGCCGATGCCCACTTCCGACACCAGCTTGACCGAGATCGAGGCGCGCGGGTTGGCGTTCTTCAGGTCGTGGATCAACTGCGCCAGGTCTTCGATCGAGTAGATGTCGTGGTGCGGCGGCGGCGAAATCAGGCCGACGCCCGGCACCGAGAAGCGCAGGCTGGCGATGTATTCCGAGACCTTGTGGCCGGGCAGCTGGCCGCCTTCGCCGGGTTTCGCGCCCTGCGCCATCTTGATCTGAATCTGGTCGGCCGAGTTGAGGTACTCCGCGGTGACGCCGAAGCGGCCCGACGCGACCTGCTTGATGCGCGAGCGCAGCGAGTCGCCGTCCTGCAGCGGAATGTCGACGACGACGTTCTTCTCGCCGATCACCGACGACATGGTCTGGCCCTGTTTGATCGGGATGCCCTTCAGCTCCTGGGTGTAGCGCGCCGGGTCTTCGCCGCCTTCGCCGGTGTTGGACTTGCCGCCGATACGGTTCATCGCGATCGCCAGCGTGGCGTGGGCTTCGGTACTGATCGAGCCCAGCGACATCGCGCCGGTGGCGAAGCGCTTGACGATTTCCTTGGCCGGCTCCACTTCGTCGATGGCGATCGCCTTCGATGGATCGAGCTTGAACTCGAACAGGCCGCGCAGGGTCAGGTGGCGGCGGCTCTGGTCGTTGATGATCTGCGCGTATTCCTTGTAGCTGTTGAAGTTGTTGGCGCGGGTCGAATGCTGCAGCTTGGCGATCGCGTCCGGCGTCCACATGTGGTCTTCGCCGCGAACGCGGTAGGCGTACTCGCCGCCGGTGTCGAGGTTCTCTTCCAGCAGCGGGTCGTTGCCGAACGCGAGGCTGTGCAGGCGCAGCGCTTCCTCGGCCACTTCGAACACGCCGATGCCTTCGACGCCCGAGGCGGTGCCGCGGAAGTATTTGTCGACCAGCGACTTGTTCAGGCCGACCGCCTCGAAGATCTGCGCGCCGCAGTACGACATGTAGGTGGAGATGCCCATCTTCGACATCACCTTCAGCAGGCCCTTGCCGATCGCCTTGGTGTAGTTGTAGATGGCGGTGTCGCCCGACAGGTCGCCGGCCAGGCCTTGCGACAGTTCGACCAGGGTCTCCATCGCCAGGTAGGGGTGCACGGCTTCGGCGCCGTAGCCGGCCAGCAGCGCGAAGTGATGGGTCTCGCGCGCGGAGCCGGTTTCCACCACCAGGCCGGTGGAGGCGCGCAGGCCGCGGCCGACCAGGTGCTGGTGGATGGTGGAGGTGGCCAGCAGCGCGGGAATCGCCACTTGCGCGCTCGATACCGCGCGGTCGGACACGATCAGGATATTGTGGCCGGACTTGACGGCATCGACCGCTTCGGCACACAGCGAGGCGAGCGAGGCTTCGATGCCTTCCTTGCCCCACGCGACCGGGTAGCAAATATTCAGCTCGTACGACTTGAACTTGCCGCCGGTGTGCGCGCTGATGCCGCGCAGGCGCACCATGTCGTTAAAGCCCAGCACCGGCTGCGACACTTCGAGGCGCATCGGCGGGTTGACGTTGTTCGTGTCGAGCAGGTTCGGCTTGGGGCCGATGAAGGACACCAGCGACATCACCATCGCCTCGCGGATCGGGTCGATCGGCGGGTTGGTCACCTGGGCGAACAGCTGCTTGAAGTAGTTATACAGAGGTTTGAGCTTGTTCGACATCACCGCCAGCGGCGAGTCGTTGCCCATCGAGCCGGTGGCTTCCTCGCCCAGCAGCGCCATCGGCGCCATCAGGAACTTGAGGTCTTCCTGGGTGTAGCCGAACGCCTGCTGGCGATCGAGCACGGTGGTGGCGGGCTTCTCGCCCTGCGCCGGCGTGTCTTTCGCACGGTTGTGCGCCAGCTGGCTTTCGGACAGCTTCATTTCGCCCAGCTTGATGCGCACAGAATTGATCCAGGCCTTGTACGGCTTGGCGTTGGCGTAGGTGTCCTTCAGTTCCTTGTCGTCGATGATGCGGCCCGCTTCGAGGTCGATCAGGAACATCTTGCCCGGCTGGAGGCGCCACTTCTGGATGATCTTCGATTCGGGGATCGGCAGCACGCCGGACTCGGACGCCATCACCACCAGGTCGTCGTCGGTGACGATGTAGCGCGCCGGCCGCAAGCCGTTGCGGTCCAGGGTGCCGCCGATGTGGCGGCCGTCGGTGAAGGCCATCGCGGCCGGGCCGTCCCACGGCTCCATCATCGACGCATAGTACTCGTAGAAGGCCTTGCGGTTGTCGTCCATCAGCGTATGGTTCTCCCACGCTTCCGGGATCATCATCATCATCGCCTGGGCGATCGGGTAGCCGGACATGATCAGCAGTTCGAGCGCGTTGTCGAAGCAGGCGGTGTCGGACTGGCCTTCGTAAATCAGCGGGAACAGCTTGCCCAGGTCGTCGCCCAGCACGGCCGACTTCATCACGCCTTCGCGCGCGCGCATCCAGTTGAAGTTGCCCTTGACGGTGTTGATCTCGCCGTTGTGGGCGATCAGGCGGTACGGGTGGGCCAGCGGCCACTCGGGGAAGGTGTTGGTGGAGAAGCGCTGGTGCACCAGCGCCAGCGCCGAGATGCAGCGCGGGTCTTGCAGGTCCTTGTAGTACACGCCCACCTGGTCGGCCAGCAGCAGGCCCTTGTAGACGATGGTGCGGGCCGACATCGACGGCACGAAGAACTCCTTGCCGTGAATGAGCTTCAGCGCCTGGATCGCGTGGCCGGACGATTTGCGGATCACGTACAGTTTGCGCTCGAGCGCGTCGGTGACCATGATGTCCGGACCGCGGCCGATGAAGATCTGGCGGATCACCGGCTCCTTGGCGCGCACGGTCGGCGACATCGGCATCGCTTCGTCGATCGGCACGTTGCGCCAACCGAGGATCACCTGGCCTTCGATGCGCACGGCGCGTTCGATTTCCTGCTCGCAGGCGATGCGCGAGGCATTTTCCTTCGGCAGGAACACCATGCCGACGCCGTATTCGCCGGGCGGCGGCAGTTCGACGCCTTGCTTGGCCATTTCGTCGCGGTAGTATTGGTCGGGGATCTGGATCAGGATGCCGGCGCCGTCGCCCATCAGCTTGTCCGCCCCGACGGCGCCGCGGTGGTCGAGGTTTTTCAGGATCAGCAGGCCCTGCTCGATGATGGAGTGGCTTTTGTTGCCCTTGATGTGGGCGATGAATCCAACGCCGCAGGCATCGTGTTCGTTGGAGGGGTCGTACAAGCCTTGGGCAATCATTTGCGTTCTCCACAACTTTGACAGGTGAAAAACGAGAATAGTGCAATGCAGCAGAAGCCGTCAATTAGAACAATTAGGGTCGGAGTCAAATTAAATTTGCCGTGTTGCGCGGCAAATTTAAATGGGGACAGAGTAGATCGGATTTTTGCGATTGGTCCGGGAACGCTTGCTCAGCATGGGTTCCAGCCTTCGCTGGAACGACAGATCGAGTGTTGTTGGCCATAAAACCGTCGTTCCTGCGAAGGCAGGAACCCATACTGAGCTTGAATCGCTGACGAATCAGCCCTCTGCCGGCTTGACCTTGAACGGCCTGCCGCGCTTGGCCGGCAGCACCTGGCGCTTGGCCTTGTTCTGCAAATCGACCTTGAACGCATCCGACCCCAACGGCCAGCCCTTGAGCACCGCCTGCTCGATCGCGGCCAGTTGCGCCCCGCTCAGTCCGCGCTCTGCCAGTTCCTTGTACGCCGCCTCGCGTTGGAACGGCGTGTTCCCCAGCGCCCAGTACAGCCCATGGTCGGTGATCACCGGATCGGGCCTCACACCCGCGTGATGCGCGTAGCTCGACCACGGATACGCGAGCGCATCTGCGGCGGCGTGCGCGCGCACCGGCGTCAATTCGATGTATTGACTGCATTGCATCAGGAAGGCCGGCGCCTCGATCACCGAGGTCTTGAAGCGGCCCTGGAACAGGCTACCGGAGCGCCCGTATTTGGCGTTGTACCAGGGAACGTAGTAGCGGCCGACGCGCTGCAGCGCCAGCGCCAGCCCGTCCTCGTCCGACGGAGTGGCCAGCAGCTGCAGCTGGGACGGCATCAGCACGTAGGCGTGGATCGCGACCTTGTACGCCTTCGCGCTGTCGCGCAGCCAGCCGAGAAAGCGATCGTAATCCTCCGGCTCGCGGAAAATCGCCTGATGGTCATGGCCGTGCTGGACCACGTGGTGGGCTTGAAGGGGGACGACGAGGCGGGGAAGACGGGCCATGGCGGTGTAAATCGGGCGGAAATCCCGATTCTACACCACCCTGTCCCTAATTGATTTTAAGAAAGGCCAAATTTGGGCTGACCCTGTCCCTATTTACGTTCACAGCAGGGTGAAACCGGCCGACAGGCTGTATCCCTCGCCGTAGGCACTGCGCAGCGGCAGGTCCTGGCCCAGGCCGCTGCGCGCCTTCTTGCGCAGGCGGTACACCAGCATGTCGACCCGGCGGCTGGCGTCGGGGTCGTCGCCGCCCATGCCGGCCACGATCACCTGGCGCGGCACCGGACGGGTATTAATGGTCAGCAGATGCAGGAAGTTGCACTCTTTTTCCGTCAGATCGATGACGCTGCCCGACAGTTCCAGCTGGCGCGCGCTCACGCGCAGGGTCCACTTGGTCGGCGCCGGCAGCGCCGCTTCCTGCGGACGCACGCGCCGGTCGAGCGCCTCAATGTGGGCGGCCAGCTCGGGAAACTTGATCGGCTTGGTCAGGTAGTGGTCGGCGCCGAGGCGCAAGCCGAGGATGCGGTTGTCGAACGCGACCCTGCCGGTCAGCACCAGCAGCCCGATCTCGGGGTACAGCTGGCGCATGCGGGGAATGACGTTGAAGCCATCTTCGTCGGGCAAACCGAGGTCGAGCACGACCACTGCGGTCGGCGTCTTGGTCAGCGCGGCCCACATTTCTGCGGCGGTCGTGGCGATCGTGACATCATGATTGAGCTCCACCAGGAACTCCGCCATGTCTCCGGCGTATTCGCCGTTGTCTTCAACGATCAGTATCTGCGTCATGGGTTGGTCGTGTTGTTTTTTGTCTCATTAAGGCTGGGCATTGTCGGGGCCCAGTGCCAACCTAATTTTGTTACCGGAATTATCACTTGTGTCACCAGATGATGCAACAAGTTTCCCGGAAGACTCACGTATTGGCAGGAAGATTGTGAACACGGCGCCTTCCGCACCGGCCGGCTCGACGCCGACCGTGCCGCCGTGGACTTCGACCACCGAACGCGCCATGTACAGGCCGAGGCCGGAGCCGGGCCGCGCGCCGGCATTGCTGCCGCGCCGCGACTTGGCGAAGATGAGTTCGGTTTCGCCCTCGGGCACGCCGGCGCCGTGGTCGCGCACCCGCAACTCGATGCCGCCCTCGGTGCGCTGGCCCGACAGGGCGATCGGCGTGCCGGCCGGCGAATACTGCAACGCGTTGTCGACCAGCACCTTCAGCGCCAGCCGCAAGCCCTGCGGCTCGCCGCGCAGCGTGTCCGGCAGGTCGCCCAGCGCCAGCGTTGCGTGGCGCCCGGCCGCGCGCGCGAGCAGGGCGCCTTCTTCCAGCAGCCGGCGCGGATTGATGCTGTCGGTGCGGCGCACGGTGCCGCTGGCCTCGACCCGGTCCGGCGACAGGTACTGGTCGAGCATGCCGATCAGGCGTTCGACCGCGGCCGAGATGCGGCGGTAGCGCTCGCGCGTGGGCTGGTCGGCATCGGCGCCGGTCACTTCCAGCCGCTGGATGGCGCCGTCGATGGTCGACAGCGGCGTGCGGAATTCGTGGTTGAGCATGCTGGCAAAGCGGCGCCGGCCGGCCTCATGCTCGCGGCGCGCCGACAGGTCGCGGATCAGGCCGACGAGCACGGACGGCTGGCCGGCCTGGTCGACCAGCACGCTGGAGATGATTTCCACCGGGACAAGGTGGCCGTCGCGATGCGGGAAGTCGAATTCGCGCACCAGCTTCAGGCGGCTCAGGTCGCCGGCGACGAAGCGCGCCAGGCGCGCCGGCAGGCCCGCCATTACCGGCACAAGCGCGCCGCCGGCCATCTGGCCGCGCAGCTCGTCGGGGCTGTAGCCAACCAGCTGTTCCACCGAGGCGCTGATGTAGGTGGGCTCGCCGGTGCGGCAATCGACGATGCAGGCGACGTCGCCTCCGATCTCGGCAATGGTGCGAAACTGGTCGGCGGCGCCTGGCGTCATGGGGTCCCTTATTCCTCGAGTGGAGCGAAAATGGCTTGCAAGTCTTCCTGGGTCAGCACCAGCTTCTGCGACTCGCCGTCGGCCAGGATCGACTGCGCCAGGTCGGACTTCTTCTGCTGCAGCAGCTGGATCTTCTCTTCCAGCGTGCCCTTGGCGATCAGCTTGTAGACGAACACCGGCTTGTCCTGGCCGATGCGCCAGGCGCGGTCGGTGGCCTGCTGCTCGGCCGCCGGATTCCACCACGGATCGTAGTGGATCACGGTATCGGCCGCGGTCAGGTTCAGGCCGACGCCGCCGGCCTTCAGGCTGATCAGGAAAATCGGCACGGCGCCCTGCTGGAACGCGGCGACCTGGGCCGCGCGGTCCTTGGTTTCGCCGGTCAGCAGCGCGAACGGGATACGGCGCGCGTCGAGTTCCTGCTGGATCAGCTCGAGCATGCTGGTGAATTGCGAGAACACCAGGATCTTGCGGCCTTCGTCGAGCAGGTCGTCCACCATCTGCATCAGGTCGAGCAGCTTGGCCGAGCCGCTGTCCTTCTTGCGCGCCGGCAGCGCCTTGACCAGGCGCGGATCGCAGCACACCTGGCGCAGCTTGAGCAGCGCCTCGAGGATCACGATCTGGCTGCGCGCCACGCCCTTCTTGTCGATCTCGTCGCGCACCTTCTTGTCCATCGCCAGGCGCACGGTTTCGTACAGGTCGCGCTGGGCGCCGGACAGTTCTACCTTGCGCACCATTTCGGTCTTCGGCGGCAGTTCCTTGGCGACGTTGTCCTTGGTCCGGCGCAGCAGGAAGGGCCGGATGCGGCGGTTCAGCAGGGCCCGGCGCAGCGGGTCGTCCTGGCGCTCGATCGGATGGCGGAACTGGCTGTTGAAGGTCTTCTCGTCGCCCAGCAGGCCCGGCAGCAGGAAGTGGAACTGCGACCACAGTTCGCCCAGGTGGTTCTCGAGCGGCGTGCCGGTCAGGCACAGGCGGTGGCGCGCATTGAGCAGTCCGGCGCTCTGGGCCGCCTTGGAGCGGTTGTTCTTGATGTAGTGCGATTCGTCCAGGATGACCAGGTGGTAGGCGTGCTCGCGCAGCTTTTCCTCGTCGCGCGGCAGCAGCGCGTAGGTGGTCAGCACCAGGTCGACGTTGTCGATCTGGTCGAACAGCTCGAGCCGCTCCTTGCCTTGCAGCAGCAGCACCTTCAGGCCTGGCGCGAATTTGGCGGCCTCGTCCTGCCAGTTGGTCATCAGGCTGGTCGGGGCGATCACCAGCGCCGGGCTGGTCAGGCGGCCGGCTTCCTTCTCGACCAGGATGTGGGCCAGGGTCTGCACCGTCTTGCCCAGGCCCATGTCGTCGGCCAGGATGCCGGCCAGATCGTACTCGCGCAGGAACTGCATCCAGGCCAGGCCGTCGGCCTGGTAGTCGCGCAGGGTGGCTTGCAGGCCGCCTGGCGCCGGCACCTTCTGCACCGAGCCGAACAGGCTGAGCTTGCGGCCGGTCTCGCGCAGCTGCTCGCCGCCGGTCCAGCGCAATTCCGTGCCGCGCGCCAGGTCTTCGAGGCGGGCCGCGTCGAGGGTGGACAGGCGCACCTTGTTCTTGATCTTGTCGCTGAAATACAGCTCGCCGAGGGTGGCGAGGATGGGCTTCAGTCGGCCCCACGGCAGCGCCACGCGCAGGCCGTCGGGCAGGGGCGCGAGCATCTGGTCGGTGTCGGCGTGGGCGGCCAGCACGTCCGGGTCGAAATCGGCCGGCGCGCTGCGGATCAGCTGCACCAGCACCGGCAGCAGTGGCACCCGCTTCTGGTTGACCACGATGCCCAATTCCAGCTCGAACCAGGCATTGCCCGCCTCGGCCGGCTGGTCGATGTCGGCGTACCAGTCTTCCACCGCGACCACGTCGTAGCGGTAGGTTTTCGAGCGCTTGAGCTGCCAGCCGCCGGCGGCCAGGGTGTCGAGGTCGCCCTGGGCGAATCGGATCCAGTGCGCCTGGCTGTCGAGCTGCAGGGCGCCGGCCAGGCCATTCAGCGGCGGCGTGGACGGCTTGCGGAAGCCGAGCGCGTTCAGGGTCGCCAGCGCGGCGGCCTCGGCGGCGGAATCGCGCGCGATCACCTCGGTGACGTCGCCGATCTGGCGCACCACGCGCTGGGCCGGGTCGAACGAGACGCGCTCGCCGTCGTAGTCATAGGACAGCACGGCCATGTCGTGCCAGCGCTGTGTGGCGCCGTCGGCCAGCTGGACCGAGTCGAGCAGCAGGTAGGGGCGCGGCGTGACGTCGTTGCGCATGCGCTGGGTCAGCGGCTGGGGCAGCGGCATCAGCTGCTGCAGGCCGTGCGCCAGCAGCAGCTGCGAGACGCGGCGCTTGTCGCTGCCGGTCAGCGCCGGCGCCTGGGCCACCAGCGCCTGCAGCTCGGCCAGCGAGATGTCGACGCCGCCGCGGTTCAGGTCCAGCGCGCCGCACGACAGGTTGTCGATGTACCACGGCGGATCCGTCGGCAGCATGTAGTCGATCTGGTCGGCGGCGCTGTGGGTGGCGCCGGGCGCCGGCTCGACCTGCCAGCCGAGGCGGGCGGTGCGGCCCTCGTCGCGCCAGACCAGGTTGGCCTTGCGCACCGGGCCGGCCTGCAGCGGATAGACCAGGCCGTTCGACATATCGGGCCAGGAATTAGCCCACAGTAATTTGTCTTGCTCCAGCAGCATCTGCAGCAGGATCGCGCCGATTTTGCCCTTGGGCTCGGTGGCGCTGCTGCTTTGCTGGGCGCCGCTGCGCATGGCGATGAAGAAGCGCACCAGGTCCTCGTCGTCGCCTTCGAGATAGGCGGGCGGGGCCGACAGCAGCGAGAACACCTCGCTGACCGGGCTGGCCGCGGCCACGTCGCCGTTCGGGCGCAGGCGCGCCTTGCACAGGCACAGGGCCACATGGCGGCCGCCGCTGGTGGGGGCCAGCACATAAACGAACTTGAACTGCGCCAGCTTCGGATCCTTGATCTCGGCGCTCAGTTTCGGGCGCGGGTGCGCGGCGGCGTCGACCCGCTGCAGCCAGCTGGCCACCGGGGCCGCCAGCGGCGCGGCCGGCGCGGACGGCTGGGCCGCTGGGGCGGCCGGCGCATCGCTGGAGTCGTCGCGCATCAAATCCATTGTGTGCATTGTTCTTTGCATTCTGTATCAAAAAAGACAAGACCCGGTATTATGCTTCATTCGCCCCGACTTGTTTTGTGCGGAATCGTACGACCGAGAAAAAGATTACAAAAATCAACAAACCCCCGCCACGCAAGCATCGCGCTGTCCGCCGGCGGCAGGTTTTCCCGTGCGCTGGTCTGTCATCATCACCCCAAACCGCCGTCAAGACAAGCCGCTCTGATCAGCGCGCTTGCGGCGATTCGGGTGTATGCGCACCGGGCTGCCGTGGCATTGGCGCCAGCGGCATGTTGTTTTGCCGCTACGCAAGGCCTCCAGCCGGCTGTGAAAGTGTTGACACAGGCCAACATACACCAGAAATTCCCTGTGGGGAATAATTTCCGCAAAGTAATGCCTGTTATAGTTCCCTCCATACCAAACACCCCCCGTGGGAACGCCAATCATGACTACCGTACAAAGCAACGCCGCCGCCGGCAAGGCAGCCGCCGAGGCGGCAAAAGCGATCAAAGCGAACGCCGCCGAAGCGGCCAAGGCAGCCAAGGCGGTAGCGCCCAAGGCGCCGGCGGCGGCGAAGACGCCCGCGTCCACGGTCACGCTCGGCGCCGCCGCGGCCAAGCCGGAACTCGGGCTGTACACGCCGGCCGGCAAGGTCGCCGGCGCCGCCCCGGCCGCGAGCGTGGCCAGCGAGAAGCCGGACGGCCTGGAAATGACCGCCGGCGGCGTCATCGCCGGCAGCGGCCATGTGGTGGTCGACATCCAGGCGTCCGACTCGGGTTACGACAACAAGATCTTCTACTCGACCGACAATTTCAAGACCAGGCAATACATCGGCGTCGACAACAAGACCGGATCGGTCGACCTGGGCACATTCGCGGCCGGCACCAAAATCCAGTTCGGCATCGACAACGGCCAGGGCAATTTCTTCAAGGCCGGCGCCGCCTCCGGGAACAGCGACAACATCGAGCACGCGAAGATGAGCGGCACGGCCGACGGCGGCGTGCAGATCGGCTTCGAAGACCTGCAGGGCGGCGGCGACCGCGACTTCAACGACGCCATCATCAAGGTGCGCAACGTGCCGGCGCAGGCGCCCGTGGCGGTGCCGGACCCGAAGACCAACCATTCCGGCCTGGGCGACGGCAGCAATCCAGGCCAGGGCGGCGGCAAGGTCAATTCGCCGAACATTGGTACCGACAACCCGGGCGCCGCCAAGGCGACTGCGGCCGAGAAGGCGAAAGCCGATGCGGCCGCGGCAAAGCAGGCGGCGGCCGACGCCAAGGCGGCCAAGGAAGCGGAAGCCAAGGCCGCGGCTGCGGCGAAGGCGGCCGCGGCGGCGGAAGCGAAAGCGGCGGCGCAACTCAAGGCCAAGGCCAAGCCGGTGGAAACCCCGGCGCCGGCCCCGGCCGCCAAGGACAACCGCTCGGGCCTGGGCGACGGCACCAATCCGGGCAAGGGCGCGGGCCGCGACAATTCGCCGAGCACCGGCACGCTCAACCCGGGCGGACTGAAAAAGGCCTGACCGCTTCACCCCACGCCAGCGCCGCCGCCCACCCCGGGACCGGATTAGTTGGGCTGAGCCCGGTTTTTCAAGTCAGCCTTCGGCGCGGCTGAGCGTAAAACGCGGCAAACCGTCCGCCAGCTTCAACCATCCAGCCTGGCTGCGCGTGAAGGTGTGGTCTTGCGGCGCGATCATGTTCGGATCATCCAGGCTGCAGATAGTCACGTCGGTCTCGTCCGGCCTGGCATCGTCGCGAAACGTGAGCTGGGTGCCGCAGGTGGGGCAAAACGTTCGCGTCGCATGATCACTCGAGCGGAACGATGCCGGCGCGCCGGCCAGCAGGGCAAATTCGTTCGAGGCCACGCTGAACCACGCGACGCACGGCGCCCCGGTCGTCCCGCGGCACATTTCGCAGTGGCAGATAGTCGCGTCGAAAATTCGTCCCGAAACGCGGTACCTGATAGCTTTGCAATAACATCCGCCCGTCAGCATGATTGTCTCCCCCGGCAAACCGACTTCCCGCACAGGTAGTTTACGCTGTCAAGACTGGCGCATTCCACGCGATTGGGTATCATCCCTGCCTCGACTCACCAGGATGTGCCCATGCTCCCTTCTATCGAACAACGCCTCGCCCTCGAACTCGCCGCCAAGCCGGCGCAGGTCGCCGCCGCCATCGCCCTCCTCGACGAAGGCGCCACCGTGCCGTTCATCGCGCGTTACCGCAAGGAAGCGACCGGCGGCCTCGACGACATCCAGCTGCGCCTGCTCGAAGAGCGCCTGCGCTACCTGCGCGAGCTCGAAGACCGGCGCGCCGCGATCATCGCGTCGATCACCGAACAGAACAAGATGACGCCGGCGCTGCTGGACGCCGTCACCCACGCCGAGGACAAGACCCGCCTCGAGGACCTCTATCTGCCGTACAAGCAGAAACGCCGCACCAAGGCGCAGATCGCGATCGAGGCGGGCCTGGCGCCGCTGGCCGACGGCCTGCTGGCCGATCCGACCATCAATCCGGAGCTGGAAGCCGCCAAATACCTGCGCGAGGCCTTCACCAGCGACGACGGCAATAACCCTGGCGTGGCCGACGCCAAGGCGGCCCTTGACGGCGCGCGCCAGATCCTGATGGAGCGCTTCGCCGAAGACGCCACCTTGCTGCAGTCGCTGCGCGAATACGTGCGCGAACATGGCGTGGTCGAATCGAAGGTCGTCGAGGGCAAGCAGGAAGAAGGCGAAAAGTTCGCCGACTACTTCGCCTACTCTGAGACGATCGGCACCGTGCCTTCGCACCGCGCGCTGGCACTGCTGCGCGGGCGCCGCGAAGGCATCCTCGACGTCACCCTGCGCCTCGACACCGAGCCCGAGAAGCCCAAGTGGGACGCGCCGCACAACCCGTGCGAAGGCCGCATCGCCGCGCGCTTCGGCATCAAGAACCTGGGCCGCCCGGCCGACAAGTGGCTGGCCGACACGGCCCGCTGGACCTGGCGCGTGAAGAGCTTCATGCACCTCGAGACCGAGTTGATGGGCGCCCTGCGCGAAAAGGCCGAACTCGACGCGATCAACGTGTTCGCGCTGAACCTCAAGGCCCTGCTGCTGGCCGCGCCAGCCGGCCCGCGCGCCACCATGGGCCTCGATCCCGGCCTGCGCACCGGCGTCAAGGTGGCGGTGGTCGACGCCACCGGCAAGGTGGTCGACACCGCCGTGATCTATCCGCACCAGCCGAAGAACGACTGGGACGGCTCGCTGCACTTGCTGGGACAACTCGCGGCCAAGCACAACGTGTCGCTGATCTCGATCGGCAACGGCACCGCCTCGCGCGAGACCGACAAGCTGGCCCAGGACCTGATCCGCCAGCGCCCGGAACTGAAGCTGACCAAGATCGTCGTGTCGGAAGCCGGCGCCTCGGTGTACTCGGCCTCCGAATTCGCCTCGCGCGAACTGCCCGACATGGACGTGTCGCTGCGCGGCGCGGTATCGATCGCGCGCCGCCTGCAGGACCCTCTGGCCGAACTGGTGAAAATCGATCCGAAGTCGATCGGCGTCGGCCAGTACCAGCACGACGTGTCGCAAAGCCAGCTGGCGCGCTCGCTCGACGCCGTGGTCGAGGATTGCGTCAACGCGGTCGGCGTGGACGTCAACACGGCGTCGGCGCCGCTGCTGGCGCGCGTGTCGGGCCTGTCGTCGAGCGTCGCCCAGAGCATCGTGACCTACCGCGACATGAAGGGCGCGTTCGCCTCGCGCGCGGCGCTGAAAGCCGTGCCGCGCCTGGGCGACAAGACCTTCGAGCAGGCCGCCGGCTTCTTGCGCGTGATGGGCGGCGAGAACCCGCTCGACGCCTCCGCGGTGCACCCAGAGTCGTACCCGCTGGTCGAGAAGATCCTGGCCGACATCAAGAAGGACATGAAGGCGGTGATCGGCGACGCCGGACTGCTGAAAACCCTGAACCCGGCGCGGTACGCCGACGAAAAGTTCGGCGTGCCGACCATCACCGACATCCTGAAGGAGCTGGAGAAGCCGGGCCGCGATCCGCGTCCTGAATTCACCACCGCGACCTTCAAGGAAGGCGTCGAGGAGATCCGCGACCTGCGGCCGGACATGATCCTCGAGGGCGTAGTGACCAACGTGGCGGCGTTCGGCGCTTTCGTCGACATTGGCGTGCACCAGGACGGGCTGGTGCACATCTCGGCGCTGTCGAACACCTTCGTCAAGGATCCGCACACGGTGGTCAAGGCGGGCCAGGTAGTGCGCGTGAAGGTGCTTGAAGTCGACGAGAAGCGCAAACGCATCGCGCTGACCATGCGCCTGACCGATAGCGCGCCGCAGCCGGGCGCCCGGCCGGAGCAGCGCGCCGACCGGAACGACAGCAAGCGCATGGCGCAGCACCAGAAGCAGCGCGCGCCCGAGCCGTCGGGCAGCATGGCGGCCGCTTTCGCCAAGCTACGCAAGTAAGCGAGTACCGGGGTCTGGTCTTGCAGACCTGACCCCGCCTGTGCGTCCCTCATCTGCTCTGCAAAAGCTACATGACCCTTTAAAGTTATATCGCACGCGTCCCGGCGGGGAGAGAGCACTTCAAATGCGTGCAAAAGAACAGCTACCTGTCTTGACATCAGAGCATTTGGGAACATACTGAAGAGTAATCGCGTCCGCCTGCACATTTATCGCCATTGTCTGCTGATCGACACATCATTTTTAGGGGATACTCTATGTCCGACGACCTCAAGAATATCTATCTAGCAGCAGGCTTTGGGGAAAGGTTCTGGGACACGTCAACGCCGACGGCCCTATGGCGCGCAGAAAAAGTCCGAGTTCGAGGCTGGAGCTATGGCCCTTGATCCACACCCAGGAAACGATACCCGTCTCGCCGACGTCAGAGTAGTTGACCGCGACAACCAATGAATCGTCCTCGGATGCCGCTGCATTAAAGGAGACTACCGCGGGGTATCTACTTTTGATTTGAAAGTAACCTGGTTCGGCTCAAAAACAACCAAGCATTTCAAAATTCCCGCCGGTACGCAGATTCCCCCCGGGCTGGCTGTTACCAAGGACCATCAGAATGTCCAAGGTGCCTTCCATTACACCATCGCACCGAAAGGTGACGTGCCGCTCCCGCTCTTCCTGCAGCAACTCAAGACCATGAACCAGCGCGCTACGCTGGAACTCTAACCTGAACGTGACGGAGTACCACATGCTTGAGAGCACAAATGCATTGCTAGCCGCAATCACCGCCGTACTGCGAGAAATGAAACGCTGCCAACTGTTGCTTGACAGCGGTTCACTCGGCGAAGCTGAGGAAGAAGAGCTTGGTCCTTTTGTCGATCAACTTCACGAAGCATTTGCAGACCTTTCCACCGTCTACGAGTCACGCCGTTCCGAGCATTCGAAACTGATCTCCCTCGCCGCGCTGCGCGCACGTGTGGCCGCAGAGCCAACGCAGGGCGTAGTCTGACCTTCGCCCAGGCGGTTAGCAAGTTCTCGCGCTCTAGAGAGGATTTGCCGCGCGCGCCTAAAATGCGCACCAACCGAAAGATTCCAGAATGTCGGCCCCAGCCCCTGCCCCGGCGTTTTCTTATAAAATGCCGTCATCCATTCATTTTTTCACCGAGGCAGCCATGAGCGACGTACAAACCTGGATCAAAGAAACCGTGAGCACCACGCCTGTCGTGCTGTTCATGAAGGGCACCGCCCAATTCCCGCAATGCGGCTTTTCGGGCCGCGCGATCCAGATCCTGAAGGCCTGCGGCGTCGAGAACATCGCCACCGTCAACGTGCTGGACGACCCGGAAGTGCGCCAGGGGATCAAGGATTTCTCCAACTGGCCGACCATCCCTCAGCTGTACGTGAAGGGTGAATTCATCGGCGGCTCGGACATCATGAACGAGATGTTCGAATCGGGCGAGCTCAAAGCCCTGCTCGATGCCTGATTCCCCCCCGCGGAGGCTCGTCATCGCCATCACCGGCGCCACCGGCGCGGTGTACGGCGTGCGGCTGCTGCAGCACCTGGCGGCCACGCCAGGGATCGAAACCCACCTCGTCATCTCCGACGCCGCCAGCCTGACCCTGCATCAGGAAGTGGGCATGCAGCGGCGCGACGTCGAGGCGCTGGCCCACGTGGTGCACAAGAACCGCGACGTCGGCGCCGCCATTGCCAGCGGCTCGTTCCAGTCGGACGGCATGGTGGTCGCACCGTGCTCGATGAAGACCCTGGCGTCGGTGGCCCATGGCCTGTCGGACAACCTGATCGCGCGCGCGGCCGACGTGGTGCTCAAGGAGCGCCGCCGGCTGGTATTGATGGTGCGCGAAACGCCGTTCAACCTGGCGCACCTGCGCAACATGACGGCGGTGACGGAGATGGGGGGGATTATTTTCCCGCCGCTGCCAAGCTTTTACCACCGCCCGGCCACCATCGACGAGATGGTCGATCACACCGTCGCGCGGGTGATCGACCTGTTCGGCATCGAGCACGCGCTCGCGCCACGCTGGGGCGGCATGAACCCCCCCGAGCAATCCTGAATCGACAGCGGCAGCCTAGCGCTTGTCGAACTGCCAGCTCTCGGCTTTCTTCATTTCTTTCGCTTCCTCGACCATCCGACGGTGGGCGATGCGCTTGCGCATCACTTCCGCGTGCTGGGCCGCCGTCATCGGAGGAGCAGTCATCAAATCCTTCAGCTGTGCAGTGTTGCTGTAGTTGCTTTTCATAGGGCGGCTAACATCCTCGGCTTCGTTTCGATACTTGGTGGCGGGACTGCCAGGCACTGCTGTGATTATGGGCCACTAATCCGCCTTTGTGCTGCCGTTCATTCAAAATTTCCACATAGAATTTCGAGGAACACATATTGACATTGTGCATCAACCGGGCGCCAATGCAATGATAAACAGGAAATTCTGGGAATAGTTGCGCCAGTTCAATGAATCGGCTTGCGGGCCGTCAGCGCGGGGATGCGGGGAGGCCGAAACGGACGCTATTTCTGGTAATTCATGCGTACCAGCATGCGGATGAATTCCCGGGCGATCTTTCGGTGGTGTTCGTCGAGCAGCTGCAGGTCGGCGATCAGCTTGACGTCGGCCGACTCGAAGCGCGAGAAACCGTTGACCGGCTCGCCGTGCGACTCGAGGCTTTCCGGGCCGCCGAAGCGCAGCCATTCGGCCGGCACGCCCAGCCACTGCGCGATCATGCGCAATTTTTCCTGCGTGGGAATCGCCTCGCCCACCAGCCATTTGCGCGCCGCATGCACCGTGATCGGCCGTCCGTCGAAGCGGATGTTAAATTCGCGGGCCAGGCGGGTCGGACTATCGGGCGAATAATGGGCGTTTTTCAGCGCTTGCTGCAGGCGCACGCTGAAGCTTTCCCGCTCGTTGGATGAATTCATGGTTGGCACTATTTCATGCAATGGAATGAAAGTCAGTCGCTTGGGTGGAGAGACCGATTGTGACAAACTAGCAATCGGAATGTAACAGTTAGAGAGTATATCCTGTACTGACGCACTGTCGCAGTTATTATGACTTGAACTTCGGCTAAAAATATGCCTCCACCCTGCGGAATCGCGAATTTTATTCCTTGTGCGCACTCTGGAAGCGGATAATGCCATCGGTTCCCGTGACGCGCCGCACAACACCATCGGCCCAGCATTTATGCAGGTGCGCCAGCGCCTCGCCCAGCGCGAAGGTCAGCTGGTGGGCGTCGAGCTGGCGCTTGAACATGACCGGCACGATGTCCATCGCCGAGCGGGGCGCCTCGGCGCAGGCCGCCACCACCTCGGCCAGGCGCGCCTCGTGGTGCGCGCGCAGCTGGGCGATGCGGGTATGCAGGCCGCGGAACGGGCGGCCGTGCGACGGCAGCACCAGGGTATCGGCCGGCAGCTCGTCGAACCTGCCCAGCGAGTCGAGGTACAGCTGCAGTGGATTGCCCTCCGGCTCGACGGCGAACACCGAGACATTGGTGGAAATGCGCGGCAGCACCATGTCGCCCGAGATCAGCACGCCCAGCTCCCCGCAGTACAGCGACGCGTGTTCCGGCGAATGGCCGAAGCCGGCGATCACGCGCCAGCTGTGCTTGCCGATCGCGAACTGGTCGCCGTCGCGCATCCGGGTGTAGGACTCGGGCACGGCCGGCACCAGCGAGGGGAAATAGTTGCGCCGGGTTTGCATCTGCGCCAGCAGGTCGTCGCCCGCCAGGCCGTGGCGCTGAAAATGCGGGATCGCGGCGGTGCCGTCCACGCCCGGCAGGGCCGCCGACATCATGCGGCCGAAGCCGTATTCGCCGGTGGTGATCCAGAACGGCGCGCCGAAGCGCTTGCACAGCCAGTCCGACAGGCCGATGTGGTCCGGGTGGCAATGGGTGGCGATCACGCGCGTGAGCGGCTGGCTGGCCATGGTGGCGCCGCCGAACACCTGCTCCCAGGCGGCGCGGGTGGCGTCGGTCGCCACGCCGCAGTCGACCGCGGCAAAGCCCTCGCCATCGGCCAGCAGCCACAGGTTGATATGGTCGAGCGCGAACGGAAGCGGCATGCGCAGCCAGCCCAGGCCGGGCGCCAGCGGCAGCACGGCGCCGATGGCCGGCAGGGTGTCGCCGAAGGGATATTCAAGTTGCGACTCGAGTTGGTTCATGGCGGATCTTTCGTGTTCAGGATGGCGGGCGGCGCGCTACAATGTGCTTTACGTTGACGTAAACGGAAGCCGCGCGCTTTTATTCTAAGCGGATTCCCACTTTTGCACGGATCGCCATGCCCACTTACACCATCGCCGAACTGGCGCGCGAATTCGACATCACCGCGCGCGCCATCCGGTTCTATGAAGACCACGGGCTGCTCACGCCCAGCCGCGAAGGCGCCGGCGGACGCAACCGGGTCTACACCGCGCGCGACCGCACCCGCCTGAAGCTGACCTTGCGCGGCAAGCGGCTGGGGCTGACCTTGTCCGAAATCCGCAGCATCGTCGACATGTACGAGTCGCCCAAGGACACCGTGGCGCAGATGCAGCGCTTTCTCGGCGTGCTGGCGCACCAGCGCGAGACGCTCGAGCAGCAGCGCGCCGACATCGAGATGGCGCTGGCCGAGGTCGCCACCCACGAGGAAGAATGCCGGCGCATGCTGGCCGAAGCCACGGCCGACAGCGTCTGAGCGGGAAGCCACTTTACGTTTACGTTAACGTCACATCGGCGTATCATCCACCTTTGCCCTAATTTCCCGTGAGGACGACATGCTGCACCTGCCAGGCTTGACCTTTGATCATGGCGACGACATCGCCGCGCTGCGCGAAGCGGTGCAACAGTTCGCCGCCGCGGAAATCGCGCCGCGCGCCGCCGAAATCGACCGCAGCGACCAGTTCCCGATGGACCTGTGGCGCAAGATGGGCGAACTGGGCGTGCTCGGCATCACCGTCGGCGAGGAATACGGCGGCGCCAACATGGGCTACCTGGCCCACATCGTCGCGATGGAGGAAATCTCGCGCGCGTCCGCCTCGGTCGGCCTGTCCTACGGCGCCCACTCGAACCTGTGCGTCAACCAGATCAAGCGCAACGGCACCGAAGAGCAGAAGCGCAAGTACCTGCCGAAGCTGATCTCGGGCGAACACATTGGCGCGCTCGCCATGTCCGAGCCGAACGCCGGCTCCGACGTCGTCAGCATGAAACTGAAGGCCGAATTCAAGGGCGATCGCTGGGTGCTCAACGGCACCAAGATGTGGATCACCAACGGTCCGGACGCCGACGTGCTGGTGGTGTACGCCAAGAACGACCTCGAAGCCGGTCCGCGCGGCATGACCGCCTTCCTGATCGAAAAAGGCTACAAGGGCTTCTCGATCGCGCAAAAGCTCGACAAGCTGGGCATGCGCGGCTCGCACACGGGCGAACTGGTGTTCCAGGACTGCGAAGTGCCGGCCGAGAACGTGCTGGGCGGCCTGGGCAAGGGCGTCAACGTGCTGATGTCGGGCCTGGACTTCGAGCGCACCGTGCTGTCGGGCGGCCCGCTGGGCATCATGGCCGCCTGCATGGACGCGGTGGTGCCGTACGTGCACGACCGCAAGCAGTTCGGCCAGCCGATCGGCGAATTCCAGCTGATGCAGGGCAAGCTGGCGGACATGTACTCGACCATGATGGCGTGCAAGGCCTACGTGTACGCCGTCGGCCAGGCCTGCGACCGCGCCACGACGCCCGAGCAGATCCGCAACCTGCGCAAGGACGCCGCCGGCGCCATCCTGTACAGCGCCGAGAAGGCAACATGGATGGCCGGCGAAGCGATCCAGACCCTGGGCGGCAACGGCTATATCAACGAGTATCCGGTGGGACGTCTGTGGCGTGACGCGAAGCTCTACGAAATCGGCGCGGGCACGAGCGAGATCCGTCGCATGCTGATCGGCCGCGAGCTGTTCGCCGAAACCAAGTAAATCCGCACGGGTGGGGTCTGGTCCTGCGGACCTGACCCCATGTTGAGCGCCGCACACAGCGGGGTCAGACCAAGATGGGGTCAGGTCCGCAGGACCAGACCCCGGCCGCAACGTTTTTCGAGACGAAGTAGAATCAGGGGAAGCCCCCACCCGAGATCCCTCCATGACCCAGGCCGCGTTCCCGAAACTGCTGTCGTCCCAGATCGCTTTCGACATCGCGCGCACGATCCTGGACGGTTTCGACAAGCACTACCGCCTGTTCCGCCAGACCAGCCAGGCCGCCAGGCGTCACTTCGAAACCGGCGCCTGGGCCGTGGCCCAGCAGGCGGCGCGCGAACGCATCGGCTTCTACGACAAACGTGTACAGGAATGTGTACAAGTCCTCGAGGACGAGTACGCCGGCGAGGAACTGACCGACGCCGTGTGGCGCGAAACCAAGCTGCACTACATCGGCATCCTGTCCGGCCACAAGCAGCCGGAATGCGCCGAGACCTTCTTCAACTCGGTCTGCTGCAACATCCTGCACCGCACCTACTTCCACAACGACTTCATCTTCGTGCGCCCGGTGGTGTCGACCGAGTACATCGAAACCGAGGAACTGCTGCCGACCTACCGGGTCTACCATCCGCACACCGACGGCCTGCGCTTCACGCTCAAGCGGGTGGTGACGAATTTCCAGCTCGACTGCAAGTTCGCCGACCTCGACCGCGACATCGCGCTGGTCGAAGCGCGCCTGGCGCAAATGTTCGGCGACGAACCGCGCGAACCGAATCACCAGCTCCAGGTGCTGTCGAACCTGTTCTTCCGCAACAAGGGCGCCTACATCGTCGGCAAGGCCATCAACGGCTTCCGCGAGTTCCCCTTCATCATCCCGATCCTGCACAACCGCCACGGCGAACTGGTGCTCGACACCGTGCTGTACGAGCAGGAACACATCACCGTGCTGTTCTCGTTCACGCGCGCCTACTTCCTGGTCGACATGGAAGTGCCGTCGGCCTACGTGCAGTTCCTGCGCGGCCTGCTGCCAAGGAAGCCCAGGAGCGAGATCTACACCATCCTCGGCCTGCAGAAGCAGGGCAAGACGCTGTTCTACCGCGACTACCTGCAGCACCTGAAGCACACCTCGGACCGCTTCGAGATCGCGCCCGGCATTCGCGGCCTGGTGATGCTGGTGTTCGCGCTTCCGTCGTTTCCCTACGTGTTCAAGGTGATCAAGGATTTCTATCCGGCGCCGAAGGAAACCACGCGCGCCCAGATCAAGGAGAAGTACCTGCTGGTCAAGTATCACGATCGCGTCGGGCGCATGGCCGACACGCTCGAATACTCGAACGTGGCGTTCCCGCTCGAGCGCTTTTCCGAGGAGCTGCTCGCCGAGCTGATGCACCACGCGCCGTCGCTGGTCGAGATCGAAGGCGGCCGGATCATCATCCGCCACCTGTATATCGAGCGCCGCATGGTGCCGCTGAACATCGACCTGACCAATGTCGAAAAAGCCGGCGACGACGCGCGCCTGGCGCACGACGTGATCGAATACGGTAACGCGATCAAGGACCTGGTAGCGGCCAACATCTTCCCCGGCGACATGCTGTACAAGAATTTCGGCGTGACCCGCCACAAGCGCGTGGTGTTCTACGACTACGACGAGATCGAGTACATCACCGACTGCAATTTCCGCGACATCCCGGCGCCGCGCAACGAGGAGGACGAGATGGCGGCCGAACCGTGGTACCCGGTCGGCAGGCACGACGTGTTCCCCGAGCAGTTCGGCCGCTTCCTGCTCGGCAATGCGAAAATCCGCAAGGTGTTCATGGAGCACCACGCGGACCTGCTCACGCGCGAGTTCTGGCAGGCGCGCAAGCAGCGCATCATGGACGGCCACATCGAAGACGTTTTTCCGTATCCGCAAGCGATCCGCTTTTGTAACGAACGGCGCGCGCAAGTGCGTGCGCCGGCATCCCCACCCCGCATTTCAACACCACCTCTTTTGGAGATCCAACCATGAATGATCCAGTCGTTATCGTCGGCGCAGCCCGCACTCCAATGGGCGCGTTCCAGGGCGATTTTTCCTCCAAGAGCGCCAATGACCTCGGCGCCGTCGCCATCGCCGCCGCCGTCGAGCGCTCTGGCGTCGACAAGAACCTGGTCGAACACGTCTACTTCGGCAACTGCCTGATGGCCGGCCAGGGCCAGGCTCCGGCGCGCCAGGCCGCCATCAAGGCCGGCCTGCCGCTGTCGGCCGGCGCCGTCACCCTGTCGAAAATGTGCGGCTCGGCGATGCAGACCACCATCTTCGCGCACGACACCCTGATGGCCGGCAGCGCCGACGTTATCGTCGCCGGCGGCATGGAGTCGATGACCAACGCGCCGTACCTGATCCCGAAGGCGCGCGGCGGCTACCGCATCGGCCACGGCATGATGTTCGACCACATGATGCTCGACGGCCTGGAAGACGCCTACAGCAAGGACGAAAAGACCGGCGGCGGCCGCTCGATGGGCACCTTCGCCGAAGAGTGCGCGACCAAGTACACCTTCACCCGCGAAGCGCAGGACGCGTTCGCGATCGAATCGGTCAAGCGCGCGCAGGCGGCAACCGCCGACGGCAGCTTCCAGTGGGAGATCGCGCCGGTGACCGTGTCCGGCCGCGCCGGCGACACCGTGATCGACAAGGATGAAGGCCCGCTCAAGGCCAAGCTGGACAAGATCCCGTCGCTGCGCCCTGCGTTCAAGAAGGACGGCACCATCACCGCCGCCTCGTCGTCGTCGATCAACGACGGCGCCGCAGCATTGGTGATGATGCGCGAATCGACCGCGACGAAACTGGGCCTCAAGCCGATCGCCCGCATCGTCGCGCACTCGACCCACGCGCAGGAGCCGAACCTGTTCACCACCGCGCCGATCGGCGCGCTGGAAAAAGTGCTGAAGAAGACCGGCTGGAACGCGCGCGATGTCGACCTGTTCGAGATCAACGAAGCGTTCGCCGCGGTGCCGATGGCAGCGATGCACGAACTCGACATCCCGCACAGCAAGGTCAACGTCCACGGCGGCGCCTGCGCGCTGGGCCACCCGATCGGCGCGTCGGGCGCGCGCATCATCGTCACGCTGCTGGGCGCGCTGAAGAAGACCGGCGGCAAGCGCGGCGTCGCCTCGCTGTGCATCGGCGGCGGCGAAGCGACGGCGATGGCCTTCGAGATGGTGTAATCGTGCCCACCGCGCTGATCCTCGGCGCGTCGCGCGGCATCGGCCGCGAACTGGCGCGCCAGTACCTGACCGACGGCTGGCGCGTGATCGCCACCGCGCGCACGCAGGAACAGTGCGATGCGCTGGCGGCCGCCGGCATGGTGGCGTATCCGCTCGACGTGGCCAGAGCCGAGTCGATCGCCGGCCTTGGCTGGCACCTCGACGACGAGAAGATCGACACGGCCTGGCTGGTGGCGGGCCTGTACGGTCCGCGCCACGACGGCTTCCCGAGCGAGGCCGATTTCGACGCGGTGATGCACACCAACGTGCTGGCGGCCATGCGCCTCTTGCCGATCGTTGCGCCATTGGTGGCGCAGCGGCGCGGCAGGCTGGCGGTGATCTCGTCGCGCATGGGATCGATCGGCGCGCGCACCGCGTCGATCGGCACGCTGTACCGCGCCAGCAAGGCCGCGCTCAATTCGGTGCTGAAGGACGCGAGCATCGACTTCGGCCCGCAGGGCGCGATCTGCGCCGCGTTTCATCCGGGCTGGGTGAAGACCGACATGGGCGGCGGTGAAGCCGACATCGAGGTGGAAGAAAGCGTGGCGGGCCTGCGCGCGACCCTGGCCCGATTGACCGCTGCCGACAACGGCAGCTTTTTGAATTACGACGGCACACTGATTCCATGGTGAGCCCAAACCGAGAGACCGAATGATACTGACCGAAGAACACCAGATGATCCGCGACGCACTGCGCGCCTTTTCGCAGGAGCGCCTTGCGCCTAACGCGGCACGCTGGGACAAGGAACAGACTTTCCCGAAAGAGGAGCTGAAAGAGCTGGCCGCGCTGGGCGCGTTCGGCGTCGCGGTGCCCGAGCACCTGGGCGGCGCGGGGCTCGACTACGTGTCGTTGGCGCTGGTGCTGGAAGAGATCGCGGCCGGCGACGGCGGCACCTCGACCATCATCTCGGTCAACAACTGCCCGGTGTGCTCGATCGCGATGATGTACGCGAACGACGCGCAGAAGGAGCAGTGGCTGCGCCCGCTGGCGCAGGGCGAGATGCTGGGCGCCTTCGCGCTGACCGAGCCGCACACCGGCAGCGACGCCTCGGCGCTGCGCACCACCGCCGTGCGCGATGGCGATAGCTATGTGCTGAACGGGACCAAGCAGTTCATCACCAGCGGCAAGAACGGCGACGTCGCGATCGTGATGGCGGTGACCGACAAGGCGGCCGGCAAGCGCGGCATCAGCGCGTTCTGGGTGCCGACCAATACGCCGGGCTACATCGTCGCGGGCCTCGAGCACAAGATGGGCCAGCACTCGTCGGACACGGCGCAGATCCTGCTGGAGAACTGCCGCATCCCAGCCGAGAACCTGATCGGCGAAGAAGGCCAGGGCTACAAGATCGCGCTCTCGGGCCTCGAGGGCGGCCGCATCGGCATCGCCTCACAGTCGGTCGGCATGGCGCGTGCCGCGTTTGAAGCGGCGCTGGCGTACTCGCGCGAGCGCGAAAGCTTCGGCAAGGCGATCTTCGAGCACCAGTCGGTGCAGTTCAAGCTGGCCGAGATGGCGATGAAGATCGAAGCGGCGCGCCAGCTGATCCTGCACGCGGCGTCGATGAAGGATGCTGGGCTGCCGTGCCTGAAGGAGGCCGCGATGGCCAAGCTGTTCGCCTCCGAGATGGCCGAGCGCGTGGTGTCGGATGCGATGCAGGTGTTCGGCGGCTACGGCTACGTGAGCGACTTCCCGGTCGAGCGCATCTACCGCGACGTGCGCGTGTGCCAGATCTACGAAGGCACCAGCGACATCCAGAAGATCCTGATCGCCCGCGCCCTGTAAATCAGCGGTGAAAAGGCGTCTGGTCCTGCGGAACGACGGGGACGCCGAGTCCCCATCTTGTTTGCTGAAAATGGGCCAGGCCCGCGGGATCAGGCCCCCTGCGTTCGATGAGGCGTCCGACAATCACGGCGGCGGCTCCAGCCGCGAGCAGGTGCTTGATGGTGTGGCCGCTGATCACGCCGAGCGCGGCCAGCACTTGGCGGTCGTATAGCTCCGCCACCTTCGCGACGGCGTACAGCGCGAGTGCACAAGCGAACGCGATCCTGTCGCGGCGCGGCGCGCGGTAGATCCACTGCCACAACGGTATCAGCACCAGCGGCAACAGCTGCAGCAGGAGATAGGGCCGCAGGTCGGCCTCGTAACGCCACCACGCGACACCAAGCACGCCAAACACCGCCAGCAGCAGCACATCGCGCTTCTCGTGCAGCCCCGGCACGCATTCGGCGCGCACGCCCGCCAGCAGGCCGGCGCACGCCAGCGCAATGGGCAGCCGGTCCCACACCAGCCGCGCGTCGTCGGGCGCCAAGTGGTAGAACCCCGAGCCGAATGCGGTCAGCAACAGGGCGTCCAGAAAAAATTGGTATCCATGCCCGACCGGCCGCACGCGAAACAGGCCCCATACTGCGACTGCGGCGAAGGCCAGATTCGACAGGACATCGGCCGCGTGCGGCACTCCCATCAGCACCGACCGGTCGCCAAACTCATGATAATGCGCGAACTGCGCGATCGGGCCGTGCGCGGCCAGCACGGCGGCCAGCGCTACCGTGACGGCCAGGGGAAGGTGGATTAGCCAGCGTTTCAAGATGCGCTCCGCGAAGTGACAAACAGGCATCGAGCTTGCCGCGTCAATGCGGCAAATGGTACTCTCTTCGAAATAGTCGCCGATCTTGTCGTCCGAAGCATCACATTACGATACCACCATGACCGAAGTCACCCAGTTAGTCGCCACCCTCAAACGCGAGCTGAAGCAGCAGGGCAAGACTTATCGCGACGTCGCTGCGGCACTCGGATTGTCCGAGGCTAGCGTCAAGAGGCTGTTCGCCTCGGGGCAGTTTTCGCTGGAGCGGATGATCGAGGTGTGCAACCTGCTCGGCTTCACCCTGGCCGAGCTGGCGCAGCAGGCCAGCGCCAGCGAAACTCGCTTGCGCACCCTGACCGCGGCGCAGGAGAAAGAGCTGATCTCCGACCCGGTGCTGCTGCTGGTGGCCGTGTGCGCGCTCAATCACTGGACGCTGAAAGACATGCTGGCCGCATATCGCCTGAGCGAGGCGGAATGCCTGCAACGGCTGCTGCGGCTGGACCGCCTGCACGTGATCAGCCTGTTGCCCGGCAACCGCATCCGCCTGACGGTCGCGCGCGATTTCGACTGGCTGGTGGACGGGCCGATCAGGGAATATTTTCGCGAAGAGGGCCTGGTCGATTTCCTCGACAGCCGCTTCGCGCGCGCGGACGAATCGCTGGCCTTCTCGCACGGGATGCTGACGGCGGCGGCGATCGACAAGATGCAGGGCGAGCTGCGCCGGCTGCGCGCCACCTTCGCCGAGCTGCATGAAGAGAGCCTGGCCTCGCCGCTGGCGAAGCGGCGCGGCAGCGGCCTGCTGCTGGCGATGCGCGAATGGGAGCCGGCCGGTTTCACCGGCTTGCGGCGGTGACCGAGGGCTGGGGTCAGGTCCGCCGGACCTGACCCCGGGTTTGTCGGCGCCGCGTGAACCGAGTGATAACTGGGTCAGGACGCTTACTGCGTGACCAGGCTGACTTTGTCCACCACGAAGGACGTTTGCAGCGAAAAGTCCTCGGTCATGGCAAACGACAGCACGATGGTCTGCCCCTTCCAGGCCAGCAGGTTGAAGTTGCGGATCTGGTAGCCGGCCGCCTTGTTCAAATTGCTGTAGGTCGCCAGCGTTCCAAGCACCGTGCCGGCCGGGTTCTTCACCGTCACCACCAGCTTGTCATAGGCGACCGAACTGGTGTTCTCGGCCGTGTCGATATGCAGCGCGAAGCTGAGGTTGGCCGCGACCGCGCTGGCGGGAATGGCCACCGTCTGCGTGATCGTCTCGCGCGCGCTGTAGCCGTTACCGCCCAGCCAGGCGAAGCGCGTGCCGTCATACGGCGCCTGGCCGGCATAGCTGCCGATCACGCCCGTGTTGCCGGCCCATCCCGTGGTGCCGGACTCGAAACTGCCGTTGACGATCCTTTCGGTCGCCGTGCCCGACGCCACCGTCAGCGTGGCGGCGCTGCTGGTCACGCTGGCCGGCGCGGCCGCCGAATCGGTGACCCGGGCGCTGAAGCGCGCGCCGTTGTCGGCCGCCTGCGCGGTGAAGCTGTAGCTGGCCGACGTGGCGCCGGCAATGCTGGCGCCGTTGCGCAGCCACTGGTACTTGTATGGCGTGGTGCCGCCGCTCGCGCCCACCGCGAAGCTCGCCGTGGCGCCAGGGGCCACCGTGACATTGGCCGGATTGGTAGCGATCGCCAGCACGCCGCCGCCCCCGCCGCCGGTCTCGTCGACGTCGGCGCCCACATTGATTGCCGCGTAGGCGCGCTGCACCGCAACCGCTTCGCGGCTGCCCACGCCATACAGTTCCTGCGCCGACTGCAGCACCTTGTTGCGCGCGTCCGCGTAATTGGTCGACGCGGTGAACTTGGTGGTGAGCGCCTTGAACCAGATGCGATAGGCCTTGTCGGTGCCGATGCCCGTCATCGCCAGCGGCGACTTGTTCAGGTAGATGCTGTAGTAGTCGGACGAGGCCACCGAACTCGAGCCCTGCGACAGGAAGTAGAACATGCGGTTGTTCGGGCCGCTGCTATAGTGCACGTCGAGGCGGCCGATGCTGGCGCTCCACGCGTCGGGGCTGGCGCCGTCCTTGCTCGGCTTGTACATCCAGCGCAGCGGCACGCCGTTCTTGGCGATCTCCTTTCCGACCAGCCAGTCGTTGCCGCTGTTCGGGATCGTCGCGCCGGTGCCGCCGGCGCGCGCATACGCCTCCACCGCTTCGCCGCCGATGTCGGAGTTCGATTCGTTCAGGCCGCCCGACTCGCCCGAGTAGGTCAGGTTGGACGTAGCGGCGGTGACGCCGTGCGACATTTCGTGGCCGATCACGTCGAGCGAGCCGAGGCTGTTGAACGAGCTGCCGCCGTCGCCGATGTACATGCACCTGCAGGTATCGTCGTAGTAGGCATTTTCATAAGCGGTGTTGACGTGGGCGGCGATGTAGGTCGCGGTGTTGTTGCCATCGAGCGACTGCCAGCCGAGCGTGTTCTTCAGCATGTCGTAGGTATTCATCAGGCCCCACAGCGCGTTGACCGCGGCGGTCTGGCCGTTGGCGTTGATGGTCGAGCCGCCGGGAATGTACTGCTGGCCGTCGCCCCAGGTATTGCTGCTGTTGGTGTAGATCGCGCCGGCGCTGCTGGTGTGGTTGGCGTTGGTGATCGCATTGGCGCCGAAGGTGCCGCCGGTGCCCCGCAGCGGATCCTTCATGCTGTAGACGCTGCCCGACAGGGTGGTGCTGATCGGCACGGTGCCGTTGTACTGGCTGTTGCCGGTACCGACCACGGTCTGCAGCGCTTGCCACTGCTTGATCACGCGGCCGTCGACGGCGCTGACGATGGCGTCGACATATACCGGCCGTTCGCCGCCGACCACCATGCGCGTTTTCACCAACCAGGCCAGTTCATAGCCGGTCACCTTGTCCTGCAGGTCCATCGCGTTCAGCTCGCTCTCGAGCTTGTTGGCGGCCGAGGCGACGCGCACCTGCGCGACGATCGGATAGACGATCAGCTCGGCTGTCGAACGGGCTGCATAGCGTGCATCGACCTTGATGCCGCCCTCGGCCGCGGCGATCGCGGCAGACGGCGCAATCGACGGCTGCACGCTGAAGCTGGCGTAGCGCCCGCCCATCGCGAAGCTGGCCGAGCCGGCGCCCAGGCCAGCGCTGCGGTCGCTGCGCGACTCGCTGACGATCTTGCCGGCGTCGTTGGTCACCAGCACCGATTCGGATTCGAACACGCGTACGCCCTTGTAGGTGTGGTACAGGCGCGTGACGCGGGTGCCGGCCACGCCGGGATGCTCGGCGGCCACCGCGAAGCCGTGGTCGGGGTCGAGGCCGCGCTTGTCGTTGGCGCCGCGCATGCGCGCCAGCAGGGAGGCGTGGGCGGAAGGCGTGGCCGCGAGCGGTCCGGCCATCACGGGATCGGCGGCATCGGCGACGCCACTGGCCAGGAACGGAATCACGGCGAGCGATGCGGCGATCAGGTTTTTGCGCAGGTTCATGTCTTCTCCTGGAGTCGGGCGTTGAGGAATCGGGCTTCAACTCCAAACCTGACAGGAAATACGGATGAGCAATGCATGTTGCCACAAACTTTGCGGGGTGGCTTGATCCGGCTCAAGTGCGCGCCGGCCTGCGCCAAAAAAACAACCGGGGTCAGACCAACTGGTCTGACCCCGGTTCGGGAATGCGCCGGAAACCGGCGCTCAGTTTGTTTGCAGCATTACTGGGTGATCACGCTGACCTTGTCGACCACGAACGAGGTCTGCAGCGACGAGTCTTCGTTCATCGCGAATTGCAGCGTCACGGTCTGGCCCTTGTACGGCAGCAGGTTGAAGGTGCGGATCTGGTAGCCCGTTGCCTTGTTCAGGTTGCTGTACGAAGCGAGCGTGCCCAGCGTGGTGCCGGCCGAGTTCTTCACCGTCACGACCATCGTGTCGTACGCCGTCGTGGTGGTGGTCTCGGCCGTGTCGATGTGCAGCGCGAAGGTCAGCTGCGCCGAGGTGGCCGTCGATGGGATCACCGCCGTGGTGGTGATGGTCTCGCTGGCCGTCGTGCCGTTGCCGCCCAGCCAGGCGAAACGGGTGCCATCATAGGCGGTCTGGCCGGCGTAGTTGCCGATCACGCCGGTGGTGCCGGCCCAGCCGGTGGTGCCCGACTCGAAGCTGCCGTTGGTGATGCGCTCGGTCGAACCGCCGCCCGAGGAGACCGTCAGCGTGGCGCTGGCGGAAGTCGCCGTGGTCGGCGTGGTGGCCGAATCGGTCACCTTGGCGCTGAACTGGGCGCCGTTGTCGGTGGTCTGCGCGGTCAGACTGTAGCTCGGCGAGGTGGCGCCGGCGATGTTGGCGCCGTTGCGCATCCACTGGTAGGTGTATGGCGCGGTGCCGCCAGTAGCCGTGACCGAGAAGTTGGCCACCGCGCCTGGCGCGACCGTCACGCTGGCCGGGTTCGAGCTGATCGACACGCCGGCGCCGGTTTCGGCCACGTCCGTGCCCACGTTGATGGCCGCGTAGGCGCGTTGCACCGCGATGTCTTCCTTCGAGCCGACGCCATACAGTTCCTGCGCCGCCTGCTGCACCTTGGTGCGCGCGGTGGCGTAGTTGGTCGACGCGGTGAACTTAGTGGTGAGCGCGCGGAACCAGATGCGGAAGGCCTTGTCGCTGCCGATGCCGGTCATGGCCAGCGGCGCTTTGTTCAGGTAGGAGCTGTAGTAGTCGGACGTCGACACCGAGCTCGAACCCTGCGACAGGAAGTAGAACATGCGGTTGTTCGGGCCCGACGAATAGTGCACGTCGAGGTTGCCGACCGTGCTGCTCCAGGCGTTCGGGCTGGCGCCGTCCTTGCTCGGCTTGTACAGCCAGCGCAGCGGCACGCCGTTCTTGGCGATCTCCTTGCCCATCATCCAGTCGTTGCCGGTATTCGGGATGACGGTGCCGGTGCCGCCGGCGCGCGCGTAGGCTTCCACCATCTCGCCCTGGATGTCGGACGCGGACTCGTTCAGGCCGCCGGACTCGCCGGAATAGGTCAGGTTCGAGGTGGCGGCGGTGACGCCGTGGCCCATCTCGTGGCCGATCACGTCGATCGAGCCGAGGCTGTTGAAGGTGGTGCTGCCGTCGCCGATGTACATGCACTTGCAGGTGTCGTCGTAGTAGGCGTTTTCATACGCGGTGTTGACGTGGGCGGCGATGTAGGTCGCGGTGTTGTTGCCATCCAGCGACTGCCAGCCGAGCGTGTTCTTCAGCATGTCGTAGGTGTTCATCAGGCCCCACATCGCGTTCACCGCGGCGGTTTGGCCGTTTGCGTTGGTGGTGGAACCGCCGGCGATGTACTGCTGGCCGTCACCCCAGGTGTTGGTGCTGTTGGTGTAGATGCTGCCGGCGCTGGCGGTGTGGTTGGCGTTGGTGATGGCCATGGCGCCGAAGGTGCCGCCGATGCCGCGGGTGGCGTCCTTCATGCTGTAGGTGCTGCCCGACAGCGTGGTGTTGATCGGCACGACGCCGTTGTACTGGCTGTTGCCGGTGCCGACCACCGTCTTCAGGGTGCGCCACTGCTTGATCACGTGGCCGTCGTTGGCGCTGACGATGGTGTCGTGGAATACCGGATTGTTGCCGGCGGTGATCACGCGGGTCTGCACCAGGTAGGCCAATTCATAGCCGGTGACCTGGTCCTGCACGTCCATCGCGTTCAGCTGGCTGTCGATCTTGTTGGCGGCCGCTGCCGTGCGCACCTGGCTTACGACCGGATAGACGATCAGCTCGGCGCTCGGCGCGGCGGCCTGGCCGGTGATCGGGCCGATCGCCCTGGCCACGACGTCGATCGCGGCGGCGGCGGAAATCGATGGCTGCACGCTGAAGCTGGAGAACTTGCCACCCATTTTGGCCGCCCTGGCGCCGTAGCCCAGGCCGGAGCGGCGGTCGCTGACCGACTCGCTGACGATCTTGCCGGCGTCATTGGTCACCAGCACGGTCTCGGAATGGAACACGCGCACGCCCTTGTAGGTGTGTGCAAGGCGGCTGACCTTGGTGCCGTGCACGCCGGCGTGCAGCTTGTCGACCTTGTAGCCGTGGTCGTCGTCGAGGCCCTGCTTGGCGTGCGCCGCTTTCAGCTTGCCGACCAGCACTGCTTCCTCGGCGGCACTGGCCGCGACCGGATCGCCCATCATTTTTTGGCCGGCGATGGCCTGGCCGGCCAGGATCATCGGAATGGCAGCGAGCGACGCAGCGATCAGGGTTTTGCGTAATTTCATTTCTTCTCCGTGTTTGTTCGTTGTTTGAATGAGCTGGTTTGCCGGTCGCATCCAATGCCGGCGTTGGCTCGAAAGTGCTCGCCGCGCCACGCGCGCCTGTGTCTCCACCGTCGAGATGGCGACACTATTCCCATCGTTCCAGCGAAGTCAAAAAACTCGCAAAAATGGTCGCGGATCCTGCAAATGTTCAGTTCTGAACATTTACACGACGATATCGATGGCTGCGACGCCTGTTTTCTAAATAATGTTTTGCTGACAATGGATGCGTTGTATTTATTCGATTGTTGGCATGGGCGTTCCGGCGCATTGGGGCAGGGGCGCGATATTTATCTTTTCAGGCACCGCAGCGGGGGCGGCCAGGACGCCGCAAGGCGCGGTTTTGGCGCTGCGGCGGCGCAAAAGTGGTTATGCACATTTTGCTTTTTTTCCTACCCATTCAAACAAATAGCTATTGATCTATCGGTGTAGGCATTGTCCTACAAAATAAAGTTCGGCCAAGTGTGCAGAATTGGTCAAATATTGCCTAAAAATTAACGCACCGAATTAAATTGCTGTAAAAACGAAACATTTCGATAGATTCGACGCTGCAATTCGATTGCAATTTCGATTGAGTGCGGTCTACACTCGTTCTCAGTGACCGGCAAATACGCCAGGTAACAACGATAGCAAGCGCGCGGAGACGCTCCGGCATACAGCGCACTCAACGGGAAAAAAACCATGACTTTTTCAACGCATTTGGCATTTGTCGGTTCCTCGCCTCCACCCGCAGCGCGCCCCCCCTCGCCGGGACCGCTCTGATCCACCAAGCTTCCAGCGCAACAAATCCAGCCAGTATTAGTAGCGAAGTCGTCCGCGACCACGGGGAACGATTGTTCCCGCGTCTCGCGCAAAGCATCGCCTTGAACAGCCGTTGTTGACTACATCCCGCCAGGCGCCAGGCCGCGGGAGATTCGGATGAAATATGCTGTCGATCGCCAACAAAGTTGAGCAGTTAGTGTCGGAGTCGCCCTTCCTCACCGAGGGGATCGCGGCCGGCTTGATCAACCTCTCGGAACTGGCGCGCCAATTGCGCCCCCAGCTCGAATCGGATTTGTGGAAACCGGTCGGCCAGGCCGCCGTGGTGATGGCCTTGCGCCGCATCTCGGAGCGCCTGCCGCAAACCGGCATGGCGCACTCGATCGTGCTGGCGCCGCGCCTGGGCGAACTGACCACGCGCACCGACCTGATGATATCCACCTACCGGCTGTCCGACACCAGCAACGAATGCCAGCGCGAGCTGCTGGCGCTGGCCGAGCCGTACCCGGGCACCTTCGTCACCGTCACGCGCGGCGTGCACGAAGTGCTGGTGGTGTGCAGCCGCCCGCTGACCCACCTGGTCGAAGAGGCGTTCGCCGACGAGCGCCTGCTGGCGCGGGTCGAAAACCTGACCGCGCTGACCCTGCGCCTGAATCCCGAAACGCGCAAGACGCCGGGCATCTACCACGCCGTGCTCAAGAAGCTGGCGTGGGACAAGATCAGCGTGGTCAACATGATGTGCACCTTTTCCGAACTGACCATCCTGCTCGAGCAGTCGCAAACGGGCGCGGCCTTTTCGGTGCTGTCGCAGATCGTCGGCCACTGATGGCGCGCCCGACCCTCACTTACCGCAAGCCGCAGCTGGGCCGCGATTACTGGGTCAGGGACGGCATCCTGCCCGACCCGGTGGCGGTCTCCGAGCGCTGCTACGCGCAGACCGAATGGGAACTGGGCGCGCCGCACCGCCCGGAGCCCTGGCCGGGCATGCGCGCGGCCGGCGCCCTGCTGCCGGACGAACTGGCGGGGGTGGAAGCGTGGGTCAAGCAGGTGACGGGCGCGAAGCGGCTGTGGCAGGAAGCCACGCCGGAAGGCTCCTTCCTCAACCACAACTACGCGCAGCTGGTCGGGATGGCCGAATCGGGGCCGCGGCCGCACACGGATTCGCGCAAGCTGTGCCGCTACGCCGCGGTGATCTACCTGACGCCGCAGCCGGAGCCCGACGCCGGCACCTCGTTCTACCGGCTGCGCTATCCGGACGGCACGCTGGGCGGCAATTTCTGCAGCCCGCCGCACGCCAACCTGCGCGAGGCGCTCGGGGTCAAGGGCCTGCCGCCGGAGGCGTGGCATGAAGAGACGCGGGTGGAGAACCGCTTCAACCGGATACTGCTGTACCGGGCCAACATGGTGCATTCGGCCAGCAGCTACTTCGGCTTCGAGCATGCCGAAAAGCGCATGACGGCGGTATTCTTCTGGATGGCGTGAGCCGCCAGCAACTGCTTGTCGTACCTGCGAATGCAGGTACCTATACTGAATATGCTTTTGCAGAACCTGCCCGCTCAGCATGGGTACCTGCCTCCGCAGGTACGACATCTCAGCTGACCGCAGGTTCGAGCAAGGTCACGGTCTGCCGCTCCGCATCGAGCGTGGCGCGCACGCCCACCGGGATGGTGAACTGGTTGCGGATGTGCCCGAACGAGTAGCCGCTCACCGCCGGCCCCTTCAAGGGCTGCAGGTGGATGTCGAGCGTCTCGTCGAGCGTCAGCGACACGTCTTCGTGCCCCGGCCCGCAGTTGTCGCAAATGCCGATCATCACGCCGGCCGCCTTCGCCAGCCCCACCGACAGGTCGAGCTGGGTCATCCAGCGGTCGATCCGGTACGGCGCCTCATTCACCTCTTCGATGAACAGGATGCCGCCGCGGAAGTCGCCCTCGTACGGCGTGCCCGCCAGCGCGGCCACCATGCTCAGGTTGCCGCCGATGAGCGGACCGGTCGCCACGCCGCCGTGCACGGTGCGGATCGCGTAGTGCGGCTCTTCAAACGCGCGTTTCGCGTTCTCCATCGCCATCGGGATGGTGTAGGACGGCTGCGGATCCATCAGCACCGCCAGCATGTGGGTGGTCGAGTAATCGGACGGCGTGGATGAGGCTACCGGCCCGTGGAAGGTCACCAGCCCGGCATGGCGGTGGATCGCCAGGTGCAGCGCGGTGATGTCGGAGTAGCCCAGCAGCACCTTGGGATTGGCGCGGATCAGCGCGTAGTCGAGCGCCGACAGCAGCGAGATGCAGCCGGAGCCGCCGCGGATGCACCAGATCGCCTTGACCTCGGGGTTGGCGAACATGGCGTGCAGGTCGGCCAGGCGCTGCTGCACCGAGCCGGCGTAATTGCCGTGCACCTCGCGCAGGTTGGCGCCGAGCGCGGCGCGAAAACCCAGCGCTTCGATGTGCTGCACCGCCTTCGCGATGGAGGCGTCGCTGGTGTAGCCGCCGGGGGCGATCAGGCCGACGAGGTCGCCTTCGCGCAGGCGCGGCGGTTTGATCAATGGTCGTTTCATGGCATGCGGGGTGCGACGATGCGTTGCCGCGCCCGCCGGCAGGGCCACGCTCGCGGCGGCGGCGGCCAGCGCGCCACCGAAGCGGCGCCGGCTTGTAGGTTGGTCAGCCATCGTCTGAAATTTGGAGATTCGTAAAGATAATCCGGAAAAAATTTCGGCGGCGCTCATACTGCAGCGCCGCCGAAGCCGTCACCTGGCGCCAGCCGTTGCCGGCGGGCGCGTTGACATCATCAGAACTTGTACCGTGCCGTCAGGGTGAAGGTACGGCCGCGTGGATCCGAAACGCGTGGATCCCAGCCCGCGCCGACGACTTCATCGACGTTGTGCGCGGTGAACTCAGGATCCTTGTCCAGCAGGTTCAGGATGCCGCCGGTCAGGGTCAGGTTCTTCACGCCGGTGTAGGTAGCCGACAGGTTGTAACGGATGTGGCTATCCACGCGCGGATTGAAGCCTGGCGGCGGCGGTGCCTTGCCTGCGTCAGGCAGCTGGTCGTTGTAACCCGACGAGTAGCTCTGCGAGATCTCGGTGCTCCAGTCGCCCTTGCTCACGTTGAAACGCGCCTGGTGCTTCCAGCGCAGGTACAGGTCGCGGGTGTAGAAGTTGCCGACGAATTCCTTGAACGGCTGGCCTTCGATTTCCGCGAACTGGAAGGTCTGGGTCCAGGTGCCATCCAGGCCGGCGCTCCACTTGTAGGTGCCGAACTTGCCTTCGGCGCGCGCGTTGAGGTCGGCGCCGCGGGTCTTGCTGCCTGCCGCGTTGATCCAGCCCGCCTCGATGTGGTTGATGGTGCCGTCCGGATTGCGGATGATGTTTTCAGGCAGCAGCGTGTAGTTCGCCAGGATCACCTGCGGCGTGCGGTTCAGGATCTTGTCCTTGGAGTTGATCGCCCAGTAGTCCACACCCACCGACCAGCCCTTGACCGGCTCGACCACGAAGCCCAGCGTGCCCTGCTTCGACGTTTCAGGCTTGAGCTTCGGGTTGCCGCCGCTCAGGTAGCCCAGGCGCGAGATCGCGCAGTAGGCCGGGTCGCCCGGGTGGGTCGGGCAGCCGAGCGGATCGATGATGCCATTCGGCAGTTCCAGCGGCAGCTGCTGCGAATACAGCTGGGTGAAGCTCGGCGCCAGGAAGCCGGTGTTGGCCGAACCGCGGAACAGCAGCCAGCTGACCGGCTCGAAGCGGAATGCGACCTTCGGATTGGTGGTGGCGCCGACGATGCTGTAGTCGTCGCGGCGTACGGCCAGCTGCACTTCCAGCTTCTTGGTGACCGGCACGATCACCTCGGTGTAGACCGCCTTGATGTGGCGCGTCGCGTCGTTCAGACGGGCATTGCCCGGCGCCAGCAGGATCAGGGTGGCGTCGGTGTCCTGGGCGAAGCCGTAGCCTTCCTTGCGCAGGTCGAAGCCGACCGCCGCCGAGACCGGGCCCGCCGGCAGGCTGAACACCTCGCCGGACATGGAGCCGTCAACCTGGCTCAGGGTGGTGCGGCCGTGCTGCAGCTTGCCGATGTACTTGGTAGCGTTGACCGCGTCGATCGCCGCCTGGGTCTGGGTCTGGCCAGGCGCCAGCCATGGGTTGACGATGCCCGAACCGAGCACTTTGTAGAACGGCGCGGTGAGCGCGTAGCCGTCTTTCAGGTCGGTCTGGGTCTTGCTGTACGCTTTCGATACGCCCAGCTTGTAATCCCACTTCGCGAGGGTGCCTTCGAGGCCCACCAGCAGGCGCGCGTTGTCGGTCTGGTTTTCCTGGGTGCGGTCACCGAGGATGCCGCCGCGCCACTTGTAGATAATCGGCTTGGTCTTGTCGAAGGTCGGCACGTAGGCCGACAGGTCCTGGTAGTAAGGACCGCCGACCGGATAGGCGTTGCCGGCGGCCAGGCTGGTGGACACCTGGACCGGGGTCAGGCTGGAAAGCACGCGGGCGCGCGAGGCCAACGCCTCGACGAATACGCGGCTGTCGTTGGTCAGCTTGAAGACCGAGCGGCCGAGCGCGTTCAGGCGGTCGGTCGGCGACGCGATTACATAGTCCGCGCCATAGTCGTAGGCGCACGAATAGGTGGTGCGCGACGGCGGCGTCACATCTTTCCACAGGTCGGTGGCGTACTGCGACATGCCTGGAATGGTGTTGCACTTGCCCTGGAAGGAGAGCGGGTTGGCCTGCAGGTAGGTGGTGGTGCTGCCAGGAACCTTGAAGCCGGTGCCCAGCGCGGTGCCGGCGCCAGTCAGCTGGTTGGCGAACGGGGTGCCGGTGGTGTCCGGCGACAGGCCGCGCAGCGGCTGGTAGCCGTTGGCGAAATCGCGCTGCTTCGAGGACAGCTTGTCGTTGCTGTCGACCGTCATGCTGAACATCGCGTTCCAGCCGTCGGTGTCGAGATCGCCCCGGCCGACCAGCAGCTGGCCGCGACGGTTGGTGCCGCCGCCGGCTTCGGTCACCGAGCCGGTGCCCGAGATCTGGTTGCCGACATAATTGGATTTCAGGATGAAGTTGACCACGCCGCCGATCGCGTCAGTACCGTAGATCGCCGAGGCGCCGTCTTTCAGGATCTCGACGCGGGAGATAGCGCCCAGCGGGATCGAGTTCAGGTCGACTGCCTTGCCGCTGCCGCCGTGGGTGGCGATGCGGCGGCCGTTGAGCAGCACCAGCGTGGCGTTCGGTCCGAGCGAGCGCAGCGCGGCGAACGAAGCGCCGCCGCTGACGCGGTCGGCGTCGGCGCCGAACACGTTGTTGCCCGAAACCGCGTTGTCAGCGCCGATGCCGTTGGCGGAGATCGAGCGGATCAGTTCCTCGGACGTGGTGATGCCCCGCTTTTCCATGTCTTCGAAGGTGATGACCTGGACTGGCAGCGCGCCTTCCTTGGCGATGCGCTTGATGCTACTACCCGTGATTTCCACGCGCTGGATGGGTTGCTGCGATTGCGCTTCCTGTGCGACGGCTGGGCCGACGGCGCCGATCAGGGCGATCAGGTAGGCGATTTTCTTTAACTTCACGGGGGTCTCTCCTTGTTTTTGAGCTGGCGCCGCGCTGTGCACGGCAAATTTTTTATTTTGTAATGTCTTTGCATTACATTAATACGACATTCGAGAGTAAGCGCACGGGCTCGACTCCATCCAATGAATTAACCTGCGTCAACTATAACTTTATGGAATGTATGGGGTCATAACCTGCGCTCACAGGCTTAGCGCGCCATTCTACTTGCCCGTTTCCGCTGCGCAAGGTCAATATCGAGATATCGCCATGCGGTGAACTCAACCGGGTGCCGCGTGTAGTTTTTAAGCCACGATTGGCGGATATCGGCCGAGATCACATGGGACAGGGGCACCCACGGGTTGTAGGCGTGGATCAGCTGGTTCATCTCGAAATACAGCTTCTGGCGTTCTGGCGAATCGGCCAGCGTGCGCGCCTGCTCGTAGCGCTCGTTGTAGGCCGGCAGGTTGAAGCGCGCGTAATTTGCGCGGCCCGCGTTGGGGCCGTACAGCAGCTGGTAGAAGTTGTCGCCGTCGGGGAAATCGGCGATCCAGTTGCTCTCGAACATCATCACCTTGCCCAGGCGCGAGGCCTTGATGATCTCGGTCTTCTTGTCGGTGACGAACACCACGCGCAGGCCGATGGCGTTCAGGTTCTTGCGCCACAGCTCGTCGCGCAGGCGTCCGCTGGCGGTCGCCTCGCTGTGCATGGTCAGGGTCAGCGGCTGGTTGTCGTGGGTGCGCCGGAACCCGTCCGCGTCGCGATGGGTATAGCCGAAGCGGTCGAGCAGGGCGTTGGCCAGCGCCGGATCGTAGGGCACCGGGCTGCGGTAAGCCGGGTCGTAGCCGAGCACGTTGGGCGCCACCGGGGACTGCGCCTTGATGGCGAAGCCCTTCTTCAGCAGCGCGATGTCCTCGGCGCTGTCGTAGCCCAGCGAAATGGCGCGCCGCAGCGCCACCTTTTCCTTGCTGTAGCCGCCGATCAGCGGGTTCTCCATGTTCATCCACATGTAGTAGGTCTGCATCACCGGGAAGCGCGACAGCTCCATGCCCTGCGCGACGAGGGCCGGCTTGAGCTTGCCGTCGGCGATCACCATGTCGGTCATCGATTCGGGCACCTGTTCGAGGTAGTCGTACTCGCCGCCCAGGAAGCCCAGCATGCGGCCCTGGAATTCCTCGGCGATCTTCACTTCCACCTTGTCCACCAGCGGCAAGCGCTTGCCTTCGAGCGCGCGGGCGATCGCCTGGCTGGCGGCGTCCGGGGCGGGCGTGGAATGGAATACGGCGGTGGAGTCCGGATTGGCCAGCAGCACGATCTTGTCGCTGTGCTTCCAGTCGCCCACCATGAACGGGCCGCTGCCGACCGGGTGGTTGCCGGCCTGGTTCGGATACGCCTCGACCACCTCGCGCGCCACCACGCCGGTCGCCGGCGTGGCCAGGTAGAACAGGAAATTGTTGTCGGGGGCCGACAGGCGGATGCGCAGGGTATAGCGGTCGATGGCCCTGATGCCCTCGATCGGGGTGTCGTAGCTGAACTTGTCGTGCAGCGCGCGGTCGCCGGCGATCTTGCCTTCGAACAGGCTCAGCCAGGGCGATTTGAGCATCGGGTCGTACAGGCGTTTCAGGCTGTAGACGTAGTCGGCGGCCGTCACTTCGCGCTTGGCGCCCTTGAAGGCCGGGTCTGGCGTGAAGTAGATGCCCGGGCGCAGCTTGAAGGTGTAGGTCAGGCCGCCGTCTTCGATCGTGGGCATCGCCACCGTGGTGTTTTCGCGCAGTTTCACCGGGCGCGCCAGGTAGTCGTAGCGCAGCAGCGGGTCGAACAGGTTCTCCAGCAGGCTGAGCGAGGCGATGTCGGACGCCACCGCCGGGTCGAGGCCGGTTTCGCTGGTCGACAGGAACATGTGCAGCACTTTCGGCTCGGCGGCGGAGGCAGGGCCGATGCTGGAGAGCGCGAACATGAAGGCTGCGGCGGTAAATCTGAGGTTCATATGGAAGGGCCGGCGTGATTTCTGCCGTCGTTCCAGCGAAGGCTGGAACCCATACTGAGCCTGAATGCGACTTCAGCATGGGTTCCTGCCTGCGCAGGAACGACAGGGTATAGGTTGGTCGAACTATGCGGCTCGTATGATATGCCAACTGACCCCATTTTGAACTCATAACTTTTTTGCATGGCTCCAGCGCATTCTTTCATCCTCCCACCCCGCACTCGGCCTATACTCTCGCTGCACAATCGTGCTCATCCAATACGCATATAGTCGACGACAATGGCACTGAATTACATCTGGTCTGGTTTTTTCCTGGTAGGTTTCCTCGCGGCGCTGGCGCAGTGGATCTTTCTGGGCGATACCGAAATTTTCAAGCGCATCGTCGACGGCACCTTCGACTCGGCCAAGCTGGGCGTGATGGAAATCGCGCTGCCGCTGGCCGGCGTGATGACCTTGTGGCTGGGCATCATGAACATCGGCGAGAAAGCCGGCGCGGTCGGCTGGCTGGCGAAGATCATCTCGCCGTTCTTCTCGCGCATCTTCCCGGAAGTGCCGAAGGATCATCCGGCCACCGGCCACATGGTGATGAATTTCTCGGCCAACCTGCTGGGCCTCGACAACGCCGCCACCCCGTTCGGCCTGAAGGCGATGGAAAGCCTGCAAACGCTGAACCCGAACAAGGACACGGCCAGCAACGCGCAGATCATGTTCCTCGTGATGCACACCTCCGGCCTGACCCTGATCCCGCTGGCGATCATGGCCCAGCGCGCCATCCTCGGCGCGAAGGACCCGTCCGACATCTTCATCCCGTGCATGATCGCGACCTACGTGGCGACCGTCACCGGCATCATCGCGGTGTCGCTCAAGCAGCGCATCAACCTGCTCAACGGCGTGGTGCTGTCCTGGCTGGGCGGCATGACCGCCGCCATCGGCCTCTTGATCTGGTACTTCACCAACTTCCTCTCCAAGCAGGAAATCGAGCTGGTGTCCAAGGTGGCCAGCAACCTGATCCTGTTTTCGATCATCATCGTGTTCATCGTCGGCGCGATGCGCAAGAAGGTCAACGTGTACGACGCCTTCATCGAGGGCGCCAAGGGCGGCATCCAGACGTCGCTGACCATCATCCCCTACCTGGTGGGCATGCTGGTGGCGATCAGCGTGATCCGCAATTCGGGCGTGATGGGCTACGTCGTCAACGGCTTGAACTGGGTGTTCGTCCACCTGGGCGTGAACACCGACTTCACGCCGGCCCTGCCAACCGCGCTGATGAAGCCGCTGTCGGGCAGCGGCTCGAAGGCGATGATGATCGACGCCATGAAAACCTACGGCGTCGACTCCTTCGTCGGCCGCCTCGCCTGCATTTTCCAGGGCTCGGCCGACACCACCTTCTACATCGTCGCGCTGTATTTCGGTTCGGTCGGCATCCGCAAGACGCGCTACGCGATCTCGTACGGCCTGATCGCCGATTTCGCCGGCATCGTCGCCGCCATTTTCGTTGCCTACCTGTTCTTCCATTAAGGAGCATTGGATGTTTCGACGCATCGCCCTCGCCGCATTGATCACCGCCTGGCTGCCGCTGGCGCAGGCCCAGCTGCCCGAGCCCTTGAGCGCGAAGATGGCCGCCACCGGCATTCCGCAGGACGCCATCAGCGTGCTGGTGCTGCGCGGCGACACCACCTTGCTGTCGCACCTGGCGGACCGCCCGATGCAGCCGGCATCGACCATGAAGCTGGTGACAACGCTGGTCGGCCTCGAGACGCTGGGTCCGGTGTTCAAGGGCCGCACGGAGTTACGGTCGTCCGGTGAGGTGGTCAGGGGCGTGCTGAAGGGCGACCTGGTGCTGCGCGGCGGCGCCGACGCCGATTTCTCCGGCGAAGCACTGGAGACGATGCTGCAAACGCTGCGCAACCAGGGCATCAAGCGCATCGACGGCAACCTGGTGCTGGACCGCTCGGTGTTCACGCCGGCGCGCAGCGACATCGGCCTGGCGCCGTTCGACGAGGCGCCCGAGGCGTACTACAACGTGATTCCCGATGCGTTGCTGGTCAACAAAAACATGCTGCAGATCGACATGCGCTCGACCGACAAGAAGCTGCAGCTGGTGATGCAGCCGCCGCTGGAAAAAGTGACCATCGGCTCGGACATGCGGCTGGTCGACGCCGACTGCGCCAAGTGGGAGGACGGCTGGAAGGTGCCGGAAGCGCAGCAGATCGACGGCCGCATCAAGGTCGTGCTGCACGGTACCTTCCCGAAAAACTGCGCGCGCGGCTACAGCATCAACGTGGTGGACCGCCAGGATTACGTGGGCCGGCTGTTCCGCGCCACGTGGAAAAAACTGGGCGGCAAGTTCGGCGGCGACGTGGTCGATGGCGTCGCGGCGCCGGAGTCGACGCTGCTGGCCGAGCACGTCGCGCGCGCGCTGCCGGAAGTGGTCCGCGACATCAACAAGCCGTCCGACAACACGCTGGCGCGCACGGTGTTCCTCAGCATGGGTAGCCTGGAAGCCGATCCGAAGCTGGGCAGCCGGCCGCTGGCGGCGAGCAGCGAGACCACCTTCGCGCGCGCCGACGCGGCAGTGCGCGGGTGGCTGCGCGGCCACGGCATCGACGACACCGGCCTGGTGTTGGAAAACGGTTCCGGCCTGTCGCGCCTGGAGCGCATCAGCCCGGCGCAGATGGGCGGCCTGCTGAAGGCCGGGCTGCGCAGCGACTGGGCGCCGGAGTTCCAGGCCAGCATGCCGATCGTCGCGGTGGACGGGACCATGCGCAAGCGCTTGAAGGACAGTCCCGCGGCGGGCCACGCGCGCATGAAGACCGGCACCTTGTCGAACGTGACGGCGGTGGCCGGCTACGTGCGCGACGCGCTGGGCCAGCAGTGCGTGGTGGTGGCGATGATCAACAGCGACCAGGTCAGCAATGGCAAGGGCCGCGCGGTGCTCGATACGCTGGTGGACTGGGTGGCGCGGCTGGGCGCGCAATGATCTCGCGGCGTGGCTTCCTGCTGACTGCGGCGGCGGCGCCGCTGGTTGGCTGCGCGTTCGCCGCGCCACGCGAAAATGGTTTCGCGTCCGCGATCCAGCAGATTGAAAAGGCCTCCGGCGGCCGGCTTGGCGTCGCCACGTTCGACACCGGACGCAAGATTCGCCTGAACTATCGCGGCGCCGAACGCTTCCCAATGTGCAGCACCTTCAAAGTACTTGCGTCGTCAAGTATATTGGCGCGCGGGCCGGAATGGCTGGGCAAGCGCATCCACTACAGCAAGGACGACCTCGTCACGTATTCGCCGGTGACGGAGAAGCACGTCGCCGACGGCATGACCAACGCCGAACTGTGCGCGGCGACACTGCAGCTGAGCGACAACACTGCTGCCAACCTGCTGATGAAGCAGATCGGCGGACCGGCCGCGGTGACGGCGTTTGCGCGTTCGCTGGGCGACACCGAGTTCCGCCTCGACCGCTGGGAAACCGAATTGAACAGCGCCATTCCGGGCGACGTGCGCGACACCACGACGCCGGTGGCGATGATGGAAACGCTGGAGAAAATCGCGCTGGGCGACGCCTTGCCGCCGGCCCAGCGCGCGCAATTAGTCGACTGGATGGCGACCAGCACCACCGGCTTTGAACGCATCCGCGCGGGCGTGCCGGCCGGCTGGAAAGTGGCCGACAAGACCGGATCGGGCAGCTACGGCACCACCAATACGATCGCCGTCGTGTGGCCGCCGAACGCGGCGCCGATCGTCATCGTCGTCTTCTTCACGCAGCCGGAAAAGCACGCCGACAACCGCAGCGATGTGGTGGCGGCGGCAACGCGCGCTGTGGTCGCCGCACTGGCCGCGGCATGAATCGAAGTACTGGTTTCACCGCCTACTTGAGATGGCGCTCGAAGAATTCGGCGGTGCGGCCGTTGGCCAGGGCGGCGGCGTCAGCGTCGTAGTGCGTGCCGCGATGGCGCGCGAACGCGTGGTTAGCGCCCGGATAGGTGAACACATGGGCCAGCGGATTGTCCGCGAGCGCCGCGGTAATCGCCTCCTGCGCAGGTTTCGGAATGTACTCGTCGTCCTCGCCAAGGTGCACCATCAGCGGCGTCGTGATGTCGTCCGCCTCATCGAGATACTTGTCCATCCGTCCGCCGTAATACACCACCGCGGCATCGGCGCCAACCCGCGCGGCGGTGAGAAAGGTCATCAGGCCGCCCATGCAAAAACCCATCACACCGATTTTTCCGCTGGCGCCCGGCAGCGCGCGCGCGGCTGCCATGGTCGCCGCGATGTCGCCAACGCCGGCATCGCGGTCGAAGGCGCTTAACAGTGCAAAGGCTTTCTTCCTTTCATCCGGGCTATGGTCGGACAATTCCACGCCCGGTTCCTGGCGCCAGAACAGATCGGGGCTCACCGCCAGATAACCTTGCGCGGCGAGCGCGTCGCAGGTGTCGCGCAGGTCGAGGTTGACGCCAAAAATCTCCTGGATGACGACGACGGAAGGCGCCGGCAGCGACTCCGGACGCGCCAGGTATGCCTGGAAACTGCCGTCGGGGGTGTCGATGGTGATGTATTCGCTCATTCGGTTTTTCCCTTAAAGTTTTCCATAAACTACTGCGTTCCCCACCCTGGAATGGCCAGATAGTACCGGGTTGAACGGCCACTTCCGGCGCGCAGCAAGATTCCCTTGTCTTCGAGTTCGGTCAGGTCGCGCGACGACGTCGCCCGGGAAGCGCCCGTCAGGCTCTCGTACTTCCTTGTGCTCATGCCTCCTTCGAAACCATCGGGGCCGGCATCCAGCAATACATTGAGCATCTTGCGTTGGCGGGGCGATAGTTCCTTTTCCCGATGCGCCTGCCAGAATCGCGCTTTCTCCAACGATTCGTCGATAGCCACCGATGCCTCCTCGCACGCGATGCGCACTTGTGTGACAAACCACACGACCCACTGCGTCACATCGAGCGCTCCGTGCTGGGCGCGTTCCAGCTCGCTATAGTAATCGTCTCGCCGCTCCAGCAGGCGTTGAGAAATGCGCATCAAGCGACTTGTTTCGCCGCTGTCCCGCGCGAGAATCAGGTCGATAATGGCGCGGCCAACCCGCCCATTCCCGTCTTCAAATGGATGGATAGTCTCAAACCACAGGTGGGCGATTGCTGCTTGCACCAGGGTGTCCGGTTCGGTTCGGGCATTGAACCAGGCAAGCAGTGCATCCATTTCGGCCGCCATATGAGAAGACGGAGGGGCTTCGAAGTGCACTTTCTCGCCGCCTATCCGGCCACTGACAATCTGCATTGGCTCTGCATGCTCGCGATAGGCGCCCACAACGATCCTGGACATGCCTGAAAAACCTGTGGGAAACATAGCGGCCTGCCAGCCTTGCAGCCGCGCATGGCTTAGCGCGTCAGTTGCATTCCGGACAGCGTCGTCCATGATGTCGAGCAAGCCATCGATGTGCCGGGGCACATTGGAACCCTTTTCGCTGCCGACACCAAGGCGCCGGGCCACCGAAGACCGCACTGCCAACAAGTCGAGCCGCTCGCCTTCGATGGCCGCCGTCGCGACCGCTTCCTGGCTCCAGGCTTCGGCGGCGAGTGTCGTTCGTTGGGCGAAACCGAGCGCGGCAAGCTTTCCTTCAACCACGCCCTGAGCGCGCCGGGCGCGTGCAATCTCGGCAGCGACCAGTGTGGCGTCGTAGCGAAATTCCGGCCAATCCGGTTCTTGCCAGATGAGGGGGCGGTTATCCATAGCAGTGGAAAAAACAGGCGATGAGCCGAATATAGCACGCAATCGACTCATTTTTTGAGTCGATTACGAGAGATTATCGACTCACCCCCCCAAGGTTGGCGAAATCACCTACAGCACGCGGCGGAACGTATGGCGCACCGCCAGCAAATCGACGCGGTGAAGTATTTAGATGAGTCCGATTTGTTGGCGCTTTTTTGAGTGCGCGAGACAATTGGTGAGACTTTTCATCAAACACGATGTCAGACTACTCATTCGATTCACTTATGGGAAGTTGTGATGATGCCATTCTTGCGCATATCCTCGCATGCCGCCGTCGCCTTGCTTGCCGCGTGCGCAGTCTTTCCTGCCGCGGCGGGACAGTTCTTCATTGATAACCGGCCTGTCGAGATCTCGGAACTGTCCAAGAATGATGTCCGCCAGTTCCTGGCCGAAGACTGGGCAAAATTCGATAAGTACGTCAAGGATGCTCGGCACTTCATGACAGGAAAGATGGAGCGCATCGAGTGGGATCTTCAGCTGACCCCTCCTTTTCCCACGACCTGGCCGCCGCAGCAGCATCGCAGCGTCACGTACTATGCGTACGCGGAATATCAGGAGGCCACCATGCACGGAATAGTGGCGAGCCGCTCCGCGCCATGGGCCAAAGTCCAGTTGAATGAAGGAATGCCTGCAACCAAAACGATGCTTGCAACCGCAATCGGCCCGGTAGTGCACGGCGAAGGGGGCTTTCTGGGGATAAGTATCGAGTCGGCTGCCCGCATCAAGCAGATTGACACGGATGGGGCGGCGCTCCTGCCTGACTTTGTGAGCTGGCAGGCGATCCCGGACAACAAGGATCAGGTGCAAGCGATCCGGGAATACTACTGCCAATGGGCGCTGAGAAATCTCACGGCAAAATTAATCAAGGATAATCACCGCGCCTTCTTCGATTGGCTGTCGTGCCCGGCACGCACCATCGCGCCGGGTCTTCTCTACCCGCTCAAATAGCGCATTGCAGTTGGATCTTAGAGCACGCGGCGGAAGGTCTCGCGCACCACGGCGCGGTCGCCGCAGTCGAAATGCCACCACTCGGTATTGATGCCGTGGAAGCCGGCCTGGAACATGGCGTCGCGCAGCAGCTGGCGGTTGGCGATGTGCTGCTCGGTGATCTCGCCGCGCGCGAGCAACTCCGGCTCGAGCTTCGGATGCGAGCGCTCGGTCAGGTCGTCGAAGCCTGTGCCCATGTCGAGCTCGCGCCCTTCTTCATCGAGGATCGTGATGTCGAGCGCCATGCCGAACGAGTGGATCGAGCCGCGCTCCGGATTGGCCAAATACATCTGCAAGTCGGTGCCGTCGAGCGCGTCCCACAGCTGCTGCTGCACCCGCTGCGGCCGCAACGCATCCAACACCAGCGCCTTCGCGCCCGGCCGGCGTTCGGCCAGGTAAGCCACCACTTTCTCCAACGCCAGCGCCGCGTCGCGGTGCAACCACGCGCAGTCGAACGGGGAGTACAGGTCGCGCCCGACGAAGTTGTCGGCGGTCGCGTAACGCAAATCGACCGCGATGCCTTCGATGGTCGACAGATGACGGAATTCTTCGCTGCCGGCGATCTCTTCGCTGGCCACTGTGTACTTCATTGATTTATACCTTTTGAATACAGGCGCGCGCGGTCGCGCCGATGCTGTTGGCCAGTTCGCGCGCGCCGTGCGACAGCGGCGAATGGCTCGCGGTAAGCAGGAACAACTGCACGGGAATGGCGGGCGCCCACGGACGCCGCTGCACTTTGTCGCCGCCCGACGCCGCCGTGAACGGATCGACCACCGCCATGCCGGCGCCGGCCTCGACCAGCGAACGGGCGATCTGGTAGGTCTGCACCACCGTGTGGAACACCGGCGACACGTCCACGTCCTCGCAGGCGGCCACCACCTGCTCACCCAGCGGGTCGTTCTCGGCGTGGCCGATCAGTTCGCCGGACAGGCCCGCGGGCGTGATCGGCAATTTCAGGTCGGCGTCGCTCCAGGTGCCCGCCGGCGCGATCACGGTCATCACGCCTTGCGCCAGCGGCTCGGCGACGATGCCGGGATGGCGCGGGTCCTGCAGCGACAAGGCGAGGTCGGCTTCGCCCAGGCGCAGCGCGTTGACGATTTCGCTGGTGTGGAAGGTGGCCAGTTCGCAGCGCGTCTGCGGGAAGTCGCGGCGCCAGGCCGACATCGCCGCCGGCAGCACGCTGATCGCAATGGTCGGCGTGGACACCAGGCGGATGGTCTCGACCGCGCGGCCCTTGAGGCTGGCGGCGAGGCGGCGGATGCCCTGCAGGTCGCGGTTGAGCTTTTCGGTCTCGACGAACAGGCGGTGCGCTTCCGGCTTCGGATACAGCTTGCCGCGCACGCGCTCGAACAGCGGCATGCCCAGCTGCAGCTCGGCGTGCTGCAGCACCTTGGTCACCGCCGGCTGCGAGATGTGCAGCACCTGGGCGGCGCCGCTGATGGTGCCAACCTGCATGATGGCGTGGAATACTTCGATGTGGCGGAGGCGCATGTCCTATCCTTCCTTTTTTCGCAGCATATAGGAAAAATTCCTCCGCCGCGTTCAATCAGGGCGCTTTCGGCGCCGGGGTTGTCAGCACGTCAAGCAGCGCCGCGGTCTCGGCGTCCGGCGTGCCGTCGATGATGGCCGGACGGTATTTCATCTGGAACGAGGTCAGCACGTTGCGCGTCGCCTGGTCGAGCTCGCCGGTCTGCGGCGTCGCGTAGCCCCACTGCGCCAGGCGCTTCTGGAACCATGCCACATCCGGCAGCGCGGCGTCGAACTGCGGCCGCACCGCCGTCACGCGCGCCGCGTCGGGCCACACGATCAGGCCGGCCTGCGCCAGCTGGAACCACGGGAACATCGGTCCCGGATCCTGCTTGCGGCCCGGCGCGATGTCGCTGTGGCCGAGGATGTTCTCGGGCGGCACGTGGTGCTTGGCGACGAGGTCCTTGAGCAGCAGGATCAGCTGGTCCATCTGCGCCTGCGGGAACGGGTACCAGGTGCGCACGCCGTTGGCGTCGGTGGTGAAGCCGGGATTGACGATCTCGATGCCGATCGAGCTGCTGTTGAGCAGCGTGTAGTTCTTCCAGTTCGACACGCCGGCGTGGTTCGCCTGGCGCGTCTCGTCCACCAGCGCGTACGCGCGCGGCGCGGCCTCGTCGGTCAGCAGGTAGTGGGCGCTGACGCCTTCCTGGGTGAGGGTCCGGATCGATCCCGGCAGGTTGCTCACCGTGTAGTGCACGATGATGAACTTGACACGGCTGCTCTGCGCCTTGGCGGTCAGCGAGTGGTCGATGCGCGGCCCCGGCGCGGCGCAGCCGGCGAGCAGAGCGATCATGAGCGTGGCGAGCAGTGTTTTTTTCATCGGCTTCAGTCAGGTTGGTGTGGAAGGTTTTCTTTCGCGGCGATGCGCGCCGCCGCATAGTGCGCTTGTCCCACGGCTTGCGTGAGATCGGTATCGGCCGGCATCGCGGCGCGCATCGTCTGCAGGATGATCGGATGCAGCGCAGACGCGCGCCCCGCCAGCACCACCGGCCGCGGACCAAAGCGCGAGATCAGCGCCTTGCCCAGCCGCGCCAGCTCTTCACCGGCGCTGTGCAGGATGGCCGCGGCGGCCGGATCGGTGTCGGCGGTCGCGGCGACGGCCAGCGCCAGCTTGCCCACTTCGCCGCGTTCCTGGCCGTAGATGAACTGGCGCGATTGCGACCAGTCTTCGCCGCCAATGTGCGCGAACACGGCGCGCGCCATCGGCGAGTCCTGCCAGGCGCCGGGGCGCTCGTCCTCGTTGCGCCAGATCAGGCGCAAGGCTTCGCGCGCGATCCAGAAACCGCCGCCACCGTCGTCGAGCATGACGCCGCGCCCGCCCGCGCGATGGAACACGTGGTGCTCATCGATCCAGGCGCCGATCGAGCCGGTGCCGGCGTACACCAGGTAGCCTTCGCCCGGCGCAAAGCTGCCGAGGTAAGCGATTTCGATATCGTTGGACAGCGTGATGGCGCGCGTGCGGATCTGCAGCAGTTCCGACAGCCAGCGCTGCAATTGCTCGCCGTCGCCGCCGAAGCCGGTCAGGCCGGCGCGCACCCGGCTGGGGCGGCCGTGCTGCAGCACCGCCTGCGCCAGCATGGCGAAGTTGGCGTACACGGCCTGGCGTCCCGAGCCGCTGCTCATCTGCAGTGCCGACAGGCCGGCGACCTGGCCTTCCGCGACGATGCGGCCGTCCGGCTCGGCCAGCGCCCAGCGCGTCTGCGTGCCGCCGGCGTCGATGCCGAGGCCAAGCGTGCTATCGGGTTCCAGTTCCAGATTCCACATGACTTCTTACTTCCCCAGCACCGCGACCGGCGCGCTTTCGTTACCCAAGCGGTCGACCGCGTTGACGAACACCGCGGCCGGCTCGCCCGCCAGGCGCACTTCCGCCTGCGAGGCCGGCGCCACGGTAAAGCGCCACTCGCTGCCGTAGCGCGACCAGATAGCGTACTGCGCATCGCCCTTGCCCGGCGCGAGTTTCAGGCTGACCGCGCCCGCTTCGCGTTTCGCGGTAACGACTGGCGCACCCGGCTTCGCGCCGGCCAGCCACGGCGTCGCAGGCACCAGCGCCGGCGAGGCGTAGTGCGCGGCCTTCAGCTGGTCGCTGATGCCCTTGCGGTTTTCCATCAGCGCGGCCATGCTGAAATGCACGTGGCCGGTCGCGCCAGGACGCGCGTGGGTCACCTTGATCTGATCGATGATCTCCGCCGGCGGATAATCCTTGCTCGGCGCGCCGATCCGGCTGGTGAACAGGCCCGGCCAGATGTGGCGGCCCTTGCGGTTCTGCGCGATCCAGTAATCGAGCAGCACGTCATAGGCCTGCGGCTTCTGGTCGATCGCCCAGTACAGCTGCGGCGACAGGTAGTCGAGCCAGCCCGATTCGAGCCACAGCTCGGCGTCGGCGTACAGCTTGTCGTACTGGGAAAAGCCCATGATGCCGGCCGGACGGCGATCCGGCTTGCCCAGGCCAAACGGGCTGATGCCGAACAGCACCCAGTTCTTCTCCTTGTGGATACCGGTGTACAGCGCCTCGATCAAGTGGTTGACGTTCTGGCGCCGCCACGATGCGCGGTCGAGCTTGCCGCCGGAAGCGAGGTAACGCTGCCAGGCCGGCTGGTCGGGAAAGTCCAGTTCGGCCTTCGCCGCGCCGTTGCCGTCCAGCGCGGCCGCGCCGCCCTCGGCGTTCGGCGCCTCGATCGGGTACGGGTAGAAATAGTCGTCGATGTGCACGCCGTCGATGTCGTAGCGGCGCACCACGTCGAGCACCACGTCCAGGGTCTGCTTCGACGCCGAATCCTCGGCCGGGTCCATCCACAAGTGCTTGCCGTAGGTTTTCACCGCGGCCGGATTGGTCTTCGCGATGTGATTGGCGGCCAGCGGCGACTTCGCGCCAGGGTGGCGCGCGCGGTAGGGATTGAACCAGGCGTGCAGCTGCAGCCCGCGCGCATGCGCCTGCGCGACCCAGAACGCCAGCGGATCGTACATCGGCTGCGGCGGCGTGCCTTGCGCGCCGGTCAGGTACTCGGTCCACGGCTCCAGCTTCGACGGATAGATCGCGTCGGCGGAAGGGCGCACCTGCAGCACCACCGCGTTCATGTTCAGCGCCTTGGCGCGATCCAGGATCGCGATCGCTTCGGCCTGCTGCTGCGCGGCGTTCAGGTTCTGCTTTGTCGGCCAGTCGATGTTGGCGACGGTCGAGACCCAGGCGGCGCGGAATTCATGCGGCGACGCCGGCGGCAATTCGGTTGGCGCGGACACCACCGGCGCGGATGGCTTCTTGATGGTGGTGCAGCTGGCCAGCAGGGCGGCCATGGCGGCCAGCACGAGTGCGCGTTTTTTCAAATGAGGCAAATCGACTCCCGGGAATCTAGACTTTGACGAACCATTTCTTGCGCCACATGAGCCAGGCGATGCTGAACATGAAGGCGTTGAACAGCAGGGCGTACAGCAGCGAGGTGTTGACCGGCGCGATCGGCAGCGCCTTGACCGGCGCGTACAGCAGCTTGCCGAGCGAGACCTTGCTGCCGTCCGGCTGGGCGAATTCGATAAAGCCGAGCATCTTGGCGATCAGGCCCGACAGCGCGAAAATGAACAGCGCGTTCATGCCGTAGATGACGAAGGGCTTGCTCCAGCGGCCGGCCGCTTCGCGCACCGCGGCGCTCGGGTTCACATCCAGCAGCCAGTAGAACGCCGAAAACGCCACCAGCGCCCAGCCGCTCATGAACAGGCAGAACGACGGCGTCCACAGGCTCTTGTTGATCGGCATGAGGATCGCGTCGAGGATGGAGCCCAGCGCCAGCAGCAAGAGGCCGATCAGGAGCATCCAGACGGTCTGCTCGGTGCGCGGCGCACTGCTCAACAGCCAGCGGCCCGCCAGCACGCCGATCAGCTGGCTGCCCAATGCCGGCAGGGTGGAGACGAAGCCTTCCGGGTCCCACGTCTTCGACTGGATCCACAGGTGCTTGCCGAGCAGCAGGCGGTCGAGATAAGCGCCGATGTCCTTGCCCGGCTCGAGCACGCCGGCGCCGAACTCCGGCACCGGCACGTAAAGCATCAACACCGAGTACGCGGCCAGGAGGCCCACAATCCACGCCAGCTGCTGGCGCCAGCTGCAATACACCACGATCGGCGCGGCCAGCAGCGTGCAGATCGCGATGCGCTGCAGCACGCCGGGAATGCGCACGATCGGCCAGTTGAAATACGGGACTACGTTCAGCGCGAAGCCGATCGCGAAGATCAGCAGGGCGCGCAGGGCCAGCTTGCGCAGCAGGCGCGGCTTGTCGGCGCCGGCGGCCGCCAGGCGCCCCAGCGACAGTGCCATCGACACGCCGCCGATGAACAGGAAGAACGGGAAGATGGTGTCGGTGAAGGTCCAGCCGTTCCACTTCGCGTGTTCCAGCTGGGGATACAGGTTGTTCCAGTCGCCCGGGTTGTTCACCAGCAGCATGGCGGCGATGGTGAAGCCGCGGAAGGCGTCGAGCGAGTTCAGCCGTCCGAAGTTCATTTCTTGCCGAATTCCGGGTCGATCTTCACCAGCGCGGCCATGATGAAGGCCGGGATCGTCATCAGGCAGACGTAGATGAAGAAGTGCTGGTAGCCGAGGATTTCCTGGATCTTGCCGCTGACCATGCCGGGCACCATCATGCCGAGCGCCATCAGGCCGGTGCAGATCGCGTAGTGCGCGGTCTTGTGCTCGCCTTCCGCGACCATGATCATGTACATCATCATGGCGGTGAAGCCGAAGCCGTAGCCGAACTGCTCCAGCGCCAGCGAGGTGCAGATCAGGTAGAAATTCTGCGGCTGCGCGCTGGCCAGGTACACGAACACGAGGTCGGGGATGTGCACGGCCAGCACCATCAGCCACAGGCAGCGCTTCAGGCCCAGGCGCGAAATCACGTAGCCGCCGAGCAGGCCGCCCAGGGTCAGCGCGATCACGCCGACGGTGCTGTAGGCCACGCCCACCTGCGAAGTAGTCAGGCCCAGGCCGCCCTTGGCGACCGGGTCCATCAGGAAGGGCGCGGCCAGTTTCAGCAGCTGCGACTCGCCCAGGCGGAAGGTCAGGATGAAACCAAGGATCAGCCAGATTTCGCGTTTCCTGAAGAAGGCGCCGAAGGTGGCGAAGAATTCGCCCAGCGGGTTGCCGCCCTTCGTTACCGCGTGGTCCTCCGCCGGGCGCGGCAGCATGAAGTGGTGATAGACGCACAGCGCCAGGAACATCGCGGCCAGCACGAAGAACACCACCGACCAGGCGAAGCGCACGTCGCCGGTGCGTTCGGTCAGCTGGCCGGCGAGGAAGACCAGCGCACCCTGGCCGGCCAGCATGCCAAGCCGGTAAAAGGTGCTGCGCACGCCGACGAACGCGGCCTGGTGCTGCTGGCGCAGGCCCAGCATGTAGAAGCCGTCGGCGGCGATGTCATGGGTGGCCGAGCTGAACGCCATCAGCCACAGCACGGCCAGGCTCATCTGGAAGAAGGTGGGCAGGTGCATGGTCAGCGCGACCAGGCCGAGCGCGGCGCCGATCAGCAGCTGCAGGCCGACGATCCAGAAGCGCTTGGTGCGGAACATGTCGACGAAGGGCGACCACAGCGGCTTGATCACCCACGGCAGGTACAGCCAGCTGGTGTACAGCGCGATGTCGGTGTTGGAAATGCCGTTGGCCTTGTACATGATCACAGACAGCATCATGACGACCACGTACGGAATGGCCTGGCCGAAATACAGCGACGGCACCCACAGCCACGGACTCTTCACTTGCGATGTTTGCATAAAACTTTCGTGATCGCGCGGCACAGGGCGCCGGGCGCCGCCCGGTTACGCGGCGAGCGCCTGGCGCACGCTGCCGCGCGCCGCCTCGAGCAATGCCCGGGCCTGATCGATACTGGTTTGTTTGGACAGGGCCACGATGGCGACCTTGACGTGGAAATCGCACTGCTCCAGCGCGGCGCGGGCTGCGGGCTCGTCGGCGCCCGTCGCAATCATCGTCAGGGTCACTGCGCGCTTCACCAGCTTGGCGTTGGTCGGCTTCAAGTCTACCATCAGGTTGCCATAAACCTTGTTCAAACGCACCATTAATGCGCTGGAGAACGTATTCAGGGCGATTTTCTGCGAGGTGCCTGCCTTCAGGCGCGTGCTGCCCGAGATCAGCTCGGATCCGGTGTCCAGGGTGACGCCGATCTCGGCTTCGTTGGCGACTGGCGCATCGACGTTGTTGGCGAAGCCCACCGTCAGCGCGCCGATTTCACGCGCGGCGCGCAGCGCGCCCAGCACGTACGGGGTGCCGCCGGATGCGGCCAGCAGCAGCACCACGTCGTTCGGGGTCGGGTTGGTGGCGCGCAGATCGGCCGCGCCTTGCTCGAGGTCATCCTCGGCGCCTTCGACGGCGACGTACAGCGCCTTGCTGCCGCCGGCCAGCAGCGCCAGCGCGCGCTCTTGCGGCCACGAGAAGGTCGGATACAGTTCCACGCTGTCGAGCAGGCCCAGGCGGCCCGAGGTGCCGGCGCCGACGTAGATCAGGCGACCGCCCGCTTCGATGCGCGGCACGGCGGCGGTGACGGCGGCGGCGATGCGCGGCGACGCGGCGCGCACGGCGCGCACGGCGTTCTGCTGGTCGTCCACCAGCGCGTTGATCAGCTCCGTGGTCGGATACTGGTCCAGCTGCGCGTGGTCCTGGGAAGGGGTTTCAGTTTTTAACATCGCCGTCTGACATTGGGTTCGATGCTACCAGTGTAATACCAACCTCCCGGGCAATCCCATGAAAGGATCGGGTCAAGGCATTCCGCAGGGTTATGAAGCGCGTCGCATTTCCGCCACAAAGTCATAATGGTCGCTGCGGCAATACGAATGCGTCAGCTCCACCGCCTGGCCCGATTCGAGGTAGCCGATGCGGGTGATGAACAGCACCGCCTGGCCTTCCGGGATGCCGAGCTGAGACGCCAGCAGCGCCGGTGCGTTCATCGCGCGGATGTGCTGCAGCGCGCGCACCGGCAGGTGGCCGGACCGGCCCAGGTGCTCGTACAGCGAACCGCCGACCATTTCCGGGCGCGGCAGCACGGCGGCCGGGATCACGCTGATTTCGTAGGCCATTACCACGTCGTCGGCCAGGCGCAGGCGCTCGAGGCGCGCGACGCGGGTGTGCGGCGACAGGCCCAGGCTGAGCTGCTCGTCGGCGGCGGCCACCACGATGGCGCGCTTCAGCCACTGCGAGCTGGGGCGGTAGCCGCGCTGCATCAGCTGCTCGGAAAAGCTCGACAGGTTCGACAGCGGCTGCTCGATGCGCGGCGCGATGTAATTGCCGGAGCCGCGGCGGCGCACCACCAGTCCCTGGCCGACCAGCTGGTCGATCGCCTTGCGCGCGGTCACGCGCGAGACGTCGAGCTGCTCGGACAGCAGGCGCTCGGACGGCAGCGCCTGGTCCACCTGGTAGCGGCCTTCGCGCACATCGGCGATGAGCTTGCGCGCCACCTGCATGTACAGCGGCGAATTGTCGTTCGAATCGGCGCGGAAATCGGTACTGGTATTACTCATTGAATGTCTTTCGATCGGTCGGCGTCATTGGCAGGCGCGCATTTTGCCGCATATTTTAGCCGCATTGGTCTGATCGGGCGGCAAGCATTGCAAGCATATCAAAAGGTTATGCTGCATTTACTTCAATTCATTGGATCGGAGCGAATCGAGCCCGTATCCTGCAAGAAAAAACCTCGTCTGTTGCAGACGGGATACAGGGACAAGCCAGAATGAAACACACCAGGCGCACTTTGCTGGGACTCGCCCTGATGGGCGGGATGAGCCACCTCCTGCGCGCCGCGCCGCTCGCCGGCAATCCGATCGCCGGCAATCCGTTCGGCGCGCTCGACCGCGAGTTATCGGACATCGCCGGCGACCCGGCCTGCCAGATGGCCAGCCTGTCGGTGCTGGCGATCCGCGCCGGCAAGCCGGTCTACCAGCGCCAGTTCGGCCATCGCTTCCTCGCCACCGCCGCCGCGCCAAGCCGCCCGGCCGACGAGCGCACCATGTACCGCATCGCTTCGATCTCGAAGATGATGACCACGCTCGGCCTGATGCGGCTGGTCGAAGACGGCAAGGTCGCGCTGGACGCCGATGTGAGCGCTCACTTAGGCTTCACCCTCCGCAATCCGAACTTCCCGGACCAGCCGGTGACCCTGCGCACGCTGCTGACCCACACCTCCTCGCTGCGCGACGAGGCCGGCTATTTCTGGCCGCTGGACACCGCGCTGTCGTCCGCCATTACGCCGGGCGCGTGGGCGAAAAATGCCGGACCGGGACAGTACTTCAACTACTGCAACCTGAACTGGGGCGTAATCGGCACCCTGATGGAGCGCGTCACAGGCGAGCGTTTCGACCGCCTGATGAAGCGCCTGCTGCTCGATCCGATGGGCCTGCACGGCGGCTACAACCCGTCGGAATTTTCGCCGGAAGACCTGGCCAACGTCGCCACTATCTACCGCAAGCGCACTACCGACACCGAAGTGTGGGACAGCGCCGGTCCATGGATCGCCCAGGTGGACGACTACAGCACCCGCGCGCCCACGCCGCCGGCCGGCATCGAGCGCTACGTCCCGGGCACCAACGCGACGTCGTTCAGCCCCACCGGCGGCTTGCGCATCTCGGCCCGCGACATGGGCCGCGTGATGCAGATGATGATGAACGGCGGCGCCATCGACGGCCGCCGGATCCTCAAGCCGGCCACGCTGTCAGCCATGTTCGAGCGCCAGTGGACCTTCGACGGCAAGAACGGCGACACCTACCGCGGCCTGTTCAACTGCTGGGGCCTGGGCAACCAGCAGTTCCCCGACCAGGCCGGCATCGCGCTGGTGGACGGCGGCGGCTTTGCCGGACTCGGCCACCATGGCGACGCCTACGGCCTGGTATCGACCTTCGTGTTCGATCCGGCCACCAAAAACGGCATGGTGGTTCTGGTCGGCGGCACCTCGGCCGACCCGGAAACCCGGCGCGGCGCCCACTCGTCGATGGCGCGCTTCGAGGAACGCGTCCTCACCGCACTTTACCGTGGTGCAATATTGGGTTTAAGCAACTAGAATTGATGATCCCGACATTACATAAATGTTAGTTATAACCGGGCGATGCACATTCATTAGCCCGATGGTTGACCAGCACCTAAGCTGGCCAGCTATCTCCCAATAAGAATCGTGAAACGGCATGCAGGAAGTAATCGTAATTGGCGGCGGCGTAATTGGACTGACATCGGCCTGGTGGCTGCTGGAGGCCGGCTATGGCGTGACCCTGCTCGAACGCGAAGCTGACGTCGGCAGCGGCGCGAGCTACCGCAATGGCGGGCAGCTCAGCTACCGCTACGTCTCGCCGCTGGCCGACCAGGGCGTGCCGCTCAAGGCGCTCGAATGGATGATCCAGGGCGACGGGCCGCTGCGCTTCAAGCCCGAGGCCGACCTGCGCCAGTGGTGCTGGCTGGCCAAGTTCCTCGCCAACTGCAACGCCGCCGACAACCGCAAGACCACCTCCAAGCTGCTCGAGCTGGGCGAACTGTCGCGCCGCGCGATGGGCGAACTCGAGCTGGCCGTGCCGCTCGACCAGTTCGCGTGGCGCAACGCCGGCAAGCTGGTGGTGTACCGCTCGAAGAAAGCCTTTGACGCCGCCGTCGCCAAGACCAGCGGCGCCGGCGAGGTGCTGTCGGCGGCCGAATGCGTCGCGCGCGAGCCGGCGCTGTCCGCCGCGCTGCCGGTGCTGGCCGGCGGCATCTTCAACGAAGGCGAAGCGGTGGCCGACTGCCACGCGTTCTGCGAAGTGCTGGCCGCGCGGCTCAAGGAGCATCCGCGTTTTCGCGGCGTGATGCACGGCGAAGCGCGCCGCATCGCCGTCAACAACGGCCGCGTGACCGGTCTCGACACGACCGCCGGCATGCTGTGGGCAGACAATTATGTGCTGGCCGCCGGCATCCAGAGCCGCGACCTGGCCGCCACCGCCGAGATCGCGCTGCCGCTGTATCCGCTCAAGGGCTACAGCCTGACCGTGCCGATCCGCGCGACCGACGTGGCGCCGGAGATCTCGGTGACCGACTTCGAGCGCAAGGTGCTGTACGCGCGCATCGGCGACTCGCTGCGCGTGGCCGCGATGGTGGACATGGTTGGCGAGGACGCCTCGCTCGATCCGAAGCGCGTGGCCGCGCTGACGCGCCAGGTGCGCGAGACCATGCCGAACGCGGCCGACTACGACCGCATCTCGCCGTGGGCCGGCTTGCGTCCGGCCACGCCGGACAGTGCCCCGATCATCGGCGCGACCAAGTATCCGAACCTGTGGCTCAACGTCGGCCAGGGCCCGCTCGGCTTCACCTTCGCCTGCGGCTCGGCCAAGCTGCTGGCCGGCGCCATCAAGGGCGACGCGCCGCCGTTTCCGCTCGACGGCCTGACGCTGCGCTAGCCACGGCCGGGGTCTGGTCCTGCAGCGACGGGGACGCCGTGTCCCCATCCGCTGCGTCCCCATCCGCTGCGTCCCCATCCGCTGCGTCCCCATCGGAGTTGTTCGTCAATTCACCTGCAGTTGCTGTCAGGTTAATATATCGGCGCAGTCAACCCGGCAATCTTCACTCCACGCTTCCCCGATGACAGAGACAGCAGCGATGAACCAGGACTATTCCGCACACAATGAAATCCCGGCGGTCGACGACTACCTTCGTCTTCGCCGCATTGCAGGTTTGACTCCCCGCACTAGCGCGGCGGCGCAGGCTGGATTGCCGAACACGATTGCAGGCGTGGTGATTCGAAACGATGGTATGGCCGTGGGGATGGGTCGTGTGATTGGGGACGGCCTGTTCTATCAAGTGGTTGATATCGCAGTCGACCCGAAACATCAAAAAAAGGGCCTCGGGAAAGCCATCATGGCGTCCTTGATGGCACAATTGGAGCGGCTGGTGCCTTCGGAGGCGTATGTCAGCCTGATTGCCGATGGCGAAGCCCATCGCCTGTACGCCCAATTCGGATTCAAGCCTACCGCCCCGGCTTCGATCGGAATGGCCCAGTGGATCGCACGCGAACAATGACCTGCTTCGCGGTGCGGCGGGCCCCATCGGCGCGGCAGGGTCCGGCCCCGCGCACCTGACTCCATTGCCGCGCACCTGCGGCAAAATGGCGGATAATGCACGATTACCTCGCAGCGAATCACCATGCAATCACCATCGTGCCCTTGCGGCGGCCCCAGTTTCGACACCTGCTGCGGCCCCTACCTGGCCGGCGACGCCATCGCGCAAACGGCCGAACAGCTGATGCGCTCGCGCTATACGGCCTTCACCCGCGCCGACGAAGCGTATCTGCGCGCCACCTGGCACCCGACGACCCTGCCGGCCGGCCCCCTGGTCGAGCCCGACGAAAGATGCCAGTGGCTCGGACTTGAGGTAAAATCTGCTTTACGTTTACGTCAACGTAAAGCAGATTTGCCAGAAACGCCAGACCGCGATACCGTGGAATTTGTCGCCCGCTACAAGATCGCCGGGCGCGCGCACCGCCTCCACGAAGTCAGCCGCTTCGTGCGCGAGGACGGTCGCTGGTTCTACCTGGACGGCAGCTTCCCCGACTAAGACCCGCAAACAAGAAGGACAGGAATGCCTCTCATCGACAGCAAGCTCAATTCCCGCAGCGACGACTTCAAGGCCAACGCGGCCGCCATGCAAGCGATCGTCGACGACCTGCACGCCAAAGTCACCGCCGTCGCGGCCGGCGGAGGCGCCGCGGCATCGGCCAAGCACGTCGCCCGCGGCAAGCTGCTGCCGCGCGACCGCGTCCAGATGCTGCTCGACCCCGGCACGCCCTTCCTCGAACTGTCCCAGCTCGCCGCCTACGAGATGTACGACGGCGCCGCGCCGGCCGCCGGCATCATCACCGGCATTGGCCGCGTCTCGGGCCAGGAATGCGTCATCGTCTGTAACGACGCCACCGTCAAGGGCGGCACCTACTATCCGATGACGGTCAAGAAGCACCTGCGCGCGCAGGAGATCGCCGACCAGAACAACCTGCCGTGCATCTACCTGGTCGATTCGGGCGGCGCCAACCTGCCGAACCAGGACGACGTGTTCCCCGACCGCGACCATTTCGGCCGCATTTTCTTCAACCAGGCCAACCTGTCCGCCAAGGGCATCCCGCAGATCGCCGTCGTCATGGGTTCATGCACCGCCGGCGGCGCCTACGTGCCGGCCATGAGCGACGAGTCGATCATCGTCAAGGAGCAGGGCACGATTTTCCTCGGCGGCCCGCCGCTCGTGAAAGCGGCCACCGGTGAAGTCGTCAGCGCTGAAGACCTCGGCGGCGGCGACGTCCACACCCGCCTGTCCGGCGTGGTCGACCACCTGGCGCAGAACGACCTGCACGCGCTGTCGCTGGCGCGCACCATCGTGTCGAACCTGAACCGCACCAAGCCGCAGCAGATGGACCTGCGCGAGTCGGTCGAGCCTAAGTACCCGGCGAAAGAGCTGTACGGCGTGATCCCGGTCGATACCCGCAAGCCCTTCGACGTGCGCGAAGTGATCGCGCGCGTGGTCGACGGCAGCGAATTCGACGAGTTCAAGGCGCGCTACGGCACCACCCTGATTTGCGGCTTCGCCCACATCTACGGCGTCAAGGTCGGCATCATCGCCAACAACGGCATCCTGTTCTCGGAGTCGGCGTTGAAGGGCACCCACTTCATCGAACTGTGCTGCCAGCGCAAGATCCCGCTGGTGTTCCTGCAAAATATCACCGGCTTCATGGTCGGGCGCAAATACGAAAACGAAGGCATCGCCCGCAACGGCGCCAAGATGGTCACCGCGGTCGCTACCGCCTCGGTTCCGAAGTTCACCGTCATCATCGGCGGCAGCTTCGGCGCCGGCAACTACGGCATGTGCGGCCGCGCCTTCTCGCCGCGCTTCCTGTGGATGTGGCCGAACGCGCGCATCTCGGTGATGGGCGGCGACCAGGCCGCGAGCGTGCTGGCCACGGTCAAGCGCGACGGCATCGAGGGCAAGGGCGGCCAGTGGAGCGCCGACGAGGAAGCCGCGTTCAAGCAGCCGATCAAGGAGCAGTACGAGCATCAGGGCCACCCGTACTACGCCACCGCGCGCCTGTGGGACGACGGCGTGATCGACCCGGCCGACACCCGCATGGTGCTGGGCCTGGGCCTGTCGGCCGCGCTCAACGCCGAAATCGGCGAGACGAAGTTCGGCGTCTTCCGGATGTAAGGAGCGGACATGAGCTATCAGACTATCGAGATCTCCATCGCGTCGCGTGTCGCCACGGTCACCCTGAACCGTCCTGACGTGCGCAACGCGTTCAACGAAACCGCCATCAATGAACTGGCGCTGGCCTTCGATGAACTGGGCCGCAACGACGACGTGCGCGCCATCGTGCTGGCCGCGAACGGCCCCGCTTTCTGCGCCGGCGGCGACCTGAACTGGATGAAGAAAATGGCGGGCTACTCCGACGCCGAGAACCTTGACGACGCAAGTAAATTGGCCGACATGCTGCGCACGATCTACCTGTGCCCGAAGCCGGTGGTGGCGAAGATCCAGGGCGACTGCTACGCTGGCGGCATGGGCCTGGTCGCCGCTTGCGACGTGGCGGTATGCGTCGACGAAGCGAACTTCTGCCTGAGCGAAGTGAAGCTCGGCCTGATCCCGGCCACCATCTCGCCGTACGTGATCAAGGCGATGGGCGAGAACGCCGCCCGCCGCTACTTCCTGACCGCTGAACGCTTTTCGGCGAAGGAGGCGCACCGCATCGGTTTCGTGCACGAACTGGTGGCCGCCGATGCGCTGGACGCCACTGTCGCCGCCATCGTCAAGGCGCTGGTGACGAACAGCCCGAACGCCGTGCGCGAAGCCAAAGTGCTGGTGCGCGACATCGCCGGCCGCCCGGTCGACGACGCGCTGCTGGCCGACAGCGCGCAGCGCATCGCCGCCATCCGCGCATCGAGCGAAGGGCGCGAGGGCGTCGCGTCCTTCCTCGAAAAACGCAAGCCGTCATGGCTGAACTGAGGCGCCGTGCAAGCCGATAAATCCTCCGCCGACTGGGTCGCGCGCAGCCTGCGCAGCGTCTGGCACCCATGCACGCAAATGCAGCACCACGAGACCGTGCCGCTGATCCCGGTCAGCCACGGCCGCGGCGCCTGGCTGTTCGACCATGACAACAAGCGCTATCTCGATGCGATCAGCTCGTGGTGGGTCAACCTGTTCGGCCACGCCAATCCGCGCATCAACGCCGAACTGCGCGACCAGCTCGACCAGCTGGAGCACGCGATGCTGGCCGGCTTCACGCACGAACCGGTGATCCGCCTGTCGGAACAGCTGTCCGATATGACCGGCAATGTGCTCGGCCACGCGTTCTACGCATCGGACGGCGCATCGGCGGTCGAGATCGCGCTGAAAATGAGCTTCCACGCCTGGCGCAACGCAGGCCAGTCGGACAAGCAGGAATTCGTCTGCCTCAAGGGCAGCTATCACGGCGAAACCATCGGCGCGCTGGCCGTAACCGACGTCGCGCTGTTCAAGGACGCCTACGGCCCGCTGCTGCGCGCCGCCCGCGTAGTGGCCTCGCCCGACGCACGCAATGCGCTGGAAGGCGAGACCGCCGCCGATGTCGCGCGCCGCGCCGCTGCTGACGTGGAGGCGCTGTTCGCCGAGCGCGCCGGCCACATCGCCGCCATCATCATCGAGCCGCTGGTGCAGTGCGCGACCGGCATGGCGATGCACGATCCGTTGTACCTGAAGCTGGTGCGCGAACTGTGCGACCGCTACCAGGTCCACATGATCGTGGACGAAATCGCGGTCGGCTGCGGGCGCACCGGCACCTTCTTCGCCTGCGAGCAGGCCGGCATCTGGCCCGACTTCCTGTGCCTGTCCAAGGGCATCAGCGGAGGCTACCTGCCGCTGTCGCTGGTGCTCACGCGCGACGAGATCTACCAGGCGTTCTACAGCGCCGACGTCACGCGCGGCTTCCTGCATTCGCACTCGTACACCGGCAATCCGCTGGCCTGCCGCGCCGCGCTGGCGACGCTGGCGATCTTCCGCGAGGACGATGTGCTGAACAAGAACCGCGTGCGCGCCGAGCGCCTGACCGCGGCGCTGTCGCCGCTGGCCGGGGATGAGCGCGTGCGCCACTTCCGCCAGCGCGGCATGATCTGGGCCTTCGATGCGATCGAGCCTGATCCCGCCCGTGCCGCCACCTTCTCGCGCCGCTTCTTTACTGCCGCGCTGGACAACGAACTGCTGCTGCGCCCGATCGGCACCACCGTCTACCTGATGCCGCCGTACGTGCTGAGCGACGAGGAAGCCGTGCTGCTGGCGGCCCGCACCCGCAAGGTGTTCGACCAGGTGATGGCCTCCTGATGGACATGATCGCCAACATCGACCGCCAGCTGCGCGACCTCGACGAGCGCAGCCTGACCCGGCGCCGCCGCACGGTCGACACGCCGTGCGCGCCGCGGCTGGTGATCGAAGGCCGGCCGATGCTGGCGTTCTGCAGCAACGACTACCTGGGCCTGGCCGCGCATCCGGCGGTCGTTGCGGCGCTGCGCGAAGGCGCCGATATCTACGGCGCCGGCAGCGGCGCCTCGCACCTGATCAGCGGCCATAGCCGCGCCCACGTGCGGCTGGAAGACCGCCTGGCCGAATTCGAAAGCCCGCACCTCGACAACGCGCGCGCGCTGAGCTTCTGCACCGGCTACATGGCCAACCTCGCGATCCTCACCGCGCTGGGCGCCGACGCCGGCGCCGAGATTTTCTCGGAGCAGCTGAATCACGCCTCGCTGATTGACGGCGCCCGCCTCGCCCGCGCGCAGGTGAAGCTGTATCCGCATGCCGACGCGGCCGCCTTGGCGTCGCTGCTTGATGCGAGCACCGCACAAACGAAGATCGTCGTCACCGACAGCGTGTTCAGCATGGACGGCGACCTCGCGCCTTTGCCGGAACTGCTGGCCGCGTGCGAACGCCACGGCGCCTGGCTGGTGATCGACGACGCCCACGGCTTCGGCACGCTGGGCGCACATGGCCGCGGCGCGCTCGAGCACTTCGGCCTGCGCTCGCCCAACATCGTCTATATGGGAACGCTGGGCAAGGCCGCCGGCGTCGGCGGCGCCTTCGTGGCGGCGCACGCCAGCGTGATCGAACTGATGATCCAGCGCGCCCGCCCATACATCTACACCACCGCCGCGCCGCCGGCGCTGGCGCATGCGCTGCTGGCCAGCCTCGACATCATCGGCGGCGAAGAGGGCGCGTCGCGCCGCGCGCACCTGCAGGCGCTGATTGCGCAGTTCCGCGATGGCTTGCGCCTGCAACGCTGGCAGTTGCCTGCGTCGGCCACCGCGATCCAGCCGATCATCATCGGCGCCAACGACGAAGCGTTGCGCGTGGGCGCCGGGCTGTATGGCCAGGGCCTGTGGGTACCGGCGATCCGCCCGCCGACCGTCCCTGCCGGAACAGCGCGCCTGCGCGTGACCTTGTCGGCCGCGCACACTCATGAAGACGTATCGCAGCTTGTCGCTGCGCTCAACCAACTGGAAAGGACTTGAGATGAGCCTCAACGATCCGATCGATCCCGTGCTGGCCCCGGCAACCGCCGCCGCGCCCGTGCGTGAAACCGAACCGAAGGCGCAAGCCATTGGCGGCCTGCCGTCGCGCTTTTCCTGCTTCGTCACCGGCACCGACACCGAGATCGGCAAGACGCTGGTGTCGTCGGCGATCCTGCACAAGCTCGTGGCCGGCGGAGCGCGCGCCTGCGGCATGAAGCCGATCGCCGCCGGCGCCGAAATGCGCGACGGGCAGTTGCACAACGAAGACGCCGACATGCTGATCGAAGCCGGCAATGTGCACCTGCCGGCCGACCTGACCACGCCGTACATGCTGCGCGCCGCGGCCGCGCCGCACATCGCCGCCGCGCTGGAAGGCGTGGCTATCCAGCCGGTGCCGATCATCGCGGCTTACGCCGAAATCGCCGCCGCCTCGGACGCGGTGGTGGTCGAAGGCGTGGGCGGCTTCCGCGTTCCGCTGTCGGACGATTTCGACACCGCCGACCTGGCCGCGCAACTGAACCTGCCGGTGATCCTGGTGGTCGGCCTGCGCCTCGGCTGCATCAGCCACAGCCTGCTGACGATCGAAGCCATCGTCGCGCGCAACCTGGTGCTGGCCGGCTGGGTCGTCAACGAAATCGACCCGGACATGCAGTTCGCCGACGAGAACGTCGAAGCGCTGCTGCAGCGGATCCCGGCGCCGCTGCTGGGCCGCGTGCCTTTCATGAACAACCCGACCGCCGCCAAGGCGGCCGAATACATCGACCTCGACGGACTGCCTGGATGGCCGCCGGCGCGGGACTGAATCAAATAGTAAAAGGAATCACAATGTCGAACATCACCGAAGTTTCGTTCCACAAGCCAGCCGCCGCGATCACGCTGCCGGAAGCGGCTACCTGGCCGCTGGCCGATGTCATGGCGCTGTTCGAGCTGCCGTTCAACGACCTGATGTTCCAGGCGCAGTCCGCGCACCGCGCCAACTTCCCCGACGGCGACGTCGAACTGGCGACCCTGCTGTCGATCAAGACCGGCGGCTGCGAGGAAGACTGCGGCTACTGCCCGCAGGCCGCGCGCTACGACACCGGCGTCGAAGCCAAGAAAATCCTCGACATCGACACTGTGCTCGACGCCGCCCGCCAGGCCAAGGCCAACGGCGCCACCCGCTTCTGCATGGGCGCCGCATGGCGCAGCCCGAAGGACCGCGACATGGACAAGGTCGAAGAGATGGTGCGCGAGGTGAAGGCGCTCGGCATGGAAACCTGCGCCACGCTCGGCATGCTCGAAGAAGGCCAGGCCGACCGCCTGAAGAACGCCGGCCTCGATTACTACAACCACAACCTCGACACCGCGCCCGAGTTCTACAACAACGTGATCTCGACCCGCGAATACCAGGACCGCCTGGACACCCTCGGCAAGGTGCGCAACGCCGGCCTGAAGGTCTGCTGCGGCGGCATCGTGGGCATGGGCGAATCGCGCCTGCAGCGCGCCGGCCTGATCGCGCAGCTGGCAAACCTGAATCCGTATCCGGAATCGGTGCCTGTGAACCACCTGGTGCAGGTCGAAGGCACGCCGCTGCACGGCATCGACCCGCTCGACCCGCTCGAATTCGTGCGCACCATCGCGGTCGCGCGTATCACCATGCCGAAGGCGCGCGTGCGTCTGTCGGCGGGCCGCCGCCAGATGGGCGAAGCGGTGCAGGCGATGTGCTTCCTGGCTGGCGCCAACTCGATCTTCTACGGCGACAAGCTGCTCACGACCGACAACCCGGAAGCGAACGACGACCGCGCGCTGCTGGAAAAGCTCGGCCTGAAGACGCGCGCTTCGACGCTCGACTCGGCGCCGAAAGAGCGCTGCGGCTGCTAATTCTTTATTCACCGATCAACCACCGTTTCGGAACTCACGCATGTTCAAGAAAATCCTCATCGCCAACCGTGGCGAAATCGCTTGCCGTGTCGCCGCCACTGCGCGCCGTATGGGCATCAAGACCGTCGCCGTGTATTCCGAAGCGGACGCCGGTTCAAAGCATGTGGCGGTGTGCGATGAGGCGGTGCTGATCGGGCCCGCGCCAGCCAAGGAAAGCTACCTGTGCGGCGAGCGCATCATCGCCGTGGCGCTGGCCACCGGCGCCCAGGCGATCCACCCTGGCTACGGCTTCCTGTCCGAGAACGCCGACTTCGCCGACGCCTGCGAGCAGGCCGGCCTGGTGTTCATCGGCCCGCCGGCGTCGTCGATGCGCGCGATGGGCTCCAAGTCCGCCGCCAAATCGCTGATGGAAAGTGCCGACGTGCCGCTGGTGCCCGGCTACCACGGCGACAACCAGGATCCTGACTTCCTGCAGCAGCAGGGTGACCGCATCGGCTACCCGGTGCTGCTGAAGGCTTCGGCCGGCGGCGGCGGCAAGGGCATGCGCGTGATCGAGAAGTCGGAAGACTTCAAGGCCGCGCTGGAGTCGTGCAAGCGCGAGGCGATCAGCTCCTTCGGCGACGACAAGGTGCTGGCCGAAAAATACCTGCAGCGTCCGCGCCACATCGAGATCCAGGTGTTCGCCGACACCCACGGCAACTGCGTCTACCTGCACGAGCGCGACTGCTCGGTGCAGCGGCGCCACCAGAAAGTGCTGGAAGAAGCGCCGGCGCCGGGCATGCCTCCAGAGCGCCGCGCCGCGATGGGCACGGCTGCTGTCAACGCGGCCAAGGCGGTCGGCTACGTCGGCGCCGGCACGGTGGAGTTCATCGCCAACCAGGACGGCTCGTTCTACTTCATGGAGATGAACACCCGCCTGCAGGTCGAGCATCCGGTTACCGAAATGATCACCGGGACCGATCTGGTCGAATGGCAGCTGCGCGTCGCGTTTGGCGAGCCGCTGCCGAAGAAGCAGGAAGAACTGGCGATCCACGGCCACTCGATCGAGGCGCGCATCTACGCCGAGAATCCGGAGAAGGGCTTCCTGCCATCGATCGGCACGCTGCGCCACATGGATACGCCGGGCGCGGTTAGCTTCGAGCTGGGTGCTGGCAGTAACGGCGATCCGGCGCCGGTGCGCATCGACTCGGGCGTGCGCGAGGGCGACGCGATTTCGCCGTTCTACGACCCGATGATCGCCAAGCTGATCGTCTGGGGCGCGGACCGCACGCAGGCGCTGGCGCGCATGTCGCAGGCGCTGGCCGAGTTCCGCATCGTCGGCCTGGCCACCAACATCGCCTTCCTCAAGCGCCTGGTCGAAGGCGGCGCGTTTTCGCAGGCAGACCTCGATACGGGCCTGATCGAGCGCAATTCCGACACCCTGTTCCCGGCGCCGCGCGCGGTACCGGCCGGCGCGCTGGCGTTCGCGGTGGTAGCGCTGATCGAAGCGGAGAAGGATGCCTCGGCGGCGGTGTCGAAAAATAGCGCCGACCCGTTCGGCAATGCGCTCGGCTGGCGCCTGAACGGCGCCTACAAGCGCCAGTTCTCGTTCGCCGACGACTACAGCGCCGGCACCGACACCAAGGCCTACCAGGTTGGCGTGACCTACCATCCGCACGGCTGGGAGCTCGACTTCGGCGGCATGGAGGCCGAGGCGTCGCTGCTCAAGCGCGACGGCGCCGAACTGTCGATTAACCTGGGCGCCACGTCGATGCACGGCGCGGTGCGGCGCGACGGCGACAACTTCCACGTGTTCACCGGCGGTCGCCATTTCGTCCTGGCCTACAACGACCCGATGGCGCATGCCGGCGAAGCGGAAGCGGCGGGCGGGCGCCTGACCGCGCCGATGCCGGGCAAGGTAGTCGCGGTGCTCGCGTCGAAGGGCCAGCAGGTCAAGAAGGGCGACGCGCTGGTCATCATGGAAGCGATGAAGATGGAACACACGATCGCCGCGCCGAGCGATGGCCTGGTCGAGGAGATTCTGTATCAGGTCGGCGACCAGGTGACGGACGGCGCGCCGCTGCTCGCATTCGCGGCCGCGTAAGAAGGAGCCACGCATGCGAATCCTCCTGCACCGCGCCGATGGCAACACCGAACCCTGGGTGCGCGATTTCACCGAAGTGCTGCCCGGCGCCGAGATGGTGGTGTGGCAGGAGGGTGCGCAGGAAGCGCCTTGCGACTACGCGGTGCTGTGGGGCCCTCCCGCCGCGCTGCTCGGCCAGCTGGCGCAGGTGAAAGCGATTTTTCTCGCCGGCGCCGGCGTCGATGCGATCCTCAAATTCGGCGACGCGCTGCCGAACGTGCCGATCGTTCGCCTCGGCGACGCCGGCATGGCGGTGCAGATGGCCGAATACGTGGCGCACGCGGTGCTGCGCTACTTCCGCCGCTTCGACGAATACGAAAAGCAGGCGCGGCGTGGCGTCTGGTCGCCGCTGGCGCTGCCCAAAAAGAGCGAGTTCACCATCGGCGTGCTGGGAATGGGGAAGCTGGGACTGCGCGTCATCGACACGATGGCGCATTTCGGCTTTCCGCTGCGCGGCTGGAGCCGCACGCCGAAGCAGCTGGCCGGCGTAGCCTGCTATTCGGGCGTCGAGTCGCTTGGCGATTTTTTGGCCGGCACGCGGGTGCTGGTGTGCATGCTGCCGCTGACGCCCGAAACCTCGAACCTGCTCGACCGCGCGCGGCTGTCGCTGCTGCCGCAAGGCGCCTACCTGATCAACGTCGCGCGCGGCGCGCACGTGGCCGAGCCGGACCTGCTCACGCTGATCCGCTCGGGCCACCTGGCCGGCGCCACGCTCGACGTGTTCCGCAACGAGCCGCTGCCTGCGCCCCATCCTTTCTGGGACGAGCCGCGCATCACCATGACGCCGCATATTTCGGCGCTTACCGTCCGGCGCGACAGCGTTTGCCAGATCGCCGGGAAGATCAACGCATTGGAAAACGGCGAGCCGGTGGCTGATGTCGTCGACCGCACACTGGGGTACTGATATGAACACGCAACCGGATTTGCCGCGCAAGGTCAAGATCGTCGAAGTGGGGCCGCGCGACGGCCTGCAGAACGAGAAGGAGTCGGTGCCGGCTTCGGTCAAGATCGAACTGGTCGACCGCCTGTCGCAGGCGGGCTTCCTCAACATCGAAGCGGCGTCGTTCGTGTCGCCGAAATGGGTGCCGCAGATGGCCACCAGCGCCGAGGTGATGGCGCAGATCGCGCGCCGCGCCGGCACCATCTACTCGGCGCTCACGCCCAACATGCAGGGTTTCGACGCCGCGCTGGCGGCGAAGGCCGATGAAGTGGTGATCTTCGGCTCGGCGTCGGAGGCGTTCTCGCAGAAGAACATCAACTGCTCGATCGCCGAATCGATCGCGCGCTTCGAGCCGGTGGCAAAAGCCGCCAAGGCGGCCGGCCTGCGCCTGCGCGCATCGATCAGCTGCGCATTCGGCTGCCCGTATCAGGGCGAGGTGCCGCTCGACGCGGTGGCCGAGGTGGTGGGCCGCATGCGCGACTTGGGCTGCGACGAGATCGACATCGCCGACACCATCGGCGTGGCGACGCCGCGCAAGACCCAGGCGGTGATGCTGCGCGCTGCGGGCGAGTTCCGCATCGAGAGCATCGCCGGCCACTTCCACGATACCTACGGGCAGGCCCTGGCGAACATCTACGCGAGCCTGGAAGTGGGCGTGGCGATTTTCCATTCGTCGGTGGCGGGGCTGGGCGGCTGCCCGTACGCCAAGGGCGCGACGGGCAATATCGCGACCGAAGACGTGGTGTACATGATGAATGGACTGGGCATCGAGACCGGCATCGACCTCGACCTGGTGGTCGACGCGGGCCAGTTCATCTCGCAGCATCTGGGCCGCAAGGCGGTCAGCCGCGCCGGCAACGCGATTGCCGCGAAACGCGCCGGCTAGTTGGCCTGGCGGCTGCGGTTTTCGGCGTGGTGCGCGGCGCGGGAAATTTGTGCGTACGGGATGCGAACGATCTGCGGCAATAGTATGATATGTTCATACAACCGAATCGACCGAGGAGAAACCGCCATGACAACGATTCGCAAGACGATCACCGTAACCGAGCAGCAAGACAAATACATTAAGGCGCAGGTTGAAGCTGGCCACTATACAAATGACAGCGAATATTTTCGCGACCTGATACGTCGCGATCAATACGGCGACCTGGCTGCAATCCGCGCTGCCTTGAGCGAGGGAGAGTCGAGCGGTGAGCCGCGGCCATTTGATCTCGCTGCTTTCAAAAAGCGGATGAAGAGCACGGCGCAGAAAACCGCTGACCGGCTCGCTCATGGCTGAGTATCGACTAGCGCCAAAAGCAGAGAGGGACCTTGAAGATATTTGGTCGTACTCCTACGACAATTGGGGCGAACAGCAAGCCAACGATTACACTGACGGTTTAGTAGAGACTTTCGACGCGTTGGCGATGTCGCCGGCCTCAGCTCCGGCGTGTGACGACATCAAGCCAGGATATCGCCGCCAAGTTTTTGAACGCCATGTCATCTATTTTCGAATCACTGGCTATGGCATCGAGATCATTCGAGTTCTTCATGGGCGAATGCACGCCGCAAACCACCTTAAACCATAGGGCGCTGGCCAAACGTCGAACGGGCTGAGTAACTCGTTGATCCTGAACGTTATGGTCAACTACTACAGATGACCGCTGAAAATGAAAAAGCCGACGAACGAATTCGTCGGCTTTTTCATTTAATGCTGGTCGGAGTACAAGGATTCGAACCTTGGACCCCCTGGTCCCAAACCAGGTGCGCTACCGGACTGCGCCACACTCCGAGGACAAGAAGTATGACGGCTGGGACTGAAATGGTCAAGGGCCAGCGCGCATTTTTTATGAATCTCCGGAACTGTGTCTTGCAAATCTCCCAAGTCATGCGACCATGGGCGCCTTCATGAACGCAACCCTGACAATTGAGCAGCGGCCCTCGCGCCTGATGACGGGCCTTGCCGTCTCGCTGGCGCTGCATGCGGCGCTGCTGCTGGCGTGGCGCCTGCCGGCGCATGCGCCCGAGGCGCCTGCGCCGTCGTCGATCGCGGTCTGGCTGCGTCCACCGCCGCCGCCGAAAGTCGGACCGGCGCCGGCCACTCCGGCCTCGTCGTCGAAACCTGCGCGGGCGATGCCGAAGCGGCGCGCGCCAGCCAATGTGATCGCGCTGCCGGCCGGGGAGGCGGTCCGCCTCGATGCTTTCACCGTCGAGGCGCCGCGGCCGGAAGCGCCGCGTTTCGACCTCGATGCCGCGCGCAGGACCGCGCGCCAGGCGGCCAATGAGCCCGATCCCGCGAAAGCCGGCACGCCGCTGGCGCAATTTCCCGCCAGGCCGCTGGAAACCGAAACCCGCGCGGCGCGCGCGATTTCCCAGGCGAAGAGGCGCGATTGCAAGGATGGCATTCCAGGCGGGCTGCTGGCGCCTCTCATCCTCATGATGGACAAGAAGGACAGCGGCTGCAAATGGTAGATGGGGTCAGGTCCGCAGGACCAGACCCCTGACGACGGCATTCGGGGTCTGGTCCTGCGGACCTGACCCCATTTTCAGCCCTTGATTGCAAGCGCCCGTTCGTACAGCGCATTCTTCTTGCGCCCCGTGATCTGCGCCGCCAGACTGGCCGCCTGCTTGACCGAGCACTCCGCCAGCAGGATGTTGAGGATGCGTTCGGCCTCGGCTTCATCGGCATCGGCGCCTTCCGCCGCGCCTTCGACCAGCACCACGAACTCGCCTTTCTCCCGGTGCGGATCGGCCTTCACCCACGCCAGCGCTTCGCCGAGCGGGCAGCGGTGAATCTCTTCGAACAGCTTGGTCAGCTCGCGCGCGAACACCACCTGGCGCTGCGGTTCGAACACGCCGGCCAGCGCTTCCACGCAGTCCACGATCCGGTGCGGCGCCTCGTAGAACACCAGCGTGGCCGGCACCGCCGCCAGTTCCCGCAGCGCGCTCTCGCGCTGCTTCGCCTTCGCCGGCAGGAAGCCGACAAAGTAGAACCGGTCGTTGACCAGCCCACTGGCCGACAGCGCCGTCACCGCCGCCGAGGCGCCGGGCAGCGGCAGCACGCGGATGCCGGCTGCGCGCACCGCGTCGACGATCCGCGCGCCGGGGTCGGAAACGCCCGGCGTGCCGGCGTCCGACACCAGCGCGATGCGTTCGCCGGCCAGCAGGCGCGTAATCAGCTTCTCGGCCACCTCGCGCTCGTTGTGCTGGTGCGCCGCGATCATCGGCTTGGACAAGCCGAAGCGCGTCAGCAGGTTGCCGGTGTTGCGCGTGTCCTCGCACGCCACCGCGTCCGCCAGCGCCAGCACCTGAAGGGCGCGCAGCGTGATGTCGGTCACGTTGCCGATCGGAGTAGCGACAATGTACAGGGTTGCGGTAGGATAGGACTGGTGGGCCGTTTCTCCGACAACGGGGAGCTGCGCGATCTGGCTGGACTGGATTTCTGTCATAGGGAATGTGATGCCGATTAATAGTCTGAATGGCCTGCTTGCGGCATTGGCCGGCGCCGCGATGCTTGTGCTGGCCGGCTGCAGCACGCCGTGCGACGCGCCGGGGCGATTGTGCGCGCCTGACGATTCAAATACAAGCACGCTTCCGCAATGGTACACGCGCGGCCAGCCGCCGCCCCCGCCGCCGCCCGAACGGCCCGTGGAACCGGGTCCCGCGCGGACCGAGCCACCTTCCGAAATGCAGACCGTCCCGATCGATGCCGCCGGCGCCGAGCCGCGCAAGCCCATCACCCGCATCGGCCTGATGCTGCCGCTGCGCTCGGAAACGCTGGGGGCGCCGGCCGAGGCCTTGCGCGCCGGCTTCATGGCCGCCTATGAGCGCGACCGCGACGGCTTCACCGTCAACCTGATCGAAACCGGCGACAGCCCGCAGGATACGCTCGACGCCTACGCCGCCGCGCAGGACCAGAACGACATCATCGTCGGCCCCCTCGCGCGTTCCGCGGTCGGCGCGCTGGCCGCCAGCAGCCTGGTACAGAAGCCGACCATCGCGCTGAACCATCCGGAATCGCGCGGCCGCGCGGCCCTTCCGGCGCAGATGCTGGCGATCGGCCTGTCGATCGAGGACGAGGCGCGCCAGGTCGCCGACTGGGCCGGCGCCGAGCATCCCGGCGGCGCGGCGATGATCGTCTCCGGCTCGAGCGCCTGGCAGCGCCGCATCGCCAGCAGCTTCGCCGCGCGCTGGAAGCAGCTCGGGCGCGAGTCGCAGATGCTGGAGCTGTCCGATTCGAACGGCTACCTGAGCGAAGCGGCGCTGGGCCAGCTGCGCTCCCAGGTCGACGGCGCCCAGCCGGCGCTGGTATTCACGGCGCTCGACCCCGCCCAGGCCGGCCAGGTGCGCGGCGCGGTCGGCGCGGCCCTGCCGTTCTATGGCACCTCGTCGGTCAATCCGGGCGCCGATCCGGGCGCGGCGATCGCCGACCTCGATGGCGTGCGCATGCTCGACATGCCATGGGAAATGCAGCCGGCGCACCAGGCGGTGATGGTCTACCCGCGCTGGGCCTCGGCCAGCCGCACGCTCGACATGGATCGCCTGTACGCGCTCGGCATCGACGCCTTCCGCGTCGCGCGCGAGATCACGCTGCACCCAGGCGCCGACGTCGAGGTCGATGGGGTCACCGGCAAACTGTCGATCGGCTTCGGCAAAGGGCCGGCGCGCTTCGAGCGTGTCCAGCCGGCGGCGGTGTACAACGGCGGGGTGTTTACGCTGGTGCCGGCCGGGCGCTGACCATGTGGGGCAAGCGCCTCAGCGAGAAGCAGAAACAGGGCCAGCTGGGCGAGCACGCCGCGCTGGCCCACCTGCAGCGTCACGGCCTGGCGCTGGTCGAGGCCAACTTCAGCTGCAAGGGCGGGGAAATCGACCTGGTCATGCGCGACGGCCCGACGCTGGTGTTCGTCGAGGTGCGCAAGCGCCAGGACATGGCGCACGGCGGCGCGGCCGCGAGCATCGGGCCGGCCAAGATCCGGCGCCTGGTGCGCGCCGCCCAGGTCTACCTGCTGCGCTTCGACGCCCTGCCGGAGTGCCGTTTCGACGTGGTCGCGATCGACGCCGGGCAGCTCGAATGGCTGCGCAACGTGATCGAAGTGTAAGCATTTTTAACACCGCTTGCCCGGTCCCGGCGGCGCCTGCACTATAATCGCCACACTATGAATACTCAACGCATCCTCGCTCATTTCCAGGAAAGCGCCGACCTGAAGCTCAAGTCGGCCTCCGTCCTGTCCCAACCCATCTCCGAAGCCATCGACCTGATGTTCGGCGCGCTCTCGAACGGCAACAAGATTCTCGCCTGCGGCAACGGCGGTTCGGCCGCCGATTGCCAGCATTTCGCCGCCGAGCTGGTCGGCCGTTTCGAGCGCGAGCGCTTCCCGCTGCCGGCGCTGGCGCTGACCACCGACACGTCCATCATGACCGCGGTGGGCAACGACTATAGCTACCGCGAGATCTTCTCGAAGCAGGTGCAGGCCTTCGGCCAGGCCGGCGACGTGCTGCTGGCGCTGTCCACGTCCGGTAACTCCGCCAACGTGCTGGCCGCCGTCGAAGCGGCGCTCGAGCGCGAGATGCGCGTCGTCGCGCTGACCGGCAAGGACGGCGGAGAACTCGGCAAGATGCTGACCGACGCCGACGTGCATATCTGCGTCCCGCACACCCGTACCGCCCGCATCCAGGAAGTTCACCTGGTGACGATCCACTGTATTTGCGACGGCATCGACGTCGCCCTGTTTGGAGGAGATGTGAATGAATAAAAATGGCCAGCCCCTCATGCGCCCGCTCGCGAAGGCGATCCTGTGCGCAGCCCTGCTGACCAGTCTTTCCGGTTGCGTCGAAATGGTTGTCGGGGGCGCCGTGATGGGCGCTGTCGCCGGCGCCGACCGCCGCACCCTGGGCGCGCAGACCGAGGACAAGACGATCACCGTCAAGGCCGAGCTGCGCGTGCCGAAGATCGCAGGTCCCGACGCGCACGTGAACATCGCCAGCTTCAACCGCAAGGTGCTGCTGACCGGTGAAGTGCGCGACGAGGCAGCCAAGGCCGCGGTCGAGCGCGAAGTACGCTCCATCGAAGGCGTGCAGACGATCGCCAACGAGATCCAGGTTTCGGGCCCGTCGAGCTACACCTCGCGTTCGTCCGATGCGCTGATCACCACCAAGGTCAAGGCCAGCCTGGTGGATATGAAGACCATTTCGGCCACTTCGTTCAAGATCGTCACAGAAAACGGCACCGTCTACATGATGGGCCGCGTGACCCAGCGCGAAGGCCAGGTCGCCGCCGATGTGGCGCGCGGCGTGTCCGGCGTGCAGCGCGTGGTGAAAATCTTCGAATACATCACCGAGGACGAACTGCGCGCCTTGGAGCCGCCGAAGCCGGGTCTGTAAGAAAATGGGGGTCATGTCCTCCGGGCCGGACCCCGCTATAATCCCATCATGACTTCTTCCTGGATCAAACCCGCTGCAATCTGCGCGCTGGTGCTGGCGCTGGCCGGCGCCGGCTATGCGATGCTCGGCCGTAGCACGCCCGCGCCCGACGTCACCTTCATCAGCCTCGCCGGCGACAAGATCAGTACGCAAAGCCTGCGCGGCAAGGTCGTGATGGTCAACTTCTGGGCCACCTCCTGCGCCACCTGCGTCAAGGAGATGCCGCAGATGGTCGAGACGTACAACAAGTTCAAGGGTCAGGGGCTGGAATTCGTCGCGGTGGCGATGAAGTACGATCCGCCCAACTACGTCGTCAACTACACCGAGACGCGCAAGCTGCCGTTCAAGGTGGCGCTCGATTCGGGCGGCGACCTGGCCAAATCCTTCGGCGACGTCGCGCTGACGCCGACCACCTTCGTGATCGGGAAGGACGGCAAGATCCTCAAGCGCTATGTGGGGGAGCCGGAGTTCGGCGAACTGCACGCGCTGCTGCAGAAGGCCCTCTCGGCCACCTGAACCTCTTGGTGTCGTTCCTGCGCAGGCAGGAACCTATACTGAAGGTGCTCACACCGGCATGGGTTCCTGCCTCCGCAGGAACGACAGCTTTAGAACCCCGCTTGCACCGACAGGTACGCGCCGCGCTGCTTCGTCGGATTGAACACCGTGATATCCCCCAGCACCGCGTACGCCGCCGTCACCGACAAGTTCTTGGTCGGGAACCACGCGACGAACGCATCGTAGTAGTCCTTCTCGTTGTCCACACCCAGGTTGCGCGGCTTCATGCGGTACTCCACGCCGGCCACCAGCTTGCGGTTGATCAGGTACGCAGCCGACACTTCCAGCTTTGCCTTGTAGCTGTCGCCCTTGTCGCCGCCGAATCCGAGCAGGCCCATTTGGTTGGCCCTGGTCGCGCGCACGGTCCCATTAAGCAGCAGGCTCTGATCCAGCAGGATCTTGGTCGCGGCGACGTAGTAGTCGACGCCGTTTTCGTCCTTCGCGCCCAGTTGCGTCACTTTGGTCACGCCCAGCGCGCCAAGGCCGCCGATGCCCTTGTTCCGCTTTGCCATGACGCCGACGGCGATCTGCGGCAGGGCGCGGTCCTGGTCGTACACGGCGTCGCCCACCAGCTTGACCTTCACGCCCACGATGTCCTGCTTGATGCGCAAGTCGTTCAGCGGCGCCAGACTGCCGCGAAAGTCCTGGGTCGCCAGCGATACTTCGACGCGGTCGGCCACGCCCACCGCAACGCCGTAGGTGTCGAGCGAATAGTCCTGGGTCGCCACGCGGGTGACATGGGCGTTGGCGCCCCAGCTGTCGCGCGTGCCGTAACCGCTGATCAGCGCCCACGGCGCCAGGCCGCCGCCTCCAGCGCCTTCGACCGTGCTGACGCCGCCGGTGGCGGTCAGCTTGCCCATGTCGGGAATTTGCGCCAGCACGGCGCCGCTGCACATGGCGGATGCCAGCAGCAGCACGAGGCGTCCGCTTGCGTGACTAATACTGAATTGCATAATTCGTTCTCTTGTGTTGTGTTTTTATGTGAGCAGCGAAGGGGTCTGGTCCTGCGGACCTGACCCCATTTGGAGCGAAATGGGAAGATGGGGCCAGGTCCTCGAACCCCGTCTCGCGGATTACTTCGTCACGATCTCGCGCTGCATCGGCGCCAGCTTGGCCACCAGCTTGTTCTGCACGTGCGACGGCACGCCGTTGCGCTCCATCGCGACCTGCAGGTCTTCGGCCAGCGCGTTGAACTGCGCATTGGTGACCTTCAGGCCGCCGTGGACCTCCTTCATCGGCTCGCCCTTGTACTCGCACGGGCCGCCGGACAGCATGCAGAACTGCTCCTCCAGCCGCATGCCGATGTGCTTCATGTCCGAGTCCGCGAACGACTCCTTGATGCGCGGGTCGGCCTGGATCAGCGGAATCAGGGTAGCGACGATGTTCCTGATGCCCTGCTGGCCGCCAAGGCCGGCGTAGGTGGCGTCGTCGGCCGCGTGGACGGGAGCGATGACGGCAAGCGCCAGCAATGCGGCGGCGATGGATTTCATGGTCATGGCTTCAGTTCGTTTTCGGATACAGGATCATCTGCGTGCAGCGGAAGATGGCGATGGTCTTGCCGTTGGCCGCATTGGTGACGACCGCGTCCCAGACCTGCGTGGTGCGGCCCAGGTGCGCAGGCTTTGCGACGACCTCGATGGCGCCTTCGCGCGCGGTGCCGAGATGGTTCGATTTGAGCTCGATCGTCGTGAAATTCTCGGCGCCGTCGGGAAGGTTGACGCGGCAGGCGTAGCCGCACGCGGTATCGGCCAGCGTCACCACGCTGCCGGCGTGCAGGAAGCCGTTCGGCGCCAGGTGGTGCGGCTGCACGGCCATGCGCGCCGACACTTCGCCGTTTTCCACGCGCGTGATTTCAATGCCCAGGTAACCGGGAAAATGGCCAACGCCGATGCTGTTCAACTGTTCGGCCGTCGTTTCTCTTGCGCTCATGATGCAAATCCCTTCTGTGTTCCGTTTTCTCAGCCTGCCATCTTAGGGGAATTCGCGCGCCGGCGTGAAAACTTCCGTTCCGCGATTCGATAGTTCTTGCCAAACATTTGTTTTAAGCTAATTATTTAGTGGAAACAAAATCCTCCCTTTTTCCGCGCCTCTCGGGACACGACCATGGCCTCCAATTACCCCTCCGCGCCACTCGCAAAACTGCGTGCAGCCTGGCTGACGCTGGTGTGGCGGCCGCTGGCCTGGCTGTTCCCGCGGATGTTCGGACGGTTCGACTGGCAGGCGCCGCCCTGGTGCCGCGGGATCGCCGATGCCGGCCGTCGCGGCGGCGCAACAGTGCGCGCCAATCCGCGCGCCGCGGCGTCGGGCGTGCTGCTCGTGGCGGTGCTCGCCGCCGGCGGCTGGTACGGCTACCGCTGGTGGCAGGCCTTGCCCAGGCCGGTCGAAGCGACCTTCAAGGTGACCGCGCCGGCGCGCACGCAAATCGAGGCCGAAGACGCTGAGGCGCGCAAGCCCAGGCCGGCCGTGATCGCGTTCAATCAGTCGGTCGCGCCGCTGTCGCTGGTCGGCAAGGACGTCGCCGCGGGCGTCACGCTGTCGCCGGCGCTCGCCGGCACCTGGCACTGGGACGACGACAAGACGCTCGCCTTCACGCCGAAAGACGACTGGCCCGCCGGCGCGCAGTACAAGGCTCGCTTCCACAAAGGCCTCTTCAAGCCGGAGACGCGCCTGGCCGACGATGAAGCCGTGTTCGCAACCGCGCCGTTCGCCGCTTCCATCACCAGGGCCGAGTTCTACCAGGACCCGGTCAACCCCACCGTCAAGAAGGTCGTCGTCGACCTCAATTTCACCTATCCGGTCAATCCCGCCGAACTGGAAAAGCGCATCGAGCTGCGCCAGGAACAGCAGTCCGGCGGCATCCTCGGCCTCGGCAAGGAAACCAGCAAATTCACCGTCACCTACGACAAGCTGAAACTGAACGCCTACGTCCAGTCGGACAGCATTCCGATCCCGAAGGACAGCGGCGCGATGCGCTTCACGCTCGCCAAGGGCTTGTCCGCGGCGCGCGGCAGCCCCGCCCTCGATGCGGAGCTGTCGAAGGAGGTGGCCATTCCCGGCCTGTACAGCCTTGCCGTGACCGACATCGCGCCGAAGGTCGTCACCAACGACAAGAACGAGCCGGAGCAGGTGCTGGTGCTTCAAACATCGGCCACCGTGCACGAGCGCGAGCTGCAGAAGGCGATGGCGGTGTGGGTCCTGCCGAAGCTCAACCCCGACGCCAAGCTCAATCCGCCGAATGGCGATCCGTTCGACTGGAGCAGCGCAACGGTCAGCGAGGCGGCGCTCAAGCTGGCCACCCGGCTGGCGCCGGAAGCGATTCCCGCCGAGCGCGAATACACCCAGCTGCACAGTTTCAAATACCGCGCCGACGTCGGCGCCTACCTGTACGTCCAGGTGGCGAAGGACATCAAGTCGTTCGGCGGCTACGTGCTTGGCAAGACCGAGGCGCGCGTGCTGCAGGTGCCGCCGTATCCGTCCGAGCTGAAAATCCTCAGCCAGGGCGCGCTGCTCGCGCTGTCCGGCGAAAAGAAGGTCGCGGTGCTGGTGCGCGACCTGCTCGGCGTGAAGGTCGAAATCGGCCGCGTGCTGCCGTCCCAGCTGCAGCACCTGGTGTCGCAGTCGAACGGCGGTTTCGCCAACCCGGAGTTCTACGACCGCTTCGGCCCGGACAACCTGACCGAGCGCTTCGAGCGCAAGGTGCCGCTGCCGGCCCTGGAGCGGGGCCGCGCGCATTACGAGGCGGTCGACATGGGCGAGTACCTGAAGGGCGACGGCGCCGAGCGCCGCGGCGTGTTCCTGCTGACGGTCAGCGGCTACGATCCGAAGGCGGAGGAGCGCGCGGCGAGGGACGCGAAAGCGGCGGAGCGCCGGCCCGGCGAAGCGCCGCCGGAAGCGGATGCCGAGGACGAATGCGCTGATTGCGCAGAGGCGCCCGACCGCGCTGCCGCCGCCGCAATCAACAAGGTCGACAAGCGGCTGGTGCTGGTGACGGACCTCGGCATCGTCGTCAAGAAGTCGCAGGACGGCTCTCAGGACGTGTACATCCAGTCGATCTACACCGGCAAGCCGGTCGACGGCGCCAGCGTGGAGATCGTCGGCGTCAACGGCCAGGTGCTGTTCACCCAGGCCACCGACGCCGCCGGCCATGCGCGCTTCGCCCGCATCGCGGGGCTGGCGCGCGAACGCGCTCCCCTGATGATCCTGGCGCGCAAGGGCGGCGACCTCAGTTTCATGCCCCTCAACCGCTACGACCGCGGGCTGGACATGTCGCGTTTCGACACCGGCGGCGCGCGCAACGCGGCCGTCGCCGACCAGCTGTCGGCCTACCTGTTCAGCGACCGCGGCATGTACCGGCCGGGCGACACCTTCCACATCGGGATGATCGCCAAGCCGGCCAGCTGGTCCACCAGCATCGCCGGCCTGCCGCTCGAAGCCGAGATCCTCGATCCGCGCGGCCTGACGGTCAAGCGTGAAAAGCTCACGCTGCCGCCGGGCGGCTTCATCGAAACCGCGTACACCACCCAGGAAAGCGCGCCGACCGGCAGCTACACGGTCAACCTGCACCTGGTGCGCGACGGCCAGACTGGCGCGCAGATCGGCAGCACCACCGTCAAGGTCCAGGAGTTCCAGCCCGACCGCCTGAAGGTGAGCGCCCGTTTCTCGGACGGTCCGTCCGAGGGCTGGCTCAATCCGAAGGAGCTCAAGGCCGCCGTCAGCGCGCTAAACCTGTTCGGCACGCCGGCCCAGAATCGCCGGGTGTCGGCCGAGATCACGCTCAGCCCGGCCTTCCCGGCGTTTTCCCGCTACCCGGATTACAAGTTCTACGATCCGCTGCGCGCCAAGGAAGGCTACAGCGCGAAGCTGAACGACCAGGCCACCGACGACAAGGGCGAAACCACCTTCGAGCTGGGACTGAACAAGTATGCGAAGGCCACCTACCGCGTCAATTTCGTCGCCCGCGTGTTCGAGGCGCAGGGCGGGCGCGGCGTCGCCGCGGAAACGGCGGCGCTGGTGTCCGAGCTGCCCTACCTGGTCGGCTTCAAGGCCGACGGCGCGCTCGATTTCGTCACCCGCGCGTCCAAGCGCGACGTGGCCCTCATCGCGATCGATCCGAAGGCGCAGAAGACCGCGGTGGCCGGACTGACCCTGCAGCTGGTCGAGCGCAAGTTCGTGTCGGTGCTGACCAAACAGGGCAACAACACCTTCAAGTACGAGTCGCGCAAGAAGGAGGTGACGCTCAAGGAGACGCCGCTGGCGATCGCCGCCGCCGGCCAGAACCTCGCGCTGGAGACCGGAACGCCGGGGAACTTCGCCTATGTGATACGGAATTCCGAGGGTGTCGAGCTAAACCGTATCGAATACGCGGTGGCCGGGCGCGGCAACGTCACGCGCAGCCTGGAACGCAACGCCGAGCTGCAGCTGACCCTCAACAAGAAGGACTACGTGCCGGGCGAGGACATCGAAGTGAGCATCAAGGCGCCGTATGCCGGCGCGGGGCTGATCACGATCGAGCGCGACAAGGTGTTCGTGCACCAGTGGTTCAAGACCGACACGCTGGCCTCGGTGCAGAAGATCAAAGTGCCGAAAGACTTCGAGGGCAACGGCTACGTCAGCGTGCAGTTCATCCGCGACCCGGGTTCGGATGAAATCTTCATGAGTCCCCTGAGCTACGGCGCCGCGCCGTTCGCCACCAGCCTGGCCGCGCGCACCAACACGCTGTCGCTCACCGTGCCGGAACTGGTCAAGCCGGGCCAGCGCATGACGATGAAACTGAAGTCGGCGAAGCCGGCGCGCGTGGTGGTGTTCGCGGTCGACGAGGGCATTCTGCAGGTCGCGCGCTACCAGGCGCCCGATCCGCTGTCGCTGTTCTTCCAGAAGCGCATGCTGGAAGTGCGCACCTCGCAGATCCTCGACCTGATCCTGCCCGAGTTCAAAAAACTGATGCAGGCCAGCGCGCCCGGCGGCGACGGCGATGGCGCGCTGGGGCGCCACCTCAATCCGTTCAAGCGCAAGCACGACAAGCCGGCTGTGTACTGGTCGGGCATCGTGGACGTCAACGGCGAGAAGGAATTCAGCTACGACGTGCCGGAGACCTTCAACGGCAGCATGCGCGTGTTCGCGGTGGCGGTGAACGACGCCACCATCGGCACCGCCCAGGCGAAAACCACCGTGCGCGGCGACTTCGTGCTGTCTCCGAACCTGCCGCTGGCGGTGACGCCGGGCGACGAATTCGATGTCAGCGTCGGCGTGGCCAATAACGTCGCCGGCTCCGGTAAGGAGGCGCCGGTGGCGCTGACGCTGAAGACGTCGGCGCACCTCGAAGTAATCGGCAGCGCCGCGCAGACGCTGAAGATCGGCGAGATGCGCGAATCGGTCGCGACCTTCCGGATCAGGGCAGTGGACGGCGCGCGCGCGCAGCTTGGATCGGCGACGATGACTTTCGCCGCCGCCCTGGGCGCCAAGGGCGCGAGGCTGTCGACCGATGTATCGGTGCGCCCGCCGGCGCCGCGCTACGCCGTCACGGCGATGGGAAGCTTCAAGGGTTCGGCCGAAGCGCCCGTCACGCGCAATATGTACAGCGAATTCCGCCAGCTCGAAGCAGGCGTGTCGACGCTGCCCCTGGTGATGGCCAGCGGCGTATCGAACTACCTGGCCAACTTCACCCACCTGTGCACCGAGCAGGTCGTCAGCCAGGCGGTGCCGGCGCTGATCCTCGACAAGCGTCCGGAATTCGGCAAGTCCGGCGCGAAGGCGCAGGTCGCGCGTTCTTTCGAGGACGCGCTGCGGGTGCTGCGCACGCGCCAGAACGCCGAGGGCGGCTTCGGCATGTGGAACGCCGACGTGCAGGCCGACGAATTCGCCTCGGTGTACGCGGTGCACCTGCTGCTCGAAGCGCGCGACCGCGGCGACAGCGTCCCGGCCGACATGCTGCAGCTGGGCCTCGCCTACATCCGCCAGCTTGCCGCCAGCCCCGCCAGCGACCTGCCCGCACTACGCGTGCGCGCCTACGCCGCCTACCTGCTGACGCGGCAGATGACGGTGACGACGCCAATCCTTGCATCAATCCGCGAAAGCCTCGACAAGCTGTATCCGAAGCAGTGGCAGTCCGACCCGGCCGCTGCGTATCTCGCCGCCGCCTACCTGATCCAGAAGCAGGACCGCCAGGCCAGCGAATTGATGGACCAGCAGGTGGCGCGGCTCGTCAAGCGGCCGGCGCGCGCGAAGGGCGAGACGCCGCCTTACTACGTCGATCCGCTGGTCGAGGACGCGCAGACGCTGTACATCCTGTCGCGCCATTTCCCGGCGCGCGCCAAGGCGCTGCCGCCGGAAGCCATGGCCGCGCTGGTCAAGCCGCTGGCCGAGAATCGCTACAACACGCTGTCCGGCGCGTATTCGATCCTGGCCTTCGACGCCTACGCGACCGCGGTGGGCGCCGAGGGGGCAGGCAAGCTGGCGATCGTCGAAATCGACGCGAAGGGTGGCAAGAAAGCGCTGGCGCTGCCGAACAACCTGGTGCCGCGCGTGCCGTTCACGCCTGGCACGGCAAAACTGCGCTTCGCCAACGACAGCGGCGTGGCAGGCTATTACTCGGTGACGGAAGCGGGCTTCGACAGGGAAGTGCCGAAGGCTGAAGTGCGCGCCGGCATGGAAGTGCTGCGCGAATTCGTCGACGCCGCGGGCAAGCCGGTCACCACGATCATGGTCGGCGACGAAGTGACGGTGCGCCTGAAGTTCCGCGCCGTCGGCCGCGCCTGGGTAGGCAATGTGGCGCTGGTCGACCTGATGCCGGGCGGTTTCGAACCGGTGCTCGAGACGCCGGCGCCGCCGGCGCCTCCGGGCGAAACCGCGCCGGCGCCGACCACCAGCCTGCCCGGACTGGCCGGCGGCAAGGCGACCTGGAAGATTCATTACGCCGACGTGCGCGAAGACCGCGTGGTGTTCTATGGGCACGTGACCAGCGACTTCAGCGAACTGTCGTACCGCATCAAGGCGACCAACAGCGGACGCTTCGTGCTGCCGCCGGCGTATGCGGAATCGATGTACGAGCGGGCCGTGCAGGCCAGGTCGGCCGGCGGCCAGGTGATCATTGTGGAGACGCCCGGGAAGAAATGATGAAGTGGATGAAGCGCCTGCTGGCGCTGGCCGTCCTGGTGCTGCTGGGCGTTCGGTTTTGGCCGCACCCGCCGCTGCGAGAGGCGGCGCAGCTGTCGACGGCGCTGTATGCGCGCGACGGGCAACTGCTGCGCCTCGCGCTGGCGCCCGACGACCAGTACCGGCTATGGGTGCCGCTCGCCGATATCGACCCGCGCCTGGTGCAGGCCGTGCAGCTGTATGAAGACCGCTGGTACTGGTGGCACCCCGGCGTCAACCCGGCGGCGCTGGCGCGGGCCGCGGGCGCCACCTGGAGCGGCGGCTCGCGGCGCGGCGCCTCCACCATCAGCATGCAGCTGGCGCGCCGGCTGTACCGCATCGACAGCCGCACCCCGGCGGGCAAATTGCGCCAGGTGGCGGCGGCGCTGTGGCTGGAGGCGCGCTACGGCAAGCGCGACCTGCTCGAAGCCTACCTGAACCTCGCGCCCTACGGCGGCAACATTGAAGGGGTGGGCGCGGCAAGCCTGATCTATTTTCACAAGCGCGCGCACAACCTGACCCTGGCGGAAGCGTTGACGCTGGCGGTCATCCCGCAAAATCCGCGCAAGCGCGGCGTGATTGGCCAGCCGCGGGAATTGGCGCAGGCGCGCGAACGGCTCTGGCGGCTCTGGCGCGAGCGCCATCCGGATGCTGCCGACGTCGCGGCGCCCGCGCTGGCGACGGCGCGCGAGCTGCCCTTCCTGGCCCCGCACCTGACCGACCGCCTGCTGCGCGAGACGCATGCGGGCGAGGTGTGGTCCGGCGTCGACCTGCGCGCGCAGGCCACGCTGGAGCGCATGATCGCCCAGTTCGTCGAGAACAATCGCGGCCAGGGCATCGTCAACGCCAGCGCAATGCTGCTGGACCGCGACAGCGGCGAAGTACGCGCGCTGGTCGGGTCGAGCGATTACTTCGATCGCGCCATCGATGGCCAGGTCAACGGCACCGAGGCGAAGCGCTCGCCGGGATCGACGCTCAAGCCCTTCATCTACGGACTGGCGCTGGACCAGGGCCTGCTCCATCCCGCCACCATGCTGAAGGATGCGCCGACAGCCTTCGGCCCGTTCAGTCCCGAGAACTTCGACGGCCGTTTCGTCGGCCCGATCAGCGCCCAGGAAGCGCTGGTCCGCAGCCGCAACGTGCCCGCCGTGGCGGTGGCGTCGAAACTGGCCAACCCGGGCCTCTACGATTTTCTCAAGAGCGCCGGCGTGACGCGGCTGTCCACCGAACGGCATTACGGACTGGCCCTGGCGCTGGGCGGCGGCGAGGTGACGATGGAGGAACTGGGCCGCATGTACCTGATGCTGGCCAACCGCGGCGTGATGATCCCGGTACGCCATCAGCGCACCGCGCCGGGCCAGCACACGGCCGCGCCGCGGCTGCTGTCCGAGGAAGCGGCCTTCATCACGCTGCAGATGCTGCGCACGAACCAGCGCCCCGATACCGGCGAGCCCGCGGCGCCCCCGGTAGCGTGGAAGACCGGCACCTCGTGGGGCTTTCACGACGCCTGGACGGCCGGCGTGTTCGGCCGCCACGTCCTGTTGGTCTGGGTGGGCAATTTCGACGGCGCCGGCAACCCAGCCTTCGTCGGCATCAAGACGGCTGCGCCGCTGTTCTTCCGGATTGTCGACAGCCTGCGCGGCCAGGGACTGGTTCCTGCCGAAGCGGAGCCGCCGGCGCCGGCCAATGCCGCCATCATGGAAGTGTGCACCGCCAGCGGCGACCTGCCGAACGACTTGTGCCCCGCGCGTTCGCAAACCTGGTTCATACCGGGGAAATCGCCGATCCGCATCAGCCAGCTGCACCGCGCGGTGACAGTCGATGCGGCATCCGGGCGGCCGACCTGCGCGCGCGGGCCGGGCACTCGCAGCGAGGTGTACGAATTCTGGCCGACCGACATGCAGCGCCTGTTCCGCGAGGCCGGCATGCCGCGCCGCCAGCCGCCAACGCTGGCCGACTGCGGCGCGAGCCCGGACCGGCCTGATGACGGGCCCTCGATCGCATCGCCGAACAAATCGACCACCTACACGGTGCGGCTGTCGAAGCCGGCGCCGCTCGCGCTGCGCGCCAATTCGCTGGCGGCGCAGGACACGCTGTTCTGGTTCGCGAACGGAGGCCTGGTCGGGAAAGCGCGCGCAGCCGACAGCGTGGCGTGGACGCCGCCGGCGCCTGGCCATTTCGAACTGCGCGTGGTCGACCAGCGCGGACGCGCCGACGCGCGCGAGGTGGACGTCGAATTTGCCCCGTGACCGCGGGCATGAGTAAATGTTATTATTTATTAAAAGCAATAAATAACAAGGAAGCACGATGAACCTGGAACTTGAATCCGTCGCCGAACTGGCCACCGCGTCGCTCGCGGCGAACGAAATCGAGCGCGAGACGGGCCGGCGCGAGGCCCACCACGGCGACTGCGCCAACTGCCACACGCCGCTGGCGGGCAGCTTCTGTCATGCCTGCGGCCAGCGCGCGCACGTGCACCGATCGCTGCTGCACTTCGGCGAAGAACTGGCGCACGGCTTGCTGCACTTCGACGCCAAGGGCTGGCGCACCTTGCCGCTGCTGGTGGCCAGGCCCGGCAAGCTGACGCGCGATTACATCGACGGCAAGCGCACGCGCTACGTCTCGCCGCTGGCGCTGTTCCTGTTCATGGTGTTCTTCATGTTCTTCGTCGTGTCGAGCGTGAGCAAATCGAATATCGACGGCGCAAAGATCAAGGGCTCGGTCTCCGCGCCGGCCAGCCGCATCGAAAGCGAAATCGTCAAGATGAAGAAGGATCTGGCCGACGCCGAAACGCAGCTGGTGGCGGCGCGCGCAAGCGGTCAAGGTGTCGACGACGCCGAAAGCGGTATCGAAGCGGCGCGCGCCAGCCTGAAGGAAGAAGAGGACGCGCTGCGGCTCGTGCGCACGGGCGCCGGCAAGGCCGGGAAAGTCGTCGAACAGGCCGGCAAGGACGAATTCAGCGCCGATACCGGTTTCCCAAGGCTGGACGAAGCGATCAGGCACGCCGTGCAGAATCCCGAGCTCACGCTCTACAAGCTGAAAAACGCGGCGTCGAAATATTCGTTCCTGCTGGTGCCGATCTCGCTGCCATTCTTGTGGCTGATGTTCTTCTGGAAGCGCGGTGTGACGATGTACGATCACGCCGTGTTCTCGCTGTACTCGCTGTCGTTCATGGCGCTGCTGGTGGTGGTGCTGGCGCTCTTGAAGATGGCCGGCATGAAGCCGCTGGTGGTGGCGATGATATTTTTCGTCCCGCCCATCCACATGTTCCTCCAGCTGCGCGGGGCGTATGGACTCGGACTGGCCGGCACGTTGTGGCGCACGGCCTTCCTCCTGTTTGCGTCGGCCACGGTGTTCATCCTGTACCTGTTGCTGATCCTGATGCTCAGCATGGCCTGAGCGTGTGCTGACCATCTGCGCGGAAGATCCGGGTACGCCGGACGCCATCGCCCTGCTGGACGAACTGTCCGGCGCGCTGGCCGCGATCACGGGCGACAGCGGCAGGTCGTCGTTCGACGCGGGAGAAATGCGCATGGCGGGGGCGCTGTTCGCGGTCGCGCGCAATGCGCAGGGACGCGCCATCGGCTGCGGAGCGCTGCGGCCACTCGACCCCGGCGTCGCCGAATTGAAACGCATGTTCGCCAAAGAACGCGGCGTCGGCGGCGCAGTGCTTGCCTTCCTCGAAGCGCAAGCGGCGGCGATGGGCTACCGCGCGGTCTGGCTGTCGACGCGCGTAGTCAATCGACGCGCAGTCGAGTTTTACCTGTCGCGCGATTATGCGCCGGTTCCCGGCTACGGCAAGTATGCCGGCAACGCCGACTCGATCTGCCTCGGCAAGCAATTGCCCTAGCGGCGCTTGCCGCCGCCGCGCTGGCGCGCCGCCGCATTCTGCTGCTGCAAGATCGAATCGACCCGCTCGGACGCCTCGCGCGACAGTTCCTGCGCCAGTTCCACGCTGGGGAAGATGTCCGGATCGCGGTAGGCGATCCAGGCGTATGCCGAATAGCGCCGGCAGGCGTCTTCCACTTCCTGAAGGTTCAGCCAGCGCAGCGAGCGGCCTTCCGGTTCTAGCTTGCAGACCTTCTTCTTCGCCAGGCACATCGCCCAGTATTCCCAGGCGTTCTGCAGCGACGGCACCTTGCTCGAAATGGGCACCAGCGACAGCATGAATTTCTCCGCCACCGTCAGCGTCAGGGTGTCGAGCCAGATCGCGCGCTCGGACTGGTCCTCGGTGATGCGCGGGTAGAAGAACCCGTCCGGCACGTCGATATTGTGCACGAAGCGTTTGAGCAGCTTGACCAGCGAAGTCTCGTGGGTGACCGCGGCGATGCGGTGCAGCTGCTCGATCGACGGCGCGACGGCGAAGCCGCTGGACGGAATCGCCGCCAGCTTTTCCTTCAGCAGCGCGCGCATGACCTCATGGGTGTCGTCATCGTAACCGGCCACCCAGCCTTCCTCGTGCACGCCGTAGCGGCCGGCACGGCCGGCGATCTGCCGCGCCAGCGCCGCCGATATTTCTTCTTCCTCGACGCCGTTGTACTTGACCGCCGTTGTCATCACGATGCGCGAAATTGGCATGTTCAGGCCCATCGCCAGCGCATCGGTGCCGACCACGATGTCGGCCGAGCCGTCGCGGAAGCGCTCGGCCTGCGCGCGCCGCACCTCCGGCGACAGGTTGCCGTACACGGTGGCGACCGACAGGCCGGTTTCGGTAATCATGTCGCGCCATTTCAGCACTTCGCGGCGGGAGAACGCGATGACGGCGTCGCCGCGGCGCAGGCCGCGCAGCTTGCGCACCGGAGACGGTTCCATCGCCAGCGGCGCCATGCGCTTGAGCACGTGCACTTCGAGCGGACACTCGAGCCGCTCGGCCAGCGCCTCGATTGCGCGCCGCGCTTCCGGGGCGCCGACCAGATAGACCACCGACGCCGGCGCACCGCACACCGCGGCGGTCCAGGCGGAGCCGCGGTCGCGGTCGGACAGCATCTGGATCTCGTCGATCACCGCGACGTCCACGCGCGTGCGCGTGTCGAGCATTTCGACCGTGCTGGCGACGTGGGTGGCGCCTTCGGCCAGCCGGCGTTCCTCGCCGGTGACCAGGCTGACCTTGAGCTGCTTGCCGTGCGGGCGCGCCGCCTGCATGCGCTCGAAGTTCTCCAGCGCCAGCAGGCGCAGCGGAGCCAAGTAGATGCCGCTCGGCGCCTTCATCAGCGCTTCCATCGCGCGGTGCGTCTTGCCGGAGTTGGTCGGCCCGAGCAACGCGATGAATTTGCGCGGCATGCGCGCCGCCTCGAACGACTGCGGATACTCGGCCAGGTTGATGCTTTCCTTGGTGCGCGCGGCGTAGCGCTCCTCCTGCTCGCGCTCCACAGCGTGAATGATGCGCTGGCGGATGCGGTCGAATACATATTCGGCCGGCTCCGACGTTTCGAGGTCGGCCAGCGTGCCGAGGAACGTCATCGCATCGAATTCGCAATCGTCGGCAAGCTCCGAAATCTCCTGGACGAATTTGTCGACGCTTGCGCTCAGTTCCTCCGCAGCCTCCGGACTGGCGCGCTCCAGCACAAGCGCGCGCTGCGCATCCGGGTCCATCTTGCGCCACTTGCTCGGCTTGGCCAGCACGCCCTGCGCCGGTACCAGCTGCCAGGGCACGCGCAGGTCTTCGTACCGCGCCACGCCCGAAAAACGCAGGAACACGCGGCCCTCCATCTTGACCAGTCGCGCGCCGGTCTTGGCCAGTTCAGCGGAAAGGAGGGTGTCGTCGCTGTCGTCGGGTGTCGATTGCATGGTTAGCTTAGGTGATTGGTGAAAGCGATGCGGCTAGGCCGGCATACACAGAATGATGCATGATGCCTTGAACATCGCAGTCGCGGCAATGCCGGGCGCCAGTCCCATCTCCGTGCAGCTTTCGTTGGTGATGATCGCCACCACCGAGGCGCCGCCGGGAAGATCGAGGATCACTTCCGTATTGACCGCGCCGGGCGAGACGCGCGACACGGTGCCAGCGAGTTGATTGCGCGCCGAGAATCTGGCGCCGCCAGGCTCGGTCACCAGCAGCACCGACGACGCCTTCACCAGCGCGAACGTTTCGGCGCCGGGTGCGAGCCCCAGCGTTTCGGTGCTTTCGTGGGTGACGATGGCGGCGAGCTTGTGGCCGCCGGCCATTTCGAGGTCGATCTCGTCGTTGACGGCGCCGGGCCGCACCTGGATGACGCGGGCGAAGAACTGGTTGCGTGCGCTGGTCTTCATGCCGATTCTCCTGATCAGTAACAGATCGTCGGCCATGCTGCCGGCCTGCTGGTTCAGCTGTTCTATGAACTGGCGGTGCTCGCGTTCGATCACGCGAAAATTATCCACCAGTTTCTGGCCGCGCGCGGTGAGCCGGGTCCCGCCGCCGCCCTTGCCGCCGGCCAGGCGTTCGACCAGCGGCTCGCCCGACAGGTTGTTCATCGCGTCGATCGCGTCCCACGCCGCCTTGTAGCTCATGCCGGCCGCCTTCGCCGCCGCGGTGATCGAGCCGCATTCTGCGATCTTTGCGAGCAGGGCGATGCGCGCGGGGCTGCCGAAATTCTGCTCGCGCAGCGTCAGCCATACCTGGCCGTGCAGCTCCAGCGAATCGCTCATGCCGGCTCCTTCACGACGGAACCCTCGTCCAGACGCAGCACGATATCGCCGAACATCGCGGCGTCGGCCGGGTCGTGCGTGATCAGGATCATCGGGATGTTCAGGCGACGCTGCAGGGCATCGAGTTCGACGCGCATGGCCGCGCGCAGCGTGTGATCGAGCGCGCTGAACGGCTCGTCGAGCAGCAGCGCGGACGGCTGCGACACCAGCGCGCGCGCCATCGCCGTGCGCTGGCGCTGGCCGCCCGACAGCTCGGACGGCAGCTGGTGCGCCATGGGCGTGAGCTCCAGCGCGTCGAGCCAGTAATCGACCGCCTCGCTGGCCGCGCTGCGCGAGGGATTGAGCCAGCCGCGGCGCAGGCCGAAGCCCACGTTCTGGCGCACGTTCAGGTGCGGGAACAGCGCATATTCCTGGAACACGTAGGCGACGTTGCGGTCCTGCGGGGCGATGTCGATGCCGGCCTGCGCGTCGAACAGGGTGCGGCCGTTCAACCGGATAAAGCCGCTGTCAGGCTTGATCAGCCCCGCGATCGCCTTGAGCGTAATGCTCTTGCCGGCGCCGGAAGGCCCGAGCAGGACGATGCGCTGGCCGCTGGCGCGCATGGCGACGTCCAGTTCAAAGGTGCGCTTGCCGGAGCGGAGCGTCTTGCGGATGTCGAATTCGAGTTCCATTGTCGTCACTCCCGGCCCGCGCGGGCGGGCGCCAGCCGGCCGGCGATCAGCAGGACGGCGATGCAGACCATCGAAGTGAGCACCACCAGCGCATTCGCCGTGTCGTCCTGGCCGGCCTGCACCGCCTCGTACACCGCGATCGACAGGGTCTGGGTCTTGCCGGGGATGCTGCCGGCGACCATCAGCGTTGCCCCGAATTCGCCCATCGCGCGGGCGAAGGCCAGCAGCAGGCCGGCCAGCACGCCGCGCCATGCCAGCGGCAGCGTCACGCGCAGGAACATCGCGATGCCGGACACGCCGAGCACGCGCGCGGCCTGTTCCAGCTGGCTGTCCACCGCCTCGAAGGCGGCGCGGGCCGGCCTGAACACCAGCGGGAAGGACGCGATGGCCGATGCGATCACTGCGCCCTGCCAGGTGAAGATGAAGGAGAAGCCGAAGGTATCCTGCAGCCACGCGCCGATCGCGCCGCGCCGCCCCAGCAGCACCAGAAGGTAGTAGCCAAGGACCGTGGGCGGCATCACCATCGGCAGGGTCAGCACGCTGGCCAGCAGGTCGCGTCCGGGAAAGCGCAGGCGCGCCAGCGCGAAGCCGGTGCCGACGCCGAAGAACAGATTGATCAGCGTGGCGCAGCCGGCCACTTTCAGCGACAGCAGGAGGGCGGTCCAGGCGGGCGTCATGTCAGGGCTTGAGGAAGCCGTATTTGGCGAGGATCGCCTGGCCGGCCGGCGAGAGCACGTAGTCGACGAAGCGCTGCGCCTCGGCCGCGTTGGCGCCGCCCCTGGTGCGCGCGATCGGGTAGGCGATCGGCACATCGAGCGGCACGCTGAAGGCGACCTTCACTTTGTCCTTCATGATGGCGGCATCGGTGCCGTAGACGAAGCCGGCGTCCACTTCGCCGCGCGCGACGTAATCGAGCGACTGGCGCACGTTCTGGGTATAGATGGCTTTCGGCTCGACGCCCGGCCACAGCCTGGCGGCTTCGAGCGCGTGTTTGGTGTAGCGCCCGACCGGGACGCTGGCCGGCATGCCGATGGCGACGCGCTTGACCGGGGCGGCGGCGAGGTCTGACATCCGGGCGACGCGCACCTTTGCGTCCATCGGCACCACGACTACCAGCGCGTTCTGCGCGAAGTTGCGGCGGTCGGTGGCCTGCACCAGATTCTGCGCGACGGCCCGGTCCATGGTTTCCTGGTCGGCCGATGCGAAAACGTCGGCCGGCGCGCCCTTGGCGATCTGCTGCAGCAGCGCGCCGGACGCGCCGTAATTCAGCAGGACCTTGGTGCCCGCGTGCTGCGCTTCGTAGCCGCGTGCGACGTCGTTGAAAGCGTTGGTCAGGCTGGAGGCGGCGGAGACGACGAGGTCGGCGGCGCTGGCCGTGGCGCTCGCAGCGATCAAGGCGACAGCGGTGGCTATGTGGCGGGCAAACGGACGCACGACGATCTCCTGGAATTTGGCGACTAGTGATCGCTATATACTAACCTATATAGCGATTTTCGCGTGGAAGACAATGCAATTTACACATCGCTTGGTCAGTCGCAGGTGCTAATCTGGAACCTGTAGGATCGAAAAAGGCGAGGTCATGGATCGCATATTTGCGCCAAGGTCAGTCGACATTAGCGAACTCAAAGCGGACCCAGCTGCTGTTCTGGAATCGGCCGGCGACGATCTCATCGCGGTTCTGGACGCGCAAAAGGCAATTGGATATCTTCTGTCGCCAAAAGCGTGGGAAAGAATCTGCGCATTGTTGGAGGATGCGGAATTGCTGGAGATCGTCGAGACTCGACTGTCCGACGGCAAAACGCCTATCAGAATCAATTTGGATGATTTGTGAGTCGCTGTTACGGGGCGAGTGGATATTCAAGATGGGGTCTGGTCCGCAGGACCAGACCCCAAAATGCATGCTTACTCAACGCCGGCGCTGTGCGCCTGTTCGTCGGCATGGTACGAGCTGCGCACCATCGCGCCGACCGCCGCGTGCACGAAGCCCATCTTGTATGCCTCTTCTTCGAACATCTTGAAGACGTCCGGGTGCACGTAACGGCGCACCGGCAGGTGCGAATTCGACGGCGCCAGGTACTGGCCGATCGTCAGCATCTCGACGTTATGCTCGCGCATGTCGCGCATGACCTGCAGGATCTCTTCGTCGGTCTCGCCCAGGCCGACCATGATGCCGGACTTGGTCACCGCGTTCGGGTACAGCGCCTTGAAGTCGCGCAGCAGCTGCAGCGAGTGCATGTAGTCGGCGCCGGGACGCGCTTCCTTGTACAGGCGCGGCACGGTTTCCAGGTTGTGGTTCATCACGTCCGGCAGGCCGTCCTTGAAGATGGCCAGCGCCTTTTCGAGGCGGCCGCGGAAGTCCGGCACCAGCACTTCGATACGCGTGTTCGGCGACAGCGCGCGGGTCTGCTGGATGCATTCGACGAAGTGGCCGGCGCCGCCGTCGCGCAGGTCGTCGCGGTCCACCGAAGTGATGACCACATACGACAGGCGCAGGTCGGCGATGGTCTTCGACAGGTTGCGCGGCTCGTTGACGTCGAGCGGGTCAGGACGGCCGTGGCCGACGTCGCAGAACGGGCAGCGGCGCGTGCACTTGTCGCCCATGATCATGAAGGTCGCGGTGCCCTTGCCGAAGCATTCGCCGATGTTCGGGCAGCTCGCTTCTTCGCACACCGTCACCAAGTTGTTGGCGCGCAGGATGTCCTTGATCTCGTAGAAGCGGGTCGATGCCGACGCCGCCTTGACGCGGATCCAGTCCGGCTTTTTGAGGCGCTCGACCTCGGCGATCGGCACGATCTTGATCGGGATGCGCGAGGTCTTGCTGGCGCCTTTTTGCTTGTCGCTGGCGTTGTAGGCGGGGGCGATGCTGGTATCGGTGTCAGAAGTCATTTGGCTGCGAGCCCGGTGGGGCTGTGGTTTGGTTGTTCGGTTGTTGCGGCGAGGTCCATCGTGGCCAGCTGGCGCACCAGTTCGAGCGCCAGCGCCTGCTGGACATCGGCCAGCGGTGCAAGGACGCCCATGGTGCGCATGTCGACCGTCTCGAGGCCGGAGTAGCCGCACGGATTAATCCAGGAAAACGGCGCCAGGTCCATCGCGACGTTGAGCGACACGCCGTGGTAAGTGCAGCCGTTGCCGCGCACTTTCAGGCCCAGCGCGGCGATTTTCGCGCCTTTTTTGGCTCCGTCGGCGATGTAGATGCCCGGCGCGCCGGCGATGCGCTCACCGCCGAGATTATACGCCGCCAGCACTTCGATGATCGCCTGCTCGATTTTTGTCACGAACTGGCGCGCATACAGTTTGCCGCCCGGCTTGTTGCGGCGCAGGTCGATCAGCAGATAGATCACCACCTGGCCGGGGCCGTGGTAGGTCACTTCGCCGCCGCGGTCGGTCTGGATCACCGGGATGCCGTGCGGCGCCAGCACGTGGCCGCGGTCGGCGCCCAGGCCCAGCGTGTACACCGGCGGATGCTCGACGATCCACAGTTCGTCGCGCGTATCGGCGTTACGCGCGTCGGTAAACGCACGCATCGCGGCAAAAACGGTGTCGTACTCGGCGCGGCCGAGATCGCGGATGATGGCCGGCTCGGGGCGCTTGGAGGACATTGAGATGGTCGCTGACGGGGTTATGGAGCCCCGTCATTATAAGTCAGCGCCGATCCGGGTGCTTGGCGAGGGCCCTGGCCCGGCCGGCGCGCGCCCATTTTTTACATCACGATCTTGACCATGTGGTGTCCGGACAACGCGCGGTACAGGTCGTCGAGCTGGGCGCGGCTGGTGGCGCGCACCATCACGGTCAGGCCGGTGTAGTTGCCCTTGGCCGAGGGACGCACTTCCATGCGGCCGATGTGGAAGGTCGGATCGTGCTCCAGCACCACGTCGACGATGGTCGCGGCAAAATCCTCGTGCGTGGGACCCATCACCTTGATCGGGAAGTCGCTCGGATATTCGATCAGGGAGTCAACGGGTGGGGTCGGTTGCATGGCAAATCCAGTCAGTAGTGAACATGAAACGGCACAGCCGGTCAGGCTTGCCTGTTCTCATTGTAGTCAAAGTTGGAGTTTTGAACAGCGCGCACAAAAAAAGAGGCCGGCGCTGGGCCGGCCAAAACTATTTCCATTCAGAGGAAGTAGCGGGACAAAACGGAGAGGATCACCCTCCTGCACGACTGCGTGTGCGGGAGTGATATCACTGTACCGTTGTCCCCTCTTGCAGGCCATCGGGATGCGACGAACTGCACAATTCGCGGGCTGGCCGACTGAAATGACGGGGCGAGCGGCTTTGAGGAGATGCTGCCGGATGACGGGGTCTTCCCCGCGTGCCTCAGCAGATGGGGTCAGGTCCGCCGGACCAGACCCCGATATGCTGACGCCGGCGGTCCGGGGTCTGGTCCTGCGGACCTGACCCCATTTTCAGCGTTCGCGCTGCTCGCCTTCGCCGCCACGTTTTCGCTCGCCAGGAGGAGGCGGGGCCGGACGTTCACGGGCCGGCGATGGAGCGGCAGGCGTTGGCGCAGGAGCCGGGCGTTCCCGTGCCGCTGGCGGAGCAGCTGGCGCCGCGGTCGGCGCGCTCTGCTGCTGGAACACCGGCGGCTGCGCCATCTGGCGCGGCTGCTGGGCGGCTTCCGGCTCGCGATGGCGCCGTTCTTCCTGGCGCGATCCATGCAGCACCTGGTCCACCGCCTGCTGCGCCGCCGCCTGCGGTGCCGGCGCGGGCGTCGGCGCGGCTACGGGCGCGGGCGCCTGCGGACGCTGGCGCTGCTCTTCGAAGCCTGGCCGGCCGTCGCGGCGCCAGAATGGCGAAGGAGCCGGCGCCTGCTGCTGTGCCGGCGCCGCCTGCGGCGCGGGCATGCCGACCATCTCCGGGCGATGCTGACGATTGCGTTCCATGTCGTCACGGTCCATCCGCTCGCGCCCGCGATGCTCTTCCTGGCGCGCGGCCGGCGGATTCCACTGCCGGTCGCGCAGCGTGATCTGCGGTACCGCCGTGCCGGGCGCGTTGTGCACCGAAATCGTGCCGCGGCGGCCGGCGCCTTCATGCGGCAGCACCGTCAGACCGCTGCGCTGGTCGCGCCATTCCTGGCGCCGCTCGTCCGGATGCGCATAGCGGTTCAGGTGCTGCAGCCGCTGCTGCGACAGGCGATACACCGGCGTGTACGATTCGCGCGGCGACAGCGGATACCAGCTGCGCGACGGCAGCGCGCTGCGGCCGACGCCGAAATTCCAGCCCGAGCCGCCGACCCAGCCCACCAGCGCCGGCGACCACACCGGGCGATCGATATGGCGGCCCGGCGCCCACGACCAGCGCGAGCCGACCTGCACCCAGCGGCCGTAATGGAAGGGCGCATAACCCCACGGCGCGTTGTCCACCCAGGTCCAGCCCCACGGCGCGATCCAGGTCCAGCTGCCGTCGCGGTACGGCGCCCAGTCGACACCGACCACGGTCGGCGTCCACAGCGGGCCGTACTCCGGATCGTCGCGCCAGACGCCATTGCGGTCCAGGTCTTCATAGCCGGTCATCTCGCTCGTCACGTAGCGCGCCGAGGTGGAGCGGTCTTCGTACTGGTCGCGCTGGAAGGCCCAGTCGTCGAAGCCATCGCGGCGCGCGGTATCGGTGCGCACCGAGTCGTCGCCCACTTCGGCGCGCTTGCCGGCGCGGACGATCAGCTGCGAGCCGCGCTCGTTGACCAGCGCGACGCCGTCGAACACGTTCACCACGGTCAGCGATGCGGCGTCCACGCGCATGCGGCCCGGCTCCTGCATGCGCACGACGCCGTTCGGCGTGCCCAGCTCGAAGCCGGCCAGCGCCTCGGCGTTGCGGATGCGGACGTTCACGCTGCCGTAGTCGAGCCGCAGGCGCAGGCTGTCGTCGTCGAGTTCATCGACCTCCAGCGAGGTATCCCCGTCAAGGCGCAGCGAGGTCGAGCCGATGCGGATCTCGGTGCGCGCGCCGCGCGCGGTGGTGATGCGGTTGCGCGAGGTCACCGGCCAGTTGACCAGCGCGGCGTTGACTTCCCCGCCTTGCTCGCCGCTGATGCTGACCTGGCCCTGGGCCAGCGACACGCGGCCCACGCGCGCCGGCGGATCGGCGAGATCGGCTTGCGCAAGCGCCAGCGTCGAGAACATCGCGCACGCCACCAGCGTCGCGGCCTTGATGAAGCGAGTAGTCATTTGAAACTCCAAAAAAGTGGACGAGGTGCGTCGTTAGAATTAAACGCGCGTGCACCCAAATTGTGCACGGGGGTTACAAAGCGTTGCAATTACGTCAGCTCGCGCTACGTTTGACGAAGAACAGCGCGGCGCCGACCAGCACCAGCACGGCGCCGAAAAAACGGTTCTGCTTCTTCACCGCGCGCGCATCGTGAAAGTAGCGCTGCATGGCGGCGGCCAGGCCGGCGTAGCCGTGCATGACCAGCGTGTCGATGGTGACCATGGTGGCGCCCAGGATCGCCAGCTGCGGCACCAGCGGCGCTTGCTGCGAAATGAACTGGGGCAGCACGGCGACCATGAAGATGATGCCCTTCGGGTTGGTAGCGTTGGTCAGGAAGCCAGTGAGTACGCGCCGGGCGAAGGGCGGATGGCCCGCCGCGGCGGCGCCGGCCATTGGCTGCGGCGCGGCGCGCCACTGGCTCACGCCGCAGTACATCAGGTACAGCGCGCCGACCGTCTTGACCACGCCGAAGGCCAGCGCGGACGCCACCAGCAGCGAGCCGACGCCGGCGCCGGCGATGGCGAACACCAGCAGCAGGCCGATTTGCAGGCCAAGCACGGTGGCGCTGGCCTTGCGCAGGCCGTAGGCCAGGCCGTGCGACATCGCCATCACGGCGCCGGAGCCGGGAGAAATCGCGATCAGCGTGCCGGCGAAGACGAACGTAATCCAGGTGGCAAAAGTCATGCGGGGAACAGGGAATGGGGAACTTCAGGGGGGCGGGGGACGCCGCGCGGCGCGGCAGGGCGGGCGCGCGCCGGCATGAAGCCAGCCGCGTCCGCCCGGGTGACGCTTACTTCTTCTTTGGGTTGACAGCGGCCTTCAGGGTCGCGCCAGCCGAGAATTTTGGCGACTTCGAAGCGGCGATCTTGATCGCTTCGCCGGTCGATGGATTGCGGCCCTTGCGTGCGGCGCGCTTGGCGACCGAGAACGTGCCGAAGCCGGTGATACCAACCGTGTCGCCTTTTTTCAGACGCTCGGTGATGATATCGATGACCGTGTTGATCGCGCTGTTGGCTGCGGCGCCGGACATCTCGGTGCGCTTCGCAAATTCTGCAATCAGTTCGCCTTTTTTCATAACTAACCTCCAAGTTGAAAGAGCGGGAAGATTAGCATAAATATTGCTCTGTGCAATAATTTCTCGAAGGGGCGCGCGAAAGTAAGCCCGGCTGTGACTGGATCGCCACGATTTCGACGACCTGCTCACAACACGGTTTCGACCTTTCGACGGCCTGCGACAAGCCCGGGGACTAGGCGTCCCCGTCGTTCCGGCGGACCTGACCCATTACCTCATTGCGCCTGCGCCGGGTTCGCCAGACGGGTGCGCAGCGCCGCGTTGATCAGGGTCTGATAGCCCTTGCCGCTCTGCTCGGACAGCGAACGGAACTGCGACAGCACCTCGTCGTCGAGATATATCGTGATGCGCGTCTTGCGCTTGACCTGGCGCGCAGGACGGGCGGCGGCGGTCGATGTCTGGTAGTCGGTATTCATCATGATTCCCCTGGTGGATGGGCCGCTGCCGTAACGCAGCGAGCCAGTAAGGCAACTATACGTATGTCGGCGCGCCAATTGCGCGGAAAGCGACGAGTTGCATTTTTCGGGGAATGAACGGCGGATTTCGCGGCTGGCCGGTGCACGCGGCGGCGTCGGGTAAGATGATATTTTTTTAATGGATGAGGAGCAGGGCCGATGGCTTCAGGCAGTTTGCTGGCATTGATCGACGACATCGCGGCGATCCTCGACGACGTCGCGCTGATGAGCAAGGTCGCGGCCAAGAAGACCGCCGGCGTGCTGGGCGACGACCTGGCGCTCAATGCGCAGCAGGTGTCCGGCGTCGATGCCGACCGCGAGCTGCCGGTGGTGTTCGCCGTGGCGGTCGGCTCGCTCAAGAACAAGGCGATCCTGGTGCCGGCCGCGCTGGCGATCAGCGCCTTTGCGCCGTGGGCGATCACGCCGCTGCTGATGCTGGGCGGGACCTTCCTGTGCTACGAAGGCTTCGAGAAGCTGGCCCACAAGTTCCTGCACAGCGCCGAAGAGGACCAGCAGCACCACGCCGAACTGGTGCAGGCGGTGTGCGACGACGCGGTCGACCTGGTGGCGCTGGAGAAGGACAAAATCAAGGGCGCGGTGCGCACCGATTTCATTTTGTCGGCCGAGATCATCGTGATCTCGCTCGGCACCGTGGCTGGCGCGCCGTTCGGCCAGCAGGTCGCCGTGCTGGCGGCGATCGCGGTGGTGATGACGGTCGGCGTGTACGGCCTGGTGGGCGGCATCGTCAAGCTCGACGACGCCGGACTGTACCTGGCCGGGCGTGGCAATGGCGCGCTGCGCCGCATCGGCCAGGCGCTGCTGACCGGCGCGCCGCTGCTGATGAAGGCGCTGTCGGTGCTCGGCACGGCCGCCATGTTCATGGTCGGCGGCGGCATCCTGATGCACGGGGTCCCGGCGCTGCACCACTTTGTCGACGGCGCGGCGGCCGGGGCCGGCAGCGTGGCCGGCGTGGGGCCGGTGCTCAAGTTCGTCACTCCGTCGGCGATCGACGCGGTTGCCGGGATGCTCGCCGGCGCCGCCGCGCTGGTGGTGGTGACGATCGCGACGCGGCTGTTCAAGCGCAAGGGATAGTCGCCGGCGGGGTGATTGTTATTTGCGCCGGGTTCAACGGTCGGCAAGCACGTTTGGTCTGCAGGGACGCGTGAAGGGCCGCGTCGTCGGATCCACCGATCTCGGCGGCGCGACGGCACCGAACTTTGCCGCACCTTTAGCGTTGCGCGGCCGCTTCGATGCGGCAACTGCAATCTGCCGGCATTTTGCTGCCGGACGTGCTAATCCTGGATCACCTGCGCACGGTTGATCGTGGTCAAACCGATTTTGAGCGTGCAATCCCACACTGATTGCGGCGATTCGAGGCGATTGAACGGCGCTGGCATGCATGGGCGTGAGTCCAACACCATGCTGACGTGGATCAGCACGGAATTCCTGAGCCGCCCGATGCAGGGCCAGCCCATCCTGAAAGTTGACGTTGGCGTGCGCCACGGCGTTTTCAGCTACGCCTTCGAATGAAAGGATTACGCCATGCGAGTACTCGACACGGCGGGCGAGGGCGACGATCCCGACGAGATCAGCGACATGGGCGTCGACGACGCGGTGCAGGTGGCGCTGCAGCTGCATCGGCTGGGCCAGCATGACGTGGCCGAGCAGCTGTACCGGCGCATCCTCGACGCCGAGCCAGCGCACGCCGATGCGCTGCACTTCCTCGGCGTTCTGCTGCACCAGCGCGGCCGCAGCGACCAGGCCCTGGAACTGGTGCTGCAATCGATCGCGCTCGATGCGGCACCGGCCGGTCGCTACAACAACTTGGGCAACGTGCTGCTCGAACTGGGCCAGCTGGAGCAGGCCGCGACCGCCTACCGGGAGGCGATCGAGCGCGATGCGCGCCACGCCGACGCCTGCAACAACCTGGGCGCCGTGCTGCGCGCGCTGGGCCATCTTGAGGAGGCGCGCAGTTCTTATGAGCAGGCAATCGCCATCGATCCGAGCCACGTCGAAGCCTACACGAACTTGGGCAACCTGCTGACGGCCCTCGGCCAGGGCAGCCAGGCGGTCGCCTGTTACTGCAAGGCGATCACCCTGATGCCGCACCATCCGCAAGCGAGAAAACTATTGGGCCTGGCGTACGCCACCCTGGGCCAGCCGGAGCGAGCGATCCAGGTGTACCGCGACTGGCTGCGCGAGGAGCCTGACGATCCGATCGCGCTCCACCTGCATGCCGCTTGCTCGCGCCGCGACGTTCCGGCGCGCGCGGCGGACGCCTATGTTGAACGTACCTTCGACGGCTTCGCCGCTAGCTTCGACGCCAAGCTCGGCAAGCTTCGCTACCGCGCCCCCAAACTGATAGCGGACGCACTCGAGCATGCTGCGGGAGCACCGGCGCACCGGTTCGATATCCTCGACGCCGGCTGCGGTACCGGCTGGTGCGGCCCGCTGGTAGCGCCGTACGCCGCGCGCCTGACGGGGGTCGACCTGTCGCAAGGCATGCTCGAGCGCGCCGCTCAGCGCGGCAGTTACGATGCGCTTGAGAAGGCCGAACTGCAGGCCTGGCTCGCGCGTCACGACAGGCAATTCGACGTCATCATCTCGGCCGACACCCTGTGCTATTTCGGCGCGCTCGATGGCGTGTTCGCCGCCGCGCGCCATGCGCTGCGTCCGCACGGCTTGCTGCTGTTCACGCTCGAAGCGGGCGCCGACCACGGGCCGCGTTACCGGCTCGAGCCGCATGGACGCTACTCTCATGCGCGCGGCTACGTACGGCGCGCGCTGCACCTGGCCGGCTTCGCCGTCGCCGCGCTCGAGGCGGGCGAGCTGCGGATGGAGTCCGGAAAGCCCGTAGCAGGCTGGGTCGTCACGGCGCGCGCGCGAAGCGCCGGCAAGCCGGCGGCTCTGCGACAGATCGTTCCACCCGCGCATCGGGGACTATGATTTTTTGAGGCGCATCACCAAGGCTGGCGCCGAAGTTCAGCAGCCGCTGTTGCATCGCATGCGAGCGCGCGAAGACTGTCGCCACTGAGCGAATTCGAGCTCGACCTGGTCAGCGAAAAAGCGGCCGCGCGCCGCACGACCTCCTCGGCACCGGCCTCACGATCGACGGCCATGTGACGGGCCTGGAGCAAGCCGGCACACACGGCCGCCACCACGACCTCGAGGGCGACCGCGAACCGATGAATCGCGCTAACCCGATCGCGCCGGAAAACCGCCGGGTCACCATCGTCAACCTGTCCCAGTAGCGCCGCCGGGGCGCGCAAGCTTACGCGGAACTGACGGGCCTGTTGTAAATTTTGTTATTGAACCCCTGAAATGTTGTCATGAATTGACTTTAGTAAACACGTGTAACAGCATTAATTGAACGTGTTTTCGCTATAAGAGGCCCGCTGTCCATAGAGGGCTCGTTCATTCATTTTCAACAAGGGAAAGATAACCAATGCAGAACAAGCTCGTGCCCCGGAAACAAGTACTCGCCCTCGCCATTGCATCGCTGCTCGCCAGCGGCGCCTTCGCCCAGACTGCACCAAGCGCCGACAACAGCGCCACCGTCGTCGTCACCGGCACCCGCGTGGCCAACCGTACCGCGCTCGACACCGCGGCGCCGGTTGACGTCATCTCCGCCGAATCGCTGAAGAACGCCGGCACCACCGAAATCAACCAGGCGCTGTCGGTCGCGCTGCCTTCGCTGAACTTCCCGCGCCCCGGCCTGACCGACGGCACCGATACCGTGCGCCCGGCCACCCTGCGCGGCCTCGCGCCCGACCAGACGCTGGTGCTGGTCAATTCGAAGCGGCGCCATTCGTCGGCGCTGGTCAACGTCAACGGCACCATCGGCCGCGGCTCGGCGTCGGTGGACATGAACACGATCCCGACGGCGATCGTGCGCAACATCGAGGTGCTGCGCGACGGCGCCTCGGCCCAGTACGGCTCCGACGCGATTGCCGGCGTGGTCAACGTGCGCCTGCGCACCGACCGCGACGGCGGCGCGGCGACCGTGACCTATGGCGCCCGCGTCACCGACTACGATGTGCGCGCCGATGCGCCGCCGGCCGGCGCCAACTGGGGCGCGGCGCCTGCCTCGCGCAAGCTGACCGACGGCCAGACCGCCACCGTCAGCATGTGGAAGGGCCTGCCGTGGGGCGAGAGCGGTTTCGTCACCATCGCCGCCGAATACAAGGACCAGCAGCACACCGAGCGCAGCGGCTACGACATGCGCGCCGCCTACTCCAAGGTCAATGGCGCCTTCGACCCGCGCGAGGCCACCTTCAACCGCTTCGACACCTGGTACGGCGAGCCGCAAATGAAGCAGGCCACGCTGTTCGCCAACGCCGCCAATCCGCTCGGCGGCGGCGTCACGCTGTACGGCTGGGCCAGCTATCAGGACCGCGACGCCAAGTCGGCCGCCAACATCCGGCGCGCGGTGCAGGACCAGAACATCGCCTCGATCTACCCGGACGGCTTCATCCCGTTCATCGTGCCGAACGTGCAGGACTTCGCCGCGACCGGCGGCGTGACGACCCCGATCGGCGGCTGGGACGTCGACGCCTCGGTCGGCTACGGCAAGAACAAGATGCACTTCGACCTGGAAAATACCCTGAACCGCTCGCTCGGCGCGTCCAGCCGGACCGCGTTCGACGCCGGCGGCTTCTCGTACGACCAGGTGGTGATCAACTTGTCGGCGGTGCGCTCGGTGCCGATGGACAGCCTGGCCTCGCCGGTGAACGTGGCGCTGGGCGCTGAAGTGCGGCGCGAAGGCTACCAGCTGGTGGCCGGCGAGCCCGACTCCTACCGCAACGGCGGCGTGCTGTCGGCGGCCGGCGCCCAGCTGCCCGGCGCGCAAGGCTTCCCCGGCTACCGTCCGAGCGACGAGGGCTCGTCGCACCGCACCGCGTCGGGCGTGTTTGCCGACTTCGAGGCGAACCTGACCAAGCAGCTGCTGGCCTCGTTCGCGGTGCGCGGCGAGCACTACTCCGACTACGGCAACAGCCTGGCGGGCAAGCTGGGCGGGCGTTTCGACATCAACCCGATGTTCGCGTTGCGCGGCTCGGTGCAGAACGGCTTCCGCGCGCCGTCGCCGCAGCAGCAGAACTTCTCGGCCACGTCGACCAACTTCATCAACGGCATCCCGTTCGACATCACCACCTTCCGTCCTACCGATCCGGTGGCGGCGGTGCTGGGCGCCAAGCCGCTGCACGCGGAAAAGTCGCTCAACCTGTCGCTCGGCGGCGTGATGCGCTTCGGTAAGTCCAGCCTGACGGTGGACGCCTATCGCATCAAGATCCGCGACCGCATTGTGCTGTCGGAAAACCTGATCGAATCGACCCTGCCAGGCATCAACGCCTTCCTCAAGGCGCGCGGCTTCCCGGGCTCGGGCGGCGGCCGCTTCTTCATCAACGGCGTGGACACCACCACCGACGGCGTCGACGTGGTGTTCAACGTGCCGTTCAACGCCGACACCGCGGGCAAGTTCGACCTGACCCTGGCGGCCAACGTCAACAGCACCGAAGTGACCAAGCTGCCAAGCGTCGCCGAACTGTCCGCGTTCAATCCGGCGCCGGTGCTGTTCGGCCGCGTCAACACCTTGACGTTCGAGAAGGGCACGCCGAAGAACAAGCTGTCGGCCAACCTGAACTGGAAGCTGGGCGCTTGGGGCGGCACCGCGCGCGCCACCCGCTACGGCGAGTCGCTCAGCCCCGGCACCACCGCGGCGCTCGACTTCTGGCTGTCGGCCAAGACCCTGGTCGACCTCGAGGCGCGCTATGCGTTCACGCCGAAGACCTCGCTGGCGATCGGCGCCGACAACGTGTTCGACGTCTATCCGGACGCCCTGCCGCCGAATCTCAACACGACCGGCGCGGCGATGTTCTCGAACTACTCGCCGTTCGGGCGTTCGGGACGCTTCGTGTATGCGCGACTGAATTACAACTTCTGACGCGGCCAGCCCGAGAAACAGCAAAGCCACCCTCGGGTGGCTTTTTTCATGGTTTGCCGCAGCTGCCTGAGCGGGCAGACGAAGGTGGGCTAACGTCCCGGCGGCGGCTCCCACAATTCCACGCGTGTCCCCTCGGGATCGGTCACCCAGCCGAACTTGCCCAGTTCCGATTCGTCCGTCTTCTCATCGACCTGGCAGCCCTCCGCGCGCAGCAGGGCCAGCAACGCATGCAGATCGGCGACGCGGTAATTGATCATGAAGGGCGACGGACTCTTGAAGTAATCGCTGTCCGGTTCGAAAATGCTCCACACGGTCGTGCCGGCTCCGTCCGGATTGGCGGGCGACTGCCACCGAAACACGGCGCCGCCCCATTCCTCCAGCTTCAGGCCCAGATGGCGCCGATACCATTCGCGCAGCGCTTCGGGATCCTTCGCCTTGAAAAAGATCCCGCCGATGCCGGTAACGCGCACTTGTTCATTTGTGGACATGGATTTTCCTTGTTGAGTTGACACGTAATCATATCCTCGGATCAACACAAACCCAAGCACTGTGTTATGCCGCCGATAAGGTGTCTGCAAAGCACCTCTTTTGTCTGCGCAAAATCAAAACCGGCCGCGCCAATCCTAACCACAATGCAACTGTCGTTTCCGCATGGAAACCCCTAACCGACGAGGCAAACCGACATGGACTCCCCAAAACTGCAACGCCGCTCCTTCCACGCCGCCGCGCTCGGCATGCTGCTGGGCGCGATGGCGCCTGCCGGCGCCTCGGCCATCATCTCGACGGCGCCGGCCCGGCCGAAGACTTTCGTGCTGGTGCATGGCGCGTGGTACGGCGGCTGGTGCTGGGACAAGGTGGCGCAGGCGCTGCGCGCGCAGGGTCATGTCGTCACCACGCCGACCTGCCCGGGCCTCGGCGAGCAGTCGCATTTGCTGTCGAAGGACATCTCCCTGACCACCTTCATCACCAGCATCACCAACCACATCCTGTTCGAAAACGTCCGCGACGTGATCCTGGTCGGCAGCGGCTTCGGCGGCGTGGTGATCAGCGGCGTGGCCGACCGGATTCCGCAGCTGATCAGGCAAATGGTGTTTGTCGATGCGATGGTGCTGGCGAGCGGCCTGTCGGTGTTCGAGGCGCAGCCGGCGGCGGTGACGCGCAAGCGGCTCGAGCAGGTGGCCAGCGCTGGCAAAGGCGTGGCGATCCCGGTGCCGCCGCCCTCGACCTACGGCATCAAGGACAAGGCCACGTTGGACTGGGTCAGCGCGCGCCTGACGCCGCATCCGGTCGGCACGTACGAGGAAAAGCTGGTGCTGGCCAACCCGCTGGGCAACGGGCGGCCGCTGACCTATGTGGACTGCGTTGCTTCGCCGTTCGAGCCGCTGGTGGAGGTGAAAAAAAACCTGCGCGCGCAGTCGGGGTGGAACTGGGTGGAGTTGAATACCCACCACGATCCGATGATTACGGATCCGAAAGTGCTGTCGGATTACCTGGCGACCGTCTGAGCCGCCCACGGCTCCCCGCCCCGGCACACGAGAAACACCGTACACTGGCACAACTGGCCACGACAGCCCCGTACCGGCCCATCGCCGCGTCCGGGACAGTCAGTTGATCGCCGCACCTCAAATTTTTTGCAGAACGCGCGCCCATCCGGCATCTACCGAACGGATGCGCGCGCGCAGTTGTGCTATTGAGTAGTGGGAACCTGAAATGCTACCGACTTTGGAAATTTGAAATGAGTGTTCAACGATGTGAAGTGTCACCGTGTCTGTCCGGGGGCGGCCAGGCAGGCGAAATCCTGCGCGCGCTTGACTGGTCGGCGTCGCCGCTCGGGGAGCCGGCCAGCTGGCCGCAGCCATTGTGCACGGTGGTGGCGCTCATGTTGAGCTCGAAATTTCCGATGTTCGTCGCCTGGGGACCGGAACTGGTGTTCCTCTACAACGACGCCTACGGCGAGATCCTCGGCGCCAAGCATCCGGCCGCTGCCGGCGGACGTTTCGAGGAGATCTGGCATGAGATCTGGAGCGATATTTACCCGATCGTCGCCGATGCGATGGCCGGGAAAGCGAGCTTTTTCGAGAACCTGCCGCTGACCATCCGCCGCCACGGCCAGTTCGAGGAGGCGTGGTTCACCTTCTCCTATTCGCCGGTGCTCGACCAAACGGGTTCGGTCGGCGGCATGTTCTGCGCGGTGGCGGAGACGACCGACCAGGTGCTGGGCGAGCGCCATCGCGCCGAAGAAAACCGGCGCCTGCGCCATCTGTTCCAGAAGGCGCCCGGCATCATCGCCTCGCTGGTCGGCCCCGAGCATACCTTCGAGCTGGCCAATGACGCCTACCTTGCGCTGCTGGGAAAAACCGACGTCATCGGAATGACCGTGCGGCAGGCGATCCCGGAGCTGGAAGGCCAGGGCTTCTACGAACTGCTCGACAAGGTGTATTCCAGCGGCGAGGCCTTCCTGGGCCGCGAGGTGCCGGTGATGCTGCAACGCAGCCGCGACGATGAACTGGAAGAGCGGTTCGTCAATTTCATCTACCAGCCCACCTTCGACCATCGCGGCAAGGTCACCGGCATCTTTGTCGAAGGCAGCGACGTGACCGAAGCGGTCAGGGCGCAGAACGCGGTGCGCGAAAGCGAGCAGCGCTTGCGCCAGCTGGCCAACACCATCCCGCAGCTGGCGTGGATGGCCGAGTCCGATGGCATCGTCCACTGGTACAACGACCGCTGGCTGGAATTCGCCGGCACCTCGCACGAAGAAATGATGGAGCGCGGCTGGATGTCGATCGTCCATCCCGACGACGTCGAGGCGCTGACCAGTCAATGGCGCCATTCGGCCGAAACCGGCGCGCTGTACGAGGCGACCGGCCGCCTGCGCAGCGTGAGCGGCGCGTATCACACGTTCTTCATCCGCGCCGCAGCGCTGCGCGACGAGGCCGGCGCCATCGTGCGCTGGTTCGGCACCAACACCGATGTCACGCCCCTGCATACGGCGCAAGACAAGCTGCGCGCGGCCGACCGCCGCAAGGACGAATTCCTGGCCATGCTCGCGCATGAGTTGCGCAATCCGCTGGCGCCGATCGCCACCGGCGCCGAGTTGCTCAAGCACGCTGCCGGCAACGAGGCGCTGGTGCAGAAAACCAGCCGGGTGATCGCGCGCCAGGTCGATCACATGTCCAAGCTGGTGGAAGACCTGGTGGACGTATCGCGCGTCACGCGCGGGCACATCGCGCTGCGCCACGAAAACCTGCGCATCACCGACATCCTGCGGGAAGCGATCGAACAGACCCGTCCGCTGGTGGAAACCAGGCGCCAGGTGTTCTCGGCCGACCTGCCGGGCGCCGACTACTTCGTCAACGGCGACAAGACCAGGCTGATCCAGATTTTCGCCAACATCCTGAACAACGCCGCGAAGTACACGCCCGATGGCGGAAACATCGCGCTTCGCCTGGGGGCGAACGCGGATCGCCTGGTCGTGACGGTGGAAGACAGCGGCGCGGGGATTACCGCCACGCTGCTGCCGCACATCTTCGAATTGTTCACCCAGGGAGAGCGGCTGCCGGACCGCGCGCAGGGCGGACTCGGTCTTGGCCTGTCGCTGGTCAAGCGGCTGGTCGAGCTGCACGGCGGAACGGTGGCGGCCGAGAGCGCCGGCAGGGGGCAGGGCAGCACGTTCACGGTTTCCCTGCCGCGCGCGCTGCTGGCGCCGGCGGCCGACATTGCGGAGCCGGGCGCGGTTCGCGCTTCGAAGGATCACTCGCTGCTGGTGGTGGACGACAATGTCGATGCGGCGCAGACGTTAGCGATGCTGCTGGAGTCCGAGGGCTTCAAGGTGGCGGTGGCGCACACGGCCAAGGAGGCGCTGGAAGCGGGACGGCGCCTGTCGCCGACGGTGCTGTTCCTCGATATCGGCCTGCCCGACATGGACGGGCACATGCTCGCGCGCGAAATGCGGGGGATGGCAGCAACTCGGAATTCCCGGCTGGTCGCCCTCACCGGCTACGGCCAGCCCGAGGATAGGCAGAAGGCAAAAGACGCTGGCTTCGACGAATTCATGGTGAAGCCGGCGAGCCTGTCTGGAATGCTAAGCGTGATCGCCGAGGCGACGGAAGCGGCAAATCGGTAGGCCACGGCGAGGGACTGCCCCACACCGGTCTGAGAAAGCTCTTATCGATTGGGTTTTGTAAGATGTTGTCGTCCGGTCATTGCTGATGACTGCGCGGATGCGTCCCTCGATGTAGCCGCTCCTTGGGGCACTCGTTGCTTCCAGCTTGGCCAAGCTTTTACTGTTTCGCTCGAACGATTAAGATGATCGAGAAATGCGGATTTACTTTCCATTGATTTTCTCCAATTTTTGGTTGAATTCATCAGCAACATCGGTTTCGCGCTCTATATACGAAGTGGGTAGCATCTGCATTCTTAACTTGCTGCCGTGTTCATTCCACTTGACAATTTTACCGTCGGCGCTTTTGCGAACGACCTCGTAACCACTGCCCAAACCAGTAGAAAACAAATTGAAAAAGCTTCGGGGCCCCACTCCAACAAATGGCTCAAATACAACCTTATTGTGCGGTAGGGATGCGTCGAGGGTTATCGCATCACCATGAAACTCAAGCGCCTTGCTCTTGGGATAGGGTTCCACATACACCACTCTCTTCACCCGCTGAGTGAACAGGCAAGCGAGAGGGAAGCCTGATGATGTCCATCCTAATACAGGCTTTACTGATGACCTACAGCACCTAGTATGTCACGAGTTACGAGCACGATGCTCTAAAAGCGAAGCTCGGCAAGTGGCCCCTGCCGAACTTCCTCGCGCGCTAATCCATTGTGGAGTTTGAGCGTGCATGCAAAATCCTATCGTTCTAAATAAACGCCAAGCGCTGCCCGGAGCCCTGTCAGGTACTGAAACCTGCAGCACCCAAGTCCTCATCCAGCTTGGCATCGATTACGTCGTCATGAAGCGGCGTCCTGTTTAACACCTTATCCTTCCCATATGAAGCAGCCGCCAACGATGAAAGCGGCAGGTTTTCCTGCTCGACGTAGCGGAATGCGTGCAGCACTTTCTGACCGAACTTCGCACTGTCCTCGTCTTTGACAAAACCGTAATGTCCCTGCAACACTTGTGCATGACCCAAAGCTTCATGATCGGAGATAGTCCTCTCCGCACGTTCTTGTTTGCGGAGAATCGCACGGCCGAGTGACAGGTAGACTGCATCAGCAAATGGCCCAGTAAGCGGCATTCTAACCTCCATTATATGTTGTGGATTCCACAACATATGGGCGAAGGTACCGGATTCAAGAGGCTACGATAGCCCTTCAAAGTTAGATTTTTCTCACCGTTAGGGGCAAAGATCACAGCTATATGAGCGATACCTCGAAGGTTAGGTTATCGCGGTCGAGTAATGACACTTTTCTTGCAGAATTTCCCTCAGCGGTTACGAAAGCTTGCCCATGAATTAGCTCGTCCAAGTGAACGAACACCAGCTGAGTAGCGGTATGCCTGTGCGGGAAGACCATGAATACAATGTCCCTCTCACCAGAGTCTCCCTCTTTGATAAGCCATTCCCGCAACTTCACATACTGAGCAATTTCTTTTTCTTCGAGGTAGAACTCATCGTTCGCGCATTTGTGATACTTCGCATCGAGATATACGAGCTCACCCTTGATTTCGGCACAAAAGTCAGGCCGCTTGCCGCCTAACGCAGCGAGTGAAGCCGGCTTGTCATCAATCTTTGTGTTAAGAGCGACGTAGTTCCAACCATTCTTGTCGAGCCAGATGGTGGCAGCGGACTCACCCACTTCCCTCTTCCAATCGTTGCTTGCGCTTGTAGCGGCAAACGCGGCACGTACGACCCGCCACTTTTCGGCATTCTTACTCATCATTGTTCTCTCATGGTTCACAAAATTTAGCGAAATCGTACTACGGGCCGCAAGATTCGTTATGGACGGGCTGAGGCCACAGGTGTGGTGCAGCCCGGAGCGTCATGGTGCGATCACTGCGGTCATGAAGAACCAGATCGACTGGATACCGCTTGAAATGGGCGCGATCCGGCCGAGCCAGGGACGCACACTGGCGGTGATGCAGGTCTGCGGCGGCTCGCAGTCCTTCAACGTGGTGAATACCTTGCGCCTGCTGGGCCGCTGGATGCGCATGTTCACGATCCCGAACCAGTCTTCGGTGCCGATGGCCTACAAGGAATTCGACGATGCTGGGCGCATGCGTCCGTCCGCCTACTACGACTGCGTGGTCGACGTTATGGAGGAGCTCTACAAGATGACGCTACTGATGCGCGGCCTTACCGATTACCTGACAGATCGCTACAGCGAGCGCAACTAGCGAGCTCGGAAGGCGATCGACCGACAGATCGAAAAGCTATGAAGTGACTACGGACGAAAGGATAGGCTTTACGTCCGGCCAGTGGACTACTCGTCGTGAGAGGAACCCAAGATGGCGCGATCAAGATTAAGAGTATCCACTGCGAATCCTCTTTTACAAGGCTCTACACCAATCGCTCTCGCTTCTTGATATTTTGCCTTACCCCGATACACTCTCTTGCCTGCGACGACAATTTCAATAACTAAGTCCTTGCCGTCGTCGAGGTCAAAGTACGCAACCCTTTCATTAAGTTCGATGCCTCCTGAGGGGGTTGCGGCTCCGACGAGGGCGTGCATTACGAAGGGCGTAACGTCAGAGTCATCATAAGCCGCTGACTCGGGTAGAAATGCCACGGTCACGGGAATTTTCGGTCCTTCTGGTAGCTGTCGTCGCAAGCGGAGAATTTGCTGTCCGATCAGCTGTGGGCCATGCATAGTCCACCCATGTTCGCGAACATCGAATCCCATCACCATCCAGAACTCCTTGGATGTTTCGTGCGCGCATTCGATCTCGAGCAAGGGCTCGCCCTGTTCGCGCGACATGGCCATCAGATGTTCGACAAATGCTCGGCCGATGCCCTTACCGCGGTAAGCCGGATGTATTTCGAGTACGCTGTCGTGAGTGTGAAGAGATCCCCAAAAATAGGCGATGGGCCTTTCTGTCATGGAGTCTTCCCAGACGAGCATGCCCCTCTCTTGATAAACCTTCTTGGTGAGCTTCCAATTTACCGCCAACGAGGGAACGCTCTCGTCCTTCGGTAGCCAAGCTTCTATGATCGGAATATCACTATCGCGTGCCGCACGCACATGTCCAGTATGGGAATCCACTATTCTCGATGAGTTATAGAAAATGATTTATGAGCCGGAGGTCCACTCAGCGTGGCTCTTCTTTCGTCCAGTGTTCGTCCACTGTGGTTCGGTTCTTCTAATATAAGGATCATGTAGGCAGAGCAGGCAGATCGCTTAAAACCTGCGACCCCTAGCATTCCTTTCAAATTCAGCTTCCATCATGTCAGCCTCCAAATAGAGGAGTACGAGTACCTCACCATCTTTTCCCGGAAAGCAATCTTCATAGACCTCGAAATCATCCGCATTAGAGTTTTCGAACCATACGTCGGCAGGCTGCTTACGAAGTCCGCCTGGCATTTTCCCTAACTTAAGCAGGTCATATGCAAAGCTTTCTTCATCGAGCTTACTTTCGAGCCGCCAGCGCCTCGGAATATCGCTAGAAAACTTATACCAACGCCGGCCAGAAGCCGAGTAGCAAGCCAGAGCTACAGGCAGCTGATTAACGTCTGTCAACCGCACTGAGGTTGCCAGCAAACTCGTCTCGAATTCACGTGCCACTTCGTCAAGGGCGCTAAATCCTGGCTTGATGAGTGCGTTGACACGTGGATTGAACAGCGTTGCCGGCATCAAGAGGTGCGCTGCGAAGCTATCAGCCTCTTTCTCCTCCACACGGTTGGATGCAAGGTTCTCGTCAGGACTGTCGGTCCTGCAACGAAAGGATCGTCCACGGTGCATCTCCCAATGGCCCAGCTCATGGCCAATGGAGAAGCGTTCACGCCCGCGTACGCTTGAGGGTCGCACGGTTGCGATCGCCCGGTCATCCACCCCAACTAATGTTGCATCGCAACCCTTAAGACTATCGTATTGAATTTCAACACCAGAGGCGAAAGCAATCGCTTCAATGTCAATCTCGCTTGGAGAAGAGATTCCAAAACTTGCGATAAGAGACTCTGCGCGCTGACCAGGGGTCATTCTCTTTCCCCATCAGGCTGAGTTTTTTCTCTGGTTAACTGAATATATCGTTGATAGAGGCGGCGAATATCATCATCAGACATCTCATCAAGTCCGCGAGCGGCTAACGTAAATCTCGGATCGTTACTTGCCGTGCGTAGGAATGCTCTTGCCTCTTCAATTGATCCCGAGAAAAGAAGACCTTCTTTTGGACTTTTTCTATGAGTCACCATACGATCGCGAGCCGCTGCAAGCCTTAGCTTGCCCGCTTTAGCCGTCGCTGCTTCGAGCATTTTCATACCCGCAGCCCTAACCGCAGCCGGATCATCACCATCCAGGATTTCGTCGTCCGGCGTTGCCATTAATTCGTCGAGATAAGTGTTAAGAAGCACGTCGAACGGCTCCAGTTTTTCGATAGGCAAGCTCATGTGGTTTTCCTTAGCGCCGCTAAAGGCTCAAGCTTTTTGGTCACGCGCTTGCGTGCAGCCTCGTATCGGTTCATCTCGAGCCCGGTTTCCCGCGCGGCCTCCTCGCCACGCATCCCTAAACCCCAAGCCGTCACAACCAGACTAGCATCGGCGTCATCCGCCACCAAGCTTTCGATATATTTGAGTTGGCTGCGACCATCAACAATTTCCTGAGGGGAACGGTTATCAGGCTCCAGCGCGCCCGGACAGGAGGTATCCCGGGTCTTCGTTCCGTCATCGATCATGGCGAGCCAATCGATCGCGCCTTTTGCCTTCTTTCGGGCGTCGAACGCGATGCTGAGCATTACCATTTTCAGCGTCACCAAGGGGTGTACCCCGCGGCGCCAAACACGTTCGCCCAGCAGCAGCTTGACCATCGCTTCTTGCAAAAGGTCGCCGGCATCCATCCCAGGAATGCCAGCGGCGCACATCTTCGCCAAAGAACCGGCACGTTTGAAGTCCGCCGCAGAGAGGCTGCGCAGCTGCGCACTAACCTCCTGGGGAGTCAAGTCGTCTTCGGGTGTTTCGGATAGGGGCATCAATGGATCTCCATTTCACATCATAGGACTCTCGAACTTCAGCTTGCGGATTCATACCTGAGGAAAATATTTTTTTCGGCCAGCTTCCGTGGCGGCTTGCTCAGGAGCCATACAGCTCATGCAACCGGATTTCCCGGTGCCCTTTATAAGGACCATAACCATGAGTGTCGAAAAACTCGCAACTACGACCAACGACATGGCTGACGCAGGCAGCGATCTGAATCTTGAAGGAACAATGATGACCAATGGAATTGTAGCTCAAGAAAAGGGCAAAGAGCAGCCGGGAAAAACTTACTATATCGACATTGAAGGCAGCATGCATGAGTGGCACGCCCCAACCATTACGGTGGCACAGATCATTGTGTTGGGCGGCTGGGATGCCTCGGCCGGCGTAATCGAGGTCGACCAGGACAATAACGAGCGCACGCTTGCACCCGATGAGGTGGTTGAGCTGAAGCCTGGCCACGGCTTTGCCAAGAAAATCCAGTGGAAACGTGGCGATTCGCTGTTCGAATCCCGTCTGGACGAAGAACTGGCACTCCTGCAAACGCGTTATCCAGGCAGCTCCCGCGTAGGGAACTGGTTCCACCTCCCCGCTGTGCCGCTGCCGGATATTGGCTGGGACAGGCAATCTACCGATGTCGTGCTGCGCGTGCAGCCCAGCTATCCGGGCACAGAGCCGTACGCTTTCATGGTGCCGGAAGGCATCCGCTTTAAAGGCCAGATTCCGGACAACTACTCCGAGCCGGTCGGCGAAATCGTACCGTTTCCGGGCAAGTGGGGGCAGTTCTCTTGGTTGGCCGACAATGGTCAATGGCGGCCGGCTAAGACTGTGGCGAGCGGTTCGAACTTGCTCAACTTCGCCATCGGGGTCAATGTTCGCTTCATGCAAGGCAAATAATGTCGAGCGCAACGATAACGATCCCGACGGCGATGCTCCTTGCAATGCAGGCGCACCTGTTCCCTGGGAATTCCAACATGGAACAAGGCGGCTTCTTACTCTGTAAATCCTGCGCCCAAGAATTACCCTACTCACTTGTGGTAGAGGAGTGGCTTCCGCTTATGCGCGACGATTATGTCACGCAGGCGAGCGACTACCTGGAGCTGTCAGATGCGGCGCGCGCGCGCATCATCAAGCTTGCACATGAGCGCAATGCGATCCTGTTAGAAGTGCACTGCCACCCAAGCAAGCAACCTGCGTGCTTTTCCCCGGCAGATATCCTCGGCCTTGTTGAATTTGTGCCCCATATTCGCTGGCGACTGCGAGGGAAGCCGTATGCGGCCCTTGTCGTCGGCCACAACAGTATCGATGGACTCGCATGGTTCGGTGATTCCAAAACTCCGATACCAATCGGTCACATCTATTCCGGCTCACAAATCCAGAAAACGACGTTGTTGAGCAGTAAAATCTATGGGGACGTACGCTATGGGTAAGCACGACAGGAACGAACGTTTTTTCGGCGCAGAAGGGCAGCGACTAATCGCACGAGAGCTCGTTGCGGTTGTGGGCTGCGGTGGCCTTGGCGAACATCTAATTCCGCAGCTGGCCTGTCTCGGTGTTGCTGGCATCATTGGCATCGATGACGAGGACCTAAGCGACACTAACCGCAACCGCTACATCCTAGCGCGACACGATGATGCGGTACCTGGTACGCACAAGGTAGACATCGCAGAACGCAGCGTGAAGGCTATCGATCCGACGGTGCAGTTCATTCCAGTGAAGGCATCGCTGCGCAGCCATGAGGCCCTCTCAAGCCTCAGTAAGGCCACTACCATATTCGGCTGTGTGGACAATGAAGGTAGTCGTCTCGTCTTGATGGAATTTGCGCTGACTAACCGCATTCGCTACTTCGACTTAGCCACAGACATTCCTCCAGGCGACGCACTAGATTTTGGCGGACGCGTTGTGCTAATGGACGAGCAACCGGGTTGCCTTGTCTGCCTGGACGTCTTGGACATGGACGAGGCCCGCCGGGACCTCGAAAGCCCAGCGGCGCGCGAGGATCGAGAGCGAATTTACGGTGTGGATAAGGCCAACCTCGACCAAGCAGGACCGTCAGTGGTCTCTCTGAACGGGGTAGTAGCCGCTCTCGCAGTCACTGAATTCATCATGCAGGTCACCGGCCTTCGGCCGGCGCATCGCAAATTATCCTACCGAGGGCGAACTGGCATCGTGACAAAGAGCCTACCTGCAAACACCGTTTGTGATTGCTATTACTGTACGGTAGTGAAAGGTGCCGGGGAAAAAGCTGACATAGGGCGCTACATCTAAATTTTCGTTGCCGATGTCAGAGCGAGCGAGCAGGGTACGGGGGCTGTATCTGCCTTGGTAGGGTCGTCCAAGGCAGATACAGCGCGGTGTCAAACTCTATTGTTTAGTGTCAGACTTTATTGTTCGTCCACAGGGCCGTGAAGACCCGATCGCTGACTACTCCACCGTCACCGACTTCGCCAAATTCCGCGGCTTGTCCACATCCGTCCCCCGCGCCAGCGCCGTGTGATACGCCAACAGCTGCAGCGCCGCCACGTGCAGGATCGGCGACAGCAGGCCGTAGTGCTCCGGCAGGCGAATCACGTGCAGCCCGTCGCCCGAGGTGATGCGCGAGTCGACGTCGGCGAACACATACAGCTGACCGCCGCGCGCCCGCACCTCCTGCATGTTCGACTTCAGCTTCTCCAGCAGCGCGTCGTTCGGCGCGATCGTCACCACCGGCATTTCCTCGGTCACCAGCGCCAGCGGGCCGTGCTTCAGCTCGCCGGCCGGATAGGCTTCGGCGTGGATGTAGGAGATTTCCTTAAGCTTGAGCGCGCCTTCGAGGGCGATCGGGTAGTGGATGCCGCGGCCCAGGAACAGCGCGTTTTCCTTGCGCGCGAAGTCGTCGGCCCAGGCCATGATCTGCGGCTCGAGCGCCAGCACCGCCGACAGCGCAACCGGCAAATGGCGCATCTGCTTCAGGTAAGTCGCTTCCTCGTCGTCCGTCAGGCGCCCGTTCACTTGCGCCAGCGTTAGCGTCAGCAGGAACAGCGCGGCCAGCTGGGTGGTGAAGGCCTTGGTCGACGCGACGCCCACTTCGATGCCCGCGCGGGTGATGTAAGCGAGCGCACACTCTCGCACCATGGCGCTGGTGGCAACGTTGCAGATGGTCAGGGTGTGCACCATGCCGAGGCTGCGCGCGTGCTTGAGCGCGGCCAGCGTGTCGGCCGTTTCGCCCGATTGCGTGATCGTCACGACCAGCGTATTCGGATTCGGCACGCTGTCGCGGTAGCGGTATTCGCTGGCGATCTCGACGGCAACCGGCACCTTGGCCACCGACTCGATCCAGTATTTGGCGGTCAGGCCGGCGTAGTAGCTGGTGCCGCACGCCAGGATCAGCACGCGGTCGATCTGCTTGAACACCTTGTAGGCGTTGTCGCCGAACAGCTCGGGCATGATGCCGGTGACGCCTTCGAGCGTGTCGCCGATCACGCGCGGTTGCTCGAAGATTTCTTTCTGCATGTAGTGGCGGTACGGGCCCAGCTCGGCGGCGCCGGTGTGCGCGTGCACGGTCTTGACTTCGCGCGTGACGGGACGGCCGTCGACGTCATTGATCCAGTAGCGGCCCAGCTGCAGGTCGACCACGTCGCCTTCTTCCAGGTAGATGATCTGGTCGGTCGTGCCGGCCAGCGCCATCGCGTCCGAGGCGACGAAGTTCTCGCCCTGGCCGACGCCGACGATCAGCGGCGAACCCTGGCGCGCGGCCACCACGCGGTGCGGCTCCTCGCGGCAGAATACGGCGATCGCGTAGGCGCCGTGCAGGCGCTTGACCGCCTGCTGCACGGTGTCGAACAGGTCGCCGTTGTACATCTGGTCGACCAGGTGGGCGATCACTTCGGTGTCGGTCTGGCTGGTGAAGTTGTAGCCGGCCGCGGTCAGCTCGGCGCGCAGCTCGTCGTGGTTTTCGATGATGCCGTTGTGGACGAGCGCGATGCGGGCCGATTCTTCGGCCGGCGAAAAGTGCGGGTGCGCATTGTGCGAAGCCGGCGCGCCGTGCGTGGCCCAGCGGGTGTGGGCGATGCCGGTGAAGCCTTCCAGGTGCGCGCTGGCCATCTGCGCTTCGAGCTCGGCCACGCGCGCCGTGCTGCGCGAACGCTTGAGCCGGCCGTCGACGTGCAGGGCGACGCCGCAGGAGTCGTAGCCCCGGTACTCGAGGCGCTTGAGGCCTTCGATCAGGATAGGGGTGATATTACGCTGCGCTACCGCGCCGACGATGCCGCACATGTGAGCCTCATTTGAATAATTTGCAATGGAAACATCCTAGATGAACCATCGTGAAATAAGCTTTCTAAATCAGCGAACTTTCGTTATATTATTTCACTAGACATTCTTGGTGAAATATTATTTCACCAAATAGAAAAAAACGAATGAAAACGAAATAATCGCCATGGAAAACCTTACCGCGGAGCTGGACGATGTCGATCGTCGCATCCTCAATGCGCTCCAGCTTGATGCATCGCACACCAACGCCGAGCTGGCGGAACTCGTGCACGTCTCGGCGCCCACCTGCTTGCGCCGCGTCAAGCATCTGACCGAGGCGGGGGTGATCGAACGCCAGGTCGCCATCGTGGCGCCGGCCAAGGTCGGCGCCGGCTTGTGCGCCATCGTCGAGATCTCGCTCGACATCCAGGCGGCCGAGCGGATGGAGCAATTCGAGGCGCTGGTCGCCGCCGAGTCCGCCGTGTTGCAGTGCTACCGGGTCGCGCCCGGCCCCGATTTCGTGCTGGTGATTCAGGTCGCCGACATGCCGGCCTACCATGCGCTGGCGCACCGCCTGTTCGCCGCCCACGCCAATGTGCGCAATGTGAAGACTTACTTCTCTACCTTCCGCAGCAAGTTCGAGACGCGCATCGCCGTCTGAATTCGATACCGGACGTGTCCCGCCGGCGCTGTCGATTTCTTGCTTGCGGCGCATCAATCGATTCCATGAAGAAATAGTATCTACTGGCAACTCATGCAACGAGAGGGGCCGGTGATGGAATCGACAGCGACAGGCGGCGCAGCACCAGGCGGGATCCGGCCAACGGGCGAACTGGTGCGGCTGACGGACGTGCAAAAGCGCTACGGCCGCGGCCTGGCCGGGGTGCAGGCGCTGGCCGACATCAACCTGCATGTGGCGCAGGGCGAAATGATCTCGGTGTGCGGTCCTTCCGGCCACGGCAAGACCTGCCTGCTGAACCTGATCGGCATGCTCGAGCCGGCCAGCGAAGGCAGCGTGGTGATCGCCAACCTGCAGGTGTCCAGGCTGACCGAGCCGGCCCGGGCCGACCTGCGCAGTGCGCTGGTCGGCTACGTATTCCAGGCGACCGGGCTGGTGCCCGCCCTCACGGTGCTGGAAAATGTGCTGCTGCCGCTGCACTTTCGCGGTTCCCTGCACGGCGCGGCGCTCGATGCGGCGCGCGAACGGGGCGCCGAACTGCTGGCGCGCATCGGCCTCAAGACCCAGACCCACCACCTGCCGGCGCGACTCGACGCCAGCCAGTGCCAGCGCGTTGCGATCGCGCGCGCACTGATGACCCGGCCGCGGCTGGTGGTGGCCGACGAGGCCACGTCCCGGCTCGACAGCGGCGCGATGCGCATGGTCATGGACCTGTTCGCGCTGCACCAGCACGAGGACGGCGCCGCCATCGTCATCTCGACGCGCGACCAGCGCCAGCTAAGCCGCGCGTCGCGCACGCTGCAGCTGCACGAAGGCCGCCTGCTGACCGGCGCGAACGACGGCGCGCGCCGCACCTTGCGGGTGCAGGGATGAGTCCGCAACTGCTGGCGCTGCGCACCTTGCTGCTTGGCCGGACGCGCAGCGTGGTGGCGATCATCCTGGTCGCCGCCAGCCTGTGCGCGCTGAATATTTTTGCAGGCAACATCGCCAGCGCGCACGCCCGGCTCGAATACCAGGCCGTCGTCGGCGAGCGGCTCGGCCACCTGGCGATCACGCGCGCCGGCGCCGCGTTTGAAGCCGCCGAGGCGCAACGGATCGCGCTGATGGTCGAAGGCGCGCCGGGCGTGGCGTCGGTGGCGCCGCAGATGCGCGTGGCCGGCATCGCGTCGGCCGGCCAGCGCTCGGCGCTGTTCGACGGGGAGGGCATCGGCGGCAAGCCGGGCCCCAAGGGCGTGGCCCTCAGCGGCGACAGCGCACGCGCGCTCGGGCTGCGCCAGGGCGGCAGCGTCACGCTGAGCGGCGTCGGCGGCGACGCGCCGGAGACCGCGCTGCAAACGCAGGTGGCGGAAATCTACAGCACGGTGGAATTCAACGCCAGCGCGCGCTCGCTGCTGATGCCGTTCGAGATGGCGCAGGCGGTGCGCGGCACCGGGCGCACCGAGCGCCTGGTGGTGACGCTGGCGGACCCGAAGCAGCTCGAGGCGCAGCGGACCGCGATGCGCGGGCTGCTGCGCGGCGCCGGGATCGAGGCCGAGGTGCACACCTGGCAGGAACTGTCGCCCAGCTATGTGAAGGCGCGCAGCGCCGCCGAACTGACCCAGGGCAGCGTGGCCGGCGTGGTCATTGCGGTGATCGCCGCGACCATCGCCGCCACGCTGTCGATGAACGCCTTCGAGCGGCGCAGGGAAGTGGCGACGCTGCGCGCGCTGGGCATGCGCGGCAGGGCGGTGTTCGTGATGTTCGCGGCCGAAGCGCTGTGGATGGCCGGGGGAGCGGCGGTAATCGGCGTGGTCGGCAGCGGCCTGATTGCGTGGATCGCCAACCGCGCCGGCTTGTCGTGGACCGCGCAGGCGGTGCAGAAAGAAGCGCCGATGCTGATCGAACTCGAGTTCGACCGGATGCTGATGGCGGTGGGGATGGTGCTGGTGGTGGCGCTGCTGGCGGCGCTGGCGCCGGCGATCAGGGCCGCGCGCGCCGATGTGGCGGAAGGGCTGGCGGGGTAGGGGTCGCACGCGGCGGCGACAAACCCGGGGACTCGGCGTCCCCGTCGCTCCGGCGGACCTGACCCCAGACCTTGGGCCCCGGCCGCAAAAGCACCGCATCGTCACTAATCAAATGAAAATGGGGTCAGGTCCGCAGGACCAGACCCCGATGCTGCGGATGCCGGCGGTCGATATGCCGGGTCTGGTCCTGCGGGGCGACGGGGACGCCGAGTCCCCATCTTGAACTTACTTCTTGACCTTCACCGGCCGCTGCCAGCTCTCGATCGTCATTTGCTTGGCGCGCGAGATGGTCAGCTTGCCGGCCGGCGCATCCTTGGTCAGCGTGGTGCCGGCGCCCAGCGTCGCGCCTTTCCCCACCGTCACCGGCGCCACCAGCTGCGAATCGCTGCCGATGAACGCGTCGTCCTCGATCACGGTGCGGTGCTTGTTGACCCCATCGTAATTGCAGGTGATCGTGCCCGCGCCGATATTCACGCGCGAACCCACCGTCGAATCGCCCACATACGCCAGGTGGTTGGCCTTGCTGTGCGCGGCGATGGTGCTGTTCTTCACTTCGACGAAGTTACCGATGTGGACGTCCTCGCCCAGCTCGGCGCCCGGACGCAGCCGCGCATACGGCCCGATCTGCGACTTCGGCCCCACCTGCGCGCTCTCGATGTGGCAGAACGGCTTGATCTGCGCGCCCGCCGCAATCGTCGCATTGACGATGACGCTGTGCGCGCCTACCGACACGCCGTCGGCCAGTTCCACTTTGCCTTCGAACACGCAACCGACGTCGATCGTCACGTCGCGCCCGCACACCAGGGTGCCGCGGATGTCGATGCGCGCCGGGTCCATCAGCGTCACCCCCTGTTCGAGCAGCTTCTTTGCCAGGTTCAGCTGGTGCTGGCGTTCCAGTTCGGCCAGCTGCACCTTGCTGTTCACGCCCGCCACTTCCCACTCGGCCGAGGGCTGCGCCGACACCACCGGCACGCCGTCGGCGACCGCGCGCGCGACGATGTCGGTCAGGTAGTACTCGCCCTGCGCGTTCTTGTTCTCCAGCGTGGCCAGCCACGCTTTCAGCTTGACCGTCGGCGCGACGATGATGCCGCTGTTGATCTCGCGGATCGCGCGCTCGGCTTCAGTCGCGTCTTTCTCCTCGACGATGCGCACGATCGCGCCGTTCTCACGCACGATGCGGCCCAGCCCGAACGGGTTGGCCTGTTCGACGGTGAGGATGCCCAGCTTGTCGTTGCCGGCCACCTCGACCAGCGCGCGCAGCGAGCTTGCTGAGGTGAGCGGCACGTCGCCGTACAGGATCAGGGTCGGCGCGTCGTCGTCCAGCTGCGGCGCGGCCTGCATCACGGCGTGGCCGGTGCCCAGCTGCGGTTCCTGCAGCGCGGTGTCGATCTCGGCGTGCTCGCCGCGGTTCTGCAATTTGACGTGCTCAGGCACGGCTGCGCCGCCGTGACCATAAATCACGCATAATTTGCTTGGTGAAAGTTCACGCGCGGTATCGATCACGTGTTGCAGCAGCGGCTTGCCTGCCAGGGGGTGCAAGACTTTTGGCAGGGCGGACTGCATCCGCTTGCCCATGCCGGCGGCGAGGATGACAACGTTCATGGGATAGTGTGGGAGAGTTGTATAGATGAAAAATTTTAACACGACCGACACCTTGGCACGCCGCCTGCGCCAGCTGTTTCTGATCGCGCTCATGGCGCTGGCCGCCGGTTGCAGCACGATCCGATTCACTTACAACCACGGCGACGACCTGTTGTACTGGTGGCTCAACACCTATCTCGACCTCGATTCCGACCAGTCCAGCTGGGTCAAGAAGGACATCGACAGCCTGTTCGTCTGGCACCGCAAGACCCAACTGCACGATTACGCGCAGCTGCTGGCGAACGGCCAGCGCCAGCTCGCCGGGAACATGACCGCGGCCGACCTGATGGGCGATTACAAGGACATCAAGGCGCGCTCCGAGCTGCTGGCCTACAAGGCGCTGCCCGAACTGGCCGACCTGGCGCGCTCAATCAAGCCGGAGCAGATCGCGCAGCTGGAGAGGAAGTTCGCCAAGAATAACGAGGATTTCCGCCGCAAGTTCATGCGCGGCGACCAGGAAGACCAGCAGAAGGCGCGCTTCAAGAAGTCGATGGACCAGTTCGAGCTGTGGTTCGGCCGCTTCAGCTCCGAACAGGAGGCGGCGCTGCGCAAGGCGTCCGACGCGCGCGTCCTCGATAACAATATCTGGCTCGACGAGCGGGTGCGGCGCCAGAAGCGCATCGTCGCGCTGCTGCGCAAGGTGCAGCAGGAAAAATTAAGCAAGGACGCCACCGTCAGCGAACTGCACAAGCTGGTCAAGGAACTGTTCGACCGCTTCGAGGCGCCCGAGCGCAAGGCCTTCTTCGACGCCTACACCGACCAGACCATCCAGATGATCCTGACCGCGGTGAAAATCGCCACGCCGGCGCAGAAGGCGCATGCGCAGAAACGCATGCAGGGCTGGATCGAGGACTTCGGCCACCTGGCCAACGACCCGCAAAAGTAGCGCGAATGCTATAGTGCCGCCCATGCAAAAGAAGCCCGCCAAAGTCCCGGTCCACCGGCCCCCTCCGCCCAAGCATGTCCGCATCATCGGCGGCGACTGGAAACGCACGCAGCTGCCGGTGCTCGACGCGCTCGGCCTGCGCCCGACGCCGGACCGCGTGCGCGAGACCGTCTTCAACTGGATCAGCCACCTTCGCGACAACGACTGGAGCGGCGCCAATGTGCTCGACCTGTTCGCCGGCAGCGGCGCGCTTGGCTTCGAAGCGGCCAGCCGCGGCGCGCAGTCGGTCGTCATGGTCGACACGCATTCGCCGGTGATCCGGCAGCTGGAAACGATCAAGGACAAGCTGCACGCCGACGCCGTGACCCTGCTGCGCGCCGACGCATTGGCTGCGGCGCAGTCGATGGCGCTGCGCGGCCAGCGTTTCGACCTGTTGTTCCTCGACCCGCCGTATCAGCAGTCGCTGCTGGAAAAGTCGCTGCCGCTGGTGACGAAGCTAGTGTCGCAGGACGGGCTGGTGTACGCCGAATCGGGCACGCCGCTGCCGTTTGGCGACGAGGCGCCCGAGTGGCTGGCGCCGTGGGAGCCCGTCCGCGAGGACAAGGCCGGTATCGTGTTCTTCTACCTTCTGCGCCTGCGCGCTGCCACTTAGTATGTCGTTCCTGCGAAGGCAGGAACCTATACTGAGCATGAAGCCCAGGGCGACTCGGATTCAGCATGGGTTCCTGCCTTCGCAGGAACGACACGTCTGTGGTGTCAGCGTAAAATGGAGTCAGGTCCGAAGAACAAGACCTCAAAACGGCGCCAAAACCGCCCATTGCTGGGGCTTTTGACCATTTTTCAGGCATAATGCGCGTTCTATATTGGTGCATCACGAGGGAGCCGCAATGGTTGTAGCCGTTTATCCAGGAACCTTTGACCCGCTCACGCGCGGTCATGAAGATCTGGTGCGCCGCGCGTCCGGGCTGTTCGACGGCCTGATCGTCGGTGTCGCCGACAGCAAGAACAAGCGTCCCTTCTTCTCGCTCGACGAACGCCTCGAGATCGCCAACGAAGTCCTGGGCCATTACCCGAACGTGAAGGTCGAGAGTTTCTCCGGCCTGCTCAAGGATTTCGTGCGCAAGCACGACGCCCGCGTGATCGTGCGCGGCCTGCGCGCCGTGTCCGACTTCGAATACGAGTTCCAGATGGCCGGCATGAACCGCTACCTGCTGCCGGACGTCGAAACCCTGTTCCTGACGCCGTCCGACCAGTACCAGTTCATCTCCGGCACCATCGTGCGCGAGATCGCGATCCTCGGCGGCGACGTCTCGAAGTTCGTGTTCCCGTCCGTCGAGCGCTGGCTGATGAAGAAAATCGCCGAGAACAACGCCGCGCCGGCCGCATAACAGAGCAACTGAAATGGCTTTACTGATTACCGACGACTGCATCAACTGCGACGTGTGCGAGCCCGAGTGCCCGAACGAAGCCATCTACATGGGCGCGGAGATCTACGAGATCGATCCCAACAAGTGCACCGAATGCGTCGGCCATTTCGATGAGCCGCAATGCCAGCAGGTGTGCCCGGTCAGCTGCATCCCCTTCAATCCGGACTGGCGCGAGACCAAGGAAGAACTGCTCGCCAAGTACCAGCGCCTCACCGCCGCCAAAGCCTGATCCTCCATTCGTCGTCTTTTCGACGAGCAAGTGATATATTCACCACACGGTGAATTTCACTTGATAACAACATGGAGACAAGCACGATGGCAAAGACAACATTCGGTTTCAAGGGCCTGCTCGCGGGCTTGCTGATGGCCTGCGCGTTCAGCGCATCCGCGGCGGAAGTGAGCGGCGTGAAGTTCGACGAGTCCGCCAGGGTCGCCGGCAAGGATCTGGTCCTGAACGGCGCCGGCCTGCGCACCAAGTTCATCATCAAGGTCTACGCGGCCGGCCTGTACCTGACCGAAAAGAAGAACGCCGTGCCGGAAGTACTCAAGCTCGACGGTCCGCGCCGCATGCAGCTGGTGATGATGCGCGACATCAGCTCGGACGATTTCGGCCAGGCCTTCATGACCGGGCTGGACCACAACATCGACGCGGCTGAAAAGAGCAAGTACGTCAGCCAGATCAGCAAGTTCGGCGAGCTGTTCGGCAGCATTCCCGGCGTGAAGAAGGGCGACGTGCTGCACATCGACTGGATTCCCGCTAGCGGCACCGTGATCGAACTGAACGGCAAGAAGCTGGGCGAGCCGATTCCGGATGTGGGCTTCTACAACGCGGTGCTGCGCATCTGGCTGGGCGATCGTCCGGCCGACAGCAGCCTGAAGCCGCAACTGCTTGGCGCGCGCTGATTGGGAAGTTGTAATACGCAATAAACAAAAAAGCGGCGCCCGGTTTCCCGGCGCCGCTTTTTTATTCAGGCGGGGCTGGCTTAGCCGCGCGCCATCATCGCGCGCAGTTCGGCCGCGTGGCTCGGTCCCTGCGACGAGTTGATCATCCGCTGCATCAATTTTGCATCGCGCAACTGGCGGCGGGCGATTTGTTCTTCCTTGGTCAGGCGGGGCCGCACAACCAGCACCAGCGCGCGGGCGATACCCGTCAGCAGTGGCTTGAAGAACATGGCCAGGCCGGCGAACGCCGACAGGCCGATAACGCCGCGGATCACTGGCATGACCGGGACGTTGGCGGAAGTTTGAAACAGGCTTGCGGTGAAAGACACGATATTCCAGTAAGAATTAGTTGTTGACCAGAATTATCGTGCAGCGCAACATATAAATCTAATTCCGTTTTCTGATACCGATTATATTGATCGTGAATGGATTTCAGGTATATTTGAACCTCCGAACCCATCCGCCCTACATGCCATGAGCTTCCTGACGCTAGACCTCAATCTGCTGCGCGTGTTCGACGCCGTCATGACCGAACAGAACCTGACCCGCGCCGCCGGCCACCTGGCGATGACGCAGCCGGCTGTGTCGAACGCGATCAAGCGCCTGCGCGAGAGCCTGGGCGACGACCTCTTGATCCGCACCGCCTACGGCGTCAAGCCGACGCCGCGCGCCGAACAGCTGTGGCCGGCCGTGCGCTCGGCGCTGTCCGGCCTGGAGGCGGCGGTCACGCCCGAAACCTTCGACGTCTCCAAGACCCACGCCACCTTCCGCATGGCGATGGCCGACGCCACCGCCGCATTCTGGCTGCCGTCGCTGATGCGCGCGATCGAGACCGAGGCGCCGGGCGTCAACGTGCGCATGGTGCCGCTGACCACGCGCGAACCGCGCCCGATGCTGCTGCGCGGCGACGTCGACCTCGCGGTCGGCTTCTTCCCCGGCGTGGCGGCGCAGCTGTCGTCCGATACCAGTTCGCCGATCCGCCACGAGCGGCTGTATTCCGGCCGCTACGTGTGCGTGATGCGCAAGGACCATCCGCTCGCGAAGGAAGAACTGACGCTCGACCGCTACTGCGCGGCGAACCACCTGCTGGTGAGTTTTTCGGGCAGGGCGCATGGCCTGTCCGACGAAGCGCTGGCGCAGCTGGGCCGCGAGCGGCGCATCCTGCTGACCGTGAACCAGTTCTTCACGGCCGGCCGCGTGGTAGCCAACTCGGACCTGATCACGGTGCTGCCGAAGCACCTGATCGCCTCGACCGGCAATGCCGACGCGCTCGTGTGGCGCGAGCTGCCCTACGACCTGCCGCCGGTGAACATCGACATGCTGTGGCATGAACGCGACGCGCGCAGCCCGGCCCATATCTGGCTGCGCAAGCACTTCCAGGAAATGGACCTGACCACGTCGGACGCGCACAAAGCGTGATGAGCGAACTTCTTACCGCCGCCGAACAGGTCATTGCGAAGGCGCTCGACCAAGCGCTGCTGGCCTCATGATCGTACGCGGCAAGCCATCGATCGGGTGCTGCCTGGCGCTGGTTACCCCGGTGCTGCTTGCTGCCGACATGGTATGGGAGAACACCGCGCTGAGCTGGGCCAGCGGGCCTCAGATGATCGGGTTTTCGCTCCTTCATACTGTTGGCATCATCTTATTTCCGGCCATACTCGCCTCGCTCGCCTGGATCGTCGTCAGTGTCAGCCTGCCACTCTTCAAGACAAGAACCTGGCGACTGTCGAACCTCCTCGGCGCTCTGGCGATTGTCGTGTCGCTTGGAATTGCATTTCTGCCCTACGGTTTCTGGGTAAGCACGTTTGCAGGGCGCATCGCCAAAGGTCCTCACGCAACTGAATTCCTCGTGGACATGGCTGCCAGTGGCCAGACTTCGGCGGTGCTGGCCTTGCTCGATCAGGGCGTGGACATCAATAGTCAGGGCAGGTCTGGAACTGCGCTGCATGGCGCTGCCGTGCGCGGTGAACTGGACGTGATCAGACTATTGATCGCCAGGGGCGCCGACGTCAATGCGATCAATGCCTACGGCGATTCTCCCCTGGCGAGTGCGATACACGGATGGCGTCCGGCAAGCGGGGCAAAAGAACTGCTGGAGCGGAACGGCGCAAAGCTGGTGCGCGGAAGTGAGGAACAGCGTAATCGCGTGATCGGCGAGCAGATGGAGAACGACGCGAAAAGCAGGGAAGCTAAGAACGGACGTTAAGGCGCCGCGAGAACCGGATCCGGCGCCGCCATGACAAAAGAGGGGATCGATTTGTTCAAGAAGATACTGGCGTTCTGCGACCTAGGCGCGATGTGCGCTGCTCACGCCCAAATCGTCACCGAGTTCAATACGATGAAAGTGGCGGTCGCCAGGGTCCTCGACAAAGACGCGCATTAGGGATATAAATTTGCAATATTGCTTTTTTATTCCTTTTGAGGAGAGGTGTATGCACATCGGTCGCAACTTCATGTTGGCTGGACTTGTATTTTTCATGCAGGCCATCCCGACAGCCGCGCTGGCCGAAGGCACTCCTGCCACCCCAGTTGAGAAAGCGAAGGTCGTATCCAGGCTTTACCAAGCGACTTATGGAGCGCAACTGCGCTGCGGCGCTTCGCCCGAGTGGGCGACCCATGGAAAAACCTTGGAACGATTCCGCTCCACCTATCCCGAATTGATCCAGTTAGTGGATAGCTCGCCCTATCTCCCAGCGGCGAAAGAGAGTTTCCAGGGTTTTCTGCTCGCGAATCCGCCATCGAAGGTCAGCGAGAAAAACCTGACGCTGGAATGCGAATCGCTGGAATCGATTCTCCGTTCGCTGATCGATGGACCGGGCGCGCGGGAAGCGGTGGCCGGATACGTCCAGCTGCTCAAGAGCTAACGAACGTACCGGCACTTCATGAAAAGCAGATTCACGAACCGGTCGCCTTGGCTGGGATTCGTTGCAGGGTTGCTGACGGGGATACTGCTCGCCTACGTTATCCTGATCTACGCGGCGAATCTTGACGTCCTGTTGACGGCCAATCCGCTGATCGATCATCGTCCTTCCGACGACGCCGATACCTGGGTGTGGAAGTCGATACAGGCGCTACGGTTTTTTGCCGGTATGGCCAGTGGCGCTGTCGCAGCGAAATGGTCGCCACCCCGTTCGTGGGGTGCGACCATCGCCTTGTTTTGCCTGGTCCTGGTAGTCAATATTTTTGCGCTATTTCCGGAGCACCACTCGCCTCTGCGTCTCGCCATCTGGATGCTTGCAGCGCCGCTTGGACTGATCGCGGGCAAGCTGCTTCACACCCGAATTAGTCGTGTGCTCCCCGAAGCCGTGGATCCCGCGGAACAACTCGATTGAACGCGCCACCACTCTTAACTTAGCGAATCGGCAGCTTGGTCGTGTTCTTGACCTCTTCCATCACCGCGTAGGTGTGCGTCTCGCGCACGCCTTTTTGCAGCAGCGTCTTGCCGAGGAATTCGCGGTACGCCGCCATGTCCTTCACGCGCGCCTTGACCAGGTAGTCGAAGCCGCCCGCGACCATGTGGCATTCCAGGACTTCGGGGATCAGTTGCACGCTGTTCTTGAACGCGTCGAACACTTCCGGCGTGGTGCGGTCTAACACGACTTCGATGAAGACCAGCAGCGACACGTCGAGCAGTTGGGGATTGAGCTGGGCCGTGTAGCCCATGATGTAGCCTGACTCGTGCAGCTTGCGCACCCGCTCCAGGCATGCGGCCGGCGACAGGTTGACGCGGGCGGCCAGTTCGACATTGCTGATGCGGCCGTCATTTTGCAGTTCCGCGAGGATTTTCTTGCTAATCTTGTCCAGCATGTCAGGCTATCTCCCAAGATAAATATTATTTGGTGAAATTGTCTCACCAAAAACTATCTATTGCTAGTATTCCTTATTACCAGAATTAATCCAGAAGAAATCCCACTACAATCGAATCAATTTTTCGCGCAGCCGATCGCGCCGCCCCCTGGTCCTCCAGGGGCGGCGTTTCGTGCTGCGCGGCTGTGTTTGTTAGCCATTTTCCATCAAAGAGTCATTTATGCAAACTGCCGCGTTTCCGGCCACCTCCTCCGCCCCGTTTTCCGCCCTGCTCGCCGAAGTCAAACCACAACAAACCGCGCTGCGCTCGGCCATCACCGCGGCCTACCGGCGCGACGAGACCGAGGCCGTGGAGTGGCTGCTGGCGCAGGGCGCGCGCGCCAACGCCGACGCGGCGCCGCTGGCGCACAAGCTGGTCGAGCAGGTGCGCGCGAAACGCACCCGCGCCTCGGGCGTGGACGCGCTGATGCATGAATTTTCGCTGTCGTCGGAAGAGGGCGTGGCGCTGATGTGCCTGGCCGAAGCGCTGTTGCGCATCCCCGACAGCCAGACCGCGGACCGCCTCATCGCCGACAAGATCAGCAAGGGCGACTGGCGCAAGCACCTGGGCGAGTCGCCTTCGCTGTTCGTCAACGCCGCCACCTGGGGACTGCTCATCACCGGCAAGCTGGTCGGCACCAGCAGCGAAGCGGGCCTGGCCTCGGCGATGACGCGCTTGATCGGCAAGGGCGGCGAGCCGCTGATCCGCAAGGGCGTGGACCTGGCGATGCGCATGCTGGGCAACCAGTTCGTCACCGGCCAGACCATCGACGAGGCGCTGAAAAACAGCCGCGCCAACGAAGCGCGCGGCTACCGCTATTCGTACGACATGCTGGGCGAAGCGGCGCTGACCGAGCACGATGCGCAGGCCTATTACAAGTCGTATGAGACGGCGATCCACGCGATCGGCAAGGCATCGAACGGCCGCGGCATCAACGGCGGCCCGGGCATCTCGATCAAGCTGTCGGCGCTGCACCCGCGCTACAGCCGCGCGCAGCACAAGCGCGTAATGGAAGAACTGCTGCCGCGCGTGCGCACCCTGGTGCTGCTGGCGAAGCAGTACAACATCGGCATCAACATCGACGCGGAAGAAGCCGACCGCCTCGAGATTTCGCTCGACATGATGGAGGCGATGGCCTTCGATCCCGCGCTGGCCGGCTTCGACGGCATCGGCTTCGTGGTGCAGGCCTACCAGAAGCGCTGCCCGTTCGTGATCGACTTCCTGGTCGACCTGGCCAAGCGCAGCGGCCGCAAGTTCATGGTGCGCCTGGTGAAGGGCGCGTATTGGGACGCCGAGATCAAGCGCGCGCAAGTGGACGGCATGCCCGGCTTCCCGGTCTATACCCGCAAGGTCTACACCGACGTGTCCTACCTGACCTGCGCGCGCAAGCTGCTATCGGCCGCCGACACGTTGTATCCGCAGTTCGCCACGCACAACGCGCATTCGCTGTCCGTCATCTACACCTGGGCGAAGGCCGACGGCATCACCAACTACGAGTTCCAGTGCCTGCACGGCATGGGCGAGACGCTGTACGACCAGGTGGTCGGCAAGGAAAACCTCGACAAGGCCTGCCGCATCTACGCGCCGGTGGGCTCGCACGAAACGCTGCTCGCGTATCTCGTGCGCCGCCTGCTGGAGAACGGCGCCAACTCGTCGTTCGTCAACCAGATCGTCGACCAGGACGTGTCGATCGCGTCGCTGATCGCCGATCCGTTCGACGCGGCGCGCGCGCAGGGCGCCCAGCCGCATCCGGGCATCGCGCTGCCGGTGAAATTATTCGGCGACGAGCGCAAGAATTCGTCGGGCATCGACCTGACCAATGAAGACGTGCTGGTCAAGCTGTCGGCCGTGCTGGCGCAGCCGCGCGCGTACGAAGCCGCGCCGCTGATCGACGGCGCCAGCAGCCCGTCGGCGACGCAGCCGGTGAAAAATCCCGCCAATCATCTGGATGTTGTCGGCCAGGTGCGCGAAGCCACCAGCGCCGATGTCGAAACCGCGCTGGCCGCCGCCGCCGCGTATGCGATGGACTGGCAAACGACGGCGCCGTCGCTGCGCGCCGATGCGATCGCGCGCGTCGCCGACCTGTTCGAGGAAAACTGCCAGGAGCTGATGGCGCTGGCCGTGCGCGAAGCGGGCAAGTCGCTGCCGAACGCGATCGCCGAAGTGCGCGAAGCTGTCGACTTCCTGCGCTACTACGCGCAGCAGGTGCACAGCACGCAGAACGTGCTGGCGCTCGGCCCGGTCACTTGCATCAGCCCGTGGAACTTCCCGCTGGCGATCTTCACAGGCCAGGTCGCCGCCGCGCTGGCCGCGGGTAACGTGGTGCTGGCCAAGCCGGCCGAACAAACCCCGTTGATCGCGAACCGCGCCGTCGAACTGTTCCACCAGGCTGGCATTCCGAAAGGCGCGCTGCAGTTCCTGCCGGGCCGCGGCGAAGTGGTCGGCGCCGCGCTGACCGGCGACGCCCGCGTGCGCGGCGTGATCTTCACCGGTTCGACCGAAGTGGCGCAGCTGATCAACAAGACGCTGGCGAAGCGCTCGCTGGAAGAGCACAACGAACTTCCGCTGATCGCCGAAACCGGCGGCCAGAACGCGCTGATCGTCGATTCGTCGGCGCTGCCGGAGCAGGTGGTGCAGGATGCCCTGAGCTCCGCCTTCGACAGCGCCGGCCAGCGCTGCTCGGCGCTGCGCGTGCTGTTCCTGCAGGAGGAAATCGCCGACAAGACGATCCGCATGCTCAAGGGCGCGATGCAGGAACTGCGCGTCGGCGTGCCGGACCGCCTGTCGACCGACATCGGCCCGGTGATCGACGTCGAGGCGCGCGACAACCTGCTCGCGCACATCGAGCGCACGAAGAAGAACGCCAAGTCGCACTTCGCGCTCGACCTGCCGGCCAGCCTGACCGCGCACGGCACCTTCGTGCCACCGACCGTGATGGAAATCGGCTCGCTGTCCGAACTGACGCACGAAGTGTTCGGCCCTGTGCTGCACGTCATCCGCTACAAGCGCACCGACCTGCCGGAGCTGATCGACTCGATCAACGAGAGCGGCTTCGGCCTGACGCTGGGCATCCACTCGCGCATCGACGAGACCATCGATTACATCTCGTCGCGCGCGCACGTCGGCAATATCTATGTCAACCGGAACATCGTCGGCGCGGTGGTCGGTGTGCAGCCTTTCGGCGGCGAAGGCAAGTCCGGCACTGGCCCGAAAGCGGGCGGCCCGCTGTACCTCAAGCGCCTGCAGCGCGCGGCGCCGCCGCTGCTGCGCCACGAACGCCAGGCCACCCCGGGCCTCGATTCTCTGCTGGCGTGGGCCAACACCCATGGCCAGGAGCGCGTGATGACGCTGGCCGACCAGTACATGCGCACCACGCTGACCGGCACCACGCTGGCGCTGCCGGGTCCGACCGGCGAGCGCAATACGCTGGCGTTCGCGTCGCGCGGCGTCGTGCTGTGCGCGGCCTCGTCGATCGGCGTGCTGCTTAATCAGCTGGCCGCGGTACTGGCCACCGGCAATCGCGCGGTGGTGCTGGACCGCTCGGGCAAGCTGGTTCCCGAAGGCTTGCCGGCGCCGGTGCGCGACCGCATCCAGGTGATCGGCAGCATCGACGAATGCAAGTATCCTTTCCAGGTGGCGCTCGTCGACGCGTCCACCTCGAACAGCCTGCGCCCTGTGCTGGCGGCGCGGGATGGAGCAATCATCAGCATGATCGACACCACCGAAGAGGGTGCGATCCCGTTGTGGCGTCTGGTGGCTGAACGCGCGCTGTGTGTCAACACGACCGCGGCTGGCGGTAACGCAAGCCTGATGACGCTGGGTTTGTAATGATGGAGATGTCCGTTGTACAACTTGGAGGAAGACATGATTGTAGGAGTTCCGAAAGAGATTAAAAACAACGAGTTCCGCGTGGGCCTCACGCCGCCGAGTGTCAGGGAACTGACCTCGCGCGGCCACCAGGTGCTCGTGCAGAAGGGCGCCGGCCTTGAAATCGGCCTGCCCGACGAACAGTACGTGGCGGCCGGCGCGGCCATCGTGGACAGCGCGAAGGAAGTCTTTGCGCGCGCCGAGATGGTCGTGAAGGTCAAGGAACCGCAGCCGGAGGAATGCGCCATGCTGCGGCCGGGCCAGATTCTCTACACCTACCTGCACCTGGCGCCGGACCCTGAACAGACCGCGGCGCTGGTGCGTTCGGGCGCCGTCTGCATCGCCTACGAAACCATCACCGGAGCCGGCGGCGGGCTGCCGCTGCTCGCGCCGATGAGCGAAGTGGCCGGGCGCATGGCGATCCAGGCAGGCGCCGCGCACCTCGAGAAATCGAAGGGCGGCATGGGATTGCTGCTGGGCGGCGTGCCTGGCGTTGCGGCCGGCCATGTCGTCATCATCGGCGCCGGCGTGGTCGGCACCAACGCGCTGCAGATGGCGGTGGGAACCGGCGCGCGCGTGACTGTGCTCGACAAGAGCATGGAGCGCCTGCGCCAGCTCGACCTCATTTTCGGCAATCGCATCTCGACGCAGTATTCCAACGCGCATTCGATCGAGGAAGCGGTGCTGTCGGCCGACCTGGTGATCGGCGGCGTGCTGGTGCCGGGCGCCGCGGCGCCGAAGCTGGTCACGCGCGACATGATTTCGAAGATGAAGCCGGGCGCGGTGGTGGTCGACGTCGCGATCGACCAGGGCGGCTGTTTCGAAACCTCGCATGCGACGACGCACGCCGACCCGACCTTCGTTCTCGATGGCGTGGTGCACTACTGCGTCGCGAACATGCCGGGCGCGGTGGCGCGCACGTCGACCTTCGCGCTGAACAACGCCACCATCGGTCACGCCGTTGCGTTGGCAAGCAAAGGCTGGCGCCAGGCGATGCGCGACGATCCGCACCTGAAGAACGGTCTGAATGTGTGCGAAGGAAAAGTCACTTACCAAGCGGTGGCAGAGGCACTGAAGTACGACTACGTGCCAGCGGAGTCGATGCTGGGCTGATTCTGTTGGCAAAATGGTGAAGCGGCGACCGGTTTCATGAAACCCATGAAGTCGTGTCGCCGCTCCTCGCAAGAGTGCGCCCATGCTGGGCGCACGCAACAAAAAAGGCACCCTCGGGTGCCTTTTATTTGGAATGCGCAGGGTCAGCGCAGGAGCGCAGCGACGAGCAGAATAGTAGAAACAATGCCGGCACCGACGACGCTGAAGAGGCCCAAGTCCTTCATCATTTGGTCCCGGCCTGCAGGTTGCGATACGTATTTGATAATCTTTGCCATGATACTGCTCCTCTTCAATCAGTATAGCACTTTAGCCAGCCCAGACATGCGTCGCGGTGAACGATACTGCAGTAGCTAGTGACATCCATATGGAGACCACCATGATGCGCGGCGCCTGCGCCGTACCGCTCGCCGCGATGACGCTTGCCTCATGCACTTCTTCATCGGCTGCATCCATTGTACCCAACAAGACTAGTACCGAAGAAATCACAACGATTACCATGTGCCAAAGGATCGCTGTCCAGGCAACGGTAGTTCCGAGCGATATTTCGCTGAAAGTACCTTTCAATTCGCCCAAGTGCACAGCTGCCTCGTAAGAGGCTGCGGCACACATAGCAATGACGGTCCAGAACAGCTGCCCTTCCTGAAGCGAGCGCATTATGAGTTCTCGAACTCTCCCTCTGTGCTTCTTACCTAATCCCAGCAGCGGCAAAAGTGCAATCGGGGCCAGCAAAGGTACAGCGACGTTCAAGAGCAGCCAGCCTACAAGTCTACTTGCATCCATACGGTACACCCACCTGTCACCTTGTTGTTAGGGAGCAGCAATAGTAATAAGTTTCACCATCCCCCAGTAGTTAATTCCATCGAACAAGGATAAGTCATGCGAGAAAAGCCCCCTTGCTTTCCATTGAACGGCTGCCAAACGGGTTAGTTCATGGGTGACCCACTATCGGGTCATAATGCTTTAACGGCAAGGTTTGGGTGAGGTTGCTGGCAAAACCGTCTGACGATGTGAAACGCATACCGAGCCGCGACTGATTTCACGAAACGCATGAAGTCATGGGCCGCGTCTTCGTTGGCGTTATCTGAAATCGTGCGGATCACGGCAAACGGCACGCCCAGCTCGAAACATACCTGGGCCACCGCCGCCCCCTCCATCTCCACGGCCAGCAACCCTGGATGGTTTGTGCCCAAACGTCCGATATGGTCACGGCAGCTGACAAACTGATCGCCGCTGGCAATCAGGCCGCGGTGCACGCTTGGCTGCTGCAAGCGGAAAACCCGCCGTTCATCCGCTTCGATCACATCCAGGAAGTCGCCGGCAACGAAATCGTGCGCAGCGCCGGCCAGGTGCGTCGACAAGCTCGCATCGGATGTAAAGTGCGCCAGACCGGTCAATGGCACTTCAAATCGCGGGAACAGGGGGCTGGCGTCCATATCGTGCTGAACCAGGGACTCGGCCACCACAATGTCTCCAACGGCCACAGAAGGGCCTCCAGAGCCCGCTACGCCGGTAAACAGGATGTGGGTAACTCCGAACTTCTCCACAAGCATGGTGGCGGTCATCGCTGCCGCGACCTTGCCAATACGCGACAGGACGCACACAGCGTCGATTCCCCAGAGTCTGCCGACGGCGTAGTCACGCATGCCGTGCGTGACCGTGGCGAGCCCTTCCATGGCCTGTACGAGCCCTTCCTGTTCCTCATGAAGGGCGCTGATGATGCCTAAGCGCTTAATTTTGTGGTGATTCATGCTTCCTGGAAGACGGTTTTTCGGGTTGTCCCCGCTGTTCGCGCCGGTTTACTGTTTTATATAAAGGTATGTATACAAATATAGTAGTAGATAGTAAACGTCGATTTTTTTGTGGATAAGTCGGATTTTATCAACAGGCTCAACGGTTTACAGCGTTTACAACTGGCCTGAAAACGATTGTATCCAGTTGGGATCGTTGTGGGATAAAAATTTGGCTGTGGAGAAACAGATCGGTTCTGCACAAACGATGCTGTGGATATCCAACAGCTTATCCACAAGTGATGCATTTTGCTTGCACACCAGGCTGACATTTCTGCAACGTTTTTTGCATGTTGGCGTAAACCAATTTTTTTGAAAAACCAACAAGCTTGCAAAAATTTGGGTTTTCGACGCCTTCTATTTTTTTCAACCGACGTCGGTTTTCGGGGTTCTTCGGCGCGCGAATTTTCGTTTGCTTGTTTACTTAAAAAGTATGTATACAAGGTTAGTAGTAGTTGTTAACAGGTCCTGTTTTCTGTGGATAAACCACAAAAATTCAACGTAAACAGCAACTTGCGGGCTGTACAAGCTTGTTAACGGTTCTGTATGCGGCTGGTAGCAATTCTGGACAAAAAACAGGGTGTGAATAAAACAGCGTTTATCCACAAATGGTACCTGTGGATATTCATAGACTTATCCACACCTGGTCGTCGTTCGCTGCGCTCAAGGTTGGCTTGGATACGCTTTTCTGGACGATCTTGCAGACGAGCGACTGTTTGGAGGTTGGTCACGACCCAGCGGGCCGATCCGCGACAGGATGTTCGGCACCGTGAAAAAGCTTGCCGGCAGCGGACTGGGGGTCAGGATGAGCCGAAGCCGGATGCCCACCATCGATCGATCGGTCGCTGCCGGTCGGCAGTTCAGCAAGTCGCGTTGTTTGCCCAGGCGGTGAAAATTTTCAATCGAGGTCAGGAAAGCACGCGGCGTTAGCGCCAGGTCGTCGATATTTCGAAAATGTCAGGTAACGCAGTCCGGGAATTCGCCGAATTTGTTTACTTAACAAAGGTATGTATACAAGGTTAGTAGTAGTTGTTGACAGTCCCTATTTTCTGTGGACAACCCACAAAATCCGCGTGTAAACAGACACTTGCGCGCTGTACAAAGTTGTTAACGATCCTGTATGCGGCTGGTAGCAATTCTGGACAAAAATTGACGTGTGAATAAAATGGCTTTTATCCACAAATGGTACCTGTGGATATTCATAGACTTATCCACAGGAGGCTGTATGGATGTGTTGTCGCTGATGGAATTTCCGATCATCCAGGGCCCGATGGCAGGTGGCGCATGCACGCCGGCGCTGGTGGCGGGCGTCTCGAATGCCGGCGGATTGGGCAGTTTTCCCGGCTCCCTGCTGGCGCCCGCCGCCATCCGCGAGCAGGTCGGCCAGATCCGCGGCCTCACCGACCGTCCGTTCCAGATGAATTTCTTCGTCCAGCCGACGCCGCATCCCTCCGAGGCCGAGGTCCAGCGTGGAATCGAACTGCTGCGCCCGGTCTGGCAAAGCCTGGGCTGGTCCGAGCTGGCGCTGCCCAAGCAGTGGTGCCAGGATTTCGACGCCCAGTTCGACGAATTGGTGGCGCTCAAGCCCGCCGCCGCCAGTTTTACCTTCGGCATCCTCACCGAAACCCAGGTCGAGCGCCTCCACTCCGCAGGCATCGCCGTCATCGGCACCGTCACCACCGTCGACGAAGCGCTGGCCTGGGAAGCGGTGGGCGCCGATGCGGTGGTGGCGTCGGGCGTGGAGGCGGGCGGCCATCGCGGAACTTTCCTCGGCCCGCAGGAAGATGCAACGCTTTCGGCCCGCGAGTTGTGGTCGTGGGTCTCGGATGCAGTGCAGATTCCCGTCATCGCCGCCGGCGGCATCATGACCGGCGTCGATATCCGCGATGCACTCGCGCTGGGCGCCAGCGCGGTTCAGATGGGCACCGCCTTTCTTGTCACGGACGAATCCGGCATCCATCCGGCCTACAAACAGCATCTGTTGTCGGGAACCCACTTGCGCACGCGGCTGACCCGCGCCTTCTCCGGCCGCCTGGCCCGCGGCGTCGAAAATCGTTTCATGGAACAAATGAGGAGTGTAGAAACGCAAGTTCCGGCGTATCCTGTTCAAAATGCATTAACCGGCGGCATCCGTGCAGCAGCCGCCGAACGCGGCGACATCGAGCTGATGTCGATGTGGGCCGGCGCCGAAGTGGGCCGGTCGCGCGCTCTGTCGGTGGCGCAACTGATGCAGACGCTGGTGGCGGAGATGCGTCCAACCTGAAAGGAGCCTTGATTGGAATCGGCAGGAGAATACGACTACATCATCGTGGGGGCGGGCACATCCGGCTGCCTGCTGGCGAACCGCCTCACCCGCAACAAGAATGTCAACGTCCTGCTGATCGAGGCGTGCGGCAAGGACGATTACCTGTGGATTCACATTCCGGTCGGCTATCTGCATTGCATCGGCAATCCGCGCACCGATTGGCTGTTCAAGACCGAACCTGACGCCGGCCTGGGCGGGCGCTCCTTGATTTACCCGCGCGGCAAAGTGCTGGGCGGCAGCTCTTCGATCAACGGCATGATCTACATGCGCGGCCAGTCGGGCGACTACGACCGCTGGGCCGAACTGACCGGCGATCCATCCTGGGCATGGGACCAGGTACTGCCGCTGTTCATGAAAAGCGAGGACCATCACGGCGGCGCCAGCGCGACGCACGGCAGCGGCGGCGAATGGCGGGTCGAAAAACAGCGCCTTTCCTGGCAGATCCTCGACGCCTTCCGCGACGCGGCCGACCAGGTCGGCATCCGCAAGGTCGACGATTTCAACGGCGGCGACAATGCCGGCTGCGCCTATTTCGAAGTCAACCAGAAGCGCGGCATCCGCTGGAACACGGCAAAGGCCTTCCTGCGGCCGATCGCGGCGCGGTCGAACCTGACGATCATGACCGGCTGCCACGTCGAGCGCCTGATTATTGAGCAGTCGGAACAGGGTCCGGCCTGCCGCGGCGTCGAATTCACCGGGGGCGGCAAGTCCTGGCGCGCCGACGCGAAGCGCGAAACCCTGCTGGCAGCCGGTTCGATCGGCTCGCCGCAGATTTTGCAGCTGTCCGGCATCGGCCCGGCCGCGGCGCTGCACAGCCTGGGCATTACGCCGCAGGCCGACCGGCCCGGCGTCGGCGAAAACCTGCAGGATCACCTGCAACTGCGCATGATCTACAAGGTCAACAACGCGAAAACCCTCAACACCAGCGCCGCCGGCTGGTTCGGCAAGATGAAAATCGGCATCGAGTACACCCTGATGCAGAGCGGGCCGATGTCGATGGCGCCGTCGCAGCTGGGCGCGTTTGCCAAATCCGACCCGTCGCAGCCGTCCGCCAACCTGCAGTACCACGTCCAGCCGCTGTCGCTGGAAAAGTTCGGCGATCCGCTCCATGCGTTTTCGGCGTTCACCGCCAGCGTGTGCAACCTGCGCCCGACCTCGCGCGGGCACGTCCGGATCGCCAGCAAGGATAGCTACGCCGCGCCGAAAATTTCCCCCAATTACCTGAGCACGCCGGAAGACCGCAAGACGGCGGCCGACGCGCTGAACCTGACGCGCAGGATCGTCGCGGCGCCGGCCATGGCCAAGTACGCGCCGGAGGAGTTCAAGCCCGGCGTGCATTTCCGCACCGACGAGGAACTGGCCGAAGCGGCGGGGCAGATCGGCACGACCATTTTCCATCCGGTCGGCACCTGCAAGATGGGCAAGAAGGACGACCCGATGGCCGTGGTCGACAGCGAGCTGCGGGTCATCGGCGTGGCCGGACTGCGCGTGATCGATGCGTCCGTGATGCCAAACATCACCTCCGGCAACACGAATTCGCCGACCCTGATGATCGCCGAAAAGGCCGCCGCGCTGATTTCTGCCGCCCGCACCGAATAAGTGCATAGCCAGTGGTAGTTATACCGTATTGTGACGAAATTTTATTGTGTGTATTATCGTAAGAAAATTACATGCAGTAATTATAAAAACATTTCGGAGACTCAATGACGGATGTCATCTTAGAGACCAGGAACCTCAACAAGGAGTTCAAGGGTTTCACTGCAGTCAATGATGTGAACCTGAGCGTCCAGCGTGGCCATATCCATGCGTTGATCGGCCCGAACGGCGCCGGCAAGACGACATGCTTCAATCTGCTGACCAAGTTCCTGGTGCCGACCTCGGGCCAGATCCTGTTTAACGGCAAGGACATCACCGCGGCCCAGCCGGCCCAGATCGCGCGTATGGGAATCATCCGCTCGTTCCAGATTTCGGCCGTGTTTCCGCACCTGACCGTGTTGCAGAACGTGCGCATCGGCCTGCAGCGCCAGCTCGGCACCTCCTACCATTTCTGGAAGAGCGAGCGCTCACTGTCGCAGCTTGACGCGCGCGCCATGGAGCTGCTGGCCGAAGTGGACCTGACCGAATTTGCCGACACCATCACCGTCGACATGCCCTACGGCCGCAAGCGAGCTCTCGAGATCGCCACCACCCTGGCGATGGATCCGGAGCTGATGCTGCTTGACGAGCCGACCCAGGGCATGGGCCACGAGGACGTGCACCGCGTCACCGAGCTGATCAAAAAGGTCTCGGCCGGGCGCACCATCCTGATGGTCGAACACAATATGAACGTGGTGTCCGGCATCTGCGACAAAATTTCGGTGCTGCAGCGCGGCGCCATGCTGGCCGAAGGCAGCTATGCCGAGGTGTCGCGCAACCCGCAGGTCATGGAAGCCTACATGGGCACCGTCAACGCCGACCTGGAAGGAGCGCACTGATGGCCGCCGCACTCGAAATATCCAACCTGCAAGCCTGGTACGGCGAGTCGCACATCCTGCACAACGTCAACCTGACGGTGAACCAGGGCGAAGTGGTCACTCTGCTGGGCCGTAACGGTGCCGGCCGCACCACCACCCTGCGCGCGATCATGGGCCTGACCGGCCGCCGCACCGGCTCGATCAAGGTGAACGGGGTCGAGTCGATCGGCATGCCCACCCACAAGATCGCCCACCTGGGCATCGGCTATTGCCCGGAAGAGCGCGGCATTTTCTCGTCGCTGTCGACCGAGGAAAACCTGATGCTGCCGCCACAGCTGGCCGGCGCGGAAAAGGGCATGTCGGTGCAGGAGATCTACCAGATGTTCCCGAACCTGTACGAGCGCCGCAACAGCCAGGGCACCCGGCTGTCGGGCGGCGAGCAGCAGATGCTGGCGGTGGCGCGAATCCTGCGCACCGGGGCGCGCCTGCTGCTGCTGGACGAGATTTCCGAAGGCCTGGCTCCGGTCATCGTGCAGGGCCTGGCCCGGATGATCACGACGCTCAAGGCCAAGGGCTACACCATCGTCATGGTGGAACAGAATTTCCGCTTCGCCGCACCGCTGGCGGATCGGTTTTACGTGGTGGAGCACGGTCAGATCGTCGAGACCTTCGCTTCGTCTGAATTAAGCGCCAAGATGCCGGTCCTGACCGAGCTCCTCGGCGTGTAACTGTGCATTCGTTGACCAACAAATAACTATCCTTCACGGAGACAAAATGAAACGTAAAGCAATTGCCATCGCAGCGGGCGCCCTGTGCGCACTCGGATTCTCCTTCGCCGCCCAGGCACAAGTATCGGGCGACGTCATCAAGATCGGCCTGATCACCGACCTGTCCGGCACCTATTCGGACATCGACGGCAACGGCGGCGCCGAAGCGGTCAAGATGGCGATCGCCGACATGGGCGGCATGGTCAACGGCAAGAAAGTCGAATTCGTCGTGGCCGACCACCAGAACAAGGCCGACATCGCCGCCAGCAAGGCGCGCGAATGGTTCGACCGCGAAGGCGTCGACATGCTGATCGGCGGCACCAACTCGGGCACCAACCTGGCCATGGCCAAGATCGCCGCGGAAAAGAAAAAGGTCTTCATCTCGATCGGCGCCGGCTCGGCCCGCCTGACCAATGAGGAATGCACCCCGTACACGATTCACTACGCCTACGACACCATCGCGCTGGCGCGCGGCACCGGCTCGACCATCGTCAAGCAGGGCGGCAAGTCGTGGTACTTCCTGACCGCCGACTACGCGTTCGGCCAGTCGCTCGAGAAGGACACCACCGACGTCATCAAGCCGGCAGGCGGCACCGTGCTGGGCAGCTCGAAGCACCCGCTGGCCGCGTCGGACTTCTCGTCCTTCCTGCTGCAGGCGCAAAACTCGAAGGCGCAGATCCTGGGCCTGGCCAACGCCGGCGGCGACACCATCAACACCATCAAGGCGGCCAACGAGTTCGGCATCACCAAGAACATGAAGCTGGCCGGCCTGCTGATGTTCATCAACGACGTGCACTCGCTGGGCCTGAAGATGACCCACGGCATGTACCTGACCGACGGCTGGTACTGGGACATGAACGCGGACACCCGCGCCTGGTCGAAGCGCTACTTCTCGAAGATGAAGAAGGAGCCGTCGATGCTGCAGGCGGCCGACTACTCGGCCACGATGAACTACCTGGCGGCAGTCAAGGCCGTGGGCAGCGATGATGCCGACAAGGTCATGGCGCACATGAAGAAGACCCCGATCAACGACATGTTCGCCAAGGGCGGCGTGATCCGTCCGGACGGCCGCATGGTGCACGACATGTACCTGATGCAGGTGAAGGAACAGTCGGAGTCGAAGTACCCATGGGACTACTACAAGGTCGTCGCCACCATCCCTGGCGCCCAGGCTTACGCCACCAAGGCCGAGAGCAAGTGCTCGCTCTGGAAGTAATCTAGTTGGGATACCCGCAGCATCGGGGTCTGGTCCTGCGGACCTGACCCCATTGTGCGGTATGCCAAAAATATGGGGTCAGGTCCGCAGGACCAGACCCCGATTCTGCCGAAGCGGGTTGCATGCCCGCTTCTTTTCTTTGTTCCCCGCCGGCGCGAACCGGTATTTTTTACTGTGATGCCATGGAAATTTTCGGCGTTCCTCTTCCTGCCCTGATGAGCCAGTTGCTGCTGGGACTGGTCAACGGCTCGTTCTACGCGATGCTCTCGCTCGGCCTGGCCGTCATTTTCGGCCTGCTCAATGTCATCAATTTCTCGCACGGCGCCCTGTACATGGTGGGCGCCTTCATCGCGTTCATCGGCGTCACCACCTTCGGCCTGCCGTACTGGGCGATGCTGGTGATCGCCCCGCTCGTCGTCGGTGTGTTCGGCGTGGTCGTCGAAAAGACCATGCTGCGCTGGCTCTACAAGCTCGACCATCTGTACGGCTTGCTGCTGACCTTCGGCATCACCCTGCTGCTCGAAGGCGTGTTCCGCTCCTTCTTCGGCGTGTCGGGCCAGTCGATCGATGTGCCCGAACTCCTGTCCGGCGCCACCAACCTCGGCTTCATGATGCTGCCGAACTACCGCGCCTGGGTGGTGCTGGCCTCGCTCAGCGTGTGCCTGGCGACCTGGTTCGTCATCGAAAAAACCAAGCTCGGCTCCTACCTGCGCGCCGGCACCGAGAATCCGAAACTGGTCGAGGCGTTCGGCATCAACGTGCCGCTGATGGTCACGCTGACCTACGGCTTCGGCGTCGCGCTGGCCGGCTTCGCGGGCGTGCTGGCCGCGCCGATCATCAACGTCACTCCGCTGATGGGCTCGCACCTGATCATCGTCGTGTTCGCCGTCGTCGTGATCGGCGGCATGGGCTCGATTATGGGCTCGATCCTGACCGGCCTGGGCCTGGGCATCATCGAAGGCTTCACCCGGGTGTTCTACCCGGAAGGCTCGGAAGTGGTGGTGTTCGTCGTGATGGTGATCGTGCTGATGATCCGTCCTGCCGGCCTGTTCGGCAAAGAGAAATAATATTTCATAACGGAGCATATTTTGAACAAAAAAATCGGCTACCTGATCGCCTTCGCCATTGCGCTGGCCGCCCCGTTTATCGGCTATCCCGTCTTCCTGATGAAGCTGCTGTGTTTCGGCCTGTTCGCCTGCGCCTTCAACCTGCTGATCGGCTACACCGGCCTGCTGTCGTTCGGCCACGCAGCCTTCTTCGGCAGCGCCGGCTACGTGACCGGTTACGCCTTGTCGGCGCTCGGCCTGCCAGTCGAGCTGGGCATCCTGCTCGGTGTTGCTGCCGCGGCGGCCATCGGCCTGGTGATGGGCCTGCTGGCGATCCGCCGCCAGGGCATCTACTTCTCGATGATCACGCTGGCGCTGGCCCAGATGGTGTATTTCGCCATGCTGCGGTCGCCGTTCACGCACGGCGAGGACGGCCTGCAGGGCGTACCGCGCGGCAAGCTGTTCGGCGTCATCGACCTGGCCAACGACACCACGCTGTATTTCGTCGTGCTGGCCATCGCCATTGCCGGCTTCGCCCTGATCATGCGTACCGTGCATTCGCCGTTCGGCCAGGTGCTCAAGGCGATCAAGGAAAACGAGCCGCGCGCCATCTCCCTCGGTTACGACGTCGACCGCTACAAGTTGACCGCCTTCGTGCTGTCGGCCGCGCTGGCGGGCCTGGCGGGCGCGACCAAGACGCTGGTGCTGGGCTTCGAGACGCTGACCGACGTGCACTGGAGCATGTCCGGCCTGGTCATCCTGATGACGCTGGTAGGGGGCATGGGCACGCTGGTCGGCCCGATCCTGGGCGCCTTTATCATCATCGCGCTGGAAAACAAGCTGGGCGACCTGGGAACCTTCCTGGCGGCCAAGACGCACATCGAGTGGTTTTCGACGCTGGGCGAATCGGTCGGCATGGTGACCGGCCTGATTTTCATTGCCTGCGTGCTGCTGTTCCGACGCGGGATCGTCGGAGAGATCGGCGCGGCAATCGCTGCCGCCAGCCGAAGAAGGAAAGTCGCCTGACTTCAAACACGCCCCAGGACGCATTAAAACGCTCCTGGGGCGTTTTTCTATGGTAATCCCTGTCCGGGGCTCAACTGCCTCCCTGCCCCCCCCTGATACCCTCGCAGGTAGCTCGACGTTGATCGGGCTGTAGCAAGATCATTTCAAAGACGATTGAGTTCGTGCGGGCGCACGTTATTCCCAAATGGGTATAATTTATGGCCAAACCGTTGATTTTCATCGGTAGCTCAAGAAGCGACCTCAGCAGGATGCCCGAGGCGGTAAAGGAAACGTTTGGCTTTGCCTTGTACACGGCGCAGCAGGGAGGTAGAGCGGGCGAAGTGAAGCAGCTCACCGGGTTTGGCGGTGGCGTGATGCAGATATCGGAGGACGATGACGGCAACACCTATCGCGCAGTGTACAGCGTGCATTTTGCTGACGTGGTGTATGTCCTGCACTGCTTTCAAAAGAAATCGAAACAGGGCAGGAAGACGCCCAGCGAAGAGATCAACGTCATCGAGGCACGTCTCAAGCGTGTGAAGGAGCTTGAGGATGAGAAGGCAAAAGCACGAAAGGCGGCTGCCAGGTCCGCTCCAAAGAACGAAAAATGACTCCATTCGTCGAGGCGATCATGAGCACTACAGAAAACGCTAGTATCACCCACAGTAGCGGCAATGTCTTCGCGGACCTCGGGCTTCCCGACCCGACCGACCTGTTGGTCAAGGCCGATCTTGCATATCAAATCGGTTCTATCATCAAAGCGCGCCATTGGACGCAGGCGAAGGCCGCCGAGAAGCTTGGAATGACCCAGCCGAAGCTGTCTGAAATGCTGCGAGGAAGATTCCGAGGTATCAGCCAGCAGAAAATGGTGGAATACCTGAACCTGCTCGGACAGGATGTCGAGATCGTGGTGCGGAAGATTGCGAATCCGCGCGCGAACGGCCGTACAAGGGTTGTCGTGGTGGAGCCCGATGCCGACGCTACGCAACCGTTGGAATCCCATGCTTGAACTGCGCCCTGGCTGCGAAAACTGTAATAAGCCTTTGCCACCGGATTCGCCCGACGCGCGGATCTGCAGCTACGAATGTACCTTCTGTGCTGACTGTGTGGACAACGTTGTGCATAACGTGTGTCCAAACTGTGGAGGAAATTTCGTTCCGCGCCCAATCCGGCCGGCGCGAGATTGGAAGGGGGGTAATTTCCTTGGAAACGATCCAGCGACCACCAAAGTCACCTACAAACCGGTGGATAAGTCGCTGTTTGCGCCGTTGCTGGCGGCATTGCGAGACATGCCGCCCGAACAGCGCTGAATAACTTTGTGGATAACGCTGTGCACAGCAGGTGTACAGGATGTGCTTAAGCTGTGGATGAATTACGGGGTCGGGACTGCCGGACCAAACCGCCGTCGTTTTACAGCGCCGCTGCGTAAATTGCGCGCGCATGCTCCCGCGTCATCTCGCGCGGATTGTTGCCGAGCAGGCGAGTCTGCTTCATGGCGTCGTCGGCCATCCGGTCCAGGTCGGCCTCGGTAATCCCCACCTGCCGCAGGCTGGTTTCGATCCCCGTCATTGCCGCGATCTGCTGCATTGCAACAATCAACGCCTCCGCGCGGGCCTCGGCGCTCCCCGCCACTTTCGGGGCGACGATGCCTGCCAGCTCGGCGTAATGGTGCATGGCTTCCGGCATATTGAATCGCAGCACATGCGGCAGCACCAGCGAATTCGACAAGCCGTGCGGCACATGGAAAATCCCGCCGATCGGATAGGCCAGCGCATGCACCGCCGCTACCGGTGAATTCGAAAACGCCTGTCCGGCAAAATAGGCGCCCAGCAGCATCGCCTGACGTGCTTCCAGGTCGGCGCCGTTTTCGCATGCCTTGACGAGATTGCCCGACAGCAGCGACAGCGCCTGGCGCGCCAGCATGTCCGACATCGGGTTCTTCTTGTGCTTGCTGGTGAACGATTCGATCGCGTGCACCATCGCATCAATGCCCGTTGCCGCCGTCACCATCGGCGGCAGGCCCAGCGTCAGTTCGGCGTCGAGCACCGCCAGGTCCGCATACAACTGCGGCGCCACCACGCCCATCTTGGTGGTCTCGCCGGTGGTGACGATCGCGATATTGGTCACTTCCGATCCGGTGCCGGCGGTGGTCGGCACCTGTACCAGCGGCAGGCGCTTGCCGGTCACATTGCCGATGCCATAGATCTGGGCCAGTCCTTGTTCGCTGCCCGCCAGCACGGCGATCAGCTTGGCCACATCCATCGAGCTGCCGCCGCCGATGCCGATAATGAGATCGACCGCATGCTGGCGCGCGAATTCGACCGCCTTCAACACAACGTGCTCGGGCGGATCGGCGACGACGTCCGAATACACCAGCGCCTGCAGGTTGTGCTGTTCGAGGTCGCGGGCGGGCGCATCGACCAGGCCGGTGCGCAGGAAGCCCGGGTCGGTGACGATCATCGCGCGGCGGGCGAGAGGGAAGTGGGTGCGCACGTGCTCACCAAGCCGGGTGGCGGAACCTGGCGCCGAAATCACGTGCGGCACGGTGCTGAAGGTAAATGGATTCATGGCAGGGATGTCCGGTGGTCGATCCGTCAAGCTTACACCAAGGTCCCCGGCAGTTGCTGTGTTTCTTCCGTACAATATCGCGTGTTGAATTCTGGTGGGGATAAGCAGAGCGATGGTCGATTTTATGTTGCTGGGCGCTGCCGCATTTTTGGCTGGCCTTGTCGATGCGGTGGTAGGTGGGGGCGGGCTGATCCAGATCCCTGTGCTGTTCTCGGTCTTTCCGAAAGAGGTCCCGGCCACGCTGCTCGGTACCAGCAAGCTGGCCGGCGTGTTCGGCACCAGCGCCGCCGCGGTGAACTACGCGCGCAGGGTGAAGGTCGCGTGGAGCGCCGCCGCGCCCGCCGCACTGGCAGCTTTCGCACTGTCGTTCGCCGGCGCCTGGACCGTGACCCGCGTGCCGGGCGACTTCGTCCGGTCCTTGCTGCCGCTGGTGCTGCTGGCCGTCGCGATCTACACATTCCGCAAGAAAGACTTCGGCTCCGTTCACGCTCCGGTCCACAGCGGCGCGACCGAGAAACTGGTCGCGGTAGGGATGGGCGCCTGCATCGGATTCTACGACGGCTTCTTTGGCCCGGGCACCGGCAGCTTCCTGATGTTCCTGTTCGTGCGCTTCTTCGGCTTCGATTTCCTCAGCGCCTCAGCCGCGGCCAAGGTCGCCAACGTCGCATGCAACATCTCCGCGTTGATGTGGTTCGGCTACAGCGGCCACCTGTTATGGCAGCTCGGCCTGCTGATGGCCGTCTGCCAGGTGGCCGGTTCGCTGGGCGGAACCTGGTTGGCGATCCGCCACGGCAGCGTGTTCGTGCGCAAATTATTCCTGGTTGTCGTCAGTCTATTGATCCTGAAAACGGGCTGGGACGCCGTCAAACGCTGGTCATTCTGACCGTTTTGTTCCACGTGAAACAATCGCCGCACCCGGTTTTTTGATTGTTCCACGTGGAACATCGTTGTTCCGCAAGTCGCTAATCTGGCGGCAAAAGAGTCGTCGAGGCAAAAAGACTCTATAATCTGGCCTCACACTCCCTCGCTTTACGCTTCCAAACATGCTATTTCCTACTGAATTCGACGTCATCGTGGTCGGTGGCGGTCACGCCGGCACCGAGGCCGCCCTCGCTTCCGCCCGTATGGGGCAGAAGACTTTGTTGCTTACGCATAACATCGAGACGCTGGGCCAGATGTCCTGCAACCCCTCGATTGGCGGCATCGGCAAGGGCCACCTGGTCAAGGAAGTCGATGCGATGGGTGGTGCGATGGCCATCGCCACGGACGAGGCGGGAATCCAGTTCCGCATACTGAACTCGTCCAAGGGCCCTGCCGTCCGCGCCACACGGGCACAAGCCGACCGCATCCTGTACAAGGCGGCGATCCGCGCGCGACTGGAAAACCAGCCGAACCTGTGGCTGTTCCAGCAGGCCGTGGACGACCTGATGATCGAAGGCGACCGCGTCGTCGGCGCGGTCACCCAGATCGGCCTGCGCTTCCGCGCCCGCGCGGTGGTGCTGACGGCCGGTACTTTCCTGGACGGGAAGATCCACGTCGGCCTGCAATCGCACTCGGCCGGCCGCGCTGGCGACCCGCCGGCGATCTCGCTGTCGGCGCGCCTGAAGGAATTGAAGCTGGGGCAGGGCCGCCTGAAGACGGGCACGCCGCCGCGCATCGACGGCCGCTCGATCGATTTCTCGGTGATGACCGAGCAGCCGGGCGACCTCGATCCGGTTCCGGTGTTCTCGGTGATGGGCAACGCCGCGATGCATCCGAAGCAGATTCCGTGCTGGATGACCCACACCAATGCGCGCACCCACGACATCATCCGCGCCGGCCTGGACCGCAGCCCGATGTACACCGGCGTCATTGAAGGGGTGGGGCCGCGCTACTGCCCGTCGATCGAAGACAAGATCCACCGCTTCGCCAGCAAGGATTCGCACCAGATTTTCCTCGAGCCGGAAGGCCTGACGACCAACGAGTTCTACCCGAACGGGATCTCGACCAGCCTGCCGTTCGACGTGCAGATCGACCTGGTGCGCTCGATGAAGGGCATGGAGAACGCCTTCATCCTGCGTCCCGGTTACGCCATCGAATACGATTATTTCGACCCGCGCGGCCTGAAAACCTCGCTGGAAACCAAGGCCATCGGCGGCCTGTTCTTCGCCGGCCAGATCAACGGCACCACCGGCTACGAAGAAGCGGCGGCGCAGGGCATGCTCGCAGGCATCAACGCGGCGCGCCTAACCCAAGGCAAGGACGCCTGGGTTCCGGGGCGTTCGGAAGCCTACCTGGGCGTGCTGGTCGATGACCTGACCACCCAGGGCGTGGCCGAGCCGTACCGCATGTTCACCAGCCGCGCCGAGTTCCGCCTGAGCCTGCGCGAGGACAATGCCGACATGCGACTGACCGAAATCGGCCGCGAGCTGGGCGTGGTCGGCGACGCCCAGTGGGCCGCCTTCGACGCCAAGCGCGAAGCCGTGGCGCGCGAACTGGAGCGCCTGCGTTCGACCTGGGTGAACCCGCGCATCCTCGCCGCGGCGGAGTCCGAGCGCGTGATCGGCCAGGCCATCGAGCGCGAATATTCGCTGGCCGACCTGCTGCGCCGGCCGGGCGTGGAGTACGACAAGCTAATGGGCATGACCGGCGTCGACGGCCAGCAACTGGCCGGCCCTGGCGTCGAGGACGGCGCCGTGCGCGAGCAGATCGAGATCCAGCTGAAGTACGCCGGCTACATCGACCGCCAGGCGAAAGAAGTCGAGCGCCACGACCACTACGAAAACCTGAAGCTGCCGGAGGGGTTCAACTACCTCGACATCAGCGCATTGTCGATCGAAGTGCGGCAAAAGCTCGACAAGCAGCGCCCTGAAACCCTGGGTCAGGCATCAAGAATTTCCGGGGTGACACCTGCCGCCATCTCGCTTTTGCTGGTACATTTGAAAAAACGCGGTGCGAAAGGATTTACCACCCTCAACGAGGAGCTGGCTCAATGAAGTTTTTCGACCGCGCAGTCCTTTCAAAAGCATTAGCAGACGGCATCAAAGCATTATCGCTGGACCTGGATGAGAAACAGCACGAACAGCTGCTCGATTACCTGGCGCTGCTGTTCAAGTGGAATTCAGTCTATAACCTGACCTCGGTGCGCGACCCGATGCAGATGGTCACGCACCACCTGCTCGATTCGCTGGCCGCGGTGCCGGCCTTCGACGGCGCGCAGAACGTGCTCGACGTCGGGGCAGGGGGCGGCCTGCCGGGTATCGTGCTGGCCATCGCCAAACCGGGCATGAAAGTATCGCTGATCGACACGGTGCACAAGAAAACAGCATTCCTCAAGCAAGTGAAGGCCGAACTGGGCCTGGCCAACGTCACGGTGTACACGGCCAAGGTGCAGGAAGTGCAGGTGCCGCAGCAATTCGACGTCATTACCTCGCGCGCCTTTGCCGACCTGTCGGACTTCGTCAACTGGTCGGGACACCATCTGGCCGAGGGCGGAAAATTCATCGCTTTGAAAGGGGTGGCCCCGCCGGACGAACAGGAGCGGCTGCCGGGCGAGTGGAAAGTGAGCGAATTGAGGCCTTTGGAGGTGCCGGGGCTGAATGCGGAGCGGCACCTGGTATTCATCGAACGATCCGGGCAAACCGGGTAAATCATATAAACCGTATAAATGGTTTATACCAGATATACCGAATAAATCGTTTATACGATTTAGATAGTATGAATGGTATAAATCGAATTCCTTGCGTCGACTATAAGAACATACATGGCCAAAATATTTTGCGTAGCAAACCAGAAGGGCGGAGTAGGCAAGACCACTACCAGCGTCAACCTGGCGGCGGGGCTGGCGAAGCTGGATCAGCGGGTGTTGCTGGTGGACCTGGACCCGCAGGGCAATGCGACGATGGGCGCCGGCATCAACAAGGCCGGCCTGGAAGCGTCGACGTATGAAGTGCTGCTGGGCGAGGCCGACGTCAACGCGGCGCGCCAGCGTTCCGAGTCGGGCCGCTTCGACGTGCTGCCGTCGAACCGCGAGCTGGCCGGCGCCGAAGTCGAGATGGTGGAACTCGAGCAGCGCGAGCGGCGCCTGAAGGATGCGCTGGCCGTGGTCGACGCGGAGTACGACTTCATCCTGGTCGACTGCCCGCCCGCGCTGTCGATGCTCACGCTCAACGGCCTGTGCGCCGCGCACGGCGTGATCATCCCGATGCAGTGCGAGTACTACGCCCTCGAAGGCCTGTCCGACCTGGTCAACACGATCAAGAAGGTGCACGCGAACCTGAACCACGACCTGAAGATCATCGGCCTGCTGCGGGTGATGTTCGATCCGCGCATGACGCTGTCGCAGCAGGTGTCGGCCCAGCTCGAGCAGCATTTCGGCGACAAGGTATTCAAGACCATCATCCCGCGCAACGTGCGACTGGCGGAAGCGCCGTCGTACGGCGTGCCTGGCGTTGTGTTCGATCCGTCCTCGAAAGGCGCGCAGGCGTATGTCGCCTTCGGCGCCGAGATGGTCCAGCGCATCAAGACAATGTAATCAATAGAGAGAAACACGAAACATGGCAACCAAAAAACTCAAGGGCCTCGGCCGCGGCCTCGAAGCGCTGCTCGGCGGCGACGGCGATTTCACCCAGCAGCCGGCCGACGCCGGCGCGCCGTCCTCGCTGCCGGTGACGCAGCTGCAGGCCGGTAAATACCAGCCGCGCACCCGCATGGACGAAGGCGCGCTGAACGAACTGGCCGCGTCGATCAAGAGCCAGGGCATCATGCAGCCGGTGCTGGTGCGCCCGGTCGGCAACGACGGCAGCGTGATGCGCTACGAAATCATCGCCGGCGAACGCCGTTTCCGCGCGGCGCAGCTGGCGGGCCTTGAGCAGATCCCGGTGCTGGTGCGCGACGTGGACGACCAGGCCGCCGCGGCGATGGCGCTGATCGAGAATATCCAGCGCGAAGACCTCAATCCGCTGGAAGAGGCGCAGGGCATCCACCGCCTGATCGACGATTTCCATTTCACCCACGAGCAGGCCGCGCACGCGGTGGGCCGTTCGCGTTCGGCGGTGTCGAACCTGCTGCGCCTGATGAACCTTGCGCAGCCGGTGCAGACCATGCTGATGGCCGGCGACATCGACATGGGCCACGCGCGCGCGCTGCTGGCGGTCGATGCGGCGACGCAGATCAGCCTGGCCAGCCAGGTGGTGGCGAAACGCCTGTCGGTACGCGAGACGGAAAAGCTGGTAACGCGCACGATGGAAGAGGCCGCCAACCCGGCCGTGCCGCGCAGCAAGGAAAAATCGGGCGACATCGTGCGCCTGGAGGAAGAGCTGTCGGACAAGCTGGCCACGCCGGTGCTGTTCAAGATGGGCGCCAAGGGACGTGGCCAGATGATCATCGATTTTGCCGACCTCGACATCCTGGACGGCGTGCTGGCCCGCCTGCGCGCGTAAATCAAAACGCGGCCGAGCCGGCGCCGCATTGAGCATCGGGGTCTGGTCCTGCGGACCCGACCCCATTTTTCATCTTTAAGTCATTGACCCCAGGCAAGTTTCCGCCTTTCCGCCAGATTACACAATCTTGCTCGCACCGCAACGGAACAAGCGTGGTTTTCGAGGTCTTTTACGCATCTTTTAAGTGCGTCAACGTTTGACGCGTATCTGCATAAACCTTATAATCCCGCTGATTCACGCAATTCCACCACACGCGACACAGCTTTTTTACGCTGAAAAAAGAACAAAAAATGTTGCGCATAGTTTCCCTGCAATTGATGGCAACAGTAGTCGCTGGCGTAATCGCCTGGCTGCTGGCGGGCTGGCCTGCGATGTTTTCCGCAATGCTGGGTGGGTTTTGCTGTGTCGTTCCTAACGGTCTGTTCGCGTTGCGCCTGTTCGCCAACGCCCAGAAACCCGGTGGCGCGAACCCGATGACGTTCATGATCGGTGAATTTATCAAGATTGCATTGACGGTGGCGCTGCTTGGCGCGACCGCATGGCTGTACCGCGATTTGAACTGGCTCGCACTGATTTGCGGCTTCATCGTGGCACTGAAAAGTTACATCATCTTATTGTTTAGGCGCTAGACATGACTACTGAAACCGTGGCGGCAGCAGCACACCCGGCAGCCGAGCATACGCTCACTGCAGGGCAATACATCACCCACCACCTGGGACACCTGCGTTCGGCGCCCCAGCCTGGCATCATCGATTTCCACGTCATCAACTACGACACCATCCTGTGGTCGGTGCTGATGGCGATCGTCGCCTTCTTCCTGCTGCGCGCGGCCGCTACCCGCGCCACCTCCGGCGTGCCGACCCGCTTCCAGGCGGCTGTCGAAGCGCTGGTCGAGCTGGTGGAAGACCAGTCGAAGGCCATCGTCCACGGCGACCGCAGCTTCATCGCCCCGCTGGCGCTGACCGTGCTGGTCTGGGTCATCCTGATGAACTCGATGGACTTCCTGCCGGTCGATACTTTCGCCTGGATCTTCGACAAGATGGGCATCCACAACGCCGAAGGCCACGGTCCGTTCTTCCGCGTCGTGCCGACCGCCGACCTGAACGGCACCTTCGGCATGGGCCTGGTGGTGTTCGCCTGCATGATTTACTACGGCATCAAGATCAAGGGCGGCGGCGGCTTCGTGCACGAGCTGTTCACCGCACCGTTCGGCAAGCACCCTGCGCTGTGGATCTTCAACTTCGGCCTGAACCTGATCGAATACGCGGCCAAGACCGTTTCGCTGTCGATGCGACTGTTCGGCAACATGTTTGCCGGCGAACTGCTGTTCCTGCTGATCGCGCTGCTGGGCGCTACCTGGGTCGGTTTCACCACCCAGAGCGTCGCACTGGCCGGCCTGCATGTTCTCCTCGGCACGGGCTGGGCGCTGTTCCACCTGCTGATCGTGCCTCTGCAAGCGTTCATTTTCATGATGCTGACGCTGGTGTATATCGGCCAGGCGCATGAAGGGCACTAAGTTTTAATTGTAGGTCGTAGTTTTTATTTTAACGTTTTACTTTTTTGATTATTTAAGGAGTTTTTGATGACTAACATCGCTTTCGTAGCACTGGCTTGCGGCTTGATCATTGGTTTGGGTGCTATCGGTGCATGTATCGGTATCGGCATCATGGGCGGTAAGTTCATCGAAGCTTCGGCACGTCAGCCAGAACTGATGAACACCCTGCAGACCAAGATGTTCCTGCTGGCCGGTCTGATCGACGCTGCATTCCTGATCGGCGTTGGTATCGCGATGATGTTTGCGTTCTCCAGCCCGTTCCCTGCGTAAGCGGTAGTTCTCAATAGCCGGGCTTTGCGTTTGCGCGGGGCCCGGCATACGTCATTCTGAGAAGGAAAATGCTGTGAATTTAAATTCGACAATGTTCGTCCAGGCGATCGTCTTCCTGATCCTGGCATTTTCGATCGCCAAATTCGTGTGGCCGCCGATCATGGGCGCACTCGATGCCCGCGCGAAGAAAATCGCCGAAGGCCTCGCCGCCGCCGACCAGGGCAAACTGGCCATGGCAGCTGCCGAGAAGCGTGTGCAAGCCGAACTGGCTGGCGCCCGCGACGAAGGCCAGAAGCGCATCGCCGACGCTGAAAAGCGCGCGCAGATGGTCGCCGACGAGATCAAGGCCAACGCCAACGCTGAAGCCGCCCGCATCGTGGCGCAAGCCAAGGCCGACGCCGAGCAGCAAGTGACCAAGGCCCGCGAAGAACTGCGTGCGCAAGTTGCCGGCCTGGCCGTCAAGGGCGCCGAGCAGATCCTCAAGCGCGAAGTGAACGCATCGGCCCACGCCGACCTGCTGTCGCAACTGGCAACCGAGCTGTAATCATGGCAGAACTCGCAACCGTCGCCCGTCCCTACGCCGAAGCGCTGTTCCGCGTCGCCCAAACCGGCGACATGGCAGCGTGGTCCGGCCTCGTGTCCGAACTGGGCAACATCGGTGTCAACCAGGATGTGCAGGCCTTCGCCCGCAATCCGAACGTGACGCCGGCTCAGGTCAACGACACGTTCGCTTCGCTGGTCAAGTCGCCGCTGGGCGCTGAAGGCAAGAACTTCATCGCCATGCTGATCGAAAACGGCCGCGTCGCGCTGCTGCCTGAGATCGCCGCGCAATTCGCTGTGCTGAAAAACGCCCAGGAAGGCGCTGCCGACGCCAGCATCATCAGCGCGTTCGACATGTCGAGCGACCAGGTTGCGCAACTGGTCTCGACACTGGAAAAGAAATTTGGCCGCAAGCTCAACCCAACGGTGACAGTGGATCCATCGCTGATCGGTGGTGTGCGCGTGGTCGTCGGTGATGAAGTGCTCGATACCTCGGTACGCGCCAAGCTGCAACAGATGAATGTTGCGCTGGCGTCGTAACGCTCGCACACACCGGCGCCCCGCCTCTTGCCCTACGCATCAAGAAACTATTAGGAGTTAGCATGCAACTTAACCCATCTGAAATCAGCGAACTGATCAAGAGCCGGATCCAGGGCCTCGAAGGTTCCGCTGAAGTTCGTAATCAAGGCACGGTTATCTCCGTCGCCGACGGTATCTGCCGTATCCATGGTCTGTCGGACGTGATGCAGGGCGAGATGCTGGAATTCCCAGGCAACACCTTCGGCCTGGCCATGAACCTCGAGCGCGACTCGGTCGGCGCCGTGATTCTGGGTGCTTACGAGCACATCTCGGAAGGCGACACCGTCAAGACCACCGGCCGCATCCTGGAAGTGCCGATCGGTCCTGAGCTGCGTGGCCGCGTGGTCAACGCGCTGGGCCAGCCGATCGACGGCAAGGGTCCTGTCAACGCGCAGCTGACCGCGCCGATCGAAAAGATCGCTCCGGGCGTGATCGCCCGCCAGTCCGTGTCGCAGCCTATGCAGACCGGCCTGAAGTCGATCGACTCGATGGTACCTATCGGCCGTGGCCAGCGCGAGCTGATCATCGGCGACCGCCAGACCGGTAAGTCGGCTGTCGCAGTCGATGCGATCATCAACCAGAAGGGCCAGAACATGACGTGTATCTACGTCGCGATCGGCCAGAAGGCATCGACCATCAAGAACATCGTGCGCTCGCTCGAGCAGCACGGCGCGATGGAGTACACCATCGTCGTGGCCGCATCGGCGTCCGAATCGGCGGCGATGCAGTACATCAGCCCGTACTCGGGTTGCGCCATGGGCGAATACTTCCGCGACCGCGGCGAAGACGCGCTGATCGTGTACGACGACCTGTCGAAGCAGGCAGTCGCCTACCGCCAGATCTCGCTGCTGCTGCGCCGTCCGCCAGGCCGCGAAGCGTACCCAGGCGACGTGTTCTACCTGCACAGCCGCCTGCTCGAGCGCGCAGCACGCGTGAACCCTGACTACGTCGAAAAGTTCACCAACGGCGCCGTCAAGGGCAAGACCGGCTCGCTGACCGCGCTGCCGATCATCGAAACCCAGGCAGGCGACGTGTCGGCCTTCGTTCCGACCAACGTGATTTCGATTACCGACGGCCAGATCTTCCTGGACACCTCGCTGTTCAACTCGGGCGTGCGTCCGGCCATTAACGCGGGTATCTCGGTATCGCGCGTCGGCGGTGCAGCACAGACCAAGGTCATCAAGAACCTGTCCGGCGGTATCCGTACCGACCTAGCGCAGTACCGTGAGCTCGCTGCGTTCGCGCAGTTCGCATCGGACCTGGACGAGTCGACCCGCAAGCAGCTCGACCGTGGCGCGCGCGTCACCGAACTGCTCAAGCAGGCTCAGTACTCGCCGCTGCCGATCTCGCTGATGGCCGTGTCGCTGTTCGCCGTGAACAAGGGCTTCTTCGATGACGTCGCCGTCAACAAGGTGCTGGCGTTCGAAGCCGGCCTGCACGGCTACATGAAGACCAAGCAAGCTGCCCTCCTGGCCAAGATCGAAGAAAGCAAGGCAATGGACAAGGACGGCGAAGCCGCGATGTCCGCCGCTGTTGCTGAATTCAAGAAATCCGGCGCATATTAATAGTCTGACGGCGCCGCGGTGACGCGGCGCCCGAAAGCGCACAAGGAGTAAGGACTCATGGCAGCAGGCAAAGAGATACGAGGCAAGATCAAGAGCGTAGAGAATACGAAGAAGATCACCAAGGCGATGGAAATGGTCGCCGCGTCGAAAATGCGCAAGGCGCAGGATCGCATGCGGGCCGCCCGTCCCTACAGTGACAAGATTCGGAATATCGCCGCCAATCTGGCCAGTGCCAATCCGGAATACACGCATCCGTTCATGGCGCAAGCCAAGGGCACGGAAGCGAAAGCCGTCGGCTTCATCATCGTCACCACCGACAAAGGTCTGTGCGGCGGCATGAACACCAACGTGCTGCGGATGGTCACGCAGAAAACACGCGAGCTGGAAGCAGCTGGCAACAAGATTGAAGCAGTTGCCATTGGCAACAAGGGTTTGGGTTTCTTGAATCGGGTGGGCATCAAGGTCGTGTCGCATGCGATCCAGATTGGCGACACGCCGCACCTGGAAAAGTTGATCGGGCCGGTCAAGGTCATGCTCGACGAATTCCAGGAAGGCAAGCTCGACGCCGTCTACCTGTGCTACACCAAGTTCGTCAACACGATGAAGCAGGAGCCGATGGTGGAGCAGTTGCTGCCGCTGCCGGCCGCCAAGCTCGAAGGCGACAAGGGTAACCACTCGTGGGATTACATCTACGAGCCGGAAGCGCAAACCGTGATCGACGAATTGCTGGTGCGTTACGTCGAGGCGCTGGTGTACCAGGCAGTGGCGGAAAACCTGGCATCTGAGCAGTCGGCGCGCATGGTCGCGATGAAAGCGGCGAGCGACAACGCCGGCAGCGTCATCGGCGAGCTGAAGCTGGTCTACAACAAGACCCGCCAGGCAGCGATTACCAAAGAACTCTCCGAGATCGTCGCCGGTGCGGCAGCGGTCTAAACCCGAATTAAATTAAATATAGAAGGAACGAACATGGCTGATGGCAAAATCGTTCAGTGTATCGGCGCGGTGGTGGACGTTGAGTTCCCACGCAATGCAATGCCGAAAGTTTTCGACGCACTGAAAATGGAAGGCTCCGAACTGACCCTGGAAGTACAACAGCAGCTTGGCGACGGCATCGTCCGTACCATTGCGCTGGGCAGCTCGGAAGGTCTGCGTCGCGGCATGACCATCCAGAACACCGGCAACCCAATCATGGTGCCGGTTGGCGTCGCGACCCTGGGCCGCATCATGGATGTGCTGGGCAACCCGATCGACGAGTGCGGTCCTGTCTCGAACGAGCGCACCGCCTCGATCCACCGCGTGGCTCCTGCGTACGACGAACTGTCGCCGTCGCAAGACCTGCTGGAAACCGGCATCAAGGTTATCGACCTGGTCTGCCCGTTCGCAAAAGGCGGCAAGGTCGGTCTGTTCGGCGGTGCAGGTGTGGGCAAGACCGTCAACATGATGGAACTGATCAACAACATCGCAAAAGCGCACTCGGGTCTGTCCGTGTTCGCCGGCGTCGGTGAGCGTACCCGTGAAGGTAACGACTTCTACCACGAGATGGCTGACGCCAAAGTGGTTGACCTGGAAAACCCTGCCAACTCGAAAGTGGCGATGGTCTACGGTCAGATGAACGAGCCGCCAGGTAACCGTCTGCGCGTCGCGCTGACCGGCCTGACGATCGCTGAATCGTTCCGTGACGAAGGCAAGGACGTTCTGTTCTTCGTCGACAACATCTACCGCTTCACGCTGGCCGGTACCGAAGTGTCCGCACTGCTGGGCCGTATGCCATCGGCGGTGGGTTACCAGCCGACCCTGGCCGAAGAGATGGGCCGCCTGCAAGAGCGCATCACCTCGACCAAGACCGGTTCGATCACCTCGATCCAGGCCGTGTACGTGCCAGCGGACGACTTGACCGACCCGTCGCCTGCAACCACCTTCGGCCACCTGGACTCGACCGTCGTTCTGTCGCGTGACATCGCCTCGCTGGGTATCTACCCTGCGGTCGACCCGCTCGACTCGACCTCGCGCCAGCTGGACCCGCTGGTCGTCGGCCAGGAGCACTACGACACCGCGCGCGCTGTCCAGGGCACCCTGCAGCGTTACAAGGAACTGCGTGACATCATCGCGATTCTGGGCATGGACGAGCTGGCTCCTGAAGACAAGCTGGTCGTCGCTCGCGCACGTAAGATGCAGCGTTTCCTGTCGCAGCCGTTCCACGTCGCTGAAGTGTTTACCGGTTCGCCGGGCAAGTACGTTTCGCTGAAAGACACGATCAAGGGCTTCAAGATGATCGCGTCGGGCGAACTGGACCACCTGCCTGAGCAAGCGTTCTACATGGTTGGCACGATCGAAGAAGCAATCGAAAAAGCCAAGAAGCTCGGTTAATTCGGCTCCTTCACAGCGATAGGACAACACATGGCAAACACTATTCACGTTGACGTTGTATCGGCAGAGTCCCTGATTTTTTCGGGCGAAGCCGAGTTCGTCGCGTTGCCGGGTGAAGCGGGTGAGCTGGGGATCTATCCCAAGCACACCCCGCTGATCACGCGCATCAAGCCGGGTGCTGTACGGATCAAGGTAGTTGGCCGCGAAGAAGAAGAGTTCGTCTTCGTCGCGGGCGGCCTCCTGGAAGTGCAGCCGAACGCGGTGACGGTCCTGGCCGATACCGCGATTCGCGGGCATGACCTTGACGAAGCAAAAGCGCTGGAAGCCAAGAAGATGGCCGAAGAGCTGATGGTCAACAAGGACTCGAAGATCGACTACGCGAAAGCGCAGGCTGAGCTGGCAACCGCCATCGCCCAGCTGGCCGCAATCGCCAAGCTCCGCCACAAGCGGTAAGCGTCGCGCATGCACAAAAAAAAGGCAGCCTCGGCTGCCTTTTTTCATTGTTGGCGTCGACGCCGGGGGCGGGTACGGCGGCCCAGGCTTTACTTGCATCGCAAGATCAGCGATACTCGGGCGCAATCATTCCCTTTAAACAACTTCTGGAGAGGGGCGTCCCTTGCCGGGCGCAAGCACCCATGACCGTACTTCGCCTCATTCCCCTGCGCGCCATCCTGTCCGCCGCCGCGATCGCCCTTTGCACGCCGTCGATGGCGCACGCCGCAACCCCGGCGCCGCTGCCGCCCGACACGGTCCGCCTGCTCGGCCATATCTCCGCCGACACCATGCGCACGCACCTGACCTACCTGGCGTCCGATGAGCTCGGCGGACGCGGCACGCCGTCGCCGGGGCTGGACCTCGCCGCCGATTACATCGCCGCCCAGTTCCGCCGCGCCGGCCTCGAGCCGCTGGGTGACGACGGCTATTTCCAGACCGCCGACTGGAACCTGATCAACCCCCGCCGCCACAAGAATCCGCCGGCCCCCGACGCCGCGCCGGTGAAGGTGCGTAACGTCGTCGGCATTCTGCGCGGCTCCGACCCGGTCCTGCGCGATACCTACATCCTGGTCACCGCGCACTACGACCACCTCGGTACCCGCCCGGGCAGCGGCGACCAGATCTACAACGGCGCCAACGACGACGGCAGCGGCACCGTGTCGGTGATCGAGCTGGCCAGCGCCTTCGCCGCGCAGCCGGTGCGCCCGAAGCGCAGCATCGTCTTCATGACCGTATTCGGTGAGGAACATGGAATGGTCGGTTCGCGCTATTACGGCGCCCATCCGCTGGTGCCGGTCGAGCGCACCGTCGCCGGCATCAATCTCGAACAGGTTGGCCGGACCGACGATGACGAGGGCGAGCAGAAGCTCTCGGCCGGCGTGACCGGCTTCGATTTTTCCGAAGTTGGCGCCATCCTCCGCCAGGCCGGCGAGCAGACCGGCATCCGGATCTGGAAGCACCCGGTCAACAGCGACAGGTATTTCGCCCTCAGCGACAACCAGGCGCTGGCCAACCACGGCATCCCGTCGCATACCGTCAGCGTCGCCTACAGCTACCCGGACTATCATCGCGCCACCGACCACGCCGACAAGATCGACTACGACAACATGGCGGCGGTCGACCGCGCCATGGCGCTGGGCATCTCGATGATCGCCAATAATCCGAAGGCGCCCGCATGGGACACGGCCAATCCCAAGGCGGCCGATTACCTGAAAATCTGGAACCAGCGCAACTTGAAATAGGGATACGGGCCGTATACATGCCGGCGGATGACTTGACCGACCCGTCGCCATCACCTCGGCCGATACCGCGATTCGCGGGCATGACCTTGACGAAGCAAAACCGCTGGAAGCCAAGAAGATGGCCGAAGAGCTGAAGGTCAACAAGGACTTGAAGATCGACTACGCGAAAGCGCAGGCTGAGCTGGCAACCGCCTCGCCCAGCTGGCCACAATCGCCAAGCTGCGCCACAAGCGGTAAGCGTCGCGCAAGCACAAAAAAGACAGCCTCGGATGCCTTTTTTAATGGTGGCATCCTATAATCCCACGAAATGCTTGACCCATACGCAAGATAGTCGGAAATCGGCGATGAATTTTCAATCGAACCCAAAGCAAGGAACATTCTGTGAATAAGATCTATGAGCGCTTCGCGGGGCTTTTTATCGATAGCGAGGGCGGCGTCGAGTTGCTTAAGAAGCATCGAAACGTTATTCGAACATTCTTTTGGTTGTTTGCCTTCGCCGGAATTGCAACGATTTTGGTCTTCGTTATTGACGTCGCATTTGGGTTATCCGGGGAAAGTGCAGCTCCAAGTGCAATCGGCAGCGCGCTTTCGACCAAAAAGCCGTTAGGCGAACTACTTGGACCTTTCGGAGATTTTTTCGGCGGCGTGCTTAACCCGATATTTACATTCCTCACATTTTTTGGCGTTATCGTCACAATTGTGATGCAACGCGTCGAGCTATCGCACACGAAGGATGAAAACACGAGGAACGCCGCAGCACAGACCGTCCGGGCGGTTGAAAACACCGTTTTCAACCTTATCGAGCTGCATCATAAAATTATTGACGGACTAGTTTTTTCGCGGTCAATGATCCCTCAGCCGCAAATGGACGTAATTCGGCGGAATTCAGGACAGCCCCCCCTGCCCGATGTTATTACTTCCGGGAGGGCGGTTTTCGGGGAGGTAATCATTGGATTGACCAATTTGTCCAGCACAGCCGAAATAGTTGCTGCATACAAAAGCCTGCAGAACAGAAATAATGGTGTCATGGGACATTATTTTCGAAACCTATACCAAGCACTAAGAATAATTGATGATCACCACGAGCCCATTTTGCCGCTCGAGATTCAACAGAGGTATGCGAATATTTTCCGAGCACAACTTTCTTCCGCTGAACTGGCGATCCTCTTTCTAAATTGTTTGGACGGCATGGTCGATCATGGCGAGTTTAAGCGTCTGCTAATAAAATATCGTTTTCTAGAGCATATCCCACTCGAGCGCAAGGGAACGAACTACTCTTACTCTGGAAACGGGCGAACGATCGCTTCGCCCGAGATGATTTCGCAATACGTGATGGACAGCGGCGACCGGGCGGGGTTGCCGTCCGAACGTATAAGCGCGTTCGGCCGGAACCCAGAGGTTCTCGATCTCGTTAAGAGCGTTTGATCGGTGTTTCGGTCAATAGTGGTTTCAAGAAGGCAGCCCGAATTTCTTCCTTGCAAGTTCTACCTGATCCGCTAATTCTGTTAGTTTTTGTGAAAATTTCGAGTGGTCGTCGGCGTGCGCTTGCTCGTAAATTATTAAGTCGATATTGTATTGACTCTTTACCGTATCTTTCACTTTCGCCGCGTATGACATCGATCCGACCATTGCGTAACTCGGATGGTTAGTATCTGCTTGAACCTGATTGTTTTCTAAAATAAGATTTATGTCCGGATCTTCGATTCCGCAGCCGATAAAGAGAACAGTATTCAATTTGTACACTGCGGATATTAGCTCGAAGAAACTGCCATATTTTTTTCTAAGTTTAAAGTAATCGGACCTACACAAGACGATCTCAGTCGGATGCTTCGCGCAGCCATGCATTTTTATTAGTATGGGCGTCGGTGATCGTAAAGCGTCAAGCAAACCTTCTCGAGTGTGCTCATATTGAGTGAAGGAATTGTGGCCGGACTCGCTGATTAATGCGCCTTCAATTATGGTGTCATAATTCGTCGTCACCAAGATCTTCGGAGCGATGGAAACGAGAAGCTTATGGGCGTCTGAGACTTGGTAGTCTCTCTGGATAAATGTGCTCTTTATCTTGGCGTTAAAATCTGCTGAGCGTCCTTTTAGGCGAATGATTTCGGCTGCGTCCAGGTATCTTTTATCGGCAATGAATTCGGCAGTCAGCTGAAGTGAAGCATCATCGTGAAGCGTTGTTGTCCGGAGGGATTCAAGCAGGGCGGGCCACGAAGGAGGGCGGTTTCCATCTTGATCGGTTGCTTGGCACGACATTCCCGATCCAACTCGAATCACACAACGTTTCTCGATAAGTTCCCGCACTAGTGATTCAGGCCACATTCAACGGCTCCCCGAGGTTCTTCATTATTTTTTCGGTAATAACGTTGAACGCCAATACGTAGTTCTTAGCTTGCGCATACTGGGAACCGGCCATGCCATCGCTCGCGTTGAGATTAGTGATCGGTGCAGCGACATATTGTGAAAGGGCCAAAATACCGAACATATGCGGAATTTCGCCTAGATTCAAATCCGCGTTCTTTGTAACCGATGGCATTTTAAATGGACTCAAATGCCGTTCGATTTCCGGTTCAAAATTGTCGATAATTCGCTGGTAAGAATCAGTTGTGCGAACATTTCCAGCAGCATCTTTTCGCGATATATAGGACTGGAGCGTGTAGCCTAGGAAGCCCTGATCAATATTTACACCAGCCTTGATTTCGCCCGGAATCTGAGCGAGGATGTGTCCTTTTTCTTTGGCAAATATCTTATATTTCTCGTTGTAATACGAAACCCACTTGTCAAACCAAATTTTTATGTTTTTTATTGCGACTAAACTAAAGATATCACAACTCATTGGGGCGATGAAATAATCCGCCGCCAGTAACGCGGTTCGATTTAATGCGCCGATGCTCGGGCTTAGATCGATAAAGGCGTAGTCATAATCTTCGCTTTTGCTCTGTAGCAGCGTATGAATCCAGTTTGATATGCGTATCCCTCCAACCATATCCGGATCGGAAAGTTCGTTCCACTTCTTGCTGAGAATATCCTCAAAACTTGCCAAAAAAGGATTTCCCGCAATCAACGAAGTCTCGAATCTTTCGCAATATATTTCTTTGATGTCCGTATTGATTACGCTTTCCCCTAGTTCGTATCGGTCGAAGGCATCCACAATACTATTGTGAACTTTTGGGATCGTTCGGTCATAGTAAGGCGCAACGACGCTTCCTGCCATTTCGGCGCCTAACATATAGTGAGTGATGTTCGCCTGGGGATCAAGGTCCAGGACCAATACCCGCTTCTTATGTGTCATCGCGAAGTGTGTGGCGATGTTGGCGCAGAAGGTGGTTTTACCTACGCCGCCTTTATTGTTGAAAATTGCGATTGTTTTCATATTTTTCACGCGTTAAATTGGTTGACCGAGGTGGAGATCGCTCCCAATATCGATACCGGCACACTACTCTAAAAATTGACGCTCGTCACTAAATGAACGTCACACATTCGCACGCCGATGAACTCCAAGAGCGACAGGCGACTTTTACCGTTTTTGACCGAACGACAAGGGAGCGGTGCCGCGCGCAAGATGATCGTTCAGCGGCTCTGGGCCAGGCGCAGCGCCACCTTCTGGCGGAAATAACCGTCCTGCAGGTAAGCATACAAGTGCTCGCCCGGGCACACCGTCTGCGCCGAGTAATCCTTGTGGCCGGCGATCTGGTCGATCGACACGTGATACTTCTTCGCCAGCAGCGCCATCAGGTCGACCACGGCGTCGAGCTGCTTCTGGTTTGGCTGCACGTCCTCGAAATTGCCCACCACCTCGATCAGCGCGTGGCCCTTCGGGTCGTATTCCGTGTTGGTATCGCCCGCATATTCCAGCTTGCGTCCTTCGTAGATCTTGCCGTCCAGGTCGATGATGTAGTGATACGGAATGTCCAGCCAGTGCTTGGTGCTGCGCGACCAGGTCTGCAGGTTGCGCAGGTAGGCGACCGGATCCTTCCCCTGCGGGAAAGGCTCGCCCTGGTGATGCAGCGTGATGTGGGTGATCTCCTGCTTGCGCGCCAGCGCCGGATCTGCCGGCGTGCCGCCCCATTGGGCGACCGACACGATGTGCTGCTCGACCTCGTCGAGGGTCGGTGCGGCGAAAGCGAGGGCAGGCAGCAGCAGGGCGCCGAACAGCGCGCGGGAAAGGTGGGAAGTCAAAGTCATGGGTAACGGCTCCTGGTGAGGCCGCTATCTTTTCACGTTTTGGCCGACGCCGCCATTGGGCCGCGCATTTTTACCGTTAATCCTGCCAAACATACAGCTTGTCGCATTTTTAATATTTACTGAACAGACTCATCTATAGTCGCTTCATTCCCATCCCGTTCGAAGGAGACGACCGTGTTCAGACTTTCCGCAATCTGCGTCGCGACGCTGCTGTTGGCGCCGGCCGCTTTCGCCCAAGACACCCCGCGCGTCGACACCGTCGCCCAGGCGCCAACGCTGGACGCCGCCGCGCGCGCCCAAGTCATCGACGCCCTGGTGCGGCATCTGAACGACTATTATGTCTTCCCTGACGTCGCCGCAAAGATCGAAGTGGCGCTGCGCGACAAGCAGAAGCGCGGCGCCTATGACGGCCTGGTGCGGCGGCAGGACTTCGCCGAGGCGCTGACCGCGGACGTGCGCGCCGCCGGTAACGATCTCCACCTGGGCGTACGCGCCAGCGACACGCCGATGGCGCCCGAGCCAGCCCGCGACAAGACCGGCCCGGCGCCGGACGAGGCACGCATGCTCGCGCGCATGAAGGAGTTGAACTACGGGCTGGGCGGCATTGAAAAACTGCCTGGCAATATCGGCTACCTCGAAGTGCGCGGTTTCGTGCCCGTCAAGCACGCGGAACAGGCGCTCACCGCCGCCATGACGCAGCTGGCCGATTGCGACGCCCTGATCGTCGACCTGCGCCGCAACGGTGGCGGCGACCCGGCCGGCGTCGCCTTTCTCACCAGCTACCTGTTCGATCAGCGAACCCATCTCAACGACCTGCACTGGAGGGAAGGCAACCGTACCGAGGAATTCTGGACCCGCGCCGACGTTCCGGGGAAGAAGTTCGGGCAGCAGAAGCCGGTGTATGTGCTGACCAGCTCGAAGACTTTCTCCGGCGGCGAGGAGTTCAGCAATAACCTCAAGGTACTGCAACGCGCCACCCTGGTCGGCGAAACCACCGGCGGCGGCGCCAACCCCGGGCGCGGGCATCAGCTGACGCCGTATTTCAGCGCCTTCATTCCGAACGGCCGGGCCATCAATCCGATCACCAAGACCAGCTGGGAGCACACCGGCGTGGCGCCGGACGTCAAGGTGGCGGCGTCCGACGCGCTTGCAGTGGCGCAAAAAATGGCTTTGGAAAAGCTCGCCGCCGCAGCCAGCGATCCACAGCATGCGAAATCGCTGCGCGCCACCGCTGCGGCGCTCGGCAGCCCGGTTCGAGCGGATTCTCAGGTCATCAAGGTGGCGCCGGCGGTGCTGGACGGCTACATTGGCCGCTACCAGGTCTCGCCAAAGATGATTATCGACATCACCCGCGATGGCGACCGGCTGTACGGACAGGCGCAGGGACAGCCGGTGATGGAATTGTTCGCCAAGAGCGACACGGAGTTTTTCGTCCGCGAGGTCGATGCCCAAGTGCGGTTCAACAAGGCCGACGATGGCTCGCCGCAGCTGGTCCTGATCCAGAACGGGCGCAACATGCCGGGCAAGAAGCTCAACTGAGCGCCCAGAATGGGGTCAGGTCCGCGGGACCAGACCCCGGGTACCTCACGCGGCGGCGGCAAACCGGGGACTCGGCGTCCCCGTCGCGCCTGCGGACCTGCCCCCATTTTCCTGCGTGGCCCGCGCCGCCATTCTTGACGAACTGCTACGCTAAAGCCTTCACAACTGTCGCGTAAAACATCGTCATGAGGTCTATCCCGCAAATCCTGGAGCAAGCCCGCACCATCGCCGTGGTCGGCCTGTCGCCAAATCCCGAGCGCGCCAGCCTGGGAGTGGCCACTTACTTACAACGCCACGACTACCGCATCGTACCGGTCAATCCATCGTACGCCGGCCAGCAAATCCTGGGCGAGACGGTGTACGCCAGCCTGCCCGAAGCCGCCGCGGCCGGCGTGCGCATCGACGTGGTCGACTGCTTCCGCAAATCCGAAGATATTCTCCCCATTGCCCGCGACGCGATTGCGGTCGGCGCCGGCTGCCTGTGGATGCAGCTCGGCATCGAGAATCACGAAGCCGCCGACCTAGCCGGGGCGGCCGGCCTCGACGTGGTGATGAACCACTGCATGAAAATCGAGCACCTCAAACTGAGCGATACATCGGAGCCATCATGAAAGCACGCGAACGCCTGCGCGCCGGCAAGAACTTCAAGGTCCGCGAGGAGGATGCCGACGACAAGCCCCTGCGCAGCGGCGACAACGGCGATTCGAAGAGCGAGATCAAGCAGGACGAGCGCGAACTGACCGAGCAGCAGACCGACCAGATCGCCGTCCTGCAGGAGATGCTGTATGCGCAGCGCAAGCACAAGGTGCTGCTGGTGCTGCAGGGCATGGACACGGCCGGCAAGGACGGCACCATCCGCGCGCTGTTCAGCCGCATCAATCCGATGGGCCTGAACGCGGTCGGCTTCAAGGCGCCCACCGACGCCGAGCTGGCGCACGATTTCCTGTGGCGCATCCATCCCTACGTGCCGGGCTGGGGCGAGATCACCATCTTCAACCGCAGCCATTACGAAGACGTGCTGATCACGGTGGTGCAGGGCATCATCGACGAGAAGGAATGCAAGCGCCGCTACCAGCAGATTCTCGACTTCGAGCGCATGCTGGCCGAGTCCGGCACCCTGATCGTCAAGGTATTCCTGCACATCTCGAAGGAAGAACAGCGCCAGCGCCTGCAGGAGCGGCTGGACGATCCGGACAAACAGTGGAAATTCGATCCGAACGACCTGGTCCAGCGCAAGAAGTGGGATGACTATCAGCACGCCTACCAGCGCGCCATCGCCGCCACCGACGCCGACCACGCGCCGTGGTACGTGATTCCGGCCAATTCGAAAACCCACCGCAACCTGCTGATCTCGACCTTGCTGCTCGAAGTGCTGCAGGATCTGAACCTGTCGTTTCCGAAGGCCGATCCGGCGCTGTCCAAGCTGAAGGTCGAATAGGCGACGCAAGCGCGAGAGGGGGTCTGGTCCTGCGGACCTGACCCCATTTTGGGGCGAGTGGCGAACGTTTGAAATTCGCGGGTTTTCTTAAAATGGGGTCAGGTCCGCAGGACCAGACCCCGACAGGTCAGCTGGCGTAGGCGAGACTGCCCGCAAATGATGCCGGCAAACGTGCCGCCAGTTTCGGCGCCGGCGCGTTCTTCGCCTCGTGCGCCAGCGGGCCGTCCGAGTCGTCGTCGAGCAGGGCGATCAGGCCGGCGAACAGCGCCTTCTCGTCGGGCGAGCCGGCCGAGTGCAGCGCCAGGTCGCGCGCGATGTCGCGCAGGCGCCACTGGATCTCGCGGGTGGCCACCGATTTTTCGAACAGCAGCACGCCGTCGTCGACCAGGCCGATGTCATGGCTCAGCCCGGTGCTGATGAAAGCGCGCTGGATCGTCTCGATGCGCACCAGCATCTGGCCCAGCATCTCCGTCGAATGCGGCGACTTGGCGCCCGGACCGCCGAGCAATTGGTCGCCCAAGTCGAGCGCGGCGGCGATGCGCCGGTGCAGCCGCTGCGGCTCTTCCGTGCCACTCATTTCCTCGTGCGCGGCCGGCGCCTGGCGCGCTTCCTGGCGCAGCGCCCCGGAAATGGCCGACACCAGGTCGCGCGCGTGTTCGCCCGGCACGATCTTGAGCGCCAGTTCGGCGCGTTCGAGCGGGTGGTCCTTGCCCAGCACGCCGGCGATCATCTCGGCCACCAGCACCGCCTGTCCCGGCGCGCTGATGTGCTTGCCCGGCGCCTGGCGCGGATAGCCGGTGCCGTCGCAGCGCTCGTGGTGTTCGGCGATCGCGCGCGCGACCGACGGCGGATAGTCGGCCAGCTCGGCTACCAGCATCTGCCCCAGGCGCGGGTGGATCACCAATTGGGCCCACTCGTGCGGCGCCAGCCGCTTGCCCGGTTCCAGCCAGGCCGGCGCGATGTACAGTTCGCCGATGTCGTGCAGCAGTCCGGCCAGGCCGGCGGCGAACTGCTCCTCCGCCGGCAGGCGCAACGTGGCGGCCATGCCCAGCGACAGCAGGCTGACGCTGACGGCGTGCTCGAGCGCGTGCGGACCCTCGTTGTGCACCAGGGTCAGCAGCAGGCGCATCGGCTCGTTGAACGTCATCGCCGCGAGCAGCTCCAGTGGGGACGATGCGCCGGCTGCGCGCAGGATGCGCCGGACCGGCACGCTGGTGTCGATGATGCGCCTGGCCGTGTCCACGATCAGTGGCGTGTCGACGGGATGCTCGACCCGCAGCGACGATTCGATGGTCTTCTTCAGCTTGCGGCCCGCCAGCGCGTCGAAATGGTCGGCCTCGAGATGCGTCCCATTCGCCACCACGAGGGCGCCGTGGATGTCGACGATATCCTGGGTGGCGGTGATGCGCCGGGCTTGCGCCAGCTGCAGCAGCCTGCGCAGGAGGTGCTTGTTGACGGCGGTGGTAAGGGGAACAATCGACATGAATTCGGATTGCTGGGAGGAAAGTGCCATCATATCAAATGATTGCCGGGGTGCATTATGTCAACGCGCAAAGAGGCGTCGCGGACCTGTCGCCGTCGCGTGAAATCCTGCGAGGAAGTTTCCCAGGACGTGGCGTTCTGGCGGAATTGACATAGAATGAACTCCCGCCAACCCAGACCGTATGGAAAAGAACATGTTCAAGACCCCAGCCATCGCCGCGCTGTCCCTCGCCGCCGTCATGCTGGCGGGCGCGCCCGCCGTCGCCTTCGCGCAGGCGCCTGCCGCCGCGCCGGCCGCGGCAAGCTGCCCGGCCATCCTGCACCAGACCTTCAACCGCCTGCAGGACGAGGCGCCGCAGGACCTGTGCCAGTACTCCGGCAAGGTGGTGCTGGTGGTGAACACCGCCAGCTACTGCGGCTACACCAAGCAGTACGAAGGCCTGGAGAAGCTGTACGCCAAATACAACAAGCAGGGGCTGGTGGTGCTGGGCTTCCCGTCGAACGATTTCGGCCAGCAGGAACCGGGCAGCGCGAAGGAAATCGCGGACTTCTGCTACAACACCTATGGCGTGAAGTTCCCGATGTTCGCCAAGTCGTCGGTGGCCGGCGCCAACGCCAATCCGCTGCACACCAGCCTGATCAAGGCAACCGGCAAAGAGCCGAAGTGGAACTTCACCAAGTACCTGATCGACCGCAAGGGCAACGTCATCGAATACTTCCCGAGCAAGGTCACGCCGGAAGACAAGCAGCTGGTCAGCAAGATCGAGTCCGCGCTCGGGTCCTGATGCGGCGACGGAGGTTTTTCCGGGCCGGGTAAGATGGGGTCAGGTCCGCAGGACCAGACCCCGGATTTGCGGCAGCCTCCAGCATTGGGGTCTGGTCCTGCGGACCTGACCCCATTTTCAAACTAGCAGAAAAGCGCGCAGCGGCCCGCGCAATGCGTTGCACACTATGATGTCGTCGGCGTGTTCCAGCATGGTGCGCGTGATGACGCCTTCGCTGGCCTTCCACGCCGGCGCGTCCAGCAACACCGCGCGCATCACGCCCGGCAGCACGCCGCACGACAGCGGCGGCGTCAGCCAGCGCCCGTTCACGCGCACGAACACGTTGCAGCGGCCGCCTTCGGCGAGTTCTCCGCGCTCGTTGAAAAACAGCGTATCGAAGCCTCCCTGCGTTTCCGCTTCGCGCCACGCCGCGTCGTAGCGCGAGCGGATGCTGGTCTTGTGGCGCGCGAACAGGTCGTCGGAGCGGACCGCGTCGCCGGCCACCAGCAGGCCGACCGGCTCGGCCAGCGCGGCCAGCGGCGCCGACTGGACCCTGAACTCCCCGGACTGGCCGAGAGCGAGCCGCAAGCGGTAGCGCACGCCAGGCTCGAATCCGGCGCAGGCCTGGTTCAGGGCCGCGGTGGCGGCCTGCGCATCGAATGGAAAGCCGAAGTAGCGTGCCGACGCGGACATGCGCGCCAAGTGCCGCCCCTGATGGCGTACCCCGGTTTCGTGGTCGGCACGCATCGTCTCGAACAGCTCGAACTCGTTGGACAGGCCGGTCAGGAAGCGCGCCTTCAGCTGGCATTCGGCATATTCCTCGACCGGATCGCTGTCGTACACGATGCCCGCGCCCACGCCCATCTCGCCCGCGCGCACGCCGCGGGCCTGCGGCTGCAGGGTCAGGGTGCGGATCGGCACAGACAGGCAGAAGGCGCCGATGTCGCGCCCGGCCTGCGGCGGATCGAACCAGCCGATCGCGCCGGTATAGATGCCGCGCGGCGCCGGTTCGATCTCGTGGATGATCTCCATCGTGCGCCGCTTGGGCGCGCCGGTAATCGAACCGCAAGGGTAGAGCGCCATGAAGATATCGGCCAGCGTGGCGTCGCCGCGCAGCTGCGCCTTCACCGTGGACGTCATCTGCAGCACGCTGCTGTAGCGCTGCACCTCGAACAGAGCCGACACTTCCACGCTGCCGGTCTGCGCGACCCTTCCCAGGTCGTTGCGCAGCAGGTCGACGATCATCAGGTTCTCGGCGCGGTTCTTGGTGTCGGCGGCCAGCGCGGCGGCGCGGCGCGCGTTCTCCGCGTCATCGGGCGAAGCCGGCGCCGTGCCTTTCATCGGCCGCGCGAGCAGCTCCCCGCCGGCGTGGCGGATGAACAGCTCGGGCGACAGCGATAGCAGTGCGCCGCCGTCGGGCAGCGCCACCAGCGCGCCGTACGGCACCGGCTGGCGCGCGCGCAGGCGGGCGTACAGCGCGTGGACAGTGCCGAACGCGTCGAAGCGCAGGCGATAGGTGTAGTTGACCTGGTAGGTGTCGCCGGCGGCGATCAGCGCATGGATGCGGGCCAGCGCGGCGGTGAACGCTTCCTCGTCCACGTTCGCGCGCACGCCGGCGATGCCGGCCGGGCCTTCGCCGGCACGCTCCTTCAGCCATTCCTGCACCTGCGGCGCCGACAGGTGCTCGCAGTGCTGGAACAGCAGCACGCGCGCCAGCGCGCCGGGCACGGCGTGGGCATCGATGCCCAGCAGGTGGCCGCCCAGTTCATACGTCAGCAGCGGCACCGCGTACAGGCCGCGCGCCAGCGCTTCCTGCATCTGCGCGAGCAGCTGCGGCCAGGCCGCCGCGTCGCTGCATTCGAGGGTCTCGGTAAGGCCGGTGTACAGGCGCGAGCGCGCCGCGGCCGGATCAGCGGCGCTGGCGTCGTCAAGCAGGGCGAAACAGTGATCGAAATTCATGGCGATACATCAAAATTACGTCGTTCCTGCGAAGGCAGGAACCCATGTTGAGTTTGAAGACACGGGTATTTCAAGCTCAGTATAGGTTCCAGCCAAGGGGGGCGCCGAGCCCTGGAACGACAGGAGTTACGCGGCCAGCAGCAGCGAGATTTGCAGGGCCGTGCCCTCGGTCGGATTTTGTTTGAAGCCGCTCTTGGCGAAACGGTGCCAGCGTCCGACCACGTAGCTGACCAGCAGGCCGGCGCGCGCGGCTACGTCGGCCTCGGCGCCATGCCCTTGCGTGACCGCCAGGCGCAGCGACTGTTTGCACGCCAGTTCCACCTTGTCGTAAAACTGGTTCATGCGCAGCTGCAGGCGCTCGTCCTCGCCCACCAGCGCATCGCCGATCAGCACCCGCGTCATGCCGGGATTGCTGGCGCCGAAACCGAGCAGCATCTGCAAAATCGCGTGGGCCTGGCCGACGCCGCTTTCCTCGCGTTCGGCGATCTGGTTGATCAGGCCGAACACGCTCGACTCGATGAATTCGATCAGCCCTTCGAACATCTGCGCCTTGCTGGCGAAGTGGCGGTACAGCGCCGCTTCCGACACGTCCAGCCGCGCCGCCAGCGCCGCCGTGGTGATCTTTTCGCCTTTCGGCTGTTCGAGCATTCCGGCCAGGGCCTGGAGGATTTGCAGTTTGCGCTGGCCCGGCTTGGTGCTTGCCATGTGTTCTCGATGAAGGTTGGTTGGGGACGCGGTTCAGCGCAGCCGGTGCAGGCGGGCGGGCAGCTGACGGACAGATTTTACTTTGACATCGACGTAAGCGGGGCGTTTTAGCATCCGCGGCAGCGGCGCCGTGCCGATCGGGTCGCTCATGCGCAGGTACTGGGTGATCCAGACCGTGCGCACGCCGAGCTGGCGCGCGGTGCGCAGGTTGGCCAGCGTGTCTTCGACCAGCACGCAGCGGTGCGCGGCCACCCCATGCCGGCGCAGCAGGCGGCGCAGCATCAGCTTCGACGGCTTGGGACGCAGCTGGCCGTGCACGTGCATGTCCTCGATCGCCACGTGGTGCGAGAACTGGCGGTGCAGGCCGAGATGGCGCATTACGTCGCGCGAGTAGCGCTGCGGCGCGTTGGTGAGCAGGATCTTGCGGCCCGGGAGCGCGCGCAGCATGCGCTCCAGGCCCCGTTCGGCGCGGATCATCTCGCGCAGGCCGGCCAGGTCGTGCGTCTCGCGCAGGAAGTCCGCCGCGCTGACCTGGTGGTGGCGGATCATGCCGAGCAGCGTGGCGCCGTAGCGCTTCCAGTAGCCCAGCCGCGCGGCGTTGACCTGTTCAGGCGTCGCCGGCGTGTCGCCGTCGCCCAGCACCCGCGCGATGTAGGTATTCATGTTCGCGCTGATCATCGGGAAGATCGCGTGCGATGCGTCATGCAGCGTGTTGTCGAGGTCGAACAGCCACACGAGGGGGGACGGGTTAAGATTCGGCACGGGCAGCTTCAGTAAATCGATCGGAGAAAAACAATGCGTCGCCAGATTATAGTGGTCTTCCTCAGTCTGTTCTGCCTGGCCGCTTCGGCGGCCGACCGCGGCGCGCTGTTCAAGGTCAGTGACGGCACCCATTCGATGTTCCTGTTCGGGACCATGCACGCCGGCCAGCCCGGGTTTTATCCGCTCGAACCGCGCATCGCCAACGCGGTCGCCGAGTCGGGAACGCTGGCGCTGGAAGTCGATCCCGCGCTCGATCCTGCCGCGGTCGCAAGCGCGATGCAGAAACATGGCATGGCGCGCGCCGGCAGCTTGACGCCGCCCGCGCTGGCGAGGCGCCTGCAGGCGCTGCTCAAGAAGGATGGCATCGATCCGGCGTCCCTCGCGCCGCTCAAGCCGTGGGTGATCGCGACCATCCTGGAGATGCACGAATTCGCCAGGCTTGGCTATCGGGCCGATCTCGCGGTCGACAGCGAGCTGGCCAAAATGGCGCGCGCCGGCAAGGCGAAAGTGGTCTCGCTGGAGTCGGTGGATTCGCAGATGGCGCTGTTCGACAACTTGTCCGAGAAGGAGCAGTGGGGCTTTCTGGCCGATACCGTGGCGCTGATCGAATCGGGCAAGCACGCCGCCGAAGCGCGCCAGATCGCCGAGGCCTGGAGCCATGCCGACCAGCCCGCGCTCGATGCGATGGCGCGCCGTGTCGAGAACGACAATACGATGGCCGGCCGCTTCATCCGCGAAGTCCTGCTCGATGGCCGCAACGGTGCGCTCGCCGACAAGCTGGCGCAGCTGCTGGCGAAGGAAGACAAGGCGGTGGCGGCGATCGGCGTGCTGCACCTGATCGGCAAACGGAGCGTGCCGGAACTGCTGCGCGCGCGCGGCATCAACGTCGAGCGAATTTACTGAAAGGGGAGGGTGCTGCGGGAAGTGGTGCCCTTGACGTGGATTGAACACGTGGCCTCTCCCTTACCAAGGGAGTGCTCTACCACTGAGCTACAAGGGCTGAAAATAATGGCGGGAGACCCCGCCAAAATGTTTAGTGCGACCGGATCATAGTGCCAAAAGCCTGTTCGGTCAAGACTTCCAGCAGCAATGAGTGCTCGATGCGGCCGTCGATGATGTGAACCGTGTTCACGCCCGACTTGGCTGCGTCCAGCGCCGATGAAATTTTAGGCAGCATGCCGCCGGAGATGGTGCCGTCGGCGAACATCTCGTCGATCTCGCGCGCCGACAGGTCGGTCACCAGATTGCCCTTCTTGTCCTGCACGCCGGCGATGTTGGTCATCATGATCAGCTTTTCGGCTTTCAGGATTTCCGCGATCTTGCCCGCGACGACGTCGGCGTTGATGTTGTACGCCTGGCCATCCTGGCCGAAGCCGATCGGCGAAATGATCGGAATGAAGGCGTCGTCCTGCAGCGCCTTGACCACGGCCGGGTTGATCGCGTCGATCTCGCCGACGAAGCCGATGTCGAGGAATTCGCCCGGCTTCTCGCGGTCCGGCATCGACATGCGGCGCGCGCGGATCAAGCCGCCGTCCTTGCCGGTCAGGCCGACAGCCTGGCCGCCGTAGTGATTGATCAGCATGACGATGTCCTGCTGGACTTCGCCGCCCAGCACCCACTCGACCACTTCCATGGTCTCTTCGTCGGTGATGCGCATGCCCTGCACGAAGGTGCCCTGCTTGCCGATTTTTTTCAGCGCGTTGTCGATCTGCGGGCCGCCGCCGTGCACCACGACCGGATTCATGCCCACCAGTTTCAGCAGGATCACGTCGCGCGCGAAGCCGTGCTTCAGGCGCTCGTCGGTCATGGCGTTGCCGCCGTATTTGATGACGATGGTCTTGCCGTGGAAATTACGGATGTACGGCAGGGCCTCGGCCAGGATTTGCGCCTTGATCTGCGGCGAAACCGCAGCCAGGTCGTTTTGCTGTTCGGTGGTGAGAGGGGGAAGGGCAGCGGTCATGGCAGGTCCAAATTTAATTTGACGAGATTTTACAGGCAAGCGAGCCGTGTCTGGGGCCATTATATGGTGATCTTGTTGTATTTTAATTCCCGATCCGCTAATGTAAGCCGGATATGAGCGCCACCCGCACACTCCACGCACAGCTCGAAGCGCTGCGGCCCCAGCTTGTGAGGTTTGCACAGTTGCAGCTTCGTAACGACGCCCAGGCCGAGGACGCGGTGCAGGACGCGCTGATCGCGGTGCTGGAAAAGCCCGACAGCTTTCGCGGCCAGTCGTCGCTGCGCACCTATGTGACGGGCATTTTGAAGTTCAAGATCATCGACGCGCTGCGCCAGGGCGGGCGCGAGCGCCAGTTCGACGTCGACGACGCGGGCGAGGAGCTGGTCGATGCGCTGTTCGCCGCCGACGGCCACACCCGCGAGATGCCGCGCGACTGGGGCGACCCGGACGGAACGCTGGAGCAGAAGGATTTCTTCCGCGTGCTCGAGGTGTGCCTCGACAAGCTGCCGGCGCAGGCCGCGCGCGTGTTCATGATGCGCGAGTGGCTCGAATTCGACACCGACGAAATTTGTAAGGAATTGTCGGTCAGCGCGTCTAATGTATGGGTGATCCTGTACCGTGCGAGGTTGCGCCTGCGCGAATGCCTGGACCTGAACTGGTTCGGCAGCGCGACGTGAACGGAAAGACAATGGAAGAACAACGAACAGGCTGGAAGCCGACCTGCCGCGAAGTGCACCGGCTGGTGTCGGAAGGGCTCGACCGCGACCTGTCGCTGGTCGAGCGTACCCGCGTGCGCCTGCACCTGTGGGTATGCGTCGCCTGCACCCGCTTCAGCGGCCAGATGGACCTGCTGCGCCGCGCGATGCGGCAAGGGCCGCCGCCGTGAGCACCTGCGCGCGTTGCGGCGCGCCGTTCGGCTGCGCGATGGCCGATGGCGGCGGCCACCCGTGCTGGTGCACCCAGCTGCCGGCCGCGGTGCCGGTGCCGGGACAGCCCGCCGCGTGCTGGTGCCCGGCCTGCCTCAAACAACATATCGCCGAACTCGAACGAGGGCGGCGCGATTTACCGGACAGTGAATGAATTTTAATATCGACTACATCGGCTTTGCGGCTGCCACACTGACCACCTGCTCGTTCGTGCCGCAGGTGCTGATGGTGTGGCGCCAGCGCGGCGCGCCGGGGATATCGACGGGGATGTACCTGACGTTCATCATCGGCATCGCGCTGTGGTTCTTTTACGGGCTGGCGCTGGGCGCCTGGCCGATCGTGCTGGCGAACGGCGTCACTTTGCTGCTGGCGATGAGCATTCTCGGCATGAAGTGGTACTTCGAGAGCCGCAAATAAAGGCCGTCGTTCCTGCGAAGGCAGGAACCCATACTGAGTTCGCAGGCCAGAAAAACTTGCGTCGTCAAATATATTCAGCATAGGTTCCAGCCTTCGCTGGAACGACAGGCGGATCAGCGCTTGGTCTGGAAGAAGCGCATCATCTCGCGGCTCGCATCCGGCCCCTTGCCGTCGGTGTAGCTGCCGCGCGCGCTGCCGCCCGACCACGCATGGCCGGCGCCGTGAATCAGCCACTGCTCCGCATGCGGCGTCCCGTCCGGATGCTTGTGCACCGTGCGCGTGTACGCATGCCCGTCCGGCACCCGCCCCGGCTCGACTTCGACCTCCTTCGCCGCCTTGTGCCTGCCGCGCGCGATCAGCTCGTCGCCATTCGCCGGATGCACCGTCGTATCGCGGTCGCCGTGAAACACGATGATCGGAATTGCCGTGCCCGGCGCCTGCGGCTTGCCGAACTTGCCCTTCATCGCCGCCAGCGCCGACGGCAGGTCGTGCGCCGACGCGAACGGCAGCCCCGAATGCACGCCGACCGCCGCATACAGTTCCGGATACAGCGTCCCCATGATGGTCGCCATCGCGCCGCCGGCCGACAGGCCCGCGACATACACCTGGCTGTCATCGACCCGGTGGCTGGCCTTCACGTCGCGCGTGATTCCGGCGATGATAGACGGCTCGCCCTGGTCGCGCTTCTGGTCCACCGCGGAGAACCAGTTCCAGCAGCGCTGCGCATTGGCCTGCTGCGACTGCGCCGGATACACCACCAGGCAGCCCATCTCCTCGGCCAGCTGGTTCATCTGCGTGCCGCTGGCGAAATCGACCGGATCCTGGGTACAGCCGTGCAGCATCACCACCAGCGGCACGGCCTTTTCGCTCGTGTAGCTAGCGGGGACATACAACTTGTAGCTGCGCGTGCCGGCGGCGTTGGTATGGCTGCCGTCGATGAACCTGCCCGGCAGCGCTTCGGCCGGCGCCCGCGCGCCCATCGCGCCGGACAGGTCGAACGAGGGCATCTCGAAATTGGGCATCTTGAAGGCCGCTCCGCCCGCGCTATCGAGGTTCGCCATCATCTCCGGCACCAGCTCGCGCATCATCGCGGCGACGTCCGGCGCCTGCGGTTGAGGCGGGGGAGGGGGCGGCGCCGCGCGGCTGGCGGCCGGCGGCGGATTGATGTCCCGCATCGGCGGGGCTTCGTTCGCGGCCCTGGCGGCGCCGCCTTTCAACACCTTCTGAATCGCCGACGTCGCTACGGCCGGTCCCTGCGCAAGCAGGGTGCGGGTTGCCAGGCGCATGCCGGCAAAGAGTTTGTCGTTCAGTTTCATGAGTGTTCCTTATTGTCGTCGCATCAAAGAATGCGGCCGGCCAGTGCCGCCTTCACCGCCTTGCTGGCGTGAAGGGAGCCAAGCACATAGATCGATTCGATCGTCGCCACGGCCAGTTCGGCCGTCACGTCGCTGGCGATACTTGCCATGCCGAGCACCTGGATGTGCAGCTTTTCGCCCGCGGCGAGCGCGGTTTCCAGGTCCGCTTTGGTGTAGTGATGCATGCCGAGCACCAGGCTTTTGCGCGCAACGGTCTGCCTCACCACATCGGCATGGGTGTTGAGCTGGTTTCGAATCGCCGTGCGGATCAGGTCCGTCCGGTTCGAATAAAAGCCCTCGTTCACCAGCAAGTCGATTTGACCCAAATCGATCAGGCCGAGATTGATCGTAATTTTTTCCGAATCATTTTTCGGTTTGAAGTCGTCCATTGTCCCCATATCATCCTCGTGGCATCCATCCACCATCTGCATGGATGGTATTGTACCCCTGAAAGATTTCAGGTCAAGCGCGATTCGATTGAATGCGCTAATCTGGCGGCCATGAATTCAGAATTGCCAGAACAGCAAACCCCGGTGCCATCGCCCTGCATCAGCCTGTGCGAGATGGCGCCCGACACGGGCCTGTGCCGCGGCTGCCTGCGCACGATCGACGAGATCGTGAAGTGGGGCGGCGCCGGCGACGATTACAAACGCGCGGTGTGGGCCGAAATCCGGCGCCGCGAAGCCGACATGGAGTTCCGCTAGATGCAGTTCTATCAACCGGCCGCCGCGGTCACCGGCCCGGCCTACGGCGGCGGCTTCAAGATTGTCGCGACCTTCATCACGCTGGTGCTGCTCGGTTACGGCGCCAGCATCGCGCTGCGCTTCCCGCTGTTCGGCTACGGCTTCGGCGCGAAGGTGCTGCTGGTCGGCGCGACCTCGCTGCTGCTGCTTAGTTATTACTGGTTCCTGCGCTCGCGCACCACCATCGACGCTGAAGGCATCCGCCAGAGCTGGGTGATGGACAAGCAGGTGGCGTGGCGCGACGTGCGCGGCGCGAAGATGATCGGCATCCCGTATCTGAGCTGGCTGTTCCCGCCGCGGATGGTCGTCAGGACCGGCAATTCGTTCACCACCTTCAACGGCGGCTCGCGCGCGCTGCTGGTGGAATTCGCGAAGATCTCGCTAGCTTTCCAGATGAAGAAATGAGCAAGCTGCCGCCCTCGATGCGCATCTTCGAGCGCGGCTGGCTCTCCGCCAACAACATCCTCTTCATCGGCCGCGACGAGACCGCGCTGGTCGACAGCGGCTACGTCACGCACGCGCCGCAGACGCTGGCGCTGGTGCGCCATGCGCTGGGAGAGCGCAAACTCGACCTGCTGGTCAACACCCACATGCATTCGGATCATTGCGGCGGCAACGCGGCGCTGCAGGAACATTACGGCTGCGCCACCGCCATCCCGCACGCCGAGGCGGACGCCGTGCGCGCCTGGGACGAGGATACGCTCAGCTACAAGGCCACCGGCCAGCAGTGCGCGCGCTTCGGATTCGAGCGCACCATCGCGCCTGGCGACGAGCTGATACTGGGCGACCTGCGCTGGCGTGCGCTGGCGGCGCCTGGCCACGATCCGCGCTCGCTGATTTTTTACTGCGCCGATGAAGGCATCCTGATCTCGGCCGACGCGCTGTGGGAGAACGGCTTCGGCGTGATCTTCCCGGAACTCGATGGCGAATCCGGCTTCGCCGAAGCGCGCGCCACGCTGGCGCTGATCGGCGGGCTCGAGGTGCGCCTCGTGATCCCCGGCCACGGCGCGCCGTTCGGCGACGCCGGCGCCGCGCTGTCGCGCGCCAACGCGCGGCTCGACTACCTCGAGGCCGACCCGAAGCGCAACGCCGAAAACGCGGTCAAGGTGCTGCTCAAGTTCCTGCTGCTGGAGCGCCAGCGCATCCCGATGGCCGATGTGGCGGCAATGTTCGCGACGATCCCTGTGCTGGAAGGCGCGCGCACGCGCTTCCTGCATCGCCCTGCCGGCGAGCTGGCCGAGTGGACGGCCGCCGCGCTGGTGAAGGCCGGCGCCGCGCGACGCGACGGGATAGTGCTGGTCAACGCCGGTTAATTCCCGCACGATCGTTCTTTTTTGGTTCATAATGATCCGACCCGATCAACCCTGTTTCGAGAGTTCGCCATGGCGCTGCCCGTCGCACTGCAAAACCTGTCCCTTCCCGTTATCGGCTCGCCGATGTTCATCGCCAGCGGCCCGGCGCTGGTGGCGGCCCAGTGCAAGGCCGGTATCGTCGGCGCGTTCCCGGCGCTGAACGCGCGCCCCGCCGACCTGCTCGACACCTGGCTGACCGACCTGCAGGCCGAACTGGCGGCGTACCAGGCGGCCAACCCGGGCGCCAAGGTCGGTCCGATCGCGGTCAACCAGATCGTCCACCAGTCCAACGACCGGCTCGCGCACGACGTTGAAATCTGCGTGAAGCACCAGGTCCCGATCATCATCTCGTCGCTGCGCGCGCCGCCGAAGGAGATGCTCGACGCAATCCACAGCTACGGCGGCATCGTGCTGCACGACGTGATCTCGATCCGCCACGCCAAGAAGGCGCTGGAGGCTGGCGTCGATGGCCTGATCCTGGTGGCGGCGGGTGCGGGCGGCCATGCCGGCGCGCTATCGCCGTTCGCCCTGGTGGGCGAAGTGCGCAAGTTCTTCAAGGGTCCGCTGGCGCTGTCCGGCGCGATCGCCAGCGGCGACGCCATCCTCGCGGCGCAGGCGATGGGCGCCGACTTCGCCTACATCGGCTCGCGTTGGCTGGCGACGAAGGAATCGAACGTCAGCGATGCGTACCGCGACGCGATCGTCGAATCGGCGGCGGCCGACGTGGTGTACACCAACCTGTTCACCGGCGTGCACGGCAATTACCTGAAGAAGTCGATCGTCAACGCGGGGCTCGACCCGGAGGCGCTGCCGGAGTCGGACAAGAGCAAGATGAGTTTCGGATCGGGCAGCGCCAAGGCGTGGCGCGACATCTGGGGCGCGGGGCAGGGCGTGGGCATGATGGACGACGTGCCGACGGTCGCCGAAATGGTCGCGCGCCTGAAATCCGAATACGACGCCGCGCGCGCCCGCCTGGCGCTGTAGCCTGCCGCTCTAGTTTGTCGTTCCTGCGAAGGCAGGAACCCATACTGAAGTGACGCTTCTTCAGCATGGGCCCCTGCCTCCGCAGGGGCGACAGTAGATACTTCGAAGCATGCTAGAATCACCACGCGCTGCCGCCGCACCTGGTGTGACGACAGCGCACGTTCTCAGGGCGGGGCGCAATTCCCCACCGGCGGTAATGGCGCACGCAAGTGCGTTTAGCCCGCGAGCGCTTGTCGACGATCCTTCGGCGACAAGGTCAGCAGACCCGGTTTGATTCCGGGGCCGACGGTATAGTCCGGATAAAGAGAGAGCGGGATTGATCATGCATGCCAGGGTGGCGGTCGCAGCCCGGATCGACGGTTCTTTTCGAACGTCGGCCGGCCGGCGGTCGCGGCGTTGCGCGCGCATTTTCAGG